>JADZFO010000019.1 GCA_020849855.1 bacterium | reverse complement strand
TGCGCAGGCGTGGTTTTCGCTAAACTGTGTATGTTCATTCGGGTGCTCCGGCTTGACTGGTGTCTTCGCAACCAACAGTCTCTCAGCCGTCACCCGAGTGAACAACCTATTTAGCAACTACAGCTAGACCGCTTGTTTACGATGGCTTGAAGTTTGACTCAGGGCTCCGCCTGGACCTGTTGGTGGATGACATCGTCATCGTCGAAGTTAAGTCAGTGCTGCAAATGCATCCAGTGTATGACGCACAGGTTCTCAGCTACCTAAAAATAACCGGGCTCCATCTTGGCTTGTTGATCAATTTCAATGTGCCCCTGATCAAGGAAGGCATTAAGCGAATTCGGCTTTGAACTTGGTGTCTTGGTGCCTTGGTGGTTTTCTTTATCTTCGCCTTCGCGTGTGCGGCTACAATGACGTTGTGGGGCAACACGAGGGGCAATTCTTCACCGAGATCGCGTTTCCGCAGATCGTGCACGAGCCGCTGGACCCGTCCCGGCCTTTCGCGCTGAGCGCCCAGGCGATCATCCTGCGCTTCTTCAAGGAAGTGCTGGACGCCCGGCCGCGGGTGCTGGCCAATGACGACATCGAGGCAGTGCACGAGATCCGCGTCGCCGCCCGGCGCACCCGCACGGCGCTGCAAACCTTCAGCACCCTCTGGGGCGACAAGGATGTCCGCCACTGGCTGGACTACCTGGCCCGCGTTGCCGACGCCTTCACCGTGGCGCGCGACACGGACGTGCTGATCGAGTACCTTGACAAGCAGCTCAAGGGCCTTGGCGCCGAGGAGCAGAAGCAGCGCGCGGCCGCCCTGGGCTGGCTGTTGCAGCGGGCCCGCCAGCGCCGCGATGAAGAGCAGCCCAGGCTGGAGAAGCTGCTGCGCCGCGGCGAGCGCGACCACAGCGCTGCCGCCTTTGTCAGCTTCTTTTCGCTCAAGCCGGTGGACCTGTGGCAGTTTGACCAGCCTGGGCCGGGCGAAGCGCCAGTCACAACTGAGGAGCAAGCCCTCGCGGAGCCGGATGCCGGGCAGTGGGATGAGCACCTCAGCATCCTGCCCGAGCCTGAGGAGAGCGGCACAGATGTGGCCGCGGTTCCCGAGGCCGCCTCGCCCGCGCCGGAAAGCGCCGCGCCGCAGGCGGTCGAGCCCCGGTATGCCGAGCCACAGGAAGCTGATACGCAGATAGCGGAGCCTCAGGCTGCCGCTGCCCCGGCAGAGGAGCAGCACAGCGAGCCGGAGCTAGAGGCGGAGTCAGAAGCAGACAAAGCCGAGTCCGTCGAAGAGCGTCAGCAGCGCGAGCGCGACGCAGGCCTGGTTATCAGCCTTGGCCGCAACCCCTGGCTGGACCCAGCCGCGCCGGATGACAATGCCGGGCAGAGCGGACCGGAGGTGCATGATGGCCAGGGCTAAACCCGTCTATGGTCTGGACGCCCATGCCGAAACGCGCTACAGCCTGCCGGCCATTTTCAGCGCGCGCATCGCCGAGCTGTGGTCCTGGGCCCCGCATATCCATGACCCGGCCAACGTGACCGAGCTGCATGACATGCGTATCGCGGCCAAGCGCTTGCGCTATTGCTTCGAGTTCTTCGCGCCATTCTTCGGTAAGGGCTTCAAGCCAACCCTGGACACCTTCAAGAAGCTGCAGGACTACCTGGGCGAGATCCATGACTGCGATGTCTGGGTGGATTACCTGCGCTCCGAGCTGGAAGATGCGCTAAAGCGCATGAACCGCGCGGCGGGCAGGCTGGGCAGCCATGTCGGCGCCAGCAGCGGGCTGGGCCGCGATGCGGCGAAGATGCTGGAGTTGGTGGACGGCGGCCCGGTAGCCGGCCTGCTGGCCATGACCATCGAGGTCACCCAGCGCCGCGCCCGGCTCTTTGACGATCTGCAGGTCTTCTGGCGCGAGCTGGAAGCCCGCGATTTCCGGGCCGAGCTGCTGCAGGCGGTCTCCCGGGCCACAATCGCCCGCGCCCCGGAGGCCGATAAGGCCCCCGCCGCCGGGCCGGAAAATGGGCCTGCCGCAGTGCTTGAGAATCAGGAAAGCGGGAATAATGGCGGGACCGCTCAGGCCGATCCTGCCGCGCAGCCTGACAGCGGTCCGGGCGAGGGCCAGAAGCAATGAGCATCAAAGCAGCAATTGACGTGGGCAGCAACTCGGTGAAGCTGCTGGCGGCGGAGCTGAAGGAGGACGGCGGCTATCGCGTCCTGCTGGACCGTTCCACGGTCACCGGCCTTTCGCGCGGCCTCACCGAGCACGGCAGTCTGAGCCAGAACGCCATTGACGACACGCTGGAATGTCTGCGCAGCATGGTGGCCAAGGCCCGCGAGCTGGGCGCGCAGGAGATCGTCGCCGCCGGCACTGCGGCCCTGCGCAGCGCCAGCGACAGCCAGCGCCTCACCGGCCCGGCGAAGGACGAGCTGGGACTGGACATACGCATCATCAGCGGCGACGAGGAAGCACGCCTCTCCCGCGCCGTCGCGCTGCGCGAGCTGGCCCAGGCCTTTGGCGGGGCGGCCCCGCGTGATGTGATCTTCTTTGATGTCGGCGGAGGCAGCACTGAGCTGACCTGGTGCCGCAAGGGCGTTGTGGCGGACTCCGCCAGCCTGGCCCTGGGCGCCCGGCGCTGCACTGAGCTGGCCGGCGTGAAGCACCCGGTCAGCCTGGAGATGCTCGGCCGCCTGCATGAGCTGCTGGAGCGGGTGCTGGCTGAAGAGGCCCCGGTGGTCAGCGGCAACGACTCGCCGGAGGACGACCGCCTGGCGCCGCCGCCCGACGACGACTTCAACTATCCGGAGCAGGGTGTCTGCCTGGCCGGCCTTGGCGGCACCGCCAGCAATGTGGTCTGGCTGCTGCAGGGCAGGGCGGGGCAGGATGCGGGCGACCCCCACGGCCAGCGCGTACGCCTGAGCCAGATGGATGAGCTTCTGCACTTCCTGGCGCCCCTGAGCCCCGAGCAGGTGCTTGAAGTGCCAAACCTCGACCCCGGCCGCGCGGACATCATCTACGCCGGAATCAGCATCCTCACCGCCCTGTGCGAGTTCTACAAGGCCGAGGAGTTCATCGTGATCGACCGCGGCCTGCGCTATGGACTGCTGCTGGGTTAGAGAAGAGCTCGCGCTGGCCCGTCTTTTGTGAAGTGAGCGTTCTGTTCACGAGGCAGCGGTCCTGAGTCCTGAGTCCTGAGTCCTGACGTGCATGGGTTTACTGCGCAGTTCAGGGCCAGGTATCAACTAAGGTCGCGTGCAGGCAGGACGTCGGACCTGGGCTTAGGGGACTCAGGACTCAGGACTCAGGACGGCTGTCAGCACCTCTCCTTGACTCCCCCCGCCGCCCCGCCTACAATCGCCACGGCCCGGTGCGGGCCAGTGGAGGAAGGCGCGATGCGCAAGCTGTGCCCGGATGGGCCGACAACTGAGCTTATTGCTGGGGCGGTGAATGCCCGTCCCCGGGCGCGCGTCCTGAGCGCTATGCGTTTACTCCTGATCATCGCCGCCCTGGCGGCCCTGGCCGGCTGCTCAGCCTCCAGCCCCTACGAATCGCCCAAGTCAGCCTTCCTTGTCCCGGTGCTCACCGTTGACAGCGGCGTGATCAATCTGGTCGACGGCAACTTTGACATCGGCGGCGACCCCGGCAGCGGCGGCGTGATCCCCGGCGACGCGGCGCTGCCGCGCGTCTTCATCCCCAACGACACCATTCTGCGCAGCGCTGAGCAGGTTTACGACCTGGACGGCGACCGCGACCTTGACTATATGGTCATCACCCTGCGGGCCCTCTCGGCCCAGGCGGCCCTGAGCAACACTGCTTTCAAGGGCAGCGAGGCTGTCTTTGTCGAGGACTTCATCAAGGTGGGCGGCGCCTCGATCCAGCCCCACGACCTGCGGACCAGCGAGGCCTGCGAGATCACCCTGCCGGTCCACGCGCTGAACACCGACAACACCCTGGAGCTCTACAAGCTGACCGAGGTCAGCCGCGACGACCTGGATGGCGCGCTCTCCGGCGGCCGCCAGACCTCCGGCGTGCCCAGTGTGGTCGGCCGCTGGGTCTTTGTGCAGACCCTCACCCCCAACACCGACGGTTCAGTTACTTTTGAAGTCGGCGGCGATGGCAACCTCGAGCCCGACTTCGGCCAGTTCTGCGTAGTCTCAGACGTCATCCCCACCGGCGGCGCCAGCTAGCCGGCAGAGCTATGAAAGATATGTACCTGCGCAGTATCAGCCGCCTTTTTGCCAGTGCAGCACTGGGCCTTACGGCCGCGCTGTCAGCGCTGGCCCTGGCCCGGGCAGCCGAGGATGCGCCAAGCCCCAATGTCGACGGCGTCAGCGGCATCCTGAACACGCCGACGGCGGAGGTGGCCAGGGACGGCGACGCGGTCTTCACCCTCGGCCGCAGCCTGGTGCGCTCCGTGCTGGGCCGCAGCAATGTTGTGGCCCGCAGCTACAGCGTTACCCTGGGCTATCTGCCGAACCTGGAAATCACCGCCCGCCTGAACGACTATCCCGAGGTGCCGGACGAGGGCGCGGATCTGGCCAACTTCCAGGACCGCTCGGCCAGCGCCAAGTACCAGTTCTATAAGGACGAGGACTGGTCCCTGGCTGCCGGTGTGGTGGACTTCGGCGGCGAGAGCCAGCTTGAGACCAGCTACTACGGCGTGGCCACCTACAGCGGCTGGGAAGATGTCCAGCTCAGCGCCGGCGTCGGCACCGAGAAGTTCAACGGCGCCTTTGCCTCCGCGCGCTGGCAGCCCATTGAACAGGCCGCGCTGCTGGCCGAATACGACAGCCAGGACTTCAACTACGGCCTGGAAGTCGAGCCCTACCACGGCCTGACCCTTAAGGCCGGCAAGGCCAACGACCACGGCATCTTCACCGCCAGCTACCGCTTCCCCCTCGACCCGCGCGGCAAGGACACCCCCTGCTGCCCCGTGGACCTGAAGCTCTGCGACAACGAATACGCCGAGCCTTGCGACATGAACGCCGCGGTCCGCGACGCCCTGCGCGAGGAGAGCTTCGAGAATGTGCTGGTGGGCTCGGACGGCGAGACCCTCTTTGTGGAGTTCGAGAACCGCCGCTTCCGCGAGGAGCTGGACGCCGTTGCCGTGGCCACCCTGGTCGCGGCGCGCATGGCCGGCAAGGGCATCGCCGAAATCGTCGTCACCCCCAAGGTGGAGGACGTGCCCCAGGCCACCCTCAGCGTGGCGGTGGAGGACCTGCTGGCCTATCTGCAGGACCCGGCGACCGACCCCGGCGTCTTCTGTGTTTCCAGCTACCACCCCGGCGGCTACCCGGCGGACGCGCTTTTCGCGCCGGAAGCCGGCAAGAAGAACGGCGGCGGCCAGATCATGCTGCGCGCCACCAGCAATGTTGACGTGGCCCGCAACGGCCAGCCCACCTGGCGCACCACCGCCGGCCTGGGCCTGACCGAAGAGTTCTACCTCGCCCGCGGCCTGCGTGCCCAGCTGCGCCAGGACTGGCCGCTCTTCAACGACATCACCGACAAGACCGACCCGGTGAACCGCGACGCGATGCTCACCTGGCTGGATTCCTGGGCCCCCGACCTCTATACCTTCGCCACCACCGGCTACTACGGCGGCGAGGTCTTCGGCGCCACGGCCGAGGCGGGATACTACCTGGAGCCCGGGCGCTGGAAGCTCGGCGGCCGCTACTACTACTTCCAGGACGAGAGCGCGGGCGAGACCGACGGCTCCGACGGCCTGGCGCTGGCGGACATCAGCTACTTCGAGCCCTGCCTGGACTGGGAGCTCAGCCTGCTGGGCGGGCAGTTCAACGAGGGCGATCAGGGTATTCGAGTGGAAAGCCGCCGCTTTTTCGGTCCCACGGAGCTGACTTTCTTCGCGTATGACACCGACGCCTCAGAGCCGCACGGCGGCTTCCGGGCCTTTGTCCCCCTGCCCTGGTTCAGCGAAAAACGCCATAACAAATGGCGGGCTGATTTCGCACCCTACTTCGGCTATCAGTACCGCACGGATGCCGACCCGAATGGCGATATCCCCCTGGCCGGTATCGACCTTGCCGCGGCCCGCAAGCGCCTGCGCCCGGAGTACATCGCGGCCAACCTGCACTATTTCAGGCGTGCGGCCCTGCTTTATCTTGACAGCCAATAAGTGCTGAAGCAATTCCCTGGGCTGCCGATTCAACACTTGCGTGCTTTTCACGGCAAATGCGGCCACTCCCCGGCGCGAATTGTCCCGCAAGCTGATAATTCCTGACTGCGCGGTTATAATGCAATTGAGGCTGTAATCCGGCGGGTGTTAGGAGGTGTCAGGTGGCGCTGGGACTGGTTTCCACGCCAATGGGGGTTGTTGCGTTTCCATTATGTATGGTATATACTTGCTCGACTCGAACCCTTGTTCCAATACCTGGTTAGGTAAGGAGGAAAGTTGTGAGGAAACTCGTTGCACTGGCGGCTCTCGGACTGGGAATCCTGTTCACGGGCTGCGACACACTGAACGTTGGTGGCGACCTGCCGACCTTTGGGCCGCAGATCACTTCGTTCACGGTGACCCCGGCGGATCCGGCTGGTCTCTTCGGCAATGAGAACGCCACCTTCACGGTTGCGTTCCAGAATGGTACGGGTCCCTACACCATCGACATCGACTTCGGTGGTGCTGCGGTTCCGAACGTTTCTGATGCCCCGGCTACCAGCCCCTTCAGCACGACGGTTACCCTTGTTGACCTGGCTGCTGCCCAGTCCTTCACCGCTACCGCGGTGGTGACTGACAGCACCGGCATCGCTGGCCGCGCTTCCACGCTGACCTTCAACGTCGGCGCGACCCGCAATGCTGCCCCGAGCATCGATAGCATCACGGTTGCCGCCAATGTTGTGACGGTCACCGTGAGCGATCCGGATGGCGATACCGTGACCGTGACCCTGGACAGCGCCACTGGCGGCCTGCAGGGTACTCCGGCCAACCGTAGCGGCAGCGGTGACTTTACCTTCTCCGCCAGCGATGTCTTCGCCGGCGCGACTGGTACTGCCACCTTCACTGCTGATGACGGCAACGGCGGTACCGATACCGATACCTCCGGCACCATCACCATCGCTCCGCTGGTCCTGCCGAACGACGCCCTGGGCGCCATTCCGCTGGCCACCAGCGCGACCACCTCTGACACCGTCAAGATCGTCGTGGCCACCGGCCCCGTCGCCAACCCCTTCCAGTTCATGACCGGCGTTTCGGTTGTGTTCCCGACGGGCTGCGACTACGCTGGCAACAGCTATGACTACGGTGCTCCGGTCGCCGGCGATCCGGGCCTCAACCCGGTCGAGGACAAGGACCAGGAGACTGTTGACGGTATCTGGAGCACGGTTAACCCGGCCGCGGGCTTCCTCGGCGTCGGCGACAACCTGCTGGTTCCTGACACCGCTCTGCCGGCTCCGTTCACGGGCAGCAGCGCGATCGACTTCAACATCACCCCGCTCGGCGGCAGCGACGCCCCGGCTGGTACTGCTGGCATCCTGTTTAACTTCAACCTGGAGTTCAGCGCTGCCGGTAGCTACAAGCTCGACTTCCTGCTCTTCGACGAGGTCAACCGCACCTACTACCAGGATGGCAGCCAGGCCGTCTTCCAGTGGGGCGACATCAGCAACAACGCCGTCACCCAGAACACCGTCACTGTCAGCTAAGCTGGCAGCCGGAGTACTGGCTTGACAAGAGCTAACAGGTAACGGAACCAGGCCCGGTCCGGAAGCGTCTCTTCCGGGCCGGGCTTGGTCATATCAGGCCCAATCTCTCAGCAAACAGGCAGCAGGAATTGCTGCAAGTGACGATGAATACCAGTAATCTCAACGCGAGGAGAGGAGAGGCGATGAAGATCAGCCTTCGTTCAACGGGCTGGCTCGGTCTCATCCTGCTGCTTGTGTTGGCGAGTTGCGGAACCAGCAACGTCGGCAACATCAACGCACAGGACATCCAGCACAACAGCTCGGGCGTCAGGATAGGCGGCTTCGAGGTCTTCCGCTATGCAGCGGATACCGGGACCTACGATTCCAGCCTGAATGACACCATTTCGCTGAAGCTGGAAGAGGCCAACGGCCAGCAGGCACTGGTGATTTCGGTCAAGGATGACGTGAACACCAGCAGCGTCTGCCTGGATGTGCGTTACGACGCCGCCCAGGTTCACCCGGTCCGCGCCCAGATCGACGACCTTATTGGCGGCGAAGCTGGCGCGATCGAGGCATCCTACCTGAGCTATCCCGGCGTGGCCGGCATCGGCCAGGCGGCCACCGGCAACGGTCCGGCCAACCTGGAGGGCCGCTTCGCGACTGTCTATTTTGAGCGCGGCGCCATGCGCAGCGTGTCCGCCAGCGGCGACGTCTACCGCAACACCCTGGGTGTTGGCACGACGCATCAGAGCCTGGCGAACCTCAGCACGGTTACCGAAGGCACCACTGCCAGCATCGAGTTCACCAACTGCTGGGCTCGCGGCGACGGTGACATGAACGGCCGTGTGAACGTCAACGACCTGTCGACCATCGGTATCCACTTCAACAAGCAGGTTTCGACCAACTGGTCCGGCCTGCCTGCTGATTTCAACGATGACGACTTCGTCAAGGCCTCCGACCTGTCCACCATCGGCTTCCACTACCTGGAGCAGACGGACAGCTACTCCATCGGCATCGCCGACTCCGGCAGCGGCACGCCCACCGAGATCGAGAGCATCGATTTCGCGACGACCAAGCAGGCTGCCACGGACAAGAACAATGCCACCCCCGGCCCGCTGAAGCAGGCTGTGGACTTCTGGACCTACGCCATGGGCGACGGCAACGGCGCTGAGCTGACCGTGGCGGAGATGAACGCTGCTGATACCAATACGGACGGCAGTGTCTTCATCTTCGTGACCCCCAAGCGTGCGGTCGGCAGCGGCACCGCGGTGCTGGACGGCGCTCCGGCCTCGATTGAGGTCGAGATCCCCGGCGGCGGCGGCGGAGGAGCCGGCAACCTCAACATCACCAACTTCAAGGTCAGTGTTGTTGACGGCTCTTCCAACGAGGTCATCATTGACAACGCCAACGCCCAGGGCAGCGTGATCGCCAACGGCGGTTACACCTTCGCCCTGTCTTCGATCTCCGGTACCTGGACCAGCTCCGAGGGCACCGGCGATTTCGAGGGCCCGGTGATTGACGATAACGACACCGCCTTCGCGAACGCGGACATGGAGCAGGCGGACTACGACCAGGCCTTTGCCGCGGCGGTCTCCAACACCAGCTGGAACTTCACGCTGGGCGGCGCTGCCGGCCTGCGTACCGCCGATGACAACTGCACCTGGATCAACTTCGCCAACCCCTCGCCGATCACGGGCAACCCGGGCGCCGGCATCGTCTTCCCGGATGACGACCCGGAGAGCGACACCGCCAACCCCGAGGGCCTGGCCGTGATCACCATGCCCAACGCGGGTACCTACCCGAACACGGCTGATCTAAAGGTCTCCGTCCCGGTCGACATCGTGCTGAACTCCAGCTTCGATGTTGAGGTGGACCCGACCGCGGTTGTGCTGGGTCCACCCACCAACGGCGTCGACCCCATCACCGAGCTGACTCTGCAGATCGACTCCCCGCTGTCCATGCTGCTCACCTGGGGCACCCCCGGCCCGCCGCTGGATGTGACCCAGACCCAGCTGCAGCTTTGCGAGGGCGACGACCCGGACGGTTGCTGGATTCCGGTGATCGACTTCACCTTCAATGATGAGTCGGTCAACCCCCTGGACGGAGGCGAGTTCAACGTCATCGACCGCGGCGGCGGCATCTTCAGCTGCGACGTCGTGGTTCCGGGCGTGCAGCTAAGCCCGGGCAAGTTCTATGTGTTCCGCTACAACAACACTTCCGTGTGGTCGTCGCTGAACAAGATGGGTGACGGCACCGCGCTGGAAACCGCGCCTCCGCCGCCGGCCCAGGACCTGATCGTGGTTCCGGACGCCGTGGCGAACGTCGCCCAGGGCGGCCCGAACTTCATCCAGGTCTACTGGAACAACGGCAAGATCCGCCGCGATGACCGCATCCAGATCAACCTGGCCGAGGGCACTGTCGACCCGGTGAACCCTGAAGGCTACAACGACGTGATCAAGGATGGCGATGAGTTCTTCATCACCTTCCAGCAGGGCCAGGGTACCTTCCCGAAGTGCTTCATGATTGAAGGCAGCGACGCGGAAGGCATCACCTTTAACGATCCGGCGAACCTGGAAGGCCAGTTCACGACCGTCGCCAGCTACACCGAGCCGGGCCGCATCGTGATCGACATCGCCGCCATCCGCCCCGTTGGCGACCTTGAGGGCACCGTGACCTTCGGCTTCAAGTTCTTCAACCAGGATACTTCTGCCGTTGGTCAGGGTACCTTTACCAAGACAGCGCTGGGCGGCTTCATTTCCCCGCTGGTGGGTGTGGACTGGGGCGTCAACGCCTACAACCGTACCGGCCAGCTGGCCAAGAGCTCGATCAGCTTCGCGGACAAGTCCGTCGAGGGCAACACGGTCGGCACTCCGACGCCGGATGTCATCTTCGCGCAGTTCAGCGGTGGCTGGGTCTTCAACTATGAGGACGATGCCAACCCGAACGTCTACCTGTATCTGGAGAACACTGAGTCCGCCCAGAACATGAAGATGAAGATGAACCTGCAGCTGACCGGCATCACCGACGAGGGCGACTACCTCGGCATGCACGTCATGAACAGCTTCGATTTCTTCGATGGCATCGGTCCGGGCCAGCTTATCCCCGGCCAGACCTACGACGTGTATCTCGACTACAACGCCAACCCGGTGGCTGCCTACAGCTTCGGTGCGACCAAGCGTCTGACGGTTACCAGCGGCCTGCCCTAAAGCGGCCGTTCCAGTCTGAGGCTATTAGGGCTGCTCGCGCTTCGGCGGGGCAGCCCTTTCCTTTGCGTGCCGGTTTGGATAAGAACGCGCGCGAAAGACTGCAGGGGCAAAGCAGGGAATACACGCAAGTCAGGTGCTGATGTCCACGGCTGGGCAAAATGTGCAACTGCTCCCTGAGCCGCAGAAGATGAGCTTTGTCTTTTGTCTATTGAGCCTTGTGCCTTGAGCCTTGTGCCTTAAGCCTTCCGCTTCTACTTGCGGATGCCCCAGATCACGCGCTCAATGCCCGAGAAGTCATGGATGCCCTTGCCGCGCTGCAGGCTGTGCACACGGTCGAAGGCGCAGCGCGCGGGCCAGGCGGTGTCATAGCCCACCTCGACGGCAAACAGGCCGCCGGAGCCCAGGTGGCTGACCGCCTTGCGGGCCAGGCGGAAAAAGAACTCCTCGGGCTCCTCATCCAGGAAGAGCGCGATGCTGGGTTCATGCTCGCGCACGCTGGCCGCCAGGCGCGGGTCGTCGCGGCGCGTCACATAAGGCGGGTTGCAGAGGATCAGCTCAAAACGTTCGCGGCGGCGGGCCCAGGCGAACCAGTCGCCGGAGCGGAACTGGCAGCGCTCCAACACGCCCAGCCGGCGCGCGTTCTCCTCAGCCACTGCCAGGGCAGGCTCGGAAACGTCGGCCAGCACCACGCGCAAAGTGGGGAAGCGCAGGGCCAGGCTGATGCCGATGGCCCCCGAGCCGCAGCCCAGGTCCAGCAGGCTGGGCTGGCCGTCGGCCAGGACCTTGTCGCGGTTGAAACGGCGCAGGAGCTGGTCTTCCAGCCACTGCGCGCCGCGCTCAACCAGCAGCTCGGTCTCGGGGCGCGGGATCAGCACATCCGGGTTGACCACAAAGCTGTGGCCGCAGAACTCGGCGCGGCCGGTGCAGTAGGCCAGGGGCAGCCCGCCGGCGCGCTGCTCCAGCACTTCTTCAATGCCGGCCGCCGCGCCATCCGCCACTTCGCCGCGGCCAAACTGCAGGCGCTCGGCCGGGCTGAGGCCCAGCTTGTGGCGGAAGATCAGGTCGGCTTCGGCCTTGGCATCCACCACATCGCTGAAGCTGCTCAGGCGCTGCTTAAGCTGCGTATATAGCTCTACAATCTGGATAGCCGCTCTCCTTCATCATGGGTGCGCAGGGCCTGCAGCATGTCGCCGATGTCGCCACCCAGGAAGCCTTCCACATTGTAGACCTTCATGCCGATGCGGTGGTCGGTTATGCGCCCGTCGGGGAAGTTATAGGTGCGGATCTTCTCGCTGCGGTCGCCGCTGCCCACCAGGGAGCGGCGCTCCGAGGCCTGGGCCGCATTGATCTGCTGCTGCTGCTGCTCATAAAGCCGCGCGCGCAGCACCTTGAAGGCCTTTTCCTTGTTCTGCAGCTGGCTGCGTTCGTCCTGACAGGTCACCACCAGGCCGGTGGGCAGGTGGGTCAGGCGGATTGCCGAGCTGGTCTTGTTCACGTGCTGGCCGCCGGCGCCGCTGGAGCGGTAGACGTCGACGCGCACCTCGGAGTCCTTGATCTCGACGTCGACCTCTTCCACGACCGGCAGCACGGCCACGGTGGCGGTGCTGGTGTGGATGCGCCCGGCGCTCTCTGTGGCCGGCACGCGCTGGACGCGGTGGACGCCGCTTTCGAACTTCAGCCAGCCATAGGCGCCGCGGCCGCGGACTTCCATCACCGCTTCCTTGATGCCCTTCAGGCCGCTCTCGGTCTCGTCGATCAGCTCGCAGCTCCAGCCCTTGGTCCGGGCGAAGTTCATGTACATCTGCAAGAGCTCAGAGGCGAAGAGGCTGGCCTCGTCGCCGCCGGCACCGGCGCGGACTTCCAGGATGCAGTCCTTGGCGTCGGCGGGGTCGCGCGGGGCGATCAGGCGCCTGAGCTCGGCCTCCATCTCCTCCAGCCGGGGTTCCAGCTCGGCGATGTCCAGCTTGAGCATCTCGCGCAGCTCTTCGTCATTGGCCTCGCGCAGCTCCTCGCGGCTCTGCTCCAGGCGCTCCTTCACCTGCAGCGCCTGCTGGTAAGGGCCGACGATCTCTTCAAGCTCCGCGCTGTCGCGGCCCAGCTGGGCGATGCGCGCAGGGTCGACGGCCGCCTCGGGCGAGGCCATCTCTTCCTGCAGCGCCTGATAGCGCTCCTCAATTGCTTTCAGCTTGTCCCACATGGGAGTTGGAGATTATAAGCTCTACCGGTTACCAGTTGGCAGTTAGCTGTTAACAGTTACCAGTTAGCAGTTACCAGTCGGCAGCACAAAGTTCCAATCTGAATCTCATGATCAAGACCTGGCTTAGAGGCTGCGTAGCAGTCCATTGAGCATTCTGCCAATCTCGCGGACCTGCGCTTCGAGGGTTTCCAGCTGCTCCAGGCCGAGAAAGCCCAGTTCCTTGGCAATATGCAGCAGAGTCTCGAGCTCCATCAATGAGCCATGGGCAATCATCAGAAATCTGGCGAACTCCTTTGGAGAATAGCGGCCGTGCCCTTCAGCGATGTTGGCAGGGATCGAGCACGCGGCTCTTCTCGCCTGACTGGTCAGTCCATACATCTCTTCTCGGGGCCAGTGTGAGCTTGCCTGGTGGATGTGCTTGACCAGCATAATGGACTTCTGCCAGACAATGAGATCCTTAAAGTGCTGATTCTCAGTCAAGACACTCACCCCGTCTCTTTTCTCAGATCTCAGTTCTCAACTGTTAACTGCTAGCTGTTAACCGTTAACTATTCCCTTCCGTCAGCTCGCGCACCCGGTTGAAGGAAGTCAGGCTGACCTCCACCTGGTCGTCGGAGGGACGGCGGACCGTCAGCACCTGGAAGAGCATGCCGAACTTCAGCAGGGGGCGCACCAGGGGGTTGCCGAAGTAGCGGAAGGCCGAGCGGATCACCTCAAAGCTGATGCCGCTGAGCGGGATTACGCCGATGATGCGCAGGGGCCAGCGGATATACCACCAGGGGATGTTGCGCACAGGGTCGGTGAACTGCGGCAGGTAAGTCACCACGGCCCAGTCAATCACGGTGAAGAGCAGGATGCTCAGCAGGATCATGATCGCGATGAAGCTCGTGCCGCAGCGCGGGTGCGCCACGCCATGGCTCTGGATGAACTTCATGTCCTGGTTCTTCGGGTCGTCCTCATAGGCGTTGATCACGATGTGCTCCGCGCCGTGGTACTCAAAGAGGCGCTTCACATCCGCCATCCGGCCGATCAGCCAGACATAGCCCACAAAGATGCCGAACTTGATCAGGCCCTCAATGGTGTTGACGATGAGCTGCAGGCTGAAGCTGGGGTCGGCGCTGTAGCCCACCTCAAAGCCCAGGCGGGCCTTGTGCGCCACGATGCCGGCAATGCCGAGCCAGCCGCTGATATATGTGGCGGCGATGGCCGGCAGGACTTTGAACATCGTCAGGCTGATCGCCAGGCTGATCACCAGCATGGCGATCTCGCCGGGCGTGAACTGCTGCTTCACCACGGCGCCTTCGCGCTCCGGGCTTTCCGCCGCGGCGGGCGGCTCCTGCAGCGCGGCCTCGGCGCTGGCCTGGTTGCGTTCAAGCTGGGCCTTCGCGTCGGCGTCGCCTTCCGCGGCGCGCTTTTGCAGCAGTCTCTCTTCCTCGGCGGCTGTCATGTCGATCTCATAACGCTTGCCGCTTTCGCGCAGGGCCCACATGCCCAGCAGCATCATGTCCACCAGGATCAGTGTGCCGCGGACGAAGGGCACATTGACCAGGCCGGGGAAGCGGCTGATCACCTCGCGCTCCAGCAGCTCGATGCGGCCGCTGCGGCGGCGCATGGCCAGGGCGGCGTGCGCCTTGCCCTTCATCAGCACGCCCTCAATGGCGGCCTGGCCGCCATAAGGCACGGCCGGGGCAAGCAGGATGGGCAGCAGGGCAGAGGGCCGCAGCCAGCTCAGGATGCGGCGGGCCGGACGGCCGGGGTGCGCCGGGCCGGCGGCGGAAAGCACAGCGCGGCTCTCCGCCGAGCTCTGTGCGTTGCTGGCGTGGGAGCCGCGCTTGCTGTGCATAGTCCTTCCAATGGAAACTGGATTGAAGCTGCAGGCTGTGGCCGCTTATCCGGCCGCTTCAGCCTTAGCCCTTCTTGGGCTTGACCTTCTGGCCGTAGCTGGCCGCTCCGCCAGCCTTGCCGGCACGGTTGATGAAGCGCTCCACGCGGCCGGCGGTGTCAACCACGCGCTTCTGGCCGGTGAAGAAGGGATGGCACATGCTGCAGACTTCCACACTGATGGAATCGCGCACGGACAGAGTCTGGAAGGTGTTGCCGCAAAGGCACTTGACGGCAATTTCCTTGACCTTGGGATGGATTCCCTCGCGCATATCAAAACCCCTTGGCTCGCCTGTGTTTGCCGCGCGAGTCTACGCGGCAGGCGGACGCAGATGATACCACAGGCAGCGCCGGATTCACCTAATCGGGCGTGCAGTGGATGGGCCGCGACTCAGCCCACCACCGTCAGCTCCGTGCCAAGCTGGTTGAAGCTGCGCACGCCGTCAGCGGTGAACCAGATCAGGTTCTCGATCCGCACGCCGCCCTCGCCTGGGAAATAGATCCCCGGCTCCAGGCTGGTCACATTGCCGGGCTCCAGGATCCGCGCCTCGGCCTGGCTCAGCCGCGGGCTCTCGTGGATCTGTATGCCGACGCCATGCCCCAGACCATGGCCGAAGAATTCGCCAAAGCCGGCGGCCTCGATCACCTCGCGGGCATAGCCATCGCCGTCGCGGCCGGTAACCCCCGGCCGCAGCTTCTCAAAGGCCGTGCGCTGCGCCAGGTCCACCAGCTTGTAAATCTGCTCCCACTTCGGCGGGCAGTCCTTGTAAAACACAGTGCGCGTCATGTCGCTGCAGTAGCCGTCCAGCACCACGCCTAGGTCAATCGTCAGCGGCGCTCCGGGCACCAGCTTCTCGCTGCTGTAGCCGGCATGCGGCTTGCTGCTGTTCACCCCACTGGCGATGATCGGGCTGAAGCTGCAGGCGCTGGCGCCATAGCGCCGCGCGCGGTACTCGATCTCCGCGGCCAGGTCGGCCTCGCGGGTGTCCGGGCCGATCAGCGGCAGCAGCTCGCTGTAGATCCGCTCGCCCAGGCTCTCGGCCGCCTGCAGGGTGGCCAGTTCAGTCTCGTCCTTCACGCGGCGCAGCTCCTCGATCCAGCCGCGGCCGGGGATGTACTCCGCGCCGCCGGCCTTCTGCAGTTCCAGATAGCTGGCCAGGCTGAGGTGCTCCGCCTCCAGGGCGATGCGCGTCAGCCCGCGGGCGCTGGCCGTGGCCGGCAGCAGCTCGCGCAGCGGGCTGGCCGAGCTGTCAATGATCTCCCAGGCCGGCCCGGCCTCCTGGCGCACGCGGCCGTGGTAACGGAAGTCGGCGAAGAAGAGCTGCTCCCGTTCGCTCAGCAGCAGGGCGGCGGTAGAGCCGCTGAAGCCGCTGAGATAGAACACATTCGGCAGGCTGCTCACCAGCAGGGCGTCCGTGCCCTCGCGGGCCATTCGTTCGCGCAGCAACTCAATCCGCTTGTCTCGCATGCTTTCCTCCGGCCGCCTCGCGGCGACTATAGCTCAGGGCTTGAATCAAAGGAGGCGGTCTGCAAGTACTATGGTTATGGCAGTCATGCTGAAGAGCTTTGAAACAGATGTCGACGGGCGCGGAGCCCTGGCCGGTCTGGCCCGCCGCATGGCGCGGGTCAACAACCTCTACCTCTTCGCCTGGATCTGCGCGCTGGCTCTGCCCCTCGGCCTGCAGCTGCTGGTCTCGAATGTGGACGACGTACGGGACTATCTGGGCGAGTACCTGGGCCTGCCGACGATGTTCTTCTTCTTTGTCTCGGTCTATGGCTTTACAACGATCTTCGTCGCCTACTACGAGCTATCCGGCCTGCGCCGGGCCGGCACCCTGGACATGCTGCGCATCAGCCGCCTGCGCCCGGCGGAGCTGGTCAGCGGGCTATTCCTGCAGCTCCAGGGCCTGCTGGCGCCGCCGGTAGTGGCCTTCCTCGCCCTGCTGGGCGCCTATGCCTTCCTGGTCGAGCCGCAGCGCAGCGCCCAGGGCGGCCTGCTGCTGCCCGCCTCACTGGTCCTTGGCGCGGCGCTGAGCATCCTGCTTAACCAGGCCATCCTCTGCGCCATCCTGCTGACCGGGCTCTTCCGCAACGAGGCCATCATGGCCCTGCTGGCCCTGCTGGCGGCGGGCATCCTGAACCTCAGCCCGATGCTGATCTTCTTCACCTCCATGCCCTGGTGGCTCTACTTCCTGGCCCAGCTGGCGCTGCTGGGACTGCTGCTCTGGACGGCGCAAAGCAACCTCAGCCGCCTCTGGCCGGCGCAGATGCTGCAGCGCAAGGGGACTTAGCAGCAGCGCAGCATCTGTCAGTGCTGAGTGCTGAGCCGGGGCGTACTGCCTGCGCCAGACGCCCGAAGCGCCCTGCTACGTCGGCAAAACCTGAAGCGCCAGCAGCCTGGTGTAACTGACGCCAGCTATGTCTGCCCCTCCCGCAGCGCGTTATACTTTTCTCAGGCGAGCCGGTTGAAATTGATCTCGGAGGTGGGCCATGGGCCTGCGCTGTAATGTATTGATGCGCTGCATGATTGCAGTTGTAGCAGCCTGCGTCCTTTCACTCGTCGGCGGCTGTGATACGCTGAATGTGGGTGGCGGATTCAGCCCTCCCTGGGGTAGCCAGATCACTTCATTCACCGTCACTCCTGCTGATTCGGCTGGCCTGTTCGGCAATGAGGAAGCGACATTCACGGTCGCCTTCCAGAACGGCAGGGCGCCTTATACTGTCAACATTGACTTTGGGGGAGCGGCAGCACCGAACATCTCCGGCGTGCCGGCCACCAGTCCCTACAGCACCACGGTTACCCTTGTGGACCTGGCTGCCGCGCAGTCCTTCACTGCCACCGCGCGGGTGACCGACGCAACCGGCATTACCGGCAACCCTATAACACTAACCTTCAGCGTCGGCGCGACCCGCAATATCGCTCCTGAACTGACCCTGTCCGTCGCCGGGAGTGTCGTCACAGCCAGCGCGAGCGATGCGGACGGCGATGAAGTGACCATTAGGCTAGACTCTGCGACTGGCGGCCTGTCAGGCACTCCCTCAAGCGTGACCGGTTCTGGCGACTTCAGCTTCTCTGCCGCCGACATCTTTACTGGCGGCAGTGGTACCGCCACCTTCACCGCGGACGACGGCAATGGCGGCACGGACACGGAGACATCCGCCACGATTGTGATCGGTGCCATCGGCCCGGCCCTCGACGCGATCGCCGCCATTCCACTGGTAACTTCGGCCGGTACGGCCGATACCGTCAAGGTCGTTGTCGCCACCGGCCCTGTTGCCAACCCCTTCCAGTTCATGACCGGCGTAAGCATCGTCTTCCCGCCGGGCTGCGGCTACAGCGCCAACAGCTATGACTTTGGCGCGCCGGTCGCCGGCGACCCGCGTCTCAACCCGGTGGAGGACAAGGATCAGGAGACCGCCGACGGCATCTGGGCCGTGGTCAACCCGGCCTCCGGTTTCCTTGGCGTCGGCGACAACCTGCTGACGCCTGACACCAGCCTGCCGGCCCCCTTCAGCGGTTCCAGCGCGATTGATTTCAACATCACGCCGCTGGGCGGCAGCGACGCCCCGGCAGGAACTTCGGGCATTCTGTTCAACTTCAACCTCGAGTTTTCCGCACCGGGCAGCTACAAGCTGGATTTCCTGCTCTTCGATGAAGTCAACCGCACCTACTACCAGGACAGCACGCAGGCTGTCTATCAGTGGGCCGACATCAGCAACAGCATTCTCCAGACTACTGTGACGGTGCAGCAGTCATGATCAGCAGGCCGGGGATGGCATCACTTTCAATCGTGCTCTGCGTCGCCGCAGCACTGCTGGCAGGCTGCCGCGATACTCTGAATGTTGGCGGACCTTTGCCTGCCGTTGATCTGATCCAGATTACTCAATTCAGTGTCGAACCTATCGGCTCGCCTGAACTTCAGGGCGGTGGCCAGGCCAGGTTCACGGTCGAGTTCAGATCGGAATTCAATCCTTACGAAGTCTCGATTGACTTTGGTGGCTGTTCCAGCCCCAACCTGGAGAATGCGCCATCCGACGGTTCGCCTTTCAGCACCACGGTTAGCCTGGTCGACCTTGAATCTCCTCAGACCTTCTCCGCGACGGCCATAGTGACAGGCCGTGCAGGTACTGCAAGTGGACCTCAGACGCTTACCTTCACCGTACAGCCGACGCCCAATAACCCGCCCAGCATTGACTCGATGGTTGTGCAAGACGCTGTTGTCACTGTGACTGTCAGTGACCCGGATGGCGAGGATGTCACGCTTGGTGTGGACTTCGTCAGCGGCAGTATCGTTTCGCTGACTGAGGATGTGCTGATTGCCGAAGGCTCGGGCTCAGCGGACTTCTTCTTCAGCGCCGCCGATTTCTTTGCCGGCGGCTCCGGGACCGCCACCTTCAGCGCCACCGATGCGCGCGGCGGCAGCGACACTGCCACCTCAGGCACGATATCGATCTCCTTCAACCCTGCGCCGGTCGATAGTCTGGGAGCCTTCCCGCTGGCCACTTCGGCCAGTGTCGATGACACAGTGCTGGTCCTTGTCGCTGCCGGTGTACTGGCCAACCCCTTCCAGTTCATGAGCGGTGTCAGCGTGGTCTTCCCGCCAGGCTGCGAATATGTGCCTGGCAGCCTGGACTTTGGCGCGCCGCCCCCCGGCGTCAGCCCGCTGAACCCGGACTTCAGCGCCGACCAGACCACCGTAGACGGCATCTGGACAACAGTCGCACCGACGGCGGGCTTCCTGCCGGTGGGCGATAACCTGCTGCCACCGGATACTGAGCTGCCCGCGCCGCACACCGGCGCCAGCGCGATTGACTTCAACATCACGCCGCTGGGCGGACAGGATGCGCCGGCCGGGACCTCCGGCATCCTGTTCAACTTCCGCCTGCGCTTCACCCAGCCGGGCAGCTACAGGCTTGGCTTCCTGCTTGAAGACGGCTATAAGCGGACCTACTATGAGGACAGCCTGGGCCAGGACCACCAGTGGGGCGACATCAGCAACAGCATCAGTCAGGCCACAGTGACGGTGACGCCGTGAGCATAAGCGCCTGGCTAATGCGTAGGGGCGCACAGCGTGTGCCCGGATCTTGTGGCCCCGCACGGCAGTGCGGGGAAGCACAGACAGCAGAACAGGCATGCCTGCCCGCGAACAGCGGCTTGCGGGTGGGAACGCCCGCGCTGCTGAGGCCCGCTGCGCTAAGGCCCACTCCCAGGTCTGCCGCCCTCCATTCTCTCCATGCCTCTGCGTCTCCTGTTGGATCGGAAATTTCTACAAGCGGCACTGGACCGAGGTTGATGTCTCTACTGGCGCTTGCCATCCTGTTGACCACCAGCCTCTGCGCCTGCGACACCCGCAACATCGGCACGAAGGCCCAGCCTGATACCGGGCCGGTGATAACCAGCTTCACGGTGACGCCAGAGGATCCGGCAGGTCTGTTTGGCGATTTGGACGCTACATTCAAGGTGAAATGGGAAGGCGGCACCGCACCCTACAGTATCAGTCTGGACTTTGGCGGCGCTGCACTGCCAAGTGTGGAATCGCAGCCTGCATCTTCGCCCTTCGCTGTCACGCGAACGCTGGTCAATCTGGCTGCGGCACAGTCATTCACTGCTGTCGCCACCGTGACTGACGCAAATGGCTTTGGACAGCCAGCAACGCTGGCCTTTAACGTCGGCGCCCTGAGGGGGCCATGCGATGGTTTTGCAATTGACGGCATTTCCGTTGTCGGAAATCAAGTCACCGTATCAGGATACGATTCCGATGGCGACAAGGTTTCAGTGACCTTGGATTCAGTTACCGGCGGACTCGTTGGCCATCCCGAAAGAGTAGATTCAGAAAGCTCCAGTATTGACGCCGTGTTTACCTTCGAGGCCGGCGACCTGTTTGCGGGTGGAACTGGTACTGCCACGTTCACGCTGTCAGACGAGGACTGCACCGACACCGACACCTCCGGCACCATCACCGTCGAGCCTTTCTATCTTCCCGACGACACCCTCGCTGCTGTCCCGCTGATCGACCACGCCACAGTCGCCGACACGGTCAAAGTCGTTATCGCCACTGGCCCTACCGCCAACCCCTTCCAGTTCATGACCGGCGTCAGTATTCTCTTCCCGCCGGGATGCAAGTACGTGGCCAACAGCCTCGACTATGGCGCGCCGGTGCCTGGCGACCCTGGCCTTAACCCGGCTGCGGACAAGGACCAGGAAAGCGTCGACGGCATCTGGACCACTGTCTATCCGGCTTCAGGATTCCTCGGTCTTGGCGACAACCTGCTGGTGCCGGACAAAGTCATCGCAGGCTGGCCGCCGGACTACAGCGCCATCGACTTCAACATCACTCCACTTGGGGGCGGCGACGCACCGGCCGGCACCGCCGGGCTGCTCTTCAACTTCAACCTTGAATTCTCCGCCCCTGGGGTGTACCAGCTGGACATCCTGCTGTTCGATGAGGTGAACCGCACTTACTACCAGGACGGCAGCCAGGCTATCTACCAGTGGGCTGATATCAGCAACGAAAACGAGCACAACACAGTAACGGTGACGCCGTGATGTGCAAACACGGCAATCCAGCAGGTAGGGGCGCACGGATGTGCGCCCATACTGGGTGTCGTGGCGCACAGCGTGCGCCCGGCCTTTGTGGCCCCTCTTGTAAGGGCGCACGGACGTGCGCCCGTCTTCACTTGCTTGTCCCAGTTTTGCTGTTAATCGCCGGCCTCTGCGCCTGCGACACCCGCAACATCGGCACGAAGGCCCAGCCCGATACCGGCCCGGTGATTACCAGCTTCACGGTTGAGTCGGAGGATCCCGTGGGGTTGTTTGGTGGCTGCACTGCAACCTTCAGTATGGAATGGACGGGCGGCACGGCTCCTTTTGAAGTCAGTATTGACTACGGATGGGCTTCCGACCAGACGGATGAATCGCAAACCTCCGCGAACAGTTTCAGCTCACTGATCAGGATAAAAGACACAGCGGTACCATTTACATTTTCGGCTGAAGCTAAGGTGATTGACTCCTTGGGCCTGAGCACTAGGTCGACATTGACGCTTAATGTTATGACTGCACGAAATAGAGCACCGGTCATCCAGAGCATCGAGGTCGCCGGGCCGCTGGTTGAGGTTACCGTTGACAGCCATGAAGGGTGCGACTCTTATGATGAGGCGACGGTATCCCTGGACAGTGCGACCGGCGGCTTGTACTGCACGCCGCTCTCAGTGAGTTTGCCTGAAGGCGGAACCGCGGCCTTCACTTTCCACGCAACAGACATCATTGCTGGTGCCAGCGGAGTTGCTACTTTCACTGCCTACGACGGTAACGGTGGCACCGACACCGACACCTCCGGCACCATAACAATTCCTGGCTTTGTCCTGCCAAACGACACCCTCGCTGCTATCCCGCTGATCGACCACGCCACAGTCGCCGACACAGTCAAAGTCGTTGTTGCCACCGGTCCGCTGGCCAACCCATTCCAGTTCATGACCGGGGTCAGTATTCTCTTCCCGCCGGGATGCAAGTACGTGGCCAACAGCCTCGACTATGGCGCGCCGGTGCCTGGCGACCCGCCGCTGAACCCGGCTGAGGACAAGGACCAGGAGACCATCGATGGCATCTGGACCAGTGTCAATCCGGCTGCTGGCTTCCTCGGTCTTGGCGACAACCTGCTGGTGCCGGACAATGTCATCGAAGGCTGGCCGCCGGACTACAGCGCCATCGACTTCAACATCACTCCACTTGGGGGCAGCGACGCACCGGCCGGCACCGCCGGGCTGCTCTTCAACTTCAATCTGGAGTTCTCCGCCCCCGGGGAGTACCGGCTGGACATCCTGGACTTTGACGAGGTGAACCGCACTTACTACCAGGACGGCAGCCAGGCGATCTACCAGTGGGCTGATATCAGCAACGAGAACGAGCACAACACAGTAATGGTGACGCCGTGAGCAGCCGGCTTTGTGGCCCCGCACGGCAGTGCGGGGAGCGGCAGGGCGAAGCTCCTGGGCCCGCTTCAGCGCCTTGCAGGCGCTGGTCTGCACTGCTTCCAGGCTGCGGCCTGGCGCAGAAATGATAATGCGCAAATCGCAGGCCTGCGCCTGAGTTAAGCGGCCGCCATGCCGGGTATCATGCAGCCGGCGCGGGCCTGCCTCGCAGCGGCGCTGGCGCCCTGGAAGGACAGGGCAGCCTGATACTTCGGGAGTCTTACTTGCAGCTTTTTGCACAAAGCGCGGCAATGGCCCTGCCTGCTCGGACCGGCACTGCTCTCTTCAGTCTGCTCCAGCCCCGGGCCGGTCAGGACCAGTTGCAAGACCTGATCCACGTTGCGTGGGCGCCTCAAAGGTTAAAACCGCGCCGCCGCTGGTCGAAAAAGTGCTGATCTCGTTGCGAAAAGGGGGCTGCAGGTTAAATCCGGTCCGCGCCGCGCTGAAGTCGCAAACCGTGATTCACGTTGCATTTTTGCTGTGCAGGTTAAAAGTGCGGCGGCGAGCAACCACGCCGCCGGAACAGGCGCTTGCAGGCCTGTGCAAGCGGCCTGCGGCTGCCGATCTGTCTCCAGTCTGGTCCGGTGCGGCGGCTGCCGGCAGCGGGGGGACTGAGACGCGCTTTATCATTGCGGGCCTTTGGGCAGAATATATATGGCTATGGAACGGCGGGAGACGGTGAAGAAGGCCAGCCTGGCGCGCGTCGCTGCGCGCCCGCCCCTGCGCTTCAACGACCTGCTGCTCTGCCAGCAGCTCCTGCTGATCAGCCTGAGCTGCGGCCTGCTGCTGCTGTCATCCTGCGGCCCCACCAGCCAGGCCGGCCTCAAGCCGCCGCCCACCGGCATAGCCCCGGTGATCCAGTCCGTATCCTTCAGCGGCGGCTCGGACCCCTGCAAGCCCGACGGCGAGATCAGCCTCGAGTGGTACGGCATCGCGCCGCCCTACAGGATCGAAGTCGACCTCGACGCCCCGGCCGAGGACCCGGCCCAGGTGACCACCCGGGAGGACAGCGCCAGCGTGCGGATCAAGCTGCCCCCTGGGATGAGCGCCAGCGACAGCCTCAGCGCCAAGATCAGCCTGACGGATGCCCGCGGCCTGACCCGCAAACGCGATCTGCAGATCCGCAGCGACTCCATCATCCAGGCACCGCCGGTGATCGAGAGCATCAGCATTGAGGGCCCCAGCGTCTCAGTCGCGGTGCGCGGCTCGGCCTGCGGCGACATGACCGTGACTGTCGATACGACCACCGGCGGCCTGAGCGCATTCCCCCAGCAGGTGGAGATCGACTCCGAGACCGGCGTGGCGGTCTTTGACTTCAGCGCGCCGGGCCTGGCCCTGGCCGCCCTGGGCACCGCCACTTTCAGGGTGGAGGACGGTATTGGCCAGAGCAGCACGGCGACCTCCGAGCTGATCGAAGTGCCGGCGGCCGAGCTGGCCCCCGGCAGTCTTTACGCCATTCCGCTGGCTAACCATGCCAGCGTCGGTGATGTAGTCAAGGTCCTGGTCTACAGCGGCCCGCTGGAGTTCTCGCTGCAGAGCCTTGGCGGCGTCAGCCTCGTCTGCCCGCCGGGCTGCGAGATCGACCCGGCCAGCCTCGACTTTGGCGCGCCGGCGGCGGATGACCCGGCGCTGAACCCGGTCGCCCCGGCTGACCGTGCCAGCGCCGACGGCATCTGGACCCAGTACATAGAGCTCAACGGCTTCCAGGTCCAGAGCGACCCGATCGCCGAAGCGGACTGCGAGCTGCCCGAACCCTTCATCGACGCCTGCGCCTGGCAGTTCCACGTCACCCCCGGCGGCGGGCAGTACATCCCGGCCGGCGGACAGGGCGCGCTGTTTAGCGTCAATCTGCGCTTCACGGCACCGGGCAGCTACCGCCTCGACCTGCGCCCCGCCGGCGAGATCCCCTACTGCTGGTACAGCGACCCCGACGGTGCGACCCACCAGTGGAGCGATATCAGCAACGCCATCGACCAGGCCGTGATTGAAGTCAGCGCCGCCGCGGAGTAGCCCAGCGGGTTAAGCCTCCGCAAATCTGTGATTTGCGCTGCAAGCTGTGCTAAAGCCTGCCGACATAGATACAGGTGGGCGAGTATCACTTTCCATGCGGTGCCAAAGAGCTGAGCCTGAACTGGCCAGCCGGGCTGCGGACCAGCATCCTGCAGCCGGCTGTGCCGATGCGGCCGCTGGCCTTCCCCTCGGAGGCTCTGCGCGACCAGATCCGCAACCCCTTTGGCCGCCCGCCGCTGGGCTCCCAGGCCCGCGGCAAGAGTGAGTGCATCATTGTTGTCTCGCCCTGGAACCAGCCCGCTGAGTACCCGCTGTGGCTGCCGACGCTGATTAACCAGCTTAATGAGTTCGGCATCCCCGACAGCGGAATCACCCTCTACGTGGCCAACGGCGGCCAGCCGGCGCTGGACAAGCTGCAGCTCGGAGCGCACCTGGGCGAGCAGCTCTGCCAGCGGGTCCAGGTTGTCCAGCACGACGCGGACAGCCCAGAGCTGATCAAGGCCGGCCGCACGGACCTTGGCACCATCGTCTATACGGACCGCCGCCTGCTGGAGACCGAGCTGCTGATCCTGACCGGGCCGATCACCTTCGACTGGCTCTTTGGCTACCTCGGCGGGCCGGAGCAGATCCTGCCGGGCGTCTGTGGCCGCGAGAGCCTCAAGTCCCAGCTGCGCCGGGCCTTTGACGCCAAGCGCGGGGACCTGCATCCCCTGATGCAGGCCGGCACTGTGCTGTCCAACCCGGTGTCAGAGGACGGACTTGAGGCCCTGGCGCTGCTCAAGCCCAGCTTCGCCCTGAATGTGATCATCAACCCCGGCGGCGAGCTGGTCTGGCTTTCCGCGGGCGATGCGGGCTACCTGCACCGCCTGGCGGCCAAGGAGCTCGAGGAGCGCAACAAGGTTATCGTCTCTGAGCAGTCCGACCTGGCCATCGTCGGCCTCGGCGGCCGGCAGTATGACAGCACGCTCAGCGATGTCACCGGTGCGCTGTGGCGCTGCAAGGGCCTGGTCAAGCCCGGCGGCAGCCTGATTGTCGTCGCCGGAATGGGCCGCGGCGAAGGCGCGGAGGACTACGAGTCCTGGCGCGGCCTGAACCTCAGCGAGACGCGCATGCGGCTGGCCGGGGACTGCAGCCTCAGCGGCCTGACCGCCCTGGCTCTGCGCCAGCTGGCCCAGGCCCTGCATGTGCACCTTGTTGTCCCGGCCGGCAACCAGCTTCTGGAGACCGGCGAGCAGTGGGGGATCAACGTGCACAGCTGCATCGAGCGGGCCCTGGCGCGCAGCATGCCCTCGCGGCCGGACCAGTGCAGCTTCTGCATCGCCGAGAGCGTGCACAACCTGCTGCCCAGCCGGGATGCCTGGCGCCAGCGCTCCGGCAAGCCGCAGGGCGGATCCGAAGTGCTCAGCAGCCAGGTGCGCAGCGGCAGCGGGAACTCCCCGGGCTGGCAGGGCAGGGCAGCGCTGAGCGCGCAGGCAGACAGCTCAGTCTCCGCGGTGCAGAACCGGGCCTACCGCAACCTCAGCCTCTCCAGCCGCGTCCTGAGCAGCTATCACGGCGGCTAGCCGTCGCAGCGCGTCCATGGCATCATATCCGCCATGATCCAGGGTGTTCAGGTCAAGGACCTCAAGCTGATTCCCGACGAGCGCGGCTTCCTGATGGAGATCCTGCGTCGCGACGACCCGCTGTTCCAGCAGTTCGGGCAGGCTTATGTAACGGCCGCCTGGCCCGGTGTGGTCAAGGCCTGGCACTACCACACCCTGCAGACCGACCACTTCTGCGTACTGACCGGCATGGCCAAGGTGGTGCTCTATGACTCGCGGGAGGACAGCCCGACCCGTGGGGAGGTCAACGAGTTCTTCTGTGGGGTGCACAGCCGCCGCCTGATCGTCATCCCGCCGCTGGTCTATCACGGCTATAAGAACGTGAGCGACGAGATGGTGCTGCTGCTCAATATCCCCACGGAAACCTATAACTACCAGAACCCCGACGAGTACCGGGTCGCCCCGCACAGCGGCGAGATTCCTTACGACTGGGGCCGCCAGGACGGCTAGGCTGCGGCCCGGCGCATGCCGGCGGGGCTGATCGGCGCTACAATCCCAGTGGTGGCGGAAAGCGGAGAACAGGCGCAGATCAGTGCCAGCGCGGCGGCGCAGCAGCAGCTTGCGCGCCTGCTGGAAGTCTCGCGCCTGATCGCCGGCCGCCTGGAGCTGCGGCCCCTGATCCACGAGGTGATTGAGCAGGCCAGCCATCTGGTGCAGGCCCAGCGCTCCACCCTCTGGCTGCACGACCCCGACCGTGACGACCTCTACACCTTTATCGGCGAGGGCCTGTCCCAGGAGTTCCGGGTGCCGCTGGACCGTGGCGTTGTTGGAGCCGCGGCCCGCCAGCGCCGCTCGATCAGCATTGAGGATGCCTACCACAGCGAGCTATTCAACCCGGAGATTGACCGCTTCACCGGCTACCGCACCCATTCGATCGTTGCGGTACCCATGCAGACCCAGCGCGGCGCCCTGCTCGGTGTGTTCCAGTCCATCAACCGGATAGACGCGGCCGCCGCGGAGGGCGTGGGCGTCTTCACCGCCGCGGATATCGAGCTTCTGGAGGCGATGGCGGGCTTTGTGGCGGTGGCCATTGAGAACGCCCAGCTTTATGAGGAGCAGAAGCGGCAGTTCAACTCCCTGCTGATCACCCTGGCTTCCAGCGTCGACGCCCGCGACCCGACGACCAGCAAGCACACGATGTATGTCACCGGGATCGCGGTGGCCATCGCCCGCGAGCTGGGCCTTTCCGACGCCCGCATCGAACGCATCCGCATCGCGGCCATCCTGCACGACTACGGCAAGATCGGCGTACCCGACGAGGTGCTGCTCAAGCCCGGCGGCCTGGAGCGCCATGAGGTGCGCCGCATGCGCAGCCATGTGCTCAAGACGGGGCTGATCCTCAGCCGCATCGCTTTCAGGCGCGACCTGGCGGATGTTCCGGCCATCGCGGCCATGCACCACGAGAAGCTGGACGGCAGCGGCTATCCCTTCGGGCTGCGCGGCGAGGAGATTCCCCTGGAGGGCCGCATCCTGGCGGTGGCAGACGTGTTCCACGCCCTGACCCAGACCCGCACCTACAAGAAGGGCAAGAGCCCCCAGGAAGCGCTTGAGGAGTGCGAATCCCTGACCCAGGCGCACATTGACCGCTATGGCCGGGAAAGCGGAGCGCACCTTGACGCAAACTGCGTGGCTGCCCTGGGCCGGGTACTGCTGGCCTGCGGGGATGACATGAATTTCTTCGAGCAGGCCTCGGGCTGGCAGCAGATGCTGGACGGCGGGGGCTGATTCAAAGCCAAGTCAAAGCTGCGAAGCACAACTGGCAATAAATTGCATCAATTTTTTACTGCTCTGCCTCAAGGCGCATCAGTAAAGGCTGGAAAGGATCCTTAGACCTGTAACGTTTGGCCCTCTCGTGCGTCTATTTCACGGTTAGGAAACGATCCACGATGCGTAAGGAAACTGCAAAAATCGGCGTTGACAAGCCCTGTAGGGGTGGTTATACTTTGATTTAGCTTACAGGTACCTCGCGATCATCGTGGCTTCCCGCAACATATACCAGAAAGGAGGAGTCCAAGCCTTGCGAAACAAGGGCTTCACGCTCATCGAGTTGCTGGTGGTGATTGTCATCATCGGCATTCTTGTCGCCATCGCCTTGCCGAACTTCATCAAGATTAAGGACAAGGCGAAGGAAGCAGAGGTCAAGCAGAACCTGCACTCGATCCAGCTTGCGGTCGAGCGCTATGCGGTCGATGCTGACGGCAACTACCCCTACTTCCTGTGGGGTGGCACGGCGTCCTTCAACATTGGTTCGGTCGGTAACGTTTCCGGAAGCGGTTACGGCGGCCACACCAACTGGGGCACCAGCATGCAGCATCCCTTCGACCTGTTCTGCGAGTCCACCGACACTTGGGACTACGAGGACGGCAACTGGCAGGGTCTTAAGGATGGCACTCTGGAGTCGCCTTATGGTGACACCATTGGCTTCGAAGGCTACATGCCGAAGTATCCGGGCAACCCCTTCAGCCAGGGCACCCGTGCGGACCGTACCTTCGGTCTGGACGCCCTGAACTGGGTCTTCGATGGCTACGCCTGCCACGGCGGCGAAGACGGCACCAAGATGTTCAACATGGGCTGGTGGGGCGAGTACCCGCAGCTGGTCATGTTCAACGACGGTACCACCAACGACGACTACATCAAGATGGAGTTCCCCGGCAACTTCTACTATCACCCGCGTTGGGCGGATGGCGTTACGCACTCGGGCCACATGGTCTACCAGCGCAACGCTGTCGGCTTTAACGTGACCGCGATTGGTGAAGATGCTTTCCCGCCGGATCTGGACGACAGCGGCGAGGTTGCCAGCTACGACGTGGCCGGCTATGACCTGACCGCCTTCGGCTCCTCCCGCACCAAGGGCCAGGACCTTGACGAAAGCCTGCTGCTGGGCTCGTGGCATCAGTGGCGTACCGGCTATCTCACCCTGGGCCAGGAGCGTAACCCGTGGGTCACCACTGGTGAGTTCCCGGGTTCCGGCGATTATGACGAGCGCCCCTACAGCGACAGCGTGCCCGACTTCTTCATCATCCACCTCGGCAGTGGTATGGACAAGAAGGTCTCGGACACGACCCGCGAGTCGTCATAACAACCGGGTGACCGGTTAAGCAGATTTAAGAGACGGTTCAGGAGGATAACTTTGATGCGTAAAGGTTTTACGCTTATCGAACTGCTGGTGGTCATCGTGATCATCGGCATCCTGGTGGCGATTGCGCTGCCGAACTTCATCAAGATCAAGGACAAGGCCAAGGAAGCCGAAGTCAAGCAGAACTGCCACGCGATCCAGCTTGCGCTGGAGCGCTACGCGGTGG
>JADZFO010000018.1 GCA_020849855.1 bacterium | reverse complement strand
TGCGCAGGCGTGGTTTTCGCTAAACTGTGTATGTTCATTCGGGTGCTCCGGCTTGACTGGTGTCTTCGCAACCAACAGTCTCTCAGCCGTCACCCGAGTGAACAACCTATTTAGCAACTACAGCTAGGCATAGGGGCGGAGCATGCTCCGCCCGTCGACAGATCTATGTGTCGATGTGTCGATGTGTCAATCTTCTAGGGCCGTGGGCTTGTCCCCGGCCGGCTGTTGGATTTTGTAGGTGCGATAGCATTCGCGCCCTGCCCTGACGCTAGGCCCTTCTGATAGATCCTCTTCTCATGAATTCAGTAGCCCACAACCCGCCATTCCATTCTTTGCATTTACAAACTGCTACTTCGATCGAGCGGCCCTCGGGGATCTTGTCGATCGGCGAAGTCAAACGAAGCGGCTGCACTACCACGTTATGAGTTTGCCGGCCCTCGCCGTTTAGCATCGGACGATCCAGCGCCAGCCCAATCTCTGTGCAGCGTATCCACATGGGCGTGTAAAAGCCGAACAGGCAACATACTGCATGTGGAGCAAGCCATTGCACACCCCGGTTAACGTTCACCACGCTGCAGGGAACATCAAGAAGGTTGGACTCGCGCAGAACTCGCTCACTCAGATAGTCCACGTCAAGAGACCAAAGAAATCGGTCACCGCGAATAACTGGCCTGCGCGCGCAGCCTGCTGAAGCCTGTATGGTCATACTGCACCAAGTCATAGTACAGACCATTAAACAAGTAAAGCGGCCAAGCTCGAATCAGGGCTCCCAACGCGCAAAACAAAGAGGGCCGGGGACAAGCCCACGGCCCTACCGAGTTCGTAACTGGTTGCTTCAAAGAGCGATCAATTCAGCTCGTTCTTACTATTCGCCGAATTCGAATATCGACTGCCGACCATCGACCTCCAGGCCGAGCATGCTCGGCCCCTACAGGGAGGGCGAGGCAAGCCTCGCCCCTACAAGCTAAAGCTTGATATCGATGATCGCGCTGACGCCGACGCCGGGAACGCGCTCGGCATTCGTCGGGCTGTCGTTATCAACCGGCACCAGGCCCTTGATGCGGAAGGCCTTGTCCATGAAGCTGGTCTCCAGGGCCAGCACCGCCTCGCAGCGGTCGATCGCATCCTTCGGGCCGGTTACCTGCGCCGCGCCAATGTGCTTGTTGCCGATCGGCGAGACGATGATCACCACTTTCGTCGCATGTTCCAGCGGGTACTTCTCTTCGTTGAAAAGCTTGTTGATCACCTTGTTCAGGTCGGAGCCGAACTGGTCCACGGCCAGCTTGACGCCGCCGATCTTGATGCCCTTCTTCACCAGGCCGCCAAGGTCAAGGCCCCAGCCCGCGTGGGCCGGCTGGCTCTGGCCGATTCCTGCGGCGGCGAAGCCCAGCATGAAGGCCGCCGCGATGGCGATAACGGTCCCGCGGCGCCTGATAAAGGCCGCAGCATTCTCTTTCAAAACTGCGATTTTCTCTTTCATTACACCCTCCCAGTGCGCCGGTGGCGCGGGCCCCTACGGGTTGCTACTATGACAAGCCGTAGGGCAGATGTGTTCATTTTAGTGTCTTGCGCTCAGGGCGGCCAGAAAGCTTCGCCAGGGCGAAGCGCATTTCGGAACCTGCATAATATTTCGGATGCCGAACTAAATGCCTGGCCGGCATGGCAGGGTAAGAATCCTGAAGGCCGGGGCGTTTGATTCAGTAATGTAAACCCATGCCCAAGGTTGAGAGTCCCGAGCCAGGCTCGGCGCGCCGGCCTTCACTCTCCCCATGCGCCGCTTCTCTCCTATCAGTCGCTGTCAGCGCTGAACAGGCCCGCCACGTCGCTCCACACTTCCGGCGGCTCGCTCAGGCAGTCCAGGCGCTCGTTGCTGGCCGGGTGCGTGAAACTCAGGCGATGTGCGTGCAGGAAGATCCCCGCATAGGCCTTCAGCAGCTTGAGCAGGGCCAGGCGCGCCTGCACGTCCGGGAAGTAGTCCCCCCACTCGCGGCGCCCGGCCGGATCCCCGCCTGCGCTGGTCGCGCCCAGAAAGCGCCGCAGGGCGTTGTTGCGCGTTTCGCCGTACTTCATGTCGCTGAGGATATGCAGGCCGATCTCTTTAAGATGCACGCGAATCTGGTGCGTGCGCCCGGAGTGGATCGCCACCTCCAGCAGGCTGAAGGGGCCGATATGCTGCGCCAGGCGGTACTCGCTCAGCGCGGGCTTGCCGCGCCCGCCGCACCACATCAGCTGGCGCTGCCGCGGATGGCGCTCAATAGGCAGCTCAATGCGGCCTTCGGCAGGAGACGGTTCTTCCAGGCACAGCGCCAGGTACAGCTTCTCCACCTCACGCCGCGCGAACTGCCGCTGCAGGGCCACATGCGTCGGGTTGTCACGCGCCACCACCAGCAGGCCGGATGTCTCCTTGTCCAGGCGGTGCACGATCCCCGGGCGGTCCGGCCCCGAGGCGTCCGAGAGCTGGCCGAAGTGGTGCAGCAGCGCCGCCGCCAGGCTGGGCCCTGAATCAGTCGGCGAGGGATGCACGCTGATGCCGGCCGGCTTCTCCACCACGGCCAGGTACTGGTCTATGTAGTGGAAGCTCAGCGGCAGCTCATAGGGCAGCAGGTCATCCGGCGCTGGCGGGCGTAGCAGGGCGCGCAGGGCATTCAGGTCAACCGACAGCGGCATTCCCGGGCGCAGCTTCTTGCTTTCCGCCCCGGCCTGGATGCCGCCCAGCAGCACACCGCCCTGCTCAATGAGGGCCTGGATCCGTGCGCGGGACAGCTCGGCAAACTCGGGGCGCTGGCGCAGCAACTGGGTCAGCGCGGCGTCCAGGCGCTCGCCCGAAACGCCCTCATAGCTGAAGCTGTACCAGTCGGCGGCTTTGTCGGGGCTCACGGGCTGATTCTAGGTCAGGCCCTGCGGCGGGCATTGAAGCAGTTGAAGCAGCGACTGTAATCAGGTGAACAGGGCGCCCGGCTAATCTTCCGCCGGCGGGGTATCTTCAGACTCCTCATCCTTTTTCTGATCGGAGTCCTTGTCCTTGTCTTTGTCCTTGGCGTCCTTGTCCTTAGCGTCCTTATCCTTGGCGCTGTCGTTCTTCTTGTTCTTCTGCTTGGCCTTGCCCTTCAGCTTGTCCTTGCTGCCCTGGTCCTTGTCCTTGGCCGGCTTGCTCAGGCGGGGCTTGCCAGTGATCGGGTCAATATCCCCCGGGGCGGCCTGCAGCTCCTGCTCCTGCTTGCGCCGCGCGGTGCTCAGCATGTCGCGGTCGGCTTCCTCATAGGTTATGCGGTAGCGGCCGTCGGGTTCGCGGCTGGCGGTCAGAGCCACCTCCAGGTTGTCCAGACGCCAGCGGCTGTAAACCAGGTCGCCATCCTCGCTGCGGGTGGCCTCGCGGCTCTCGCCAAACTTCTCGCCCATGGCCTTGAAGGTCGCTTCGACAAGCTCGGGCTCCACCTCGCCGCGCTTCTCAATGGCGTAAAGGCTGCCGCGGTAAAAGCTGATGCGCCAGAAGAACTGCCGCTGGTAAACCACGGCCAGGTCGGTGGTGCTGGTGGTGTCGATACGGAAGACGACCTTCCACTTCTCGGGGTCGCTGACCAGCTTCTCGGCGTCCTCCAGGCTCATCTGATAGCTGAAGGGCTCGTTGCTCAGGAAATGCTGTTCCCCGGCGGGCCTGGCCTTCTCCTTGGCCGCAACCGGCTGAGGCGCCAGAAACTGGCCAAACAGCAGCAGCCCGCATGCCAGAGCCAGCGCAGACACAGTCTGCCCCGCAAGGCTGCTTCCCATCTCCCTCCAACGGCGCACTGCCACGCGAGATACTAACATGTGTATGGCGCCTGCGGGTCCGCCCCGCCCGCCCGGATGCTTCAAGCTGGAAAAATCAGCTGAAAAGTGCTAAGCTGACACATCCAAATTCCGGGCCCGCCGGGGCGGCGGTTTCCGGGAACAAGCGGAGAGATAAATGCGACTGATCCTCGCCACGCTGTTTGGCACCATCGCCCTCACTGGCGTTGCGCTTGCCCACGACACACCGCTGGCCAATCTGGTGGCAACAGTTGACGCCCATACCGCGGCGGTCAGCACCGTAGCCCTTTCCTTCGATGGCGCCAGCCTTGTTACAGGCGGCAAGGACGGCCACATCCGCTTCTGGGATGCCGCCACGGGCGCGCAGACCATGGATGTCCCGGCCTGCATGGTGGCGATCAACGACATCGCCATTGACCCCAACGGCCTTTATATCGCCACCGCTTCCGAAGACGGCTACGTCAAGATCTGGGACGCGGCCAGCACCGACCTGCTTTATGTCCTGGCGGCCCACGTCGGCGGCCCGGACTCCAGCGGCTTTGTCGGCCGCTGGAATGAGACCATCCGCAGCGCCCACGGCACGACCAACCGTTATGCCGCCGAGCGCGTGCCCAGCGTCTTCTCCGCGACCACGGTCGCGCTGAGCGCTGACCCCGACCAGCCGCTGCTCTTCACCGGCGGCGACGATGGCTATATCCGCTGCTATGACCTCGGCAACGACTATGCCACTTTGTGGGAAGTCTATGCCCACGAGCGTGGTGTCAACGACCTGCTTGTGTCCAGCGACGGCTACCTCTTCAGCGGCGGCGTCGACGGCATGGTCAAGATCTTCAACCCCCAGACCGGCGCGGTTGAGAAGAGCATCCTGGCCTACGAAGAAGGCGATGTGAACACCCTGGCCCTCAGCGGCAACGGCAACTGCCTGGTGACCGGCGGCTCCAACGGCGAGGTCCGCGTCTGGGATTCCTGGACCGGCGCTCTGACCAAGAAGATCCGCGCTCATGCGGGCGGCGTCAACGGCGTGTCCTTCACTCAGGAAGGCAGCTACCTGCTGAGCGCTGGCGATGACGGCAAGGTCAAGCTCTGGAACATGCATGCCGAGCTCGGCGGCGAGGCTCAGGCGCATGTCCTGGGCGTCAACGCCTTCGCGATCGGCGGCCCCGGCGCCCTGCCCATGCTCTACACCGCCGGCGATGACTACAAGGTCCGCGTCTGGAGCCCCAACTTCAAGCAGTAAGCTTGAGAAGTCAGGCGCAGGCCTGAGCTGAATCGAAACAACAAGGGCGGCCGCAAGGCCGCCCTTTTCTTTGTCTTTGTAGGGGTGGGGCTTGTCCCCACCCGTCCTAAGCAGAGCGTGACCTGCAACCGGATTTGATCCAACGCAGAGACAAGGAGAACGCAGAGTCTCGCAGAGGATTAATTTACCCAAACTGCATGCGTCATTGCTTGCTGACCCATGATGCCTGCGTTTGGGGAAGATGATTAAACTGAACAAAGAAAGCATGGGCCAAGACTTCGACTTTGTTCCTTTGCTTGAATGGAATTGCCGGTCGCAGCTCAGTTTGGCCTTCGGGACAGCTCTTTTGACTGCCTTCAATCTTTAGAACCAATTGCACTGACCTCACGAGCTGACAGGACCGGCCAATGCCGGTTCGCTGGAATTCCGAATGGCGCAAGTCAAAGACGTCAGGCTGTTGGTAGCTGGGTTGGGGCTGAACAGGTGCTGTATCCAATTGCCTCACAACTGCTGCGCAGGGTCAGGATCAAGCGTCGGATCAGATCTAAGCTGTAGATAGATCTCCTCAGCGAAACTCTGCGTTCTCTTTGTCTCTGCGTTTGGATCAGTTGGGCTGCGTTGGATCGGCCTGACTGCGCTTGGATCGGCTTCTTTACAGCCCCAGCGCCTGCTTCACCGCATCCACGCGGTCCAGGCGCTCCCAGGGCAGCTCAAGGTCCGTGCGCCCGAAATGGCCATAGCTCGCCGTCGGCCCGTAGGCGCACTTCAGCAGCTCCAGCTTCTCAATGATCGCCCGCGGGCGGAAGTCGAAGACCTCCCCGGAGGAAAGGAAGCTGACGATCTTCTCCAAGGGCACATGGTTGCTGCCGAAGCACTCGACGGCGAAGCTCATCGGCCTCGCGCGGCCGATGGCATAGCTGATCTGCAGCTCCAGGCGCTCGGCCGCGCCGGCGGCCACCAGCTGCTTGGCCACATAGCGCGCGAAGTAGTTCGCCGAGCGGTCCACCTTGCTGGGGTCCTTGCCGCTGAAACTGCCGCCGCCATGCCGCGCGCTGCCGCCGTAGGTATCCACGATCAGCTTGCGGCCGGTCAGCCCGCTGTCGGCCTCCGGCCCGCCCTTGATGAACTTGCCGCTGGGGTTGCAAAGGAAGTCCAGCTTCGCGCAGTCCTCCCCGGGCAGCAGCGCCGCCGGCAGCACCGGCACCAGCACCTCGCCCAGCAGGTCGCGGCGCATCTGGTCATAGTCATAGTCGGCGCTGTGCTGCGTGCTGATCAGCACGCTCTGCAGCCCCGCCGGGCGTCCGCCGGCATAGCGCAGGGTCACCTGGGTCTTTCCGTCCGGCCCCAGCAGGGGCAGGCGGCCCTCATGGCGCACCTGTGCCAGGCGCATGGCCAGGCGGTGGGCCAGCAGGATCGGCAGCGGCATCCAGGTGCCGGGGAAGAAGGGCTCGCTCTCGCCGCAGGCATAGCCAAACATAATGCCCTGGTCGCCCGCGCCCTGCTCGTCAAAGGGGTCAAGGCCGGCGCCGGAGCGCTGCTCCACCGAGCTGTTCACCGCGCCGGAAATGTCGGAGCTCTGCTCCTTCACCGCGGTCAGCACGGCGCAGGAGTCCGCGGCGAAGCCCAGCGGATGCCTGTAGCCGATGCGCCGCAGCACCTGGCGCGCGATCCCCTCCATGTCGCAGTAGTGGCGCGTGGTGATCTCGCCGAAGATGAAGACCAGGCCGGTATTGGCCATCACCTCGCAGGCCACGCGGGCCTGCGGGTCGGCCGCCAGTATGTCGTCCAGGATCGCGTCGGCGATCTGGTCGCAGACCTTGTCCGGGTGGCCTTCGGTAACACTTTCGCTGCTGAAGAGGTATTCGCTCATCGGGATGCGTATTGTATCGGCAACCCGGCGCTCCGCCGCATCCGGCAGTGCCGCGGGCCGCGGGATCAGCGGTACTCAAGCAGCAGCGCGGTGACGTGAATCGGCTCGGATCCCCCGGCGCGGTCAAAGTAGACGCCCACGCCGATATGCGTCAGCTCCGGGTTCAGCAAGATGCTGCGATGGGATGCTGAGCTGAGCCAGCCGCTGACCACACCCGATGCGCTTTCCTGGCCGCGGGCATTCGTCTCGCCGCCGGCGCCGTAAGCCGGGGCGCCCACCAGCTCCAGTCGGTCCCAGATGCTCAGGCCCTCAGGCGTGGTGTGGCTGAAGTAGTCGCGCAGGGCCATGTCGCGGGCGTGGGCCTGGGCCGTGCGCTCCAGCAGGGGGCTGTGCTGCAGCATGCGCAGGCCGGCGGCCCCGCGGGCCGTATTGATCCGCGTGCGGATCTCGGTGGCCCAGGCACGCAGGCTGTCGTTCTGGAATGGGTTGCCGTTCTGCGGCAGGGTGGCATAGCTGTTATCCAGCCAGCGCCGGCCGGCGGAAGCCCCAGGTGCGGCCAGGTTGCGGTAACTCTCAGCCGGCGGCAGGGTGATGGGAGGGCTGTAGCTGATCTGTGGCGGTCCACCGCCGGGCGGCCGGCCAGGGGATGTGCCCGAGCCGCAGGCAGCAAGCTGCATCACGCACAAAAATGCGAGGCACAGGATCCAAAGGCCTGCAGGCATTGAGTATCGAATCAAGGCGCATCGCGGTCCCGGTCCAGTGCGCGGCGCCCTGCTGAACTGCCGGTCACTGCTGATCCGGCGCCAGAGCTTCAGGCACTGCGCAGAGCTTCGGGACATGCATGCCAGACCCCGCGGCCGGGCTGTGGTTGCGTCTCAGTTAGCCAGCGGACATACGGCCCTCAGGCAATCAGCCCGCCTGCTCGGCCTCCATCAGCGCGATGAACTCGTCGAACAGATATGTGTTATCGCGCGGGCCAGGGCAGCCCTCGGGGTGGTACTGCACGGAGAAGACCGGGCGGTCGGCCCAGCGCAGGCCCTCGCAGGAACCGTCGTTCACGTTCAGGTGTGTCACCAGGATCTGCGGGTTGAGCGGGTGGGCATAGGGCCCCGCCGGACGGTAGCCGCCCTCAGCCCAGGCCGCCGGGTCCTCCTCCGCCGCGCAGACCCGCACCGGCAGCGGTCCGCGTGGCCGGCCCTGGGGGCTGCCGTCAGGCCCCGGCGCCGCCGCCGGGCGTCCGGCCGGTCCGCCGCTGAGGGCCACCGCATAACTGTGGTTCTGGCTGGAGATATTCACCAGGCCGCTTTGCAGGTCCAGCACCGGGTGGTTGGCCCCGCGGTTGCCAAACTTCAGGCGGTAGGTCGGGATGCCCGCCGCGCGGGCCAGAAGCTGGTTGCCCAGGCAGATGCCAAAGACCGGCAGGCGCCTTGTGCTGCCGTCGCTGCGGCGCAGGTATTGCTCATCCGCCGCCGCGCTGCCCTGCCCGCCGGCCAGTGCGATAAGGCGCTGCAGCTCAGGCAGGACATAGTCCATCCGCGCGGGGTCGCCGGGCCCGTTGCTTAGAAACACGCCGTCGGGCTGGCAGGCCAGCACTTCCGCTGCGCTGGCGGTGGCCGGGAAGACATGCACTTCGCAGCCGCGGCCGCTGAGGTTGTCCAGGATGCCGCGCTTGATGCCGAAGTCATAGGCCGCCACGGTGAAGCGCTTCTCCTGCACGGTGGCCGGGGCGATGCTGCTGCGCGGCGCTGCGGCCCCGGCGCTTTCAAACAGCCCGGCGCGCCGGCGCTCGATCTCCGCGCCCTGGCCGGCTTCCCAGCCCTGGCGGTACAGAAGCCCGGCCGGCAGCATATAGCTCTGGCGGCAGCTCACGCCCGGCACCAGGTCCTGATCCGAGAAGTCCGGCTGCCCGCGCAGGATCTCCAGGGCCTCGGCCTCGCTGTGCTCCGTGGTGATCATCCCCAGCTTCTCGCCGTTGTCGCGCAGGTGCCGCGTCAGGCGCCGGGTGTCGATGCCGTGGATGCCTGTGATGCCTTCCAGCAGCAGCATATCTGTCAGGGTGCGGTCAGCGCGCCAGTTGTCGCTGCCGGCGGAAAGTTCGCTGATCACCACGCCGCGGGCATGGACCTTCTCGCTCTGGTAATCAGCGGAGGTCACGCCATAAATGCCGATCAGAGGAAAGGTGAAAACGAGGATCTCGCCGGCATAGGACGGGTCGGTCAGGGTTTCCTGATAGCCGGTCATACCCGTGTTGAAAACGAGCTTTCCAATGGTGCTGCCGGGCTGTCCGGCAAGCCTGCCTTTGGCGCTGTAGCCGTCACTGAGCACCAGCAGGGCGGGGGTGGAACTGGGCATGGCGCGCGTATTCTACCCGCAGCGCGGAACTTACATCGATTCGCAGGCCGGCACGTCTATAATCGCGCCGTGCATATCAAGACAAGTATCGTCCTCTTTTGCCTCCTTGCGCTGGCCGCCTGCAACAGCTCCGGCAGCGGCTCCGGCGCCCGCACCGGCAAGTCGGCCGGCGCGCAGGCTGAGGGCGCTGTGCTTGTGCAGGGCGCCGCGCCTCTGCCCTATACCGAGCCTGAACTGAGCTTCATCAGCACGGCGCTGGACCGGCCCACCCAGGGCTATCCCGCGCTGGCCAACACCTGGTCCGTGATCGCCTCGCTGCCCTGGCCCCAGCCGGCGCAGCCCGGCTCGCTGCAGGAAGAGATCAGCGCCAAGGTCCGCAAGCAGTACGAGGACGCCGCCGCCGCCGGCAAGCCGCCGGCCGAGCTGCTGGCGGCCCAGCTGGCCCTGCTGCCTGAGGAGGGCGAGAGCGCCATCGCGACCGCCCTCGCCGGCCAGCAGTGGGGCGCCCTGCAGGCCCTGCGCTTCAATACTGAAGCCGGCCGCCGCCTGCTGCGCAGCGCGGACTTCCGCCAGATGAGCCCCGCCGCGGCCAGTCTCTGCCTGAACCTGCTGCGTGAATGGGGCGAGGTGCAGGAGGACGACCGCCCCTGGCTGGCGGTCCTCAGCGAATGGCCCGACGACCCGAACATCTCCCTGCGCGCCGCCGGCTGGCTGCTGCGCCTTGAGCTGCAGGGCAAGCCCGGCTCTGACTCCAAGGATGCGCAGAAGTGGCGCAAGCTGCTGGGCGATGCCGTGCGCGAGAAAAGCCGCGAGCTGCGCGTGATGTCCGCGGCCGGTGAAGCCATCCGCATCAGTAATGACGGAAAGATGGCCAACGCCCTGGTCAACCTGGCGGACAAGGCCCTCAGCTCGCAGCCTGGTGAGATCCGCAAGAAAGAGAAGAAGGAGTCCAAGTCGCCCCACGGCAACATGGGCGAGGCCTTCCACGGCGAAGGCATGCACGGCGAGGGCTTCGACGCCGAGGAGAAGAAAGACGCCAGTTCAAAGGATGCTGCCGCACCGGCCGAAGACGGCGACAAGGACAAGTCCGCAGAGGACACACCCGCTGAAGGCAAGCCGGCCGCAAAGGATGCCGCCGCAAAGGACGACGCAGAGCTCAAGGTGGACCCCAAGTCCGGCCAGACCAGCTTTGAGATCCTCTACACGATGTATGCCCTGGCCTTCCTGCCCGGCGAGCAGGCTGACCTGCTGCGCGGCCGCCTGGTGGATGCGCCGGACCCCAACGTGGCCTGGCATGCACGCCTCGGCGAGCTGCTGGCCGGCCGCCCGGAGCCCTGGGACAGCGCGTTGGAAAGGGACGGCTTCAGCCATCAGGTCTGGATGGCCCTGCAGACCCGCGAGGCCGCCAGCCCCCTGCTGCTGAAGACTTATGAGAAGGGCGCCAGCAGCGAGGCCGGCGCCGACCGCGTGGACACGGCGCGCCAGCTTGAGCGCTTCAAGCTGCTGGATCCCTCCGCTCTTGGCGCAGAGGATAATAGGCTCGTGGCGCTGCTGGAGCTGCTGACAAAGGACGCCCTCGACCCCGTGCGCCAGATGGCCTGGTTCTCGGCGGCCGAACTGCGGGTGCCGCGCCTGGGCGCCGAAGCGCGGCGCATCGTCCAGACGGATTCCGAGCCCCCGGTGCTGCGCTTGGCCGCCTGCTATGCCGCCCTCAACCTGCTGGCGCATGGCGTGGAGCTGCCGGAATTCGCAGTGCAGGAGCAGGAAGCCGCGGACGCTGAGGCGACGGCGCCGGATGAGGCCGCGCAGCCTGCAAAGGGGGCTGCGGAGGGGCAGGCAGATAGCGCCGCTGCTGAAGGAAGCTCATGACCAGACTGCTGCTCTTTATGCTGATCCTGACGGTCGTCTCGGCCCTGGTTGCGGCCGCCGGCGACCGCATGGGTCACCGCGCCGCGCGGCGCAAGCTGCGCCTAGGCAAACTGCGCCCGCGGGATGTCAGCACCCTGATCGCCATCACCACCGGCGTGCTGATCAGCCTGGCCACCTTTGGCGTGGGCATGCTGCTAAGCCGCGATTTCCGGGACGCCCTGCTGCGCTATGACGAGATCAAGCGCAACACCGTGCAGCTTGAGCAGACGGTCAAGGAAAAGGAAGAACAGCTGGCCCTGGCCGAAGAGAGCCTCAAGGGCCAGCAGGTCCAGCTCAACGCCCTGGCCACAGAACTTGACGCCAAGACCCAGCAAAGCGAAGAGCTCGGCAGCAAGCTGCAGGAGAGCGAAGGCAAGCTGGAGTCGACCGTCGGCCAGCTCAGCAACAAGGAAGCCGTGCTGCGCAGCCAGGAAAAGAAGATCCGCGCCAACGAAAGGAAGATCCAGGACCAGCGCCGCCTCTCAAGCATCTTTGAGGACATGGCCGAGTACAACACCCGGATCAAGGAAAGCCAGCAGCAGGAGAACCAGAGTGCCGCGCAGCGCCGCCTGATCCTGGCCAAGGACGAGCCCCTCTACTACGGCAAGGTCAGCGCCGCAGAAGCGGGCCGCATCAACGAGCTGGTGCAAAATGGCATCAGCGCGGTGCAGCGCCGCCTGCTGGACCAGTACGGCCTGCAGATATCCCCGGGCTCTGAAGCCGCCGGCGAGGCCTTCATCAACGGCTTCCCCTACAGCGGCCAGAACGCCATGTTTGTCATCTACTCTGAGGCCAATATCTTCGAGGGTGACGACGCCCGTCTGGCCTTCACCGCCGACAGCCTCTCCACCCTGGCCAAGGCCGGCTCGGTAATCCTGGATGTGACCGTCGGCGTGAACGAGGCGCAGCTGAGCGTCTTCGGCGGCCCGGCCCGGCAGATCCCGGTGGCCGCCAGCTTCGATGCCGACAGCTTTGCCGATTTCGCCGTCAGCCTGCAGGATGCCCTGCTGCGCACTGCCCTGGACAAGGGCTTCCTGCCTGAGCTGTGGACCAACGACTTCCCGAACCCCGTGACCCGCCTGGTGGACACGGCGGAGACCATCGTCGGCCGCGCCCGGCCCTTCAAGATCCAGTTCGTGGCCAAGCATGACCTGAGCGCGCTGGACGGCCTGGCCGACTGCGAGATCCATATCACCTCGCTGGCCGCGCCAGGGGCTGCCACGGATGCCTCGGCGGTGGAAACCCCGGCCGATGCTCAGGGCGAAGGCCAGGCGCAGTAATGCAGCACAACAACGACCGAGTGATCTCTATAGCCCTGCTCGCGCTTGGCGCTTTGCTGCTGCAGACTCCCTGCGCGCTTGCCGGGCCCTTCCAGCCCCGCGGCAAGACAGACAGCGGCAGCAAGGACCAGGATACGCAGCAGGCGCAGCCCCCGGCCCAGACACCGGAGCAGGACAAGCCCGCGGCGCCGCCGCCCCGGGCCCCGGCCAGCGGGCTGCAGATCCCACTACGCCCGAACCTGCGCATGGTGATCCGGCCGACCATCCTGGGCCTGGTGCCCAACCCCGACCCGGAAGGCTATGGCGAGCTCTTCGCCCGCGTGCTCGCGGCGGAGGGTGGCCAGGTCCAGCTCTTCTTCGAGGTCAAGGAGTTCTCCCCGCGCGAAAAGAGCGGCGGCTCCTGGCTGGCCAGCCTGGCGGAGCAGACCCGCCTGGAGGAAGAGCAGAAGCAGGCCGCGGACGCGGCGGCAGCGGCCGGCCTGCCTGTGCCGGTCCCGGCCCTCGCTGAAAGCCCGGAGCAGGCGGACGCGGTGCTCGACCCCGAGGCCCAGCGCCCCCCGGGACTGATGGACTTTGGCTACAAGGTTGAAGACACGCGCATCCGCCGCGGCAACCTGGCCTTCAGCGGTCTCGACAGCGCGCCGATGGCATCGCCGCCGCTCTTCTGGGGCGACGGGGCCTGGAGCGCCAGCGGCTCAGGCATCTGGCTCTCGCGGGCGCTGCTGGCCCAGCTCAAGCAAAGCGGCGAGGCGGTCTGGCAGCGCTTTGAGATGGACACCCCCCCGGACCCGGGCACGCCCGAGGCGGCTAAGCTGCTGCTGGTGGACGGCGGCGCGCGTTATCCCTGCGTGGTCAACGGCGCGCGGGTGATGCTGCCGGCGCTTTACTGCCGCGACAGCCTCGGCCTCGCGGAGTACTGGATCCATGACGACCCGGCCAACCCCCTGCTGCTTAAACTCAGCTTCCTGCCGCCTCCCGGCATGAAGCCCATCGAGAGCATCGTTGAGCTGGACGAGAGTGACCAGCCGGTCGAGGGCCGCGATCCGCGCCTGCCCAAGCTGCTGGTCAAGCGGCCGGGCGGCGAGGAGCGCGACGGCCAGAGCCTGCCTTACCAGCCCGGCGCCAACCAGTTCGGCTCAGGGCCGCGACAGGTGCCGCCGGACATCCAGCGCGCCGAGCGCCTCGACGGGCCGTCTGCAGACAACGGCGAGCAGGAAGGGGCTGATGACAGCGCGGAGACTGACGCGGGCGAAGAGGAAGGCGGCTCTGAAGCCGGGGCCGAAGACGCTGGCGCGGACGGCTCCGCTGCGCATGCCGCTGCAGCTGCGCAGGGCAGCGCTGCTGACAGCGCCCGCCGCGATGCCGGGATAGACACCGGCGGCGCAGGCGCGGCCCAGCCCGGTGACCCGCTGAACGGCTACCGCCCGCCGGGCATCGAAGAGCTGGTGGCCTGCGGCGGTGGGTACGCGATTGTCGAGATCGACTTCTAGAGAAGGCTCAAGGCACAAGGCTCACGGCTCAAGTAACCAGGCTCAAGTCACAAAAACTGGCCTGCCTGAAGCCGCACTGCGGATTGCATTCGGCTTGGACCGATCAGCTGGACCTGTGGCTTCGGCAGGGCCTCTCACCTTGAGCCTTGTGCCTTGCGCCTTGTGCCTTGCGCCTTGTGCCTTGTGCCTTGTGCCTTGCGCCTTGTGCCTTGTGCCTTGTGCCTTGTGCCTTAAAATAGCTTTGTGCCCGTCATCGGAATCTCCATCTCCCGCCTGCGCCAACTTGTGCGCAGCGAAATCAGCGACGAGAAGCTCACCGAGCTGCTCGACCAGCTGGGCTGCGACGTCGACGGCGTCACAAGCATGCTGCGCTACAAAAGCCGCGCCAGCGACTATGTCATTGAGGTCCTGCCCTCGGAAAGCCTGCCGCTGACCGACCAGGCTTCCGGCAGGACGGTGGAGAAGGCGGAGGATCTCTGGGAGAAGATCGGCGAAGAGACGGTTGTGCGCCTCGACCTGTTGCCGGTGCGGCCGGACATCTTTGATGCCGGCGGCCTGGCCCGCGCCCTGCGCGGCTACCTCGGCGTGCAGACCGGCCTGGCGCAGTACAGCTTTGCCCAGCCCGGACCCGAGGGCCGCTGGCGGGTCGAGGTCGATCCCCGGATGGCCGACCCGCTGTATCGCCGGCCCTTCATCCAGTGCGCCATCGTGCGCAACGTGACTCTGGACGACTCCGGCCTGCGCGCCGTGATGAAGCTGCAGGAGAACCTGCACTGGGCCCTGTGCCGCGACCGCAAGTTCGCCAGCCTCGGCGCCTACGACCTGTCGAAGCTGCAAAGCCCGATCCGCTATACCCTCGTCGACCGCGAGGACTTCAGCTTCACGCCGCTCTTCTGGGGCTGGCGCGGGCCGGTCAGCCCGGCGCAGATGCTCAAGGAGCACCCCAAGGGCATGGCCTACGCGCACCTGGTGGAGGGCCTCTCGGAGGTGCCGGCGCTGATCGCGGCCAATGACGTGGTGCTCAGCCTGCCGCCGGTGATCAACGCCGAGGAAAGCAAGGTAACCACCGCCACCCGCGACATCTTCCTTGACGTCACCGGCCACAACCTGCCGGTGGTGACCCGCGCGCTGAGCCTGCTGGCCACGGCCATCGTCGAGATGGACCTCGCCGGCCAGGCCCAGATTGAGCAGGTGGAGATCGTGCAACATGTAGGGGCGAGTCTTGACTCGCCCTCTCCTGTCGGGGGCAGTACGCAAGAGGCGGGTCAAGACCCGCCACTACAGAGTCTCCTCACCCCCGAGCTCGCCACCGAGACCTACAGCCTGCGGCCGGAGTATGCCGCCCGCCTGCTGGGCCTCGAGCTCTCACGCGAACGCTGCGTTGAGCTGCTGCGCAACATGCGCCACGAGGTGCATGACCCCGAGGGCGCCAACGGCTCCTTCCCCTCCGTGCACGGCGGGCACCGCGACCCCCTGCTGGTAACGGTCGCGGCTTACCGCAACGACATCATGCACGAGGTTGATCTGGTGGAGGACATCGCCGTCGCCTACGGCTACCACCACATCGTGCCCAGCCTCGTGCCCAGCTTCACCGCCGGCGAGGGCCTGGCGCTGAACAACCTCTCGCGCAAGGCCGCCAGCGTCATGACCGGCCTGCAGTTCACCGAGGTGCTGTCCCTCGTGCTGACAAGCGAGAACGAGCACTATGCCCGCCTGCGCCGCGAAGAGAGCCTGCAGCGCGTGACCCTGGCCAACCCGATCAGCGTCGAGCAGACGATGATGCGCGAGCACCTCTATGCCTCGCTGCTGGGCGTGCTAGCGCTGAACATGGACCAGCCCCTGCCCCAGCGCATCTTTGAAGTGGGCGATGTGGTGAAGTACGGCAGCGACCTCAGCGCTCCGCCGACCGCGGCCAGTGTAGGGGCGAGTCTTGACTCGCCCACAAATGCTGTAACGCAAGACGGCGAGTCAAGACCCGCCACTACGCACGACCCGCGGCCAACTGAGCTGCGCGTGCTGGGCGCGGCGATCTGCCACGGCCGCGCGGGCTACAGCGAGGGCCGCGGCGTGCTGGACAGCCTCCTTTATGAGCTGGGCTATCTTGTAGGGGCGGAGTCTGTCTCCGCCCGCACCGAAGAAGGGCCGATACATGGTCGGCCTCTGCAGGTCGAATACCGCGCCGATGACAACCCCACGGCCCTGCGCGGCCGCGCCGCGGCGGTCTACCAGGGCCAGCGCCGCATCGCCGAGCTCTTTGAGGTGCACCCCGAGACCCTGCTGCGCTTCGGCCTCTCCACGCCCGTCGTCCTGCTCAGCGTACTGCTGGGGGAGAATGGCTAAGGGCAGATGGCTAATGGCTAATGGCTAATGGCTAATGGCTAAGGACAGACTCGCTTGCCGGGTCAGGAGCTTTGGTCACCTTCGCTGCAGCGATAGTCTTCTTGGAGATTGCGGTGAAAATGGCTACCAACTCACTTGCCTCGCTATGCAGATTCGCAAGTTCCTTTGATGCGAACAATCCGCCAGCTTCAAGCACTTGAAACCAGTAGCGAGTTTCTTCGGCTTCCTGAAGGCAGATCTGAATCTTGGAATAGAACTCAGACCTGCTTCTTGCCCGCTGTGCTTCGCGATAGTTTGCACCAATCGAGGTTGCACTTCTCAGTACCTGCTTCCCGATGACCCAGCCCTCTACTCTGTTCGGTAGCTTGCCAGCCAGACGTACAACTCTCGCGGCGAACTGAAGTGTGCGATCCAGCATCTCCTCCGTTGTCATGCCAAGTATATATATTAATACTGTATATCTGTCAATTCTGTGTTTTCCCATTAGCCATTAGCCATTAGCCATTTGCCATCTCCCCTGATCTACAATCCCCGGCGTGCAGACCCGTATTCCCCTTGACCAGCTGGCCAGCAGCTCGGCTTTCATCCGAGACTATGCCGATCCCGGCGCCTTCAGGAAGGTCAGTGACTTCTTCGCCTACGACCCGCATGCGCTGGACGGCGCCGGCCAGCTAAGCTGCTTTGACGCGCGGCTCAGCGAGCTGGATGCCCTGGCGCCGGAGCTGACGGCCCATCGCAGCGCGGCGGCGGAGGCGCTGGCCGCGCAGCAGCAGCGCTGGGGCGGGCATCTGCCCGGCGGCAATGCTGCCGCGCTGGAGGCCTGCCTGGCGCTCAAGGACCCGCGCACCTACGCCATCGTCACCGGCCAGCAGGTTGGCCTCTTCGGCGGCCCGCTCTATACCCAGCTCAAGGCCATCGCCGCAATCAGGCTGGCGCGCCAGCTTGAGCAGCGCTATCCCGGCTATCGCTTCGTGCCGATGTTCTGGATGGCTTCATCCGACCACGACTTCGAGGAGGTCCGCCGCAGCTTCATCCTCGACCGCGCCGGCAATGTGCAGGAGCTCTCGCTGCCGCCGGAAGCCGAGGGCGAGGCGGGCTTTACTGTCGCTTCGCGTAGTGTCGGCCCGGCGCTGGAGCAGGCTCTGGCCGCGCTGGAAGATGTCCTGCCCGGCGGCGAGTATCGCGAGGAAGTGCTGGCGGCTCTGCGCGAGGACTACGGCTCGCCCGAGGCTCTTGCCGGCCCCGGCGGCATGCTGCTGGGCTTCGCGCGCTTCATGGCGCGTATCTTCGACTGCACAGGGCTGGTGCTGCTTGACCCCCAGGACCCGACGCTGATGGCCTTCATGCGGCCCCTGCTGCGCGCCGAGCTGGAGCACGCGGCCGCCAGCGAGGCGGCCCTGACCGCGCGCAATGCGCTGCTCAAGTCCGCGGGTTATCCCCTGCAGGTCGAGCAGCTCCCCGGCGACACCAGCCTCTTCCTGCTCAGCGAGCAGGGCAGGCGGCAGAAGATCAGCCGCTCCGGCGAGGGCTTCATCCTGCGGGGCACGGAGCAGTGTTTCAGCCTGGACGAGCTGCTGGCCCTGGTGGACAGCGCCCCCGGCCGTTTCGTCCCCGGCGTGATGCTGCGGCCCCTGCAGCAGAACCTGCTTATCCCGCCCGCGGCCTTCATCGGCGGCGCGGCCGAGATCGCCTACCGCGCTCAGACCACCGCCGTCTTTGAGCTGCACCGCGCCGCCGGCCGCGGCCCGCACATGGCCCCGGCCTTCCTGCGCGCCTCGGCTTCCCTGCTGCCGCAAAAGAGCGCCGAGTTGCTGGACGAGCTGGGCTGGGAGCTGCCGGACTTCTACGCCGCCCCACAGGAGCTCGCCGGCCGCGCGGTCTCTGGCGAGCGCCCTGAGGAGATCGAAGCGGCGATCCAGCACTACCTTGACGCCCTGCACAGCGCCGAAGCACGGCTCAAGGCTGAGGCGGTCAAGCTTGACCCGAACCTGGAGCTGACCTTCGAAACCCTGCGCTCCAACCTGATCAAGCACGTCGAAAGCCTGCAAAAGAAGATCGACAACGTGCTCAAGCAGCGCAGCGAGAGCCGTCTGCGGCGCATCGCCCTGGTCGCTGCGCAGCTCTATCCCCGCAGCGCCCCGCAGGAGCGTGTGCTGGGGCTCAGCTCCTTCCTGCCCCGCAGCGGCTTTGGCCTGATCTCGCAGCTGGAGCAGCGCCTGGACTTCCCCTGCTGGGAGCATCAGCTCATCGTGCTCTGAGCCCCGCCTGGCCGCTGTACCTCTCCGGCAATGGCGCCCGCTTTAGGATTATTAAGGCCCGCCTTCACTTTCCTTAAGGCCAGCAGCAGAAATTCTGCGCATTTTGCCGTTTCAGCTCTTGCGTTTTCTAAAATTCGTGTTACACTTCTTGCATGATAGCCTTAGAGATTGTGAAGACGAGTGTCAGCTTTATCGCAGCTGCACTTGACATTCACAAGGCATCAAGCTATTATCGCCGTAAGATGAGCGAAGCGCGACTCAAACGCAACCGCCTGATCAGCGAGTGCCCGGTCTGCACCGGCCCGCTCTATGTGTCGCACCTCAAGTGCGGGGAATGTGGCACAGAGCTGACCGGCGAGTTCGTGGCGAACGAGTTCGCCCGCCTGCCGCAGGACAAGCTGGACTTCCTGCGCGTCTTCCTGGCCTGCCGGGGCAACCTGAAGGAAGTGGAAGGCGTGCTGGGTCTGAGCTATCCCACGGTGCGCGGCCGCCTCGATGCCCTGATCGAGCAGCTGCGCCTGAGCACGGTCGAGGAATCCGCCTCGTCCGCGGGCAGCCGGGTGGATGTGCTGGCGGCGCTGGAGCGCGGCGAGATTACTGTTGAAGAGGCGGCAGCTGCCCTGCGCGGGCAGTCCTGAGCCGCCTCGGATTTATGGGAGTTGAGAAATGCTGTCCAAGGGCCCTGCGGGGCATGAAGAATTTACGGACCGTGAGGGCCGGCGCTGGGAGTACCGTTTGCTCAGCGCCGGCGCCATGGAGCTGGCCAGCCTGCGCGCGGAGCTGAGACGCCTCGCGGCCCAGGGCTGGGAGATTGACCGCGCCTTCGGCGGCCTCGAGCAGGGCCCGGATGCGGCGGCGGAGGCGGACGGCGAGCTGCATGTCTGGCTGCGCCGTGGCCTCGAGCCGCAGGCCGCGCTTGAAGATGCCTTTGCCTTTATCGCGGCCGCCTAGCCTTCAGCTGGGCCGGCCGCCGGGTTGGGATTGGAAGGAAGATTGCTGCGCCCGTGGCGCAAAGAAGGGGTTTATGAGCGAGGAAAGGTTGAAAGTTCTGGAGATGGTGGCCAATGGTGTCATCTCCGCTGAAGAGGGTGTCCGCTTGCTGGAGGCGCTGGGCGCCGCAGAGCGCCGCGGCCCTGTGCAGGGCGCTTCGATGCCCGGCCCGGGCCAGGGCATGCACGGCCATCCCGGCCACCGCGGCAAGATCAATGTCGAGCTGCCCCTGCCCAGCCTGAAGATCCCCCGGATCAATCTGGGCGGCCTGGGCGACATGTATGTCGAGCTGAAGCACAACCTGGGTGAGGTGGCCCGCACGGGCTACAGCCGCCTGAAAAGCACCAAGGCCGGCAAGTACCTCGAGCTGCATGACTATGAAGTCGAGGGCCCCGGCGCCGAGGGCGTTGAGCACTGCAACCTGAAGATGGAGCTGCAGGCGGCCAGCCTGAAGCTGAAGGCCGGTGATGTTGACACACCGCTGATCTCCATCAAGGCCCGCAAGGTCCAGGAGCAGCCGGTGCTGATCACGACCTTCCAGGACGGCCAGGCCGAAGCGGCCCTGCGCCATGGCCTGGGCCGCTGCGGCATCGAGCTCAGCCCGCAGCCGAGCTACAGCCTGGTGCTGCAAAGCGCGGCCTCGGACGCCAGCCTGGATCTCAGCGCCCTGCGCATCGAGGACATGCTGCTGGAGAACAATGCCGGCTCAGTGAAGATGCAGCTCGGTTCGGGCTGCGAACGGGTGCTGCTGCGGATTCGCAACAACGCCGGCGATGTGCAGGTGAAAGTGCCGCACGACTTCGCGGTGCGCGTGATCGGCCGCGAGAACCTCAGCGCGAACAACTTTGAGAAGTACGGCCTGAAACTGGACGAGGAAGGCGCCGCCTCCGAGGACTGGGGCACTAACCCGCGTCAGGTGGAGATCCAGCTGGACCAGAACGTGGCCCACTTCAGCCTCTCCTGGCGCAAGGTCGAAGAGCAGGCTCAGACCGCTTAGCCGAGGCGAGGGCTCCGGCTATCTGCAGCGCGGGCTTCCAGTCCGCATTGAAAGATGGCAGATGCAGGGGCGCACAGCGTGCGCCCAGCCTGTAATGGCAACGCCCGCCATGGGCGGGGCGCGCCAGGCAGCCGGGCAGAGGAAGCCGGGCTGCCGGGCTGAGGTGCCCCACCTCAGGCGGGCGCCAGGGAATTGCTATTTCCCCTCACAGACGGGGCGGCTGGCAGCAATGCCGGCCGCCTTAATGTTTTCTAGTGTAACAGCGCGCGGGCCCCTGCGAAAGCCCGGCCGCCAGTCTCAGAAACTGCGCGGCCCAGTCTCACCTGGCCGCACTGCCGCTTTTTCCAACCGCTTCTGCCTGCGCCTGCAGCTTCTCCAGCACCAGAAGCTCATACCTGAACTCCGTGTCCTCCTGCCCCCGCATGCCGGATAGCTGGACCCGAAAGCGCCCATCGCGGCTCTCAAGGTTCAGCCCGCGGTAGCGCTCGCGGCTATCATCCAGGCTGATGCTGTAGCTCTCCCCCATACAGGCCAGTATGTGCGCGCGGACCTGTGGCCAGGGCGCAGGGCAGGCAAAACCCAGGCCATACAGGTCCTCCTGCGGCCGGCCCGCGGCGTCCTTGAAGTGCCCTGGCGATTCAATGCTGCAGGCATCAAAGTCCTCGCCGAACTGGCTCATCCGGGCAGCGGTGGCGCCGGGCGGCGCGCTGAGCTGGGGCAGGGGCCAGTGCGGCGGATATTCAGCCGGCGGCCCGGCCGGTCGCTCGCGACAGGCGCAAAGGCTAAGCAGCAGCATAAGCGCCAGACAGAGCAGCAGCGTTCTCAGGGCGGGCCAGGGCGTCACACCTGGATTGTAGGCTCCGGCCAGCCGCGGGCCTGACTCTCCCGCTCTGAACTGCAGGCTGACTCTCTCACACGCACCGCCAATTGGCGGGATTTGGCGCCGCAGTTTAAGAAATAGCTTAGATCTCAGGCCTTGTTTTGCGCAGCCGTCACGAGTCACTTGAATCTGTTTACAATCGGCACAATTCCGTACAAGGAGAGCTCTCATGCCGGACGTAACTGTGGCAGCAGAACGCAGCAAGACCCTGAGCGACCTGATCGGGGGCCAGGCCACCATCCAGCTCACCTTCATCAACCGCCAGCTCAGTCCTGTGGTCAGGCAGCATGTGTGGTACAGCAATGAAGACGGGGTGTGGAAGGCTAACAAAGAGGACTTCGAGGCAGAAGAACTGCTGGAGAGCATTGAAAGCAAGGTCATCCGGCCGGTGGGCATTGATGCCAGCTTCCTCTACTGGGTCGAGGAAGTGGCTCTGCTGGTCCAGGGTAAGGATGAGAACGGCAAGCCTGCCGTTGTGGAAGACTGGAGCCACACCAGGCGCAGACTCGCGGGAGCAGCCCTGCACAACATCCTGGGCATCGAAGAGCTGCATGAGGGCTACTCAGACGTCGGCCGCCCCGTCCTGAAGCCCTAGCGCAGCTTCAGCGCAGCAGCGAATTCTGCAGGGGCGCACTGGGTGCGCCCGGTTGCGCAGTCAAAAGCCAAACGCAGAGACGCTGAAAACGCTGGGTACTGCCCGGGCTGAAGAACACGCCAAAGAGGTCTGGCCAGAATGTCATGGGGAATGACTCTGCGAGACTCAGCGTGCTCTTTGTCTCTGTGTCTGGCCTTCGGCTTTACTTTTCCCTGGCTCACTTGTGATAACCCGCGCTGTTATCAATACTGCTCAGGCTAAACCCACTGCCGGGCGGGTATCTTCTCTCCGCGCGGCAAGTCAGCCTGCGCAGGATGCGTGGCCTGCAGCTTACGCATCCCTTTCAAGCGCCCGGAGCTTATGTATCCAAAACGTGGCCGAGAGAGGCCAGATGAGTCCAGAATGAGCCCAATGTGAGCCAGTTCGTGTCCATGCTTCTTCCCGGCCTGCATTCAGGCCATTGCGGCGGATACCAGCCGCGGATCCGGCCCGCCAGCCCCGGCACGGCGGTGCAAGATCGAAATGACGTTCGTTTTGGGGCGCAAAGGTTAAAAAGAGGCGGCGCTGAGGAGCTGCAAAGCGTTGCCGACGTTGAAAATCGGCGCCGCAGGTTAAACCCCGTGGCCGGGCGGCTGCCCCGCCGCTGGCCCGCCAACCCCCTAGAGCCGGCCTTCCAGGCGGCTGTGCTTCAGGATCGGGCCCTTTACCCCGCCGCTGCACTCGCCGACAATCGAGACCTGGTCGCCGGACCGCAGCGCCCGCAGCGGCAGCATCTCATCCGGGTCAAAGTAGCACTCCACCCGGCCTTCCTTGAACTGCGGCCCGGAGCCGTCAAGGCTGATAATGTAGTCGCCGCCGAACTCGCGCAGCTCCAGAATGGTGCCGCCGACGCCCATCCGGCGCCCCGCGCCGTAGGTTTCCTCAAAGAGCGCGGTGTCCTTGATCCACAGACGGCAGAGCTCCGGGGCATCGGCGCGGCGGCTGGGCTCCAGGCCATAGCCGCTCTTGTCGTCGGCGCTGCCGGCCTCGCTGCCGCTGCCTTCAGCGCCGGTGCTCTCAGCACTGCTGCCGGCTTCGGCGCTGTCACCTCCACCACTGGCGGACTCGCCTTCGGCGCCGCCCTGGGCGCTGCTCTCACTGCCTTCAGAGCCGCCGCCGTTCTCCAGGCCGCGGATCAGCTCACGCGGTCCGCGCTGGACTTCCTTCTGCGGCTCGATCACGCCCTCGGCCTCCAGCTCCTGGCGCGCCGAGCTGCCGCCCAGACGGTCAACCCGCACCGGGCTGATCAGGAACAGGAAGGCGCCAAGGCCCAGGGCCAGCAGCCCATAGCCGAAGAAGGCCAGCGGCCCGCCAAGATCAGGTCTGTCACTCATCCGGCCAAAAGCCTAACACAGGGCGGCCGGGGCCTAGGCCGGCCCGGTGATGAAGAGCTGGCGCTCCTCGGCCAGATCCAGCTCCGAGGAGGACTGGTAGGCCTGGCCCAGGGGGCTGATCACCGGCGAAACCACGGGCCGGGTCACCATGTCGTTGTTGGTCCGCACCACGATGGCCGTCTCGCCGTTGTTCAGCTTCACCATTGTGCCCACCGGATACAGGCCGATGCGGCGGACAAAGGCGTTCAGCAGGGTGGAGTCAAAGTGCGTGCCGCTGGACTCCAGCAGGATGTTCACCGCCGCCGCGAACTCGATCTTGCCCTTGTAGCTGCGCCGGCTGGTCAGGGCGTCATAGACATCACAGACTGCCGAGAGACGGGCGAAGCGGTCCAGTTCGCCGGCCTTGGCCCCGTCGGGATAGCCGCGGCCGTCCATGCGCTCGTGGTGGCTGCGGATCAGGCTCAGGGCTTCCGGTGGCAGTTCAGCATGCTCGCCCAGCAGCTCGATACTCCAGACCGGGTGCATCTTCATCGCGGCCCACTCCTTGTCGTCCAGAGGGCCGTTCTTGTTGATGATCGCGCTGCCGACCTTCAGCTTGCCCAGGTCGTGGAGCAGGCCGCCCAGCACGATCTCGTTCATCTTCTCTTCTGTCAGGCCCCAGTCCCTCACCACCAGCAGCATCAGAAGCCCGACGTTGATCGAGTGGCGGTAGGTATAGGCGTCGAAGTCCTTCAGGGTGAAGAGCTTGGGCGCCCCGTCGGGGTTGGCCAGCATGTGCCCCACCATGTTTCGAACCACGTCCCGCATCGGGTCAAGCTCGACATTGCCGCCCAGCTCGATCTGCTCAAAGAACTGCTGCACCTCGGTGGTGGCTTCTTCCAGCAGGGCTTCCGGCACGGCGCTCCTGATGCCGTGCCTCTTGAAGAGCTCGGCATTGCTCATATCGGAGCGCACCGGCTCAGCAGGCTCCTGGTCGCAGAGGATGCGCGCCAGACGGCTGCCGCGGGAGATATTGATGGACTCGATGTTGCGCTGGCGCAGGCGGATGATCAGGTCCGCCGTGACCTCGGTTCCGCTTCGCAGCAGCATCTGGGCGCCGGTGTAGATGTCCTGGTCGATCACCAGACCCGGCTGGAGCTGCTCCAGACTCAATGTAACGGTTTCCATGCCTTCCCTCCGTGGTTCGGCCGCCCTGCGCCGGCAGGGACCATGGAAAGTATATTGGGTCTGGCCTGCGCCTGCGTAAAATTCAGGCTAAGCTTGACTGTCCGCGCCGCTGTGCCAGGCCAGCGGGTCTTCGACCGGGGCCGCGCTGTAGAGCACCGAGGGGCCGCTGGCGAAGCGTGCCAGCAGTACTGCGCAGCGGGTCAGCAGCGGATCGCCCAGGCACTGCAGCTCCGCGGCCAGCAGCGGGCAGGGCCCGCTGATACGCCAGCCGTCGTGGTCATGCTCGGCATCCACGCCAAAGGCGCGCAGCATCTCGGCCAGATAGGCGCTGCGCAGGGGCCCCGCCGCAGCCTTGTCGAATCCACGCAGCACGGAGGTGCCGCGGCCCTGAGATGCCAGCAGCAGCAGCCATGGCAGGTCAGCGACGAGGGTGGCGGCGCGGTTGGGCAGGATCACCGCCGAGCGCAGTCGCGGGGTATGGACAGCGCGCAGGGCCGCCACCGGCTCGTGCCCGAACTGCCAGGTTCGGATACGGGCCAGGCCCGGCATCCCCTCCCGCGACGCCGGGGCGCACTCATGCAGCAGCTTCAGCAATGCGCTGCGCCGCGGGTTCATACTGACCTGCTGGATGCTCAGGTCGCTGCCCGGCAGCAGCAGTGCGGCGACCACCCTGGCGCTGGCCAGCTCGGGGCAGCCGGGCAGCTTCAGCTCAGCCCCGCTGGGCTGCTGGGCCGCCGGCAGGGTGATTCCTTCGGCGGAGCTGTAGAGCTCCACGCCCAGGCTGCGCAGCAGGCGCTGGGCATGGTCATGGGCGTTGCGCGCCTCGCGAATGGTCAGCTCAATTCCGGCGGCGCTTGCCGCGATGAGTGTCACCCCATTCAGCCAGGGCAACCCGGCCGGCAGCTCCAGGCTGGCGCTGCGCAGCGGGGCCGGTACGATGGCCAGTTCAGCGCCGCCCTCCAGCGGGGCATAGCTCAGCTCGGCGCCCATCTGCCGCAGGCAGGCCAGCCCGGCCTGGGCCTGGGAACTGAGCTGCGTCTGCAGGTGCAGGCGCAGTGGCAGCAGCAGCCCGGCACAGAGCGCGGTCAGCAGCAGCACTTCCTCTTCGCTGGCCGGCGCCTGGAGCTGCAGCTCGGCCTTGCCCTCTGGCAGGCTGCCGCGTTCAAGGCTCAGGCCGTCGGCGAGCTGGGAAACTGAGAGGCCAAGAGCCTGCAGGCAGTCCAGCAGCGGCTGGAGGGAATCCGGCAGGCTGCCGCGCAGCAGCAGCGGGCCGCTGCAGAGCATGGCGCTGCACAGGGCCAGGCGGCCCGCAGAGGCATCAGCGGGCGGCGAGTAGTCGCCCACAAGCGGCTGGCTCAGTGGCACAAGCTCGACGGTCCGGCTGGCCTGAGGCAGTACGGAGCTCATGGGCCCCGGTATTATAAAGCGGCCCGCAGCGGACTGAAACTCAGCCCGCAATGCGCGGCTCAAAGGAGAGGGAATGCACAGGTGGCTGGCACTGCTGGCGCTGCTTTACGGCCTGCTGGGCATGTGGGCCATGCTCAGCCCGCGGCCGCAGCATGGGCGCCCGCCGCAGCCTCCGGGCGGGCAGCATGAACGCTTCCAGCCAGGCCGTCCCGGAAATGAGATGCGTGAGGATCCCGCGCCGCATCCGGATGGCGGCCCACCGCCTCGAGATGATGAACGTCGCCGTCGCCGTGAGCTGCGCCGTGAAGACCGTCACCGGGAAGCCCAGCCGGGCTTGGAGCAGCGCGATCCAGCGCCGCCGGCTGAAGGCGGGTCAGGGCGCTAGCGCCGCTTACCAGTCGCCGGGGTCGGTGTTGCGGCTGCGGTTTGGCTGCTTCTTTTTCGAGCCAGAGTCTTCATCCGAGTCGTCCGCGCTGTCGTCCTCTTCAGCTTCATCCTGGGCCGCGTCCTCATCGCTTTCCAGACCGGCCATCCGCCGCAGACGCTCTTCCTCGCGGGCCTCGCGTTCCGCTTCACGCTCTGCCTCGCGTTCCGCCTTCAGCCGCGCCTTCTCTTCAGCCTTGCGCTGGCGGGCCAGCATCTTGCGCTCGCGAGGGCTGAGGCTCTCCTCGTCGCCGTACACAACCTCAGTGCTGTCCCCGGCGCTCAGCAGCGGCTGGCCATCCGGTCCATAACCCGCACGGTTGCCAGTGCGCAGCGACTCCTCTTCCTCGGCGCTCATCTCATGACCAGGGCCGCTGTAGTTGCGCATCACCGGGCTGTCCGCCGGCACGCCCCAGAGCGGGCCCCAGACCTGCTCGGCCTCAGCCTGCTCCGGGTCAGCGGCGCTGCGGCTCTCCGCCCGTTCGCGCTTTACCTCGGTGGTGCCGTCGTCATTCACATAGCCCCGGCCCTCGACATAGCGCATGCTGCCGCCGGGCTTAGCGCCATTCTCTTCATCACCCAGGCCGAAGTAGGAGCCGTATTCGTCCACCCCGCCTTCGCCAGCGCTGTCTTCGCTGCCCTTCTTGCCCTTGCCCTTCGGCTTGGACTTGTCCCTGGCGCGCTTGCCTTTGGCTGGCCGGGCTTCAGGGTCGGCAGCTTCGTCATAGGCTGTGCGGCTGTCTTCCGCGCTTTCGGCGCCGGAGTCTTCGGAGTCTTCTTCCTCGCCGCGGGCCCGCTGGGCGCGCTCCTTGCTGATCACAGGATCGCCATCCCAGTCGTCTGCCTTGGCATGGTCGGGCTGAGCCAGCAGACTGCCAGCAAGCAGCGCGGCTGCGCAAAGTGCGCCGGCAAAGAAACGCAGAGCAACAAAGGCAATTCCGGACATAGACCCTCCGGTGGCCTCGCCCCCCGACTGGCCACCCGCGCGATTGTACCCTGCGCCTCAGGCCGGCAGTCGTCCGCTGCGCACAAAGCGCAGCAGCCAGATGCCCAGTGCAAACCAGATGATGATGGTACCGAAGATGATCTGGTAGGCCGGGGCCTCGCAGGCCCGCATCAGGGCCTCGGGCAGTGCCGCCGGGTCAAGGCCCGGGGCCAGCCGCCGGGCCTGCAGGCCATAGATCCAGTCGCGCAGCGGACCTCCGATCATTGGCGCCAGCACCTGCGGCATCAGCGTGGTGAAGTCCCAGATGCCCATATAGCTGCCGGATTGCTGCTTTGGCATCAGTGTGGTCGCAAAGGCCCAGTCCGAGGCAATGAAGGCGCCCCAGGACATGCCAATGAACAGGCCCATCCCCACGGCCACCCAGACGTTGTGGGTGAAGATCAGCGGGATAAACAGCAGGATCGCGCAGACCAGCGAGCCGGCGATGGTGCGCAGTCGCCCGAAGCGCGCAGAGACCGGCACAGACAGCAGATTGCCGGCCAGCCCGCCCAGCAGAAAGAAAAGCAGCATCGCCGGCAGGACGACCTTCAGCAGGCTCTTTGAAGGAGTCAGGCCGAGGCTCAGCAGCCAGCCCTCGCGGTCGAGGCAGGCAGCGGCGAAATAGGCCACGAAAGCCTGGAATGTGCAGTAACCCAGGTGGATAACAAAGCGGCTGATCGCCAGCCATTTGAAATCGGCATTGGTGCGGAAGTCAAGGCTCAGATAGTGCCGGACTATGGACCCGACTGCCGTGCGACCGGTGCGGGCGAACTCCACCAGGGTGCCAGGCAGCAGGCTGAAGCGGAAGACCGGGCCGCTGATGCGCTCGCGCTCATGCTGGGCCCAGGCCGTCTCGTTCACGCTGAACACGACGATCAGAGTGCAGATGGTCAGCGCCAGGATATAGAGCGGCAGCAGGAACAGGATGTTGCCCGCATCGTAGACATTGCCGCCCAGAAGCAGGGTCTCTGGCCCCATTGGTTTGCCCTCGCCAAACAGGAAGGGCATGGCGATGATCACCAGCAGGCCCAGGAAATTGCCCCCCAGATTGCCAAGGCCCATCAGGGCGCCGGCGCGGTCGTGTTGCTTTTCCGGCACCAGATCCGGCAGCAGGGCCTGGAAGGGGATCGAGGCGGCGTTGATGAAGATCTCGATCAGCATATAGGCGGCGAATAGCCACCAGTAACCGGGGGCGAACATGAAGAAGAGAATCGCCAGCAGGCCGCCGGAGATACCCGTAATGATGAAAGGCCGGCGGGGGCCGAGGCGGCTGTGGGTGTGGTCGGAAAGGAAACCCACCGTGAACTGCGTCAGCACAACCATGAAGGCGCCGGCGCTCTTGATGAGCATGTAGTAGAAACCCTTCTGGTCGGCGGAGACGAAGTCTTCCACCCGGTGCGGCAGCACAATCTGCTGCTGGCTGGCCCAGAAAAACTGCAGTCCGTACCACAGCAGCGAGATACGGATGAGCTGGCCGGAACTGAGCAGACGCACAGCCTGCGGCCGGGTCTCGGGCGGCGCCTGGGCCGACAGGGGAGCGCTGTCCTGCAAGGCGCGATTTTAGCAGTCCGCGGCAATCGCACAGATATAATTTGTGTCTGGAGTCGCACGGAATGTAAACGCCCCACGTCCTTCCTGCGATTCTTCATTGATCTGCAGACTGCATGTAGTTTCGTCCGGGTAATGCCACGGGACACCCGGGACCGGCCCCCGCATGAAGACAAAGCCCGCCGCGGCAGTCTTACAGGCACTACGGGCCACGCACAGATAGCGTAATGGACTCCGGAATCGAGAGGGTTGAGCAGATTGTCGAGGCTTCGCAGGAGGCTGTGCGCAGGCACCGCCGCCGGCGTGCGCCCCGCCGCTTTCTGCGCGGCTGCGCCATTGGCTGCGCTGTCATTCTCCTGATCCTCTTTGGCGTCTGGTGGTATGTCAGCCGCAACCTTGGCGATCTGATCAGCGGTGTGGTCAAGAAGCAGGCCGCAGAAAGCCTCTATGGCCGCCTGGAATTCAGCAAGCTCAAGGTTGATCTGGCCGGCCGCGCCGTCTTCAGCGACCTTGAGGTCTATGCCGACGCGTCCACCGGGCTGGATACCGAGACTGCCCAGCTGACCGCGCCAAGGGTCAGCGCTTCCCTGGACTTCTTCACGCTCTTCGGGCCCAACCGCGGCAAGCGTGCCATCGCCCTGACAGTGGAGGACGCCAAACTGCGGGTCATCCGCGAGGCCGACGGCAGCTTCAAGCTCAGCAGGATCTTCCGTGAGCAGGAGAAGAAGCGCGAACCCTGGGGCATTGCGATCACACTGAAAGACGCCGAGGTTGATTTCACTGACCGCTGCCTGCTGGGAAAGACGGACCTCAAGCTGGACAAGGAGGGCCTCGGCTCGCGCCTGCTGGACGAGCTGGGCTACCGCGTGGCCCGCGATGGCGATGCGGTGGTTAACCGCTCTCCGGTGCCTGAGCATCACGAGCTGGCGGTACTGAACGGCAGCATCGCCATCAACGGCGAGCGTGAGGAGATCGGCCTGAAGCTGGAAGCGCAGCGCCCCGAGCCCGGCGGCAGGATCAGCGTGGAGGGACTTCTGGCTGACGATGGTTCGCGCTACGAGCTGAACATCGGCCTGCAGGACACCCAGCTGGTGACCGCCAGCGGCTACTTCACCGAGCTCTTTCCACGTCTGCTGATCAGCAGCACCGACTCTCCGGAAACAGCCGCGAAGCAGACAGGTATTGCAGACGCAGCGACCACAGCAGGACAGCGGGCCAGCACAAAGAGCATCGGCAAGGCGCCCAGCGAAGCTGCCGGGCCAGTGGATCCGCGGCCGGAGCTGAAGCTGCTCATCGAGAAGCTGGATTTGAAATTGGCCAAGCAGCCCGGCGAGGAAGTGCAGTCCCAGAGCAGCGCGCGCTTTAGGCAGCTGCAGTACGACAGCCCGCTGCTGGGCCGCCTGCAGCTTGATGACAGCTCGGTGGAATTCACGCCGAAGAAGCTGCTGGCCCTGGACCTGAACCTGCAGGCCCTGGGCGCGCGGGTCAGCGGCAAGCCCAGCCTGCGCTGGGATGAGAAGGACCCCGGCCTGATCCACCTCGACGGACGCCTGAACCTTCGAAGCGATGACTTCAAGAGCCTGCGCGCCGGCGCGTCGAAACTGCCGCTGAAGCCCGGCGCGAAGCTGCCCGAGCTGAGCGGCTCCGGCGAGGCCAGTCTGGATCTTGGCGGCACGACCCGAAGCCCCGAGCTGCGCTTCAAGGCCAGCGGAGAGAAGCTGGCCTATGAGAAGTACAAGGCCGGAAAGCTCAGCGCCAGCGGAAGCTACAGCGGGCCGCCGGGTGCTCCGGATATCAGCTTCGATCTGGAGGCCAGCGATGGCGATGTGGCCGGGCTGGCCGTGGGCAGGCTGAATGCCAAGGGCGACTACAAGGGACCGCCGGGCACGGCCAGCGGCAAGGCCACGCTGAGCACCAGTGCGCTGAACTATGGCGATCTGAAGCTGGGCAAGCTGAATGCGCAGGTCAGCATCGACAAGGGTGTTGCGACTTTGAGCAAGGGCTCGCTCAGCGGCGGCGAGGTGCCACTGAGCGCCAGTGGCAAGCTGAACCTGAAGACAAAGGACGGCAGCGTCAAGGCCAGCCTGGGGCCGCTGGAGTTCGCCGACCTGCTGGCGCTTGGCAACAAGGCCCAGAGCCTGGCACCAGGAGCGAAGGCTAAGACGACGGCGAAGAGCCCGCAGATCAAGGACGTCAGCGGCAAGGTCACGGCCAGCGCTGATGCGCTGATCGTGAAAGGCAAGTTCTCCGGCAGCCTCGGCCTGCAGTCTGAAAAACTGGTGGTCAGCGGTACTACTCTCAAGACACTGGCGGTAAAGGGCGGCATCGAGCAAAACTCGATCCGCATCGACAGTGCCGAAGCGACCGTGCTGACGAAGGAAGCCATCGACCTGGCAGGCTTCAGCAGCAGCGGCCCGCTGAGCCTCAAGGCCCGCGCCGGCGGAACGCTCAGCCTGCCGCCTGCCCCGGCCGCAGGAAAGAAGGCCGCCCCCATGACCCTGGCCCTGACCGGCAAGGCCTCCACCAGCAACCTCAGTCCTGAGCAGGCCAACATCAGCTTCAAGCTCGCCGGCCCGGCCAGCGGCCCGGAGCTGAAGCTGCAGCTCAAGACGACGGCCAAGAGCAACCCGCTGGCACTCAGCGCGAAGCTGACATTGAAGGAAGGCCTTGCCCCGGCGACCGTCTCGCTGAGCTGGTACGCCAGCAAGCTGGACTATGAGGGCAAGCTGGACTTCAAGGGCCAGAAGATTGAAGGCAGCCTCAGCGCCTCTGAGCTTGACCTCGGCCGCTTCACCGCCTCCTCGGCCCTCAGCGGCAAGCTGGGGGCGAAGGCCAGGATCAGCGGCAGCTTCAAGGCGCCGGATATCGCGGGCCAGCTCTCCAGCCAGCGCCTGAGTTTTGAGGGCGGTGAACGTAGCTATGACATCACAGCCCTCAGCGCTGGCTTCAAACTGAACTCCGAAGCGCGCAGCGGCAAGGATAAGAACGGCAAGCCCCTGGGGCCGAAGCTGACCCTGGCAGTATCCGACGGCAGCTTCAGCTTTGAAGGCATGCCCTTCACGGCCAAGGGTGTGCTGGGCCGCGAGGGTTCGGAACTGAGCCTGAAGAGCCCCAGCTTCAACCTCTTCTCCGTGCTGGCCCTGGTGCCTGAGGGCAGCGGCAAGATACCGCAGATCGAAGCCAGCGGCCCGCTGAGCATCGACTTCAGCGGCACGCCGGAAAACCCCAAGGCGAAGATCAGCTACAGCTCCGGCGCCGGCTCCGTGGAGGGTCATAAGTTCAGCTCGGCCGCGCTCAGCGCCGATGCCTCCAAGAGCCGCCTTGATCTCAGTGAGCTGAAAGTAGTCAGCGCCGAAGGATCCATCTCCGCCAGCGGCACCATGACCTATACACTGCCCCAGGCCGGCAGAAGCGCGGGCAGCGGTGGAAAGAGCGGCGGCGGCAATGGCGGCGCTGGCAAGGGCGGAGAGTCCAGCGAGGTCATCGCCAGGGCACCGGGCCAGGAGGGCCGGGCCTCTGCGCCGGTCAAACAGCCGGCCCCGGCGAAGGAGAAGACCCCGCCAGGGAAGCAGCAGCCAATTCCGCCCGGCAATGGGGACGAGGACAGTGCCGGCGACAGTACCCCGGTGGGCTGGCTGGGAATCCAGAGTGCGCATGCCCAGGGCAGCGGCAAGGGCGGCTTCAAGCTGACATCCTTCACCGCGCAGGCCACGGTGGACGACTTTGATATCGGTATCCTCACCCCGCTGAGCGGCGATACCCCGCTGAGCGAGCTGTCCGGCCGCGTGTCCGGCGCCTTCAGCATCAGTGGCAGCGCCGGCGAGCTGAACGGCTCCGGCGACCTGCGTCTGAGCAATGGCAAGTTCCACGGCATCCCCATTGAGCAGGCCACCGCTACCCTGCGCACCAACCGTCTGGCTGACGGCCGTCTGCAGATGCTGGTCGAGGACGGCCGAATCAGCTCGGCCAAGACCCGCCTGAATGCCAGCGGCAAGATCGGCCCGGATGCCGCCGACTCCAGCTTCAATGTGGAGGCCGAAGCGCTGGATCTGGCCCTGCTGACGCCCTTTGTGCCGGAAGGCTCCCCCAGGCTCAGCGGCGTGCTGACCGGCAGCCTGAGCCTGCAGCCGGGCAAGGGCGCCTTCCCCAAAATGACCGTCTCGCTGCGCGACAACGGCAAGGGCGTGAGCATCGGCGAGGGCGTGCGCTTCACCGCCCTGGCCGCCGATGCGCGGATGGAGAACGACCTGCTGACGGTGCAGAACCTGAAGGTCACTTCGCAGGGCTCCAGCCTCTCCGCCGGCGGCACGCTGAACCCGGCGCTGTTCAGCCAGGCCAAGGGCGGCGGCTCCAAGCTGCCCCTGGACTTCTGGCTCAAGAGCGACAAGTTTGACTTCTCTGACGCCGTGGCCCTGGCCGGGCCGCTGCTGAAGCCCGAGCAGCTCAAGCTGGTGCCGGACGGCAGCATCAGCGCTGACCTGCAGCTCAAGGGCACCGCCAAGGCGCCGCAGCTCACCGGCAGCGCGAACTTCAACCTCAGCCGCCTGCCCGGCGAGCTGCCGGTACAGATCACCGGCCTCAGTGGCAAGGTGCGCTTCATTGAGGGCAACGGCTTCGAGCTGCAGGACGTCAGGCTGGGCACCGGCTCCGACCCGGCGCTCAGCGCGGCGCAGATCTCCGGCTCCGGCGAGCTGGCCTTCAGCGCGCCATTCATGAAGAGCGGCAGTATCGACATCAACCTCTCGCCGGACGGCAAGTTCATCCCAATCGAGCTGAAGGACAGTTTCAGCGGCACCATCGGCGGCCGCCTGACCCTCAGCGGCAAGCCGGTGAAGGGCAAGAGCGCATCCAGCCTGGCCTCAGACTTCAACATCGAGATCGGCGGCAAGCTGCTGGTCAGCGAGGGCGCGGGCAAGTCGACCTACACCTACAACCCCCCGCCGCGCGGCACGGTGGCCAAGGTCAACCGCAACCTGCGCTTCAGGGACCTGCGGGTGCTGCTCAACGCCGGCACGACCTTCCGCTTCACCCCGCCCTCGGCGGCCCAGAAGCTGGCGCTCAGCGACATGACCGTCAGCCTGCAGTCTCCCAAGCCCAGCGAGGAGGACGGCAGCGCCAGCGAGCTGGTGATCAACGGCATCCCCGGCGTGCTGGATAAGAACGACAGTGATGCACTGCGGGTGAAGGGCGAGGTGAACATCCCCTCCGGCACCCTGCTGATCTACAAGTACAAGGTCAAGATGGACGGCCTGAAGAACAGCCTGAAGTTCTCGGGCCAGCCCGGTGACATCTACCCCGAGTTCAGCGGCCGCGGCAAGCTGACCCTGCCGCGGGTGCTCAAGGGCTACGACGCTGGCATCAGCCTGCCTGGCGGGGACTCCATTCCGGTTGGCGGCGGCGGTGGCGGTGGCTCCAGTGGGCGCAGCGACGACCTGACGATCTTTTTCAACTTCGACCGGGTCAAGCTGGAACCGGGCGCTGGCCTGGGCAAGTTCACCCTTACCTCCAGCCCCAGTATGGCGCCGGAAAAGATCCAGGGCTATCTGCTGGGCGGCGTGACGGACGTGCTGACGGGCCAGACCGGCCTTGGCGACTTCGCCGAGGGCGAGCTGATCTCCTTCGGCTCCAGCTTCATCAGCCGCCAGATCGAGCGCAGCTTCGACCTGGAGAGCTTCAACATCGGCGGCGCGGGCAGCGCTGACAACCCCTACTACATGGATGTGGAGAAGGCGGTCAGCCCGAATGTCAGCCTGACCTACTACCGCAACTTCTTCTCCGAGACGGCGCAGGAAGAGGAGTTCGGGGTGCGCTACAAGCTCTTTGAGGAGCAGTTCGGCGACAAGTACCGCGGCCTGCAGCTGAATGTGGACTTCAACAAGAGCGGCCTGCAGGGCAACGGCGCCACTGTGCAGGTGGAATACACCGTGCGCTTCTAGGCCGGCGCCAGCGGGCCGGCGGGCTTCATCCACAGCGCCTGGCCAGCGCTGCAATCCTCCCCTGGCCAGCGGCAGTTTTAACTTTCCGCCGCCAAAATCAACGTCGTCAGCTCTTTGCACGCGGTCCTGCGGCGTTTTCTTTAACCTTTGGGGCTGTTTTCGAACGTCAGGACCTTCTTTCACCGAGGCCAGGCTGGCCCTGGCGAAGGCCGGCGCGACTGCGCCGGCGGCGTCACAAACAGAAAGAAAGTCAGCACAAAGCGGGCTGCTGAACACCAGGCAAAGCATACCCGCGCCGGGGCCGCCGGGCCGGCGCAGTTGTGATAACGCGGCCCTTTATCCAAAGTGCGCCAGCCGGGAGCTAAGGCTCGGTCCGCGCCAGCACGCCGTCTCCGCTGAAGCTGTAGATCCGCCTGTCCGGGCCAAGGGAGCAGAAACGCGGGTCCAGTCCCGCCGCTTCTTCCGCACTCAGCTCGCGCTGGTAGATCTTGTTGCCACTGCGGTCGAGGCAGTATGCCGCCACGCCGCCGCCGGCGATGCTGGCCATGATGTACAGACGGCCCTGCGAGTCCAGCGCGGCAAAGTCAAGCTGTTCATCGGCCTGCGGGCGCAGCTGGTACTGCTCGGCCCCGCTGCTGTCATAGGCGTAGGCGCGCTCGCCGGAAGTGCTTACTCCAAGCACGATAAAGTTGCCCTGGCGGTCGGCCAGCAGGCGCTGACCGCTGAAGTACTGCGGCATCTGCGTTTCAAAGACCTGCTCGCCCGGTCCATTGATCAGCGAAACTGTGTTTGCAGGATAGAAGCTTCCAGCACCGGCTTCCTCGCGGAGCATGGCAAAGCCGCCGCCGGCTACGGGTAACCAGTCATTGAGCTGGTCATACTTAACCGGGTAGACGCCAGTGGCGTAGATCGCTGACTCATAGTAATGGTTGATGCTGGTCTCATCGTGGTAGTAAAAAAGTCGATCGCTGAAAGGGCTGCGGTCCAGTCTGGCGTAGGCATCACCTTTGGTTGCCGTGCCATCTGGCTGGATCACATAGCCAACTTTCCCGCTGCGAACAAAGACCTCGCCGCCCATGCCGACGGTCAGGTCCTGCGCGGGCGAGTCGAGCTGCGCTTCCCACAGCAGACTGCCGGATGGGCTGAGGGCGATCACCCGACCCGGGCTTCCGCCGGCCGGCAGGTCTGAGTTATCCAGCGCGCAGATGATGCTGCCGTCCGGGCGCACTGCTGGCGTGCAGGCCGCCGGGGCCCCGGCGTCATAGGCCCAGAGCTGGGTCAGGCCGGCGCGCTCCACTGCGCGGATGCCGTTGCGGGCGAGGTACATAGTGCCGTCGCGCCCGAATACCGGCTCGGCGCCGGAATCGGTATGGCTGCCCGTCTGCCAGCGGAGCTGGCCGTTAAGCTCGAAACTGCTGATCCGCCCAGTATCCTGCAGCAGACTTTCAGCGTGGCCGGGTTTCAGCTCGCTTACGCCGGGGGCTTCCAGGATGCTGCCGTCGGCCTGCAGACAGAATACTGAGAACTCACTGTTGCTCAATTGGGCGAGAACCAGTGGACGGCCGCTACTGCTAAGACCGAGCCAGTCCAGCGAACCGATCATTTTGGCTGTACTGAAGAGAGCGATGTCGGGCAAACGTGAGCCATCGCTGTCTAGAACTTCAAGCTGACGATTCGTGCCTAAAGGACTGTAGTTGTAGAACCGGCCATCTGAAGCCACAACTGCATAAATGAAGTTGCCAAAGTTTTCGTTTGTCCAGGCGACGTTTCCATCTGGCTCAAAACAGAACAGATCACCATCTATACCCGTGAAAACGCGCCCGTCAAATCCGACCCAGAGAGGTGGGAGCTTTGTAGACCCAAACAGCCAGTCTGGCTCGCTGAAGGACCACAACTGAGCCCCAAGGGCATCAAGACAGTAAAGCGTCGAGACAGCGTACTCATCGCGGGCCAGCACCACACAGCGGCCGTCGGGCGTCAGCAGCGGGTTGCCAATGAAGTCCTCGCTGAAGCTGACGCTCCAGTCAAGCTGCCCGTCGGCGTCGTAGCTCTCAAGCAGGCTGTCCATACCATTGTGGTCTTGCGCGTCATGGCTGAGCAGCAGCCGGCCAGCGCTGCCCAGCAGCGGCGCCGATTCGCCGTCAAGCTCATGCTGACCTACGCTGGTCACTACGCCGCTGGGGCTGAAGCGCAGCTGGCTTAAGCTGCCGTGTTCAAACAGCAGAGCGCTGTGGCCGCCGTCCGGCAGCAGCCGCGCCGCATAAAGCCTGTCGCTGACCGCTATGTCGCTGGTCCAGACGCGCGCGCCGTTCTGGTCAAGCAGCTCAAAGAAACCGTCATCGCGCTGGGCCAGCGTCCGGCTGGTGTCCTTGACCCATACCGCCGTCTGATAGCCCCGGCCAAAGCGCCTGCTTTCAACCCCGCTGATACTGTCGGGGCCCGGCGCCTTGCTGTAATAGTCCTGTTCGGCGTTGCCGCCCCTGACGTACCAGCCTGACACTTCGGGGTTTTGCCCCGGGGGCCCGCCTTCAACGTGGATCGCTTTCCAGGGCGAGCCGTATCGCCGCACCTGACCGCCGTACTCGTTGTAGCCGCGCAGGCGATACCAACCGCCGGGGGCAAAACTCAGCGCGGTCTGGAACTGGCGCGGGGTAAGGTAACCGGGATCGACAGAGTCACTGAAGCTGACATCGGCCATAGTGCTCCAGACCGCCGCATCCGCTGTATCCGCATACTCCAGCACGCAGCCGCTGAAAAAAGCGTCGAAGTTGATCATCAGCGGAACGAGATCTCCATTGTTCACGGCTCCGTCGGCGTTGCCATCGGCCGCCCGATACCTGTCCCAGTCCTCATCCAGATATGAGCGCAGGTAGGTTATTCCAATCGTGGTCAGGTCCCTAAAGCTGACATGCTGGTTCTGGTCATAGTCGCCCTGGCAGGGATAGTCCCAGTAGAAGCCGGTCTGGCCGCTGGGCAGCTTTTCCGCCTTGAGGCCTGAGGTGAGCTGCGGGTTGCCGCGCGGCGCGGCATAGGGGTAAATGCTGGCTGTGCGGGTCAGGCTGCCCTGCTCCTGGAGCGCGCTGGCCAGGCTCGACTTGAGCTCGTCCCAATGCGCCGCGCTGATGTTCTCCGGGCGGCTCAGGGCATCCAGCTGAGCCTGAAGCTCAGCCATGCTGCCTGGGACGGCAGGCCGACCTGCTTCTGCGCTGTTGTCGAGGTCTGCTTCGTGGCGCGAAGAGCCGCCGCAGGCACTGGCCAGCAGTGCTGTCAGAATCAAAGTTAAAAGCAAGAAGGGCGCAGCCTGTCTGCGTTGCATTTCTCACCTCAGCCGGTTGGGTGACCGCAAAAGCATACCGCCGCGCCGGCCCGGCCGCAAGCGGCGCTTTGCCGGCCCTGCGAATCCGCGCAATGCTGCTGCGACAGGCTCGCTGGCGCCTGCCGCGCGCTAGAATCTGCGCCTTATGCTCACTTCACGCAATCTGGTGGTGGCCCTGATGTCGCTGGCCCTGATGCCTGTCCTCCTGCTGAGCCTCGGCGAAAGCGCCGGTGCTGACGACTGGGATGGCGACCCTGTGATCCGCCCGCGCGGCGAGAACGAGGGCAAGCCGCAGGTGGACAAGAGCTCCAATGGCAAGCCGGCCCAGGGCAAGGTGGACAGCTCCGCGGTGGCGCGCCTGGAGGAACTCTCCGAGATCCTGGCCAAGGAAGAGGGCCGCGAGCAGGATGTCATCGACGGCGCCCTGCCGCTGGTGAAGACCTTTGAGGCCAATGACGACATGGACCACCTGGTGGACTGCGTCTTCCTGCTGGGCGAGGCCTACTACCACGCCGCCGACTGGGCCAACGCCGAAAAGTACATGGCCCGCGCGGCGGACCTGGGCTTCCGCTACTTCGGCGAGGAGATGAGTACCTATCCCCTGAAGGTCATCGGCGATGCCCAACATGAGCAGGGCAAGGACGACGCCGCGCTTTCCACCTACCGCGACCGGGCCCAGCGCCTGCGCAAGAACGACCCGGAGTTTGAGCTGGCCGGCGCGCTCTTTGACCTGGGCTCGATGCAGATCAACACCGGCCGCTTTGATGAGGCCCTGGCGACCCTGAGCGAATCGCAGCAGTCCAACCAGGCGCGGATCAAGGCCCTGGGCGAGGCCGGCCAGGGCGCGCCGGCGGACGAGATCGACGGCGCGAAAGTGGACCAGGCCGAGATCCTCTTCCATCTTGGCATCGCGGCCTTCCGCAAGGGCGACATGACGGCCGCCCGCGGCTGGCTGGGCCAGGCCCTGAGCGCCTTTGAGCAGGTCAGCCCGGCGAGCCAGGAGGAGTTCCGCGACCGCCGCGTGGCCCTGCTGGACGACCTGGTGCAGGTCAGCGAGCAGCTTGGCGACATGGCAGCCGCCGAGCAGTACCGCCAGCAGCGTGATGCGCTGAACAGCTAGGGGAGAGCGAAGAGGGAACAGGGAAGAGGCATGGGCGAGCAGAGTGCGCCCACCTGAAGGCGAAGGGCTGATTGAGGCCGGCTGAGTGCGTGCCTAGATCCCCAGTTCGCGGACGATCGCCTCGCTCAGGGTGATACTGGCCTCGTCCGAGATGTGCACATCATCGCGGAAGCCTTCCTCGCCAAAAACCTCGGTCAGGTCCAGCACCGTGGTCTTCTCGGAGCTGTAGGCCTGCACGGTGCGCTTGAAATGCGCGAGGCCTTCTTCGCCGATGCGCTCCCTGATCAGCGGGTGCAGGGGGATGATCACCAGAACCACCTGCGGCACTCCCGCCTCCAGCGCCTGGACGCGGTAGTCAAAGGCCGCCAGCGCTTCCTGAGCAGGCCCCCAGCCGCTGTCCAGCAGGCCCGGGTTGGCCCGGATGCGCCGCTCCAGGCTGCGCCTTGTGCGCTCGGGAGTGTAGATGCCGGGCACTGAGGGATGCTTGAGGTCCTCGCTGTAGGACACGCCTTCGATGCCGCCATCCAGCCGGGCCTTGCCGGCCAGCGCTGCCGCCGGGTCCTCAATGCCCTCAAAGGCGCTTTCCTGGAAGCGCCAGCGTGAATCCAGGACATGCCGCCAGCGCGGCAGCATCAGGTAGTCCACGTCCTGGTCCGGCAGACGCTGGTCATAGGCCTGCCAGGCGGCCGTATCGACCTTGTATCCCAGCACGCGGTACATGTTGCTCTTGCGCTGGTCCAGGTGGGCGGCGTCGTTGGCAAAGGTGGTGGCGGGGGTGACGAAGCTGATCACCGTGGCCCGGGCCAGCAGCGGCTCGGCCAGGTCAAAGAGATACTCCGGGTTGACCTTGGCGGGGATCGAGAGGTTGTATGACACGGCGCGGCCGCCTGCGGCCTTATCAAAGGCGTAGCCGTTGAAACCGGAGATTGTCACGCTGTCCCCGATGCCAAGGTACAGCGGCTTCTCCATGGCCTCGGCCGGGGGCTGCTCATAGAACTCACGCACGCCGTACATGCGCTCCAGCTTGCCGATGTGCAGGTTGCGGCTGGCCGGCGAGCCCAGGTAGAGCACGGCAAGGCCCAGCAGGACGATGATGAAGAGCCACAGGCCGCCCAGCAGGGCGAAGACCCGGTTCTCGGCCGCTGTATCGGGGTACTGCGCCGCGCTGTGCGCGGTGTACTCCGGCCCGGGGTGGGGCGTGTAGATCTTCAGCCTCAGGCTCTGCCGTCCGTCTGTGCCCGCCTTGTCCATGGCGTCTGCGCTTCTCCTTTAGAACTGGAAGTAGATGAAGGGCGGCGTCTCGCTGGGCCACAGCACCAGCAGCAGCGCTGTGCACAGCGCGACAAAACCCCACAGGAAGGCCGGGTGCGCCCGGGCCACCCGCGGCTTGAACTTCACGAAGTGCTCCAGTGTGTGCACGGCCCAGAAGCCCAGCAGGATCATAAGCAGGAAACTAAGCTGGATGCCGGATGGCGTGTTCAGGCGCAGCTGGCCGTCAAAGATGATGAACTTGCGCAGGCCCTCCATCAGATCGCCGCTGTGGGTCAGGCGGAACATGATCCAGGAGATCAGCACGCAGTACTGGAAGACAAACCAGGAGATAAACACACCGATGCGCCCTTTGGCGAAGCCGCGCAGCGCCGGCACAGCGGCGATGGCCCCGCCCAGCAGGCGGTGGCCGATCAGCAGCGCACCGTGCCAGGCGCCCCAGAGGATGAAGTTCCAGCTTGCGCCATGCCACAGGCCGCCCAGCAGCATGGTCAGGGCCAGGTTGCGGTAGGTCGCCACCACGCCGCCGCGGTTGCCGCCCAGCGAGATATAGAGATAGTCGCGCAGCCAGGTGGAGAGGCTGATATGCCAGCGCCGCCAGAAGTCGCTGGGGTTGAGGGCGAAGTAGGGCTGGTTGAAGTTCTGCGGGAACCAGTAGCCCAGCAGCGCCGCCAGGCCGATGGCAATCTCGCTGTAGCCGCTGAAGTCGCAGTAGATCTGGGTGCTGAAACAGATGGTGGCCAGCATCACCGCCAGGCTGGTGTGCTCGCCGGGCGCGGACATGACGATGTCCACATAGGGCGCCAGGTTGTCTGCCACCACCACCTTCTTGACCATGCCGGAGCCGATAAGCAGGATCGCCTCGGGGCTGTAGCGCAGCTGCACGCCGCGCTGCATCTGGGGCAGGAAGTCGATGGCGCGCACGATGGGGCCGGCGACGAGCTGGGGGAAGAAGGCGACAAAGAGCAGGAAGTCCAGCCAGTTGTGCGTCGGTTTCAGCTGCCGGCGGTAGACATCAATGGTGTAGGAGATGGACTGGAAGGTGTGGAAGGAGATGCCGATGGGCAGGGTGATTTCCCAGAGCTCCCAGTTCAGGTTCAGCCCGGCCTCGCGGAAGACCCACAGCAGGCTGTCAGAGAGGAAGCCGGTGTACTTGAAGTAGGCCAGCATGCCCAGGTTGGCCACCACCGAGAGCGCCAGCAGGATATAGCGCTTGCGCTGCTCCTGGATGCGCTCAAGGTAGATGCCGACCCAGTAATCCACGAAGCAGAGGCCCAGGATGACCCAGATATAGGCCGGGTTCCAGGCCATATAGAAGGCCCAGGACGCGACAAGCAGGATCAGCTTGCGCGTGCCGCTGCGCCGGAAGACTAAGAGCAGCGCCAGCAGCAGGGTGATGAAAAAGGCGAATTGGAGGGTCGGGAAGACCAAGGCGCACTATTATCGCGCAGGCCCGGCGGATGAGACAGGGGCGCCACGACAGGCGCTGCAAGCAGAACAGCGCTGCCCGCGGGTATTATCGCAAGCCTTGATCCTGACACAGATAGTTGCCGACAAGCTGCGCGAGCTGCCCGATGCGCCCGGCGTGTACCAGATGAAGGACCGCCGGGGGAAGATCCTGTACATCGGCAAGGCCCTGAACCTGAAGAACCGCGTCAGCACATATTTCCAGAGCGGCGCGGAGAACGATCCGCGCATCGCCCAGCTGGTGACGCGCATCGAGGACCTGGACTGGATCATCGTGCCCTCGGAGATGGACGCCCTGATCCTGGAGTCCTCGCTGATCCGGCAGTTCAAGCCCTTCTACAACACCAGCCTGAAAGACGACAAGAGCTACCCCTACATCAAGATCACCACTGGCGAGCCTTACCCGCGGGTGATGATCACGCGGCGCTACCTTGCCGACAAAGCCAAGTACTGGGGGCCGATGACGAATGTCATGGCCGTGCGCGCGGCCGTGAAGTTCATCGCCGGCCTGTTCCAGCTGCGCACCTGCAAGCTGGAGCTCGACGGTGCGAAGTTCATGCAGAAGCCCTGCCTGGACTACCACCTCAAGCTCTGCTCCGGCCCCTGCGTGGACTACATCAAGCGCGAGGAGTACCGCAAGACCGTCCGCTATGCCATCGAGTTCTTCAACGGCCACTATGGCCGGGTGCTGGCCGAGCTGAAGCGGCGGATGGCGGAGCGGGCCGAGAAGCGCGACTATGAATCCGCGGCGCGCTACCGCGACCTGATAGGCGCGGTGGAGAACTCCTTCGCCCGCACGCGGATGATCGGCGCGCCCCACGAGAATATGGATATCGTCGGCGTGGCGCGCAGCAAGGACAAGGCCTGCGTGCTGATCATGCCGGTGCGCGACGGCCGCCTGGTCGGCGACCATAAGTACATCCTGAACCATCGCCTGAGCGATTCAGCAGTCGAAGGTCGAAAGTCGAAAGTGGAATTCGATGATTCGGGCAACGCGCAGGTGCCGGGTGAATTCGACCATCGACCAGCGACCAGCGACACGTCAGAAGTGGAGAACGATGACCTGGTCGCGGCGCTGATCCCGACCGAAGCTGAGCAGATCGACGATGTATTGGCCGGCTTCATCAAGCTGCACTATGCCAACCCGCTGAACATCCCGCCGCGCATCGTGCTGCCTTACGAACCGCCGGACGCGGCCCTGCTGGCGAGCTGGCTGGGGCAGATCAAGGCGGCCAGCGACGCTGATATCGAAGCTGTCGGGACGCGGGCGACGGACGAGGTTCTGAAGGCAAAGCCGGTCGATAGTCGCAAGTCGAAGGTCGAAGGCGAAGGCGAAGCTGTCGAAAGTCGGAAGTCGGTGCTCGGAGACGGTTTGGACGATGCCGAGGGCTTGACTTCTGCCGACTCAGACCTCCGACCTTCGACATCTGACCAGCCTGAGACGGAGCCCGCCGATGCGCCAGCAGTCAGGAAGAAGACGAAAGTGAAGAAGCCCGTACCGGTGGCGCAGGTAGTCTTTGAGATACCAAAGTCCGGCCAGCACTATGAGCTGCTGCAGGTGGCCAGCAGCAATGCCGCCGAGCGCCTGCACACCGAGCTGCTGGGCGTGCGCGACGACTTTGTGGTCAGCCCGGGCCAGCAGGCCCTGGCCGAGCACCTGGGCCTGGCCGAGGCGCCGCGGCGGGTGGAGGGCTATGACATCGCCAACCTGCAGGGCAAGCAGGCCACGGGCGCGATGGTGGTCAACATCGGCGGGCGCAAGGCGCCGCGTGAGTACCGCCTCTTCAACATCCGCCTGAAGGACACGCCGGACGACTTCGCCATGCTGCGCGAGACCCTCAGCCGGCGCCTGACCCGCCTGCTCAGCGACAGCAAGTGGGACACGGAAGTTGATGTGATCATGCTCGACGGCGGCAAGGGCCAGCTCTCCAGCGGCCGCGAGGTGCTGGAGACGATGCAGGCCGACCCGCGCTTCAGCCCTGAGCAGCGCGAGCGCCTGGCGCGGATCAAGCTGTGCTCCCTGGCCAAGCAGGAAGAGCTGGTTTACCACTACCCCGGCCAGTTCGGGATGGCACGGCTGGAGCTTGATCCGACCGGATCAGTAGGGGCGGGTCTTGACCCGCCCGGCTTTGTAGGGCCGGGGCTTGTCCCCGGCCAGCCGCCGCGGTATGAAGAGGGCGGGGACAAGCCCACGCCCCTACAAGATCAAGTCGAGCCACGGGCGGAAACGCCCGTGCCGCTGGAAGAAGGCGGGTCAAGACCCGCCCCTACGGGCTGGGGGCCGGTGCAGGAGCTGCGCCTGCCGCGCACCGACCCGGGCCTGCGCCTGCTGGTCGGCCTGCGCGATGAGGCGCACCGCTATGGCAATGCCCAGCATGCCCTGCTGCGCGAGAAGGCGATGAAGCTCTCGGTGCTGGACACCATCCCCGGCGTAGGCCAGGTGCGCCAGCAGGCGCTGATCAAGCACTTCGGCTCGGTCAAGCGCCTGCGCGAGGCCAGCGAGGAAGAGCTGGCGGCGGCGCCGGGAGTCGGCCCCAAGCTGGCCGGCGCGCTGCGCAAGTACCTCGACCGCGACGAGCAGCTTGAGGAGATCAAGGCCGAGACGCGCCGCGAGATGAAGATCAGAAGGATCAAGAGGCATAACGAGTTCACGAAGGAATAGCTGGCTGTCTGGAGCTTGCGGCCAGCAGTTGTGCCATTAGCTGCGCGGTGCTAGATTCTGTTCATGAAGCGGCACGGGCTGGTCCTGCTTGGTATCGCAATTCTGGGTGGTCTGCTGGCCCTTGGGCTGGTCCTCGTCCTTAAGTGGGGCCGGCCCAACAATGCCTACAGCTATGACCTGGGCTCCGGAGAGAGCATCTGTCGCAGCTATGTCTACGGCCTGAAATGGCGCACTCTGCGGCGGCCCGGCAGCTTCAGGCTGGCCTATGAAAAGTACCTCGGCCATCCGCCGCAGCAGGGCGCTGAACAGCTGCTGGGGGCCGGCCCGCAGTCGCCCTTTGCCGACCCATGGGCCGGGCACTTCGACAAGTATGGCAACGGTGCCGGTCTGCTCGAACACGTCGGTGCGGCCTGCCTTGGCCAGCAGTCGAAGACAAGCCTGCTGCCGCCGCCTGAGATCGAAGAAGGCGCCAAGGCGGCTCTGCTTGAGTATGCCCGGGGCCAGGCTGCCGCCGGCAAAAAAAGCGCCATATCCTGCCACGTGAAGCTGGCACGACTGATGAACAAGTGCCAGACGCAAAAGCAGCTCCTGGACCGGCAGGCCCTGCTGGCTGAAGGTTTGCTGGGCTCTGGAAGCAGGAACCAGTAACTAAAAGAAAGCAGGCCCTGCTGTGCAGCCGCCTGCGCTCCGAGCCTCCGATGCAGCAGTGCGTTGATCACCTGTCCCGCCACTGCTCCTCCCTGATCACATTGAACCATCCCGGGTTTCCTGGAGGCATTAGTCTGTGGTTACGCTGCCAGAAGGACAGTGTAGCTGGTTACGATACCAGTCCTCCTCATACTCTCGCGGTGGGATGAATCCCAGCGGACCCATCAG
>JADZFO010000017.1 GCA_020849855.1 bacterium | reverse complement strand
TGCGCAGGCGTGGTTTTCGCTAAACTGTGTATGTTCATTCGGGTGCTCCGGCTTGACTGGTGTCTTCGCAACCAACAGTCTCTCAGCCGTCACCCGAGTGAACAACCTATTTAGCAACTACAGCTAGTGCTTGCCGTTAGTAGTGGTCACGGGCACCATGTCATAGCAGACCTCGCCGTCGCAGACCACGGCATCGCCGCCGCGCAGCTGGGCGCTCTTCAGGCAGTCCTCGGCACGATCCAGCAGGTGGAAGACCTGGCTGTCGTCCTTCACCGGGTCCTCAAGCTGGCTGACGTTCTGCTCCCAGCTCAGCACAGAGATACCTGCGCTCATGGAGGGCTGGTACTTCGTATCAAAGCTGCAGCTGGTCTTGCGGGCCAGGCCGCGGATGCGCGATGCCACCACGCGAGCGCCGTCGGAGTCAGTGTTCCACAGCAGCATGACAAAGCTGTCCGAGCCGAAGCGGGCCAGCACATCGCTGCCGCGCTTGCCGTTGTTCATCCCTTCCGCCAGCTGCGAGAGCAGCTGGTCGCCGGCGTCCGAGCCATAGCTTTCGTTCACAGCGCGCAGACAGTCCACGTCCAGCATTACACAGGCCAGAGGCACCTTGTGGCGGCGGGCGCGGCTGATCTCCTCGCACAGACGCAGCTGGATATAGCGGCGGTCATACAGGCCGGTCAGACGGTCCCGCACAGTCAGGGCGCGGTACTCAAGTTCATTGTGTTTTAGCATGGCAAGAACCGTGACCTTTGTGAGGAGCTGTATCTCGTTGCAGGGCTCAACGAGGTAGTCGTAGGCGCCCATGGAGAGGCTGGCCATCGCCACCGCGTTCTCCGTCCCTTCGGGATAGAGCAGCACGACAGGCAGCTGGTTGTGGGGCGAGTCAGGGTCCTTGATCCGACCAAGCAGATCAAGCTCCGCAGCTCCTTCCTGCTCAGCTGCGGCAATCAGCAGCACGCTGGCTTCTGAGCGGCCGAGCACTGAGAAGAGCTCAGCTTCAGACTCCGCTGCCTCGTATGCCAGCCCGCTGGCGTCGAGCAGTCCACGCAGGGCCTGCATGGCCTCGGGCCGCGTGCTGTACAGCAGCACCAGCGCCCGAGGATGCAGATCAAGTCCATTTTCCGCCGTATCCATCTCTGAGAATATCGGCGGCTTTTTCCCAAAACTAATCTTGAGCCGGGCCTGAAGACAAATTCTGCTGCGACATTCCCCGGCGCAGAAGCTGCAGCTTTCCCGCTTCTTCCAGCTCTGCCTCGTGCCGGCCTTCAAGTATTTCCAGCACGGCCTGTTTCACGGCCAGCGTACGCGGCCAGAGATCCATGAGCCTGATAACCTGAAGTATCAGCAGGGGTACTCCGATAAGCAGCCAGGATGTGCATGAGGCCAGCAGCAGGAGCAGGCCCTCGCTGAAGCAGCTAATCTGCGACATCGCCGGAACCAGCTGCTCCATCTGTCCATAGGCGGCCCGGCGGTAGTGCTTGTAGTAATGCGCCGCATGGTTAAGCCGGGCCAGCAGGCCCTCGCCAAGCTCCACCTGGCGCATGACGGGGCGATAGCGCTCGCGGCGCTGCTCCTCGATCGCACGGCCAATCGATTCATCCAGCACCACCAGCAGCATGGGCCCATGCAGCATCTCCGCCAGAACCTGCTTCAGGTGCTTGCGGTAGTTCTGCTCGCCAAAGATGACCAACAGGGCGATTGCGCCCATGGCCACCGGGAAGGACAGCACGCTGGCCAGGATCCCCAGCAGCAGGCCAAAGGAGCCAAAGCCGAAGAAGCCGCAGCAGATCAGCAGCAGATACCAGCTCTGGCGCTCCTGATCCAGCTGCCGGCGCAGGCGGACCAGCAGCGGCAGGCTCGGCAGCTGCGCCCTGGGAAAGGGCGAGGCTGCTACAGACTGGCCAGGGCCAGCAGATTCGGTGCCGGTTGCTGAATTGGCTACTGGCGCGACCTCATTTACATTGGAGGATGCGGCCTCGGTCTCCAGCTCTGCCGCGGGCGCATCCAGCCCGGCAGGGCCGGGCTTCGCGCCGTCGACGGGCTTTAGCTGCTCCATCCGGCTGATCTTACCCGCTGCGCAGCGCTATCATGATGCGCCACAGGAGAGAGCATGTCCACACTGCCGCAGCCAACATTCAGCCAACGAAACAGCCGGCGCGCTGCGCCCGGCTGGCCATCGCATAACCCCCTGCTGGGACTAGTCCTGCTGCTACTTGGCGCGATGCTCGCCATTTCGCTGGCGCCGCTCAGCGCCAGGGCCGAGGAGCTGAAGGTCGGGGTACTGCACACCAATGACAGCCACGGCCACATCCTGCCCTTTAAGTGGCAGGGTGAGCAGGGCTGGGGCGGCATGGCCAGGCGGCGCGTGGCGATGCAGCGCCAGCGCGCCGACACAAGCTATTACTGGCTGACCCTGGACGCGGGTGATGTGCTGCAGGGCACGCCGCTGAGCAACCTTCTGACCGGCTTTCTGGACCTCGAGTGCATGAACCAGATGGGCTATGACGCCATGTGTCTGGGGAACCACGAGTTTGACTTCGGATATGAGCTGATCCGCGGCCGCATGCTGGACGTCAACTTCCCGATGCTGTGCTGCAATGTGGTGGACAAGGAACGCGGGCTGCCCATCGCCGAGCCCTTCGTGATCCTGCGCCGGGGCAACTATCGCATCGGCGTCATCGGGGCGACCACGGAAACGCTGTATGGCGAGACCACGCCGAAGATTAAGGACAGTGTGAACGTGCACCCGGCGACTCCGGCGGTGAAACAGCTTGCCGGCTATCTGCGCTCCGTTGGCTGCGACATCGTCATCGCCCTGACCCATCAGGGCTACAACCGCGACCTGGCAATGGCCGAGGCCGTGCCGGAGCTGGACCTGATCGTTGGCGGCCATTCACACACAGTGCTCAGCGAGCCGACGAAGGTTGGCAATGTCATCGTCACGCAGAATGGCTACTGGGGCCAGACCCTTGGCGTGCTGAAGCTGACCTTTGAGCGCGCTGACCCGCAGCAGCGATTCCGCCTGGCCAGCTATGAGAACGAGTACCAGCCCATGAACCCCAGCCTGCCTGAGGACGATGGCCTGAAAGCCTTCATCGCGGACTTCAACACCCGCTTCGAGGCCGAGATGGCCAAGGTGGTCTGCAACAGCGCGATGGACTTCCCGGTGGAGACCGTGCGAATCGCCGAAAACCCCCTGGGCAACATGGTGGCCGATGCTCTGCGCGGCCAGGTCGGCGCCGATGTCGCGCTCTTCAACGGCGGCAACTTCCGCGCCGGGCTGGACCAGGGCCCGGTGACCTTTGGCGAGCTTTATGAAGTGATGCCCTACGACAACTTCCTGCTCAAGATCAGCCTGAACGGCGAGCGCCTGCGCGAGGTACTGGAGGTTGCAGGGACGCAGTATGGCAACGGTGGCTATCCGCATGTGTCAGGCATGACCCTGAAGTACCTGGACGGAAAGCTGAGGGAAGTGAAGATTCACGGCGAAGAGCTTGACCCCGCTCGTGAATACACGCTGCTTATCACCGACTTTGTCGGCAGCGGCGGCGATGGCTATCCCTTCAAGGAAGACCCCTACGGGCCCTCGATGACCGGCCTGGAGCAGCGGGCGACCTTCGCGCTCTGGGCCAGCCAGCGCAAGGAGCTGAGCTACAGCACCGACGGGCGGGTGGTCTTCGAATGGAGCAACGGACCACCGGCGGCGAGTGAGTAGGTTTGCCTTCCAGTCGAATAAGGCCTGGTCCCAGCGGCCACCGCGCTGCCCGGTGTCATAATTCCGCGCATGTCAGCTCCCGGTCCTTCCAGCGCTGCCGCCCCAGGCAGGCGCATCAACTGGTGGTTCGTCTTCCTCGGCCTGCTGATGGTCGTGATGGCCCTGCTCACGCTGAGCAAGTGCCACACCCTGGTGGAGACGAGCATAGAGATTGAGGCCACTCCAGAACAGGTCTGGGCGGTGCTGGCGGACTTCGAGTCCTATCCCGAGTGGAATCCTTTCATCACGCAGATCAGCGGCAGCCCGGAGCTGGGCGAGACCTTAAGCGTGAGTATCCAGCCGCCGGGCGGCAAGGCCCAGAGCTTCAAGCCTGAGGTAACAGCGGCCGAGGCCGGGCATGAGCTGCGCTGGCTGGGCCGCGTCGGCCTGCCACGGGTTTTTGACGGCCGGCACTACTTTGTCATCGACACTGCCGACATGCCGCAGGGCAAGGTGAAGTTTGTCCATGGCGAGAGCTTCGAAGGCATGCTGGTGCCCTTTGTGGCCAGGAAGCTGAACAGCCAGGTGCGGCAGGGCTTTGAGCAGATGAATGAAGCCCTGGCCCAGCGGGTGGCGCAGCTCTACCCCAGCCTGCTGCCGGGCACCCAGCTGAGCTTCCTCACTGCTCCGCCCGGGGCCTTCATTCACCGCCTGCAACCCAGCATCGTCCAGCAGGGCGCGGGCGGCACAGCCGGCTATACAAGTACGATCACCTACTTCACCGGCGGGACAGACAGTGATACTGATCTGCTGGCCATGGGCGACCAGCTCATCACCGCTGGTTTTGACCTCAAGCGCAGCGACAGCAGCGACCCCAGCACCCAGACGGACTACTACATCCTGCCTGACGGCAGCCTTGAGCTGATGCTGGGACGCTTCAGAGTAAGCAGGCAGATCGCCGAAACGATGGCCGCGATTGGCCGGCCGGTCTTCCCTGAAGGCTTCCCCGAGGCCTTTATGCAGGGTGAGGAGTACAGCGGCTACAGGATCGAACTGCGGGACTACGGCGGCAGCACTGCCAGCGCGGAACCGGCGACGGATGAAGGCAGCGCCGCGGAGGGCGGGGCCACAGGGTCTGCTGAGGAACCAGGTGAAGCGGTAGTCGAGGAGCCTGCGGCTCCCTGAAAGGCCTAAGGCTCGCGCACTGCCCGGAAGCCCAGCGTGCCCATGCCAAGCTGCTTGTCGTTGGCATAGACCTGGCCGTTGTAGACAATGCGGTAGGCCTTGTCAGCATCGACTTCTGTTCCGGTCCACCAGTAGATGGTCTCGTGATAGACCGCCCAGAGGGGTGATTCCTTATCCGGCGTGATCCTGTACTGCGCCTTGCGCGCCACAGGATCCCAGCTGCCCCCGGCATTCTCGCCATTGCGCGTCAGGGAAGCCACCGCTTCATCGACGCTCGGAAGGCGCCAGATGTTGAGCTCCTGCTCTTCGAGGCGCGTGCCGTCGGCGCTGAGATGCGCGCAGATATCGCGGGCCTTTTCCCAGCGGCATGCCTCCTTTGCGTCTACTACCCAGCCGGGGCCTTCCGGCGCCCAGATCAGGGCGACGCCATTGCCCTGCACCAGGCGCTCTGTACGGATACCATCGTCAACGCGCTGGCTGACACGCCAGATCGGCTCAGCGGCGAAGCCCAGGGCTGTCAGCAGCGGCAGGCCAATGCAGATAAGGGCCGCCAGACGACGGCGTGCGGCAATCTGCCCAAACCAGGCCAGGGCACCGATGCCGACTAGCATGAGGGTCGTAGGCAGCCAGCTGAGCACCAGGCCTAGATCTAGATTGCCCCTGCGGGCATAGAAGATGAAGAAGGAGAATGCCAGCCCGACCAGGGTCCAGAGCACAGCGCCAATGCGGGACCTGCAGAAGCTGACAAAGGTCAGAAGCAGGCAGACAGCCATGGGCAGATAGTAGGGCAGCGTCTGAAGTATCCTGCCGCCCAGGCTCGGCTTGAACCAGCCCTCGTGGTATGCCTCCATAGAGCCCCAGAAGGCCCAGAAGCAGGCCAGAAATGTCCCCAGCCCCAAAGCAAGCCAGCCCAGCAGTTCCGCGCGCCTATGCACCCCGCAAATCTAGCATGCAGCTGCAAGTATTCCTACAGCCATGGATGCAGCTAGCCGTTCGGGTCCATCGCTCCGCCACCATCCGCATTAGAACCATCCGGGTCTATGCAGGCGCCGGTGGATACCGTGCGGCCATTGGGGTCGATGTGGCAGGTCTCTGATGCACTGCGACCGTTGTCATCCATCCGGGGGCCGGAGGAGCCGGACTTGCCACCGTTGGGGTCCATATGCGGCCCACCCGAAACCTCGCGCTGGCCCGCAGCAGCTCCGCAGGACGCGGCAAGCAGCAGGCATCCAAGGGCAAACAGAAGGAATACTCTATGCATGTGAGTCTCCCGAGTTGAGTTGAGCTTTGTCAGTCCATCCACTCGGCGCGCAGCGAAGCTGTTTTACCGTTGGGGTCCATCGTGCCGCGGGAGGCGCCGGTCTTCCCGCCGTTGGGGTCGATCATGCTGCCTTCTGAAACGCTGCGCTCATCGAAGCCGGCCGAACAGGCCGCGGCGAAGAGGGCCAGCAGCAGAATTGCCACTGTGACTAGTGTGCGCATCGTGCGGTCTCCTTAGTCCATCCACTGGGCTTTCAGCTCTGTCTCTTCTCCGCTGTCGCCATCCGCGCCGTCCGGGTCCATGGAGCAGCCGGCTGAGGCCGTGCGGCCGTTGGGATCGATGCACATTGTGAAGGAGCTGTTGCGGCCGTCCGGATCTATGTAACCGCCTTCAGAAGTTCCCTTGCCGCCGTGCGGATCCAGGCCGTTACCCTCGGCCGTCTCACGCGCCGGGGAGGCTGGATCGAGGCTGGAACAGGCTGCGGCTGCGGCTGCGGCAAGCAGCAGGGCGAGAAGCAAGCAAAGCAGAATGCGCATGGCGGCCTCCAGACTGGTCTGTCAGCAGCCCCCTGACCTGACAATAGATACACTGCTGCCGCCCGCGGTAACGGCCAGTGGCGCCTTGCGGCAGAGTGAATCCCGGGTCTGGAGGGTAAGAACAGCATGCAGAGCACACAGCAGCCTGAAGCAGAAGCAGCCCGCAGCATTGATCCGCGGACTCGCATCGGCCATGTCCACCTGAAAGTGGCTGACCTGGAGCGCTCGTTGCGCTTCTACCGCGACATACTGGGCTTTGAGGTGACGCAGCGCTATGGCCGCCAGGCGGTCTTTCTCAGCGCCGGCGGCTATCACCATCACCTGGGCCTGAACACATGGGAGAGCGCCGGCGGGTCTCCGCCCCCGCCCGGACATACCGGTCTCTTCCATGTGGCGATCCTTTACCCAAGCCGAGAAGCCCTGGCCGACGCCTTTCGCCGCCTTGAGCAGGCGCACTATCCGCTCCACGGCGCCAGCGACCACGGCGTCAGTCTGGCCCTCTACCTGGACGACCCGGACGGGAACGGAGTTGAGCTCTACTGGGACCGCCCGGAGGGCGCCTGGCCCCGCGACGAGATCGGCGGCATCGCCATGTTCACCCGTCCGCTGAACATGGACGAACTGCTGGATTGACCCTGCTGCAGCGCCACGGCTTTGCTAAACTATGCGGCGGCAAATCGGCGCCAGCGCGTCCAAATTGCCCAGCACAGCGCTAAGCAAGGGGAAGGAAATGGCAGGCTCCGGCATCAGCAGGATCGGCGTTATCGGCATCGGCACCATGGGCAGCGGCATCGCGCAGACCGCGGCGCAGCAGGGCTTTGACACCGTGGTGGTGGACATCAGCCCCGAGTCCGTCGAGCGTGGTATGGCCGGCATTCGCTCCAGCCTCGACCGCATGGTGGGCAGCTTCGAGAAAAGTGGCGGCGAGCGCGGCATCAGCGGGGAAGCCCGCGATGCGACTCTGGCCCGCTTGCAGGCGCATACCGGCCTGGAGATGCTGACCGACCGCGACATCATCATTGAGGCCGCCGTCGAAAGGCTGGACATCAAGGAAGAGATCTACGCCCGCCTGGTAGGCCTGGGCTACAACCGCCTGCTGGTCTCCAACACCAGCTCAATCAGCATCACCCGCCTGGCGGCCGCCTATGGCGTGCCCGAGAACTTCATGGGCATGCACTTCATGAACCCGGTCCCGATCCAGCCCGGTGTAGAGATCATCCGCGGCCTGTTGACCAGCGACGAGACGCACCGCCGCGTTGTGTCGCTCTGCCATGAGCTGGGCAAGACCGATATCCCGGCGGAGGACAAGGCCGGTTTTGGCGTCAACCGCATGTGGGTGCCCTTCGTGAATGAAGCGGTCCGCGTGGTTGAGGAAGGCGTAATGACGCCGGACGAGGCCGACCGCGCGACCCAGCTCTGCCTGGCACACAAGATGGGCCCGCTGATGACCGCCGACTTCGTCGGCCTGGATGTGGTGCTCTTCATCTGCAATGTGCTGAGCGAGGAGTTCGGCTCTGCCTATACCGCCAGCCCGCTGCTGAAGCGCCTGGTCGAGGCCGGCCAGCTTGGCGCCAAGAGCGGGGCGGGCTTCTACCTCTGGGAAGGCGGCCGCAGCGTGGGCATGAACCCGGCGGTGCTGCGCTACCGCACCAAGTAACGACTAATCTGCTAAGCTAGGCCTGCATGTCAGAGAGCAAGTCCCTGCGCGTTCTGCGCGTCATGCCGCTGCTCGGCAGCGCCGGCACGGAGGTCCAGTGCGTTGAAGTACTGGACGAACTGGCGCGGCCTGGCGCGGACTACGGCATCAGCCCTGAGCTGGCGGTGATGTACCGCAACCCTGTGGAGGGCGCCCGGCGGCCGGCGGCCTGCCCGGTTCACGAACTGGGCGTCAAGCGCCGCAAGCACAGCGGCATCGTGGTGGCAGCTCACAAACTCTCTGGTCACATCCCGAACTATGACGTGGTGCATGCCCTGCTCTGGCCGGCGGTCTGGGCCGTATCTATGGCTCGCCGCGGCGACTGCGCTTTCGTGGCCAGCATCCACGGCAGCCACGAGCAGAGCGGCCCGCTGGGCCTCAAACGCGCGATTGACCGGCCGATGATGGCCCGCGCGGATGCCCTGGTCTTCAACAGCGAGGCCGGGCGCAGCGCTTTGACACCCCATTTCGGCGTTGACCCTGCGACGGTCAGCGTAATTCCCAACGGCAAGCAGCCCTACCCCAACCCGCCTGGAGACGCCGAGCGCAATGGGATCGTCTGTATGGCGCGTTTCAGGCGCCCGAAGCGTCATGACCTGCTGCTGGCGGCGCTGGCACAGATGGACAGCAGCGAACGCCCACGGGCCTGCTTTGTGGGCTATGACACCCGCACCGCAGAGTTCCAGAAGCTCGCATCCGGGCTGGGCCTGGGGGCCGAGATTGAATGTCTCGGCGGCGTGCCGGATCCAAACCCCTACCTGGCGTCGGCGCTGATCTCCGCGCTGCCCACGGATCACGAAGGGATGCCAAATGCGGTGCTGGAGAGCTGGAACACCGGCACGGCGGTCATCGCCAGCCGGGTGCCCGGCGTGCAGGAACTGGTGCGCGACGGCATCGACGGCCTGCTGGTGGACAACACGCCGCAGGCCTGGGCCGGCGGCATCCGCCGTCTGTTGGAAGACAGCGCCCTGCGGCAGCAACTGGCCACCGAAGGCCGGCGGCGCTTTGAGGCGGAGTTCTCCTTGCAGCACACTGCCAAAGCCTGGGCCGAGCTGTATCGGAAAGTAGCTGGCAAGTAGGGAGCATTGGTGATTGGTGATTGATGATTGTGAAGAGTAGCCTCGGCATGCCCAAATTGAGCTTACTTCAGTTGATTCCTGACAAAAGAGATTGCGCTCCTGCCGCTAAGGCGCTCAGGTCAATCAGCAATCTGCAATCATCAATCTCTGCGGTCCCTACTCGTAGCGCAGCGCGCTGATCGGCTCAAGCTGGGCCGCCCGGGTGGCAGGGTAAACGCCGAAGAAGAGGCCGACGCTGACGGTCACAATGACCGCCACGGCAATCGCCACCGGCGTGATCACAGGATCGGGTATCTGTGTCTCCTCGGGCAGCCGTGCCATGTACTTGCAGGCCACGATAGCCCCCAGGGTGCCGATGGTGCCGCCCGCGATGCAGATCGTGATCGCCTCAACCATGAACTGGCTGAGGATGGCGAAGGCGGTGGCGCCGACCGCCTTGCGCAGGCCGATCTCGCGGGTGCGCTCCTGCACTGTCACCAGCATGATGTTCATCACGCCGACGCCGCCAATGAACAGGCTCAGCGCGCCCATCACTACCAGAAACTTCTGCATGCTCTCGGCGGTCTGCTCACGCCGCTCACGCCACTCGGCTATGTTCCACACACCGATAGGGTCGTTCTCGTTCTTCTCTTCCTCGGTCTCGCCCTCGGCCGCCGGGATCTTGGGGTGGCGCATCCGCAGCACTTCCCGCACCTGGCGGGCGGCCAGTTCGGCATACTTCGCGTCGCGCACGGACATGGCGATCTCGCCAATACCGCCAAAGCTGGAGATGCGGTCCTCGGCCGTATAGAAGGGAATGATCACCCGGTCGTCGCCGCGCTGCCAGCGGCTGCCGCCCTTCTCCTTCAGCACGCCGACAACGCGGTAGCGCTTGCCGTCGATGGTCACGTACTGGTCAATGGGGTTCGCTTCAAAGAAGAGGTCGTACTTGGTCTGGTGCGCCAGGACACAGACCCGCTCGCGCATCACGTTCTCTTCAAGCGTGAAGGGCTCGCCCATCTCGAAGAGGTCATTATTGATCTCAAAGAACTCAGGCTCCGTCGCAATGACGGTGTAGTTGTCCAGGGTGGTCGTGCCTTCCCTGACCCGCAGCTGCATCTCGGCTGTCGGCACCACCTTGGCCAGCGCGCTGCACTCCGTCCGCAGCGCCTCTACATCCTCCATGTTAAAGGCTTCGCTTTCCGGGATCACATGGTTGCCGCTCCAGCGGTCCAGCCAGACGCCCATGCGGTTGGCGCCCCAGCTTTCGAAGCGCTTGAGGAGTTCCTGCTTCTGGCCCTCTGAAAAGGCGATCAGAACGATGACGCTGCCGACGCCAACCACGATTCCCAGCATGGTCAGCAGGGTGCGCAGCTGGTTGGCCCACATGCCCCGCCAGGCCACGCGCACTGTCTGCAGCACAAACATTCTTGCCTCTCTTCTAGTTACTCAGCGAGATTGAGACTGTCCGGTAAGGGACATTCACCAGGCTGAAGCCCAGCAGCAGGATATTGCCACTGGCGTCCTGGCAGGAGCCGATCGGCAGGCCCTGGATGTCAAAATTCAGCTCGTTGCGCTTCCAGGTCCCGAACTTCTCATAAACCCTGAAGCGGCTGCTGGGGTTGATACCGCCGGGGCTGTGGTGGTAACCCACAACCGGGGAAGCATCCACGAACCAGCACTTGCAGCTGTAGGCGTTGCCGCCGTTGGTCGATTCAACCAGCTCCCAGCTCAGCGCGGCACCGCTGCCCTGGCCCAGCGGGTCGATACCAACAAAGACGCCTGCGTCTACGGAGCGTTCGACAACCAGCGCATAGCTGCCGTCAGCGTTATAGTCGAAGCCCAAGCGCCCGATAGCGTTGAGCGTATTGCTGCCCAGCAGCACCGCCGGCTGCCAGACACCACCGCTGGTCTCAGCCAGACGCAGGTTGCTGCTGGAGTCAAAGAAGGCGATGCCCCATTCGCCGCTGGCCTTGGGCCGCAGCTCAAAGGCCGGCAGGTCGAGTGAACCGTTGTATACAGTGGTCTCCGCGCTCCAGACTGTGCCGTTCCAGCTGCGCACGATGATGTCGCGGTTGTTGTCGTTGGTATAGGCCACCAGGACCTGGTCATTGGCCGGGTTGTGCGCCAGCCTGACCTGCTGGACCGGGCCGGTATTAAGTTTCAGATCGCCGGTCGTCGTCCCGATATCAAAGCGATACAAAAGCAGTCGCTGCAGGGTGGTGATACTGGCCAGGAAGAACTCGTTGGCATTGGCAGTGCGGCAGGCTGCGTTCAGGTCCGCGCTGTTGTCAAAGCCGTAGAAATCCGCCGGGCCCGAATTCTGCGTGATGGAAGTCAGATGGTGTGTCAGTGCAGTCGGGACGGTCTCCTGGGACAGGCAGAACACCGTGCCGTCGCCCATCAGTACAGGTATGTGCGTGGTCGTGACACCCGTCGCGAGGCTGGGACCATAGAGCACAGAGTCTGCGTCAACTGTTTCCTCGTCCATGTTGTAGACGTGAATCTCGCCGTCGCGGCTCTCTGTCAAGGCGTTGAACACTCTTGCACCGGCACCCGAACCGACCGGGGCTCCGGCGCCACCGCTGGCAAAGCCGACTTCTGAGGCAATGTCCGTCGTGGTGCTGGTGCTTGTGATGTGGTGCATATAGTGGTCCACTCCGTTGGGGTCCACATCAGTCCAGTAGAAGCTGGCGGCATTGTCGCCGACAAACTCCAGGCCAAGCATGGCGGTTGGCGCCCTCGCCGGAGCGAAGAACTGCGAACCCCCGTTCGCGGTGCCGAAGTTGTCACCAAAGTAGATTCGCGGCGTGCTGGTCTGGCAGTACCAGTAGCACTGCGCATCGTTGGCGGGATCCAGCTCAGCGCGGACGTCACTGATAGTGCCGGCGACTGTCTGAATCGCTGCAGAGGTGAAGGCGCTGTCCGTGGCCTGGCCTTCACGCAGAGTTGTCGCAACCTGGGCGTAGATCAGGCGCGTGGTCGTGTCGTTGCGGACCAGGTCCAGATCCCAGTTCTTGTCGGTGTTGACCGAGTAGACCTTGTAGTTGGCCAGTGTGCCGTCAGAGCGTTCATGCCATAGGTCGAGGTCCCAGTCCGGCGGCTGCTGCTGGCCCGGTTGCGGATGGTTGGCCAGCGCCACGCTGAGCCGACCGGTGGTCTGGCTATAGCACAGCCGCCCCTTATAAACGCCCGTGCGGTTGTTCACCGATCCGGTCGCCTCAGAAACCCAGTTGGAGCCGTTGAATTCAAACACGGTCCAAATCGCCTGTGGCGTCGGGCTGGGGTCAACAATCTGTGAGGAGGCTGTGATCACGCCAACCTTGCCCGGTCCCAGGGCTACGTCTGTGAAACCCGCTGTGCTGAGGCCGGTGAGTGGCAGGTTCAGCCAGCTGTCACCATCGAAATACTGCACGTAGAACTCACCGGTCAGCAGGTACAGAACCGCGATACGACCGCTGGTATCGGCATCGACTGCCTGGACTGTCGCGGCATCGCCAAGCCCGTCAGTATGGAGCTGATACTGGACCTTGTAGCTGACCAGAATGTCCCGCGTGATGCTGTGGGTGGCAAGACCATCCGAGGCGGTCAGCTTAACTGTGTAAACGCCGCGGGCCGGGTAGGTCCACTGCGCCAGCTGCGAACCAGTAGTCTCGAGGTCCGGAGCGCCGCCGCTGTTATCGAAGTCCCACTCGAATGTCAGCTCGGAGAGATCGTTGTCCTCATCAGTCGTCGGCGAGGGGTTGAAGAAGGTCACAGAGTTAACGGCAGCCGGGTCAGGCGTCATCTCAAAGTCTGCCACCGGCGCCGCGTTGTCCAGAGTCGTGAAGTTGCTGACTACACTCAGCGTGCCGGCCTGGTTGCCCAGATCAAAGGCCCGGACTTTCCAGAAGTACTCCGTCTGCGGGTCAAGGCCGGTGATGGTGTACTGGGTGGTTCCTGCTGGCACAAGACTGGGGTTGTTCGGCACAGCAGGCGGCACTGTGAAGCCCGAGTCCGTCTCGGCGAAGATCTGGTAACCCTTGAGGTCCTCATCCGCCGGGGCGGTCCAGCTGACCAGCGCGCTCTTGGAACCCAGGTCCAGAACCTGCAGGTCTGTCGGCGCGCCCGGCAGGCTGTCAAAGGGCGTGCTGACAGTGAGCACCGCGGTGGGTGCGCTTTCGTTGTCGCGGCTGTCCTGCGCCGTCAGGCGGAAGTAGTAGTCCGTCTCAGCGGTCAGTTCGTCCACCAGGTACTGCGAGAGCAGGATCGGCGAGCTGTTGACCTTGTCGGTAGAAGGATCGGTCAGCTCAAAGTCCGGACCGTTACCCTGGTAGAGGTTGTAGCCCTCAAGGTCGCTCTCTGAGTTGTCGTCCCACTGCAGGCTGGCCTGCGTCGGCAGGACCTGCTCAGCGCTGAAGCCCGTCGGCACGGCCGGGGGGTTCACATCGCGGTTGCTGCGCAGGTTCAGGCTGACCACCGTGGAGCTGCTGCTGTAGTTCTGGATGATGGCCACATAGGTGTTGCGGCCTTCGGAGATGTAGGTGGATGCACCGGGATACTGGTAGTCAGTGACCGATCCATCCAGCGGGCCGATGAACTCCCAGCGGTTCTGGGTGTAGTTCGAGAGGGCGAGGTAGGTGCCAGGGGCGCCGGCGCCGACGCTGTAGTCCAGGATCAGCTGCTGGGGAAAGTCGTTGGTCGCGAATGAACCCCAGCGCCAGACCGCCCAGCAGTAATCTTCCGTGCTGCCCGTCAGCACCAGGTCGGTGCCATCCTCGACGGCGCCGCTGGTCGCGCGCTTGAGGGCCATATTGCCAGTCTGGATGTTGTCGACCGCGACAGTGATCCTGGGCAAAGACAGGTCAAGGTCACCCTGCGGCAGGGCAGGCAGACCGGGGAAGGGGTTGTCCGCCTGGGGCGTGTCCTTGCCGGCGCCATTGCCGCCCGACGCGCCTGAGATGGCATCCACCTCTGCGCCTCGGCCCATGCAGGAGACGAGGAAGAGCAGTGCGAAAAGCAGCCATGGCGTGGCCTGCCGCAGGTCAGTCTTCATGGTTCGACCTCGAACAGTTGAGTTACAGCCGGATGCAAATTTATACCATCAATACGCGGCCGGGGCAGTGAGCAGTCGCCGGCCGGTCCTAGCTAGAAGCGCCGCGGTTCTTCCTTGATCGGCCGCTCCAGAATCACTGTCTCGTCTTCCTTGACTCCGCTCTTGATCTCATAGCGCAGGCCGTCCGAGAAGCCCAGCTCCACGTCCCTGCGCTCCTTGACCGTCTGGTCATCGGGCTTCGGCAGGACCTCTACATAGGCCTTGCCTTCTTCGTCGTACTTCACATACTGCGCGGGCAGGACCAGCACATCCGGGTGGTCCTGAAGCACCAGCTCAACGCTGGCCGTGAGGTTGGGCAGCAGCTCCGGCGTGGCCGGCTTGCCTTCCTTACCCGGCTCATCGCCGGCAGGGGCCTGCTGGCCTCCGCCGCCACCGCCCGGTCGTCCACCGCCACCGCCGCCTCTGCGGCCGCCGCCACCGGGCCGGCGCATCCGGCCACTACCTCCGCCTCCACCGCCACCGCGCATGGAGCCAAAGTCCCCGCGGCTCATCTCCATCTTGCCGCTTTGCAGGTCGATGGTGATGTCAACCGGGAAGCGCGTGCCGCTGGAGCCGCTGTTGTTGCCCTGACCGCCTGAGCCGTCGTCACCCTGGGGGTAGATCTTGGTCAGGGTTCCGGCCCAGACCCAGTTCTGGTAAGCGTCGAAGCTGATTCGGCAGGGCATGCCCACCGTCACGCGGCCCAGGTCCGTCTCTTCCAGCATGGCCTTGACGTACATCTGTGAGAGGTCGCCGATGGTGACAACCACCGTGCCGCCGGTATTGCCGCTGGTGCCGGAGGCAACAGCGGTGCCGATCTCTACCGGCCGGGTCAGGACCTTGCCGGCGATTGGCGCCTTGATGGTCGTATAACCCAACTCTTCCTTGACGTTGGCGACCTCCGCCTCGGCCCTCTCCACGGAAGCTTTGGCGATCTCAATCTCTTCCGGCTGCGCGCCGGCTTTCTGGATGTCGTACTGGCGGCGTGCTTCGGTCAGCCGCTCCTCGGCCTGCTTGACGGACTGCTGGGCGTCGCTGAGCTCCTTGTCCGTGGCATAGCCCTTCGCATGCATTTCAGAGATGCGGTCGGCCTCTTCCACTGCCTTGTCAAAGTCAAGCTCGGCAGAGCGGATCGAGCTTTCGAGGCTGGCGCGCTGCTCCGGGCTGATGTTGCGCTTGGTCAGGGTGAGCTGCGCCCTGGCAGTTGTCAGCCCCGCCTCAGCCTGGCGCAGGCGCTGGAGGATGTCCTTGTTATCAAGCTCCACCAGCACGGCGCCGGCTTCCACCATATCGCCGGGCTCGACGTTGATCTTCTGCACCACGCCACTGGCCTTGGACTTGACCTCAACCAGCACGATGGGCTTGACTGAGCCATCGCAGGGCACCACCTGGCGCAGATCCGTGCGCACAACGCTGGTGGTCTGGATGTCCATTTCCTTCTCTTCTTCCTTGAAAAGGGGCAGAACCCACTTCCACAGGGCAAAGAGCAGAGCGGCCGCCACGAGCCAGGGGATTAAAGCCTTCACAATCCTCACCGGCCTAGTTTAGCGCCTGCCTTTTAATATTGTGCTAATTGCGCTTACAGGCACCCAGATGACAGCAGGCACAGTTCGCCGGCCAGCCGCAGGAACAGCCAGCCAGCCAGCGAATGCTGCGCCGCGGCCGGCGCCTTCAGCACCACTCTGAGCCGCGCCGATTGACACTGCCATAGGGCGCGGGTATACTTCTTCTCCGCTTCATGGGTCGCTAGCTCAGTTGGTTAGAGCGCATCCCTGATAAGGATGAGGTCGCTGGTTCGATTCCAGCGCGACCCACCATTACGATCCCCCTGAAGTCAGCCCGGCCCTTTGCCATGCGCCCGGGCCGGCGGCGAAGGCGATAAAATATCCGCCGTCCGGTCCCGCCTGCAGGCGGGCAGCGAGGAGTGAACATGAGCAGCCTGTACCAGCGCCCTGAACTCAGCCAGCTCGACCTGCCCCTGGGCAAGCGTGTGCGCCTGCACCGTCTGCTTTATCAGCGCGGCCCCGGCAACGGGCGCATGATGGTGCTGCCCATTGACCAGGGCGTTGAGCACGGCACTTATAACTTCTTTGCCAACCCTGATTCAAAGTACCCGCGCTACCAGTTTGAGCTGGCGCTGCGCGGCAACTACAACGCTATTGCCTGCCACTACGGCTTCGCAAGCAAGTACCTGCGCGACTACGCCGGCCAGGTGCCGCTGATCCTGAAGATCAACGGCCGCAGCAGCATCCCCAGCGACGACGAGGCCTTCAGCAGCCTGATCAGCACGGTGGAAGACGCCGCGCGGCTGGGCGCCGATGCCGTGGGCTACACGCTTTACGTGGGCAGCCCGCGCCAGGATGAGGACATCGCCCAGCTTTGCGAAGTGCGCCAGGAGTGCGAGACCCTCGGCATGCCGCTGGTGGTCTGGGCCTATCCGCGCGGTACGGCGGTGAACGCGAAGGGCGGCCGCGACAGCTTTTATGCGGTGGACTACGCCGCCCGCCTCAGCGAGGAGTGCGGGGCGGACATAGTCAAGGTCAACTTCCCCAAGATCGACCCGGCGAAGGATGTGCTCGCGCCTGCGCCCTTCAACAGCCTGAAGGTCAGCGAGGAAGAAGCCCTGCGCCAGGTGATTGAAAGCGCCGGGCGCAGCTTTGTCCTGCTGTCAGGCGGCTCCAAGGTCAGCGATGACGACCTGCTGGCCAAGGTGCGCCTGGGGCTGCGCTGCGGGGCCACCGGCCTGATCTTTGGCCGCAACATGTGGCTGCGCCCGATGGACGAGGCCCTCGCCATGAGCGAGAAGGTCCGCCAGATCCTGCTGGAAGCCTAGCAGGAAAGGCAGAAGGCTCAAGGCTCAAGGCAGAGCGGCTGCAAGCGCCAGGACTGTTGGCGCACCCAAGCTCAGGGACAAGCTGCGTCACGGCAAGCAAACTAAACACGATGCCGGCCTTGGAAGTTCCTGCCTCGATGCACACGCTTTTGGCGTTAGGGCCGGGCGCACTCTGTGCGCCCCTACGGCACAGGCATAGGCATAGGCGCTGCGTTGCAGTAGCCGGGCGCAGTCTGTGCATTGGGTATTGCCTTCGTTCTGTGGCACTCGTTCAATGGCCCCCGGTCTTAGGCCTTTGCCTTATGGCCTTCCTGCCTTCAATCTTAAGCCTTCACCTTGAGCCTTATGCCTTCTACTCCTGCCTTGAACAAAGAAGGGGCTCCCTTTCGGGAGCCCCAGCTTGTTCGCAGGTCAGTTTTTGCCGGTACCGCCACGTTGGTACCGGCGGCGGGTAACGCGAGTCGACCGGGTTCCGAGTCCCGGTCCGCCCGTGTTACTCGGTCACTTCAACATTCACGCGGCCCGACTTCTTGTCAACGCCGGAATCCAGGGTGATCACCACGCCATCGACGACGGTATCGCTACCACCATCATTGGCCAGGCGGCTGGGGGCGTTGCCGTTGGCGCCGTTGCACAGGCAGTCAACATCAGGATAGAGGTTGCTGGTGCAGTCGGTGCTGCAGGGCTCGGTACGGTAACGGCCCTTGTAGTTGCCGTTACGGTTGTAGACGTCCTGGCCGCCGGTGCGGATAGCACCGTAACCAGCGATGGTGTAGCCCAGGCAGTCGGGCAGGCCGGTCAGGCCGAAGGCGGTGCCCTCAATACCGGCGCGGGGCCAGTAAGAGAAGTTACCGGTCAGACGGCGGTTGCCGGAGGGATCCTGCCAGCCATTCGGCGGGTCCTTCAGCTCGCTGAAGTCGCCGTAAGGCGGGTTGTTGAAGATGTGGTGAACCCAGCCGTCGCCGTTCAGGGTCTGAAGGGGGCTGGTCCAGGTCGGACCGAAGCACTCCCACATCTTGTTGCTGTCACGACCACCAACGATACGGTCGAAGGGACCGCCGCCCGGATAACCGGAGAAGGGGGTGTGATCAATGTGCGGGGTCAGGGTGGTGCTCTTGCTCTTCAGGAAGGGGTTACCCGGGTAGGAGGGCATGTAGGCCTCCATGATCAGGATGTCACCCACGTCCTGGCCAGCGGCCTGCCAGCCAGCCTGACGCTCCTGGTTGGTGATGTCAGTGACCTGCAGACCCTGGGTGTCAACCCAGTCCTGCCACACTGTCCATGTGTCCGTCCAGTCGCCGCCCATGATGAACAGCGGATAGATCTCACCGGGGCTGTCCACCGCGTAGCGCTCCAGCGCAAGCTGGATCGCGTGGCAGTTCTGCTTGACTTCGGCTTCCTTGGCCTTGTCCTTGATCTTGATGAAGTTCGGCAGCGCAATCGCCACCAGGATGCCGATGATC
>JADZFO010000016.1 GCA_020849855.1 bacterium | reverse complement strand
CGTGTGGCCCGACCACCTGCAGGATCCGGGCCTGGCGCCTCCTGGCTGGGAGCTGCTGACCCCGGCGGATGCCGGCTACCCGTCCTTCATCGAGGGCGGCTGCTATGTGGTTGACCGCGGCGAGGCCGTCTACAACCTGCAGGTTCTGGACGACCCGGCCCAGCCGAACCCCGGCCAGACCGGCACGCTGGGTGGCAACACCGGCAACTACAACCTGGACTTCTACTACATCATCCGCTTCGGCAACGCCCCCTACACTGTCGACATCGACTTTGACTGGGGCGGCACCTTCAACGACGGCACCGCCGGCCGCGTCACTCTGGGCGCGGAAGTTGAGGCTGCCAGCGGCGCCAACAGCGCGATTGATGAGGCGGTCCCGGCGGCTATTCCGGACGGCACCTACCAGATGGCGATCCGCGTGACCGACTCCACCGCCGTGGTGGATGGCGGCCCGCAGACTGCCACCTTCGTGTGGCCGACCCTGGTTACCCTGACCCCGCAGTTCATCTTCCGCGATACCTTCAACACCTACGCGAACACGGCTGCGTGGCTGGGTGCCGGTTGGCAGCGTGCGAACCCTGCCAACTTCACCTCCACTTCGCTTGAGTTCCTGAGCACCACCAACGTGGCTTCGGCCCGCTGGTACTGGGGTACTCAGTTCGGTGGCGCCTTCAACAGCTACAACGGCGGCATGCTGCACAGTGATGCCGGCGCTGACAACAGCAATGGTTCCAGCAACTACGGCACCAACGCCTGCGCAACGATGCGTACCCCGAGCTTCACCGCTCCGGCTGGCACGAAGCGCCTGCTCTTCCGTATGCAGCTGACCACCGCTGGCGACACCAGCTTCTGGGATCGCTGCTGGGTTGGTCTGACGACCAATGCCAACGGCTACCTGGATGACAAGAGCACCTGGAGCGGCACGACCTATCTGGTCAACACTGTTGACCCGATGGTCCAGACCACCCTGAACACCTTCAACTTTGACGGTGCTCCGGCTGGCACTTCCTACCTGCAGTGGCAGTGGGACAGTGACGGCAGCGTCCAGGGTACTGGCCCGGATCTCGACGGTGTTACCTTCGAGCCCTCCGCGGTCGTTCCTCCGGGCTGGTAAACAACAGCTTAGGCTAAACAGACTGACCGCCTGAAGCGGTCGCCCCCGGGGCTCCGGCCCCGGGGGCACTTTTTTATCCGGCCCAGGCGAACAGGCCGCGGGCCACCAGCGTCATTAAGGTACCGTCATGCCCCAAAGCCCATCCCAGTTACTGCCTGCGGCAGCCGCAGCCCTGATACTTGTGCTGTTCTGCTCTGCGTGTCCACAGGGGCCCAGCGCGACTGCGCAGGGCAAAGGCGGGCCGAGCAGCGCCACCGCAGACGCGCAGTCCACTGAGGTCCCGGCGGCTGATGTCATCACGCAGGACGGCCGCAGCGCTGCGGTAAAGGGTGACGGTCTGGTAAGCACCGTCTTCATTGACGCCTCTGAGACCATGAAGCCGGAGGCCTACACCCTGGAAGACCTGCGGCAGCTGCGCACCAGCCTCGCCCCTGCCGAAGCGTATGGACGCTTTACTGAGAAGGGCTATAGCTTTGATGCTCTGGGGGCCTGCAAGGCAGCTACGGCTGGAGATGGAGAGGCCCTGGCCTGTTTCATCGCCGCCGGTGGTGACATCCACAGCGGTTCTGAGGCAGCCCGCTATGACACCCCCCTGCTGACAGCGGTGGCAGGCGGCTTTGGCACTCTTAGCGAATTCCTGCTGGACGAGGGCGCGGATATCGAGTACCGCGACCGCCTGACCCAGTCCACGGCAGCGGCCTGGGCCGCGATCCTGGGTAATGTGGAGATGCTCAAGCTGCTGCAAAGACGCGGCGCAGACCTCATGGTCCGCTGCGGCCCCAAGCAGCAGAACCTCCTGATCTATGCAGCGCAGACCGGCAGCACCGAAGCTCTGCGATACCTGCTGCAGCAGGGACTGCCAGTGGACGATACGGACTCAATCCAGCTTAATGCTCTGATGGTCGCGGCGAAGGGCGGCTATACAGACTGCTGCCGCGTACTGGTGGAAGGCGGGGCGGATGTGAACTACACGGAACCCGACCGCGGCTACACACCGCTGCTGGCGGCCTGCTATATGTTGAAGTATGAAACTGCGGACTACCTGATCAGCGCTGGCGGCGACAAACTCCACAAGGCCAAGGACGGCAGCGATGCGGTGTTCATGATTGGCCTCTCGGGGAGTGCCGAGGGCGTTGAGTGGCTGGTGCGCCAGCAGATGGACCTCAACGCGCGGCGCCCGCTTGACGGGGCGACCCTGCTAATGCTCTGCAGCGCCAAGGGCGACGCCAGGGCGGTGGAGGCACTGCTGCTGGCTCATGCCGATCCTACCCTTTCAGACAATGCCGGCCGCAGCGCACTCACCTATGCGCGCGAGGCCCAGAAGAGCGAAACGGAACAGCTGCTACTGCGCGTGCTACCCGAAAAAAGTCAGATCTGATGCGGTTCCAGGCCGCACTAACATTTCTTCTCCAAAGGTATAATTCAGCTTTGATCGGTAATGAACTGTTAAGGAGGCCAGAATTGATTACTCAATTCACCAGGCCGTTGGGCTTTCCGGGGGGAAGGCCGGTGCTGTTCCTGCCTTGCATCATCCTTGCCTGCCTGGGCCTGAGCGCCTGTCCCGCGGGGACTGGCGGCGGCTCGGCCGGCGGCGGCGCGGCCACATACAGCAGCGAGCCACTGGCTGCGCCCAGCGCGGGCGCGGCGCGGGTGCTGACAGCGCTCAGCCCTGCGGAAAGCGGGATCGATTTCACCAACCAGGTCTTGAACCCGCAGCACTATCTGGATCAGTCGGCAACCCAGGCCGGCGGCGCGGCGGGCGACTATGACGGCGATGGCGACACTGATTTCTATGTTTGCGGACTGGCTGCGGATGGCAGGCTGTATCGCAACGACGGCGCGCTGAAGTTCACTGATGTCAGCGCCGAGGCCGGGATAAGCGGCCAGACCGTCAACTGCGCCGGCGCGGTCTTCGCGGATTTCGACTCCGACAAGGACCTTGACCTTTATGTCTGCTGCCGCATAGGCAGGAACCTGCTTTACATCAACGACGGCAGCGGCAAGTTCACGGAAGAAGGCGAGGCCCGCGGTGTCGCCAGCAGCTATTCCACGGTGATGGCGGCTGTGTTTGACGCCGAGAACGACGGCGATCTCGACATGTACCTGTGCAACAACAACGAGTCCCGCCAGCCGGAAGGCATCAACGAGGAAGACCGTGTCCAGTTCACCATGGAGTACAGGCCGGACACAGGCGAGTTCATCCTCCCGCCCGACATGGCCAAGAACTGGTATACCGACGGAGCGGGCAAGCTGCGCGTGCGGCCTGACCCGGACGAGCTGCTGATCAACGACGGCACTGGCAAGTTCAGCAACCAGATCGACAGCTCCGGCATGGGCGATAAGAACGGCGGCTGGGAGCTGCAGGCACTGCCCGCGGACTACAACAATGATGGCCTGACCGACCTGTGGGTCAGCGGCGACTTCGATACTCCCGAGCGCCTCTACATCAACCAGGGCGGCGGCAAGTTCAGCGATGAAGCCCAGGAGCGCCTGCGGGTCACCAGCTATTTCTCGATGGGCTCCGACACCGCAGACCTCAACAGCGACGGCTGGCTGGATGTATTCTGCGGCGACATGTCGGCCTCAGGCTACAAGGACGGCAAGAAGCAGAGCGGCGACATGCACACCTACCGCTGGGACCTGACCCACAACGTCCCCCAGCAGCAGATGCGCAACAGCGCCTTCCTGAACCGCGGTGACGGCTGGTTCAGCGAATGCGCGGAGATGCTGGGGGTCAAGTCCTCGGACTGGACCTGGACCTGCCGCATCGCCGATATCAACTGCGACGGCCTGCAGGATATCTACACCAGCAACGGTTTCGTCGCCAGGGATATTGAAGTGGACATCGCCCGGGAGCTGGGCCAGATGCGCAAGGCCGGTGCCTCGGAGATGGACCGCGCCAAGTATCTGCAGAGCCTCGGCGGCTTCCAGACGGATGACGTAATCTGGACCGCCACGGCACCGTTGAAGTTTGACAAGGCCCCGGACAACTGGGGCATGAAGGACGCGGCGATCTCCTGCGGCGTGCTGCTGGAGGACTTTGACGGCGACGGCGACCAGGACTTCCTGAGCAACAACACGGACAGCCCGACGGTACTGTGGCGCAATGATGTGGCGGAGGGCCAGCGCCTGGTGCTGCGCCTGCGCTCGGACAGCGCCAATACGCAGGGCGTCGGCGCGCGGGTGACGGCCTGGGTCGGCGACGCCCAGTACTGCAACGAAGTGATCCTCAGCCGCGGCTGGGCCACGGGCTGCAGCTCGGACCTGTACATCGGCCTTGGCACGGTGGACAAGGTGGACAAGCTGACGATCCGCTGGCCGGACCTCAGCGAACAGACGATCGAGAACATGGCGGCGGGTTTCCGCTACACCATCACCCAGCCCAAAAAGCTGCCGAAGTGGCAGCCGGCGGAGAAGCCGGCGGCGCTCTTTGCCCAGCAGGACTTCGACTGGGAGCAGAAGGAGCGCGAGACCGGGGATACGACCCAGGCGCCCGGCATGCCGCCGGAGTTCACCGCCGAGCAGCTCCTGCCGGCACAGCGCAGCCAGCTTGGTACGGGCTGCGCGGTGACGG
>JADZFO010000015.1 GCA_020849855.1 bacterium | reverse complement strand
TAAGGCTTGTTACCTCTTGCTACCGTAACAAGACCCGTAACAAGACCCTGTTTGAAGCTGAAACGCAGTCAGCCAAGGCTATGCAGTATCCTCCCACAGGGTGCGGAGGTCTGACAGCAGACTCCACCATTCTTCATATGACCCGCGCCGCGCTAGCGGCGCGTAACTCGGAATCCAGTCCCAGAGCACTTTCCGCGAATTAACCCGATGGTGCGAGGAGGAATGGATTGCGTTGGGCCGCTGCGCGGCGGATAATGTGGAGGCTATGGACATCCGCATCTACGATGTTGAGCACGGCGATTGCATCCTGATTCTGAGCAATCAGGGTGAGGCCGTTTTAGTAGACTCCGGATACAACACCACTACCGGCTGGCGGCCATCGGAAGGACTCGTGAAACAAGGCTTTGGAGAGCGCCGCAGGCTGCATCACCTAATCATCACGCACCCCGACCAAGACCACCTTGCTGACCTGCCGGGGATGCTTGAGAAGATCAGGCCGCTGCACGTCTGGCAGCATCCGCAGTTGTGTTTGAAGAATCTCTCAGAGCTGAAAGCGACGCTGAGCAAAGCGCAGGATGCCTATGCCGCGCGCGCTAAGTCCACAGCGGAGCTGCAACCTATAGAAGCATCCCGCCAGTTTCGCACGATGGAGCTGCGTCAGTTCTATCTTCCCGTCGGTTCAGTTCGGGATGTAAACGACCTATCGCTTCTGACCTTCATTAAGGACGGAGATTTCACAGTCTGTTTGCCGGGAGACTTGAACGCTCGTGGCTGGCGCTTGCACTTGCAGAACAAGGCCGTCCAGCACTGGCTTAGGGAAACCAATCTGTTCATCGCGTCCCACCACGGCAGACCGACCGGCTACTTGGACAAAGTGTTTGAGTTCCTCTCTCCCAAGCTAATTGTCATTTCTGACAAAGAGCAAATCAAAGGCCGGACAGTTACGCAGCGCGCACCATACCGCGACCACGCCAGGGGCGTGAAGTTGCCAGACGGCTCATACCGCAAGGTGCTGACTACTCGTGGCGATGGTCGCATCCGTGTAGTTGTGAAGGATGGCAAGTGGCAGGTCGAGACTTCCCGAACCATGCTTTTTGCCGCACAGTCCCAATCAAACCCAACGAAGTGACCATGAAGAAACAAGACGAAACTCGATTGACCGCAGCCGCCTACTACCGCAAATCCAGCGAGAGCGACGAGCGACAGGTTCAGAGCATCCCCGACCAAAAGAAGTGGGCGCAGTCAGTCGTTATTGACCGGCAGGTTCCCGTCCTCTTCCATCTTGAAGAGAGCCGGAGCGCTCGCCATGAAGGCCGACCGATGTTTGCAGACCTGCTATCCAAAATTCGTTCCGGCAAAGTGAATACTGTCATAGTCTGGGATCCAAGCCGTCTTTCGCGCAACCCGGAAGACGGCGCGCAGATTGTGTCCCTGCTTGCGTGCGGGAAGCTCAAGCGCATCATTACCGCCTCATACACTTTCACCAGTTCAAGCACCGACCAGTTCATGCTCGGTTTTCTGTTCGCCGACAGCAAGCGGTTTTCCGATAGCTTGAGCGAAGTCATTCACCGTGGCCTGGAGTCGCAGGTAGAAAAGGGCGTCTTTCCCGGTAAGGCCCGCGTCGGTTACATGCGCCATCCCAAGACGCGGCTGTTTGTCCACGACCCAGAAGAAGCGCCGCACATTCGCCGCGCATTCGAGATGTATTCCACCGGCAAGTATGCGAAGGAGCGGATTGCGCTCTGGCTTTTCCGGCAAGGAGTAATGACCAACACCGGCAATGTCCTCTCCCCTAAGCGCATCGAAGACTTTCTTGTTGACCCGTTTTATTACGGCTGCTTCCTTTGGCACGGCGAGCTGCATCAAGGAATTCACGAGCCAATCGTGAGCAAGGCGCTCTGGGACAGAGTGCAGCAGGTCAGAGTCTTACGCGGCCAGCCGAGATCAACCTGGTCTCCCGATAGAAACTTCTGCGGCCTGCTCTCTTGCGAGGAATGCGGTTGCAGCTTCACGATTGAGAAAAAGAAGAAGCACCTCAAGAACGGCAACACTCTCCGCTGGACTTACTACCGCTGCACAAAGAAGCGGGTGTTTGCCAAGTGCCAGCAGGTGTTCATCCGTGAAGAAAGCCTGATTGAGCAGTGCTTGGCAAAGCTCGGAGAGATTGCCTTGCCGGATGATTGGGCTATCCCGATGCTCGAGCAGCTAGACCGCTGGGAACAGGAGGAAAAAGATGGACTTGCCGGTAGGCTCTTGGAGCTAGATCAGCGTATTGAAAAGATCGCAGCGAAGCTGCGCAGGCTTGATGACTTGCGGATTGAAGATGAGATCGCGCCGGATGACTATCGGGCGCGCAAGAAGCCTTTGATGAATGAAAAGATCGCGCTGGAGGCGCGCAGAGAGACTTTAGGCTCGACAGGCTTAGGGTATTGGCTCGCACCCCTGCGCAAGCAGATAAACGCAGTCTGGGAGAAGAATCTCCCGACTGCGGGAGTTGATCTAAATGAACTTCGCGACCTTGTCGCGGAGGTAGGCTCGCACCATCGGGTTAATTCGCGGAAAGTGCTCTGGGACTGGATTCCGAGTTACGCGCCGCTAGCGCGGCGCGGGTCATATGAAGAATGGTGGAGGTAAGGGGATTCGAACCCCTGGCCTTACGGATGCGAACCGTACGCTCTACCAGCTGAGCTATACCCCCACGCTGGGCCCCAGCGGGCGGAGGCAGAATATAACACAGCCCTGCCGGCAGCGCAAGAAAGCCCCGCCAGGGCGGGCTCAGCCGCTGCGGTTAACACATCCGGGCCGGAGCCTCGATATACTGTTCATTCGCCGCAGGGCCCCCTCGCCCGGCGGCCAGCAGAGAGGGAGAGATAAGCATATGTGCGGCATCCTCGGTACAGTCATCCATGAAGGCAGCGAGCCACTGCGCAGCACGCTGATCGGCGGTCTGCGCGCGGTGGAGTACCGCGGCTATGACAGCTCCGGCGTGGCCGTGCTGGGCAGCGATGGCGTGATGCTCAGCAAGCGCGCGGGCAAGATCTCTGTGCTGGAAGACTATCTCGGCGAGGAGCCCCTGGTGGGCAGTGTGGGCCTGGGCCATACGCGCTGGGCCACCCATGGCGAGCCCAATGACGTTAACAGCCATCCGCACCAGGATAACCACGAGACCATTACCCTGGTTCATAACGGCATCATAGAAAACTACTCAGAGCTGAAGCTGGGATTAATCGCCAAGGGCATTCACTTCCACAGCGAAACTGATACAGAAGTTGTCGCGAATCTGATCGGCTATCTCTACGAGAATGAGTACCCCGGCAACCTGATTGATGCCGTACGCCACGCCTGCCGCCAGCTCAAGGGCTCCTTCAGCCTGGTCATAATGGCCCGCGACAACCCGCGCATGCTGATCGGCGTGCGCCAGCAGATGCCCCTGCTGGTGGGGCATGGCAAGCACGCCTCTTACCTTGGCAGCGATGTCACCGCCTTCCTCAGCATGACGCGCGATGTGACCTACCTTGAGGACGGCGAGATGGCCGTACTGGACCACGACACTGTCAGGTTCATCGACATCGCCACCGGCAAGCAGATCGAAAAGAAGCGCGAGCGCGTGGACTGGGACATCGAGCAGGCCCAGAAGGGCGGCTTTGACACCTTTATGCTCAAGGAAATCCACGAGCAGCCGCAGGTTCTGCGCCAGATGCTGGAGCGCTACCTGCCCTCCCCGGCCGAGCCGGTGTATCTGCCGGGCCTCGACGAGTTCTTTGAAGACCACGACACCCGTTTGATCAGCCTCGTCGGCTGCGGCACGGCCTGGCACGCCTGCAAGGTTGGCCGCTATGTGCTGGAAGGCCTGGCCAAGATCCCCTGCCGGGTGGAGTACGCGCATGAAGCGCAGTATCACTTCGCCCCGATTGACGACTCGGCGGTGACCATCGCCATAAGCCAGTCCGGTGAGACCGCCGATACCCTCGGCGCGGTTAAGGCCCAGAAAGCCCTGGGCAGCCGCTCGATCGCCATCTGCAATGTGGTGGGTTCCAGCCTGACGCGCATCGCCGATTTCACCCTTTACACCACTGCAGGCCCTGAAATCTCTGTCGCCTCAACCAAGGCCTTCACCTGCCAGCTCACCATGCTGTATCTGATGGGCCTCTGGCTGGCCGAGCGCAACGGCAGCCTCGACCCCGACGAGCTGCGCCGTCTGAAAGCCGAGCTGATCGCCATCCCGGACAAGATGGCCGCGATCCTGCACAGCAAGAAGCAGATCGACCGCCTGGCGCGTGTCTACCGCCAGGTGAACCACATGTACTTCCTGGGCCGCGGCCTCAGCTACCCGGTGGCGATGGAAGGCGCGCTGAAGCTCAAGGAAATCAGCTATGTCCATGCCGAGGGCTATGCCGGCGGCGAGATGAAGCACGGTGCCATCGCGCTGATCGAGCCGGGTTTCCCCAGCTGCATCCTTGCCCCGCAGAGCCCGCTGCTGGAAAAGATGGTGGCCAACATGGAGGAGATCCTGGCGCGCAAGGGCGAGGTGATGGTCCTGACCAACAACCCCGACCGATTCAGCCAGTACGACGTGCACGTTTTCTCCTTCCCCGACTGCCCACAGCTTTACAGCCCCCTGCTGATGAGCCTGCCCTTGCAGCTCTTCGCCTATTACAGCGCCATGCTGCGCGGCTGCGATATCGACCAGCCGCGTAACCTGGCGAAGAGTGTGGTCGTGGAGTAGCGGCGCCATGCCCACAATGAAGGTTTGGTGAGGTGCTCGCAGCTTTGCTTTGGAGTGGTATCAAATGCACGAGTACACAGTCGTCTACGAAAAGGGGCCAAACTCATTGGACACAACAGATATTGATGTGTCTAGACTTGCAAATTGACAATCAGCCTATTCTAAACAAGTGCTATCTAGACTAAAGTCTCAGATTCCACTAAGATATCAGCCCATGCAGAATGCCCAAGACCAAGGTCGGCGAACCAGATGGTTCATAGACACAATTGACCACTATTGCCTGTTGATAGACGGACTACCAAGGGCGTTTGCGGAAATGATGAATACATTTGAATCCAAGCTCTTCTTGATGTATCAAAGGCCGAAGGAGATAATTTCTAAAGCCAAGCAACTAGAGGAAAGGAGAGAATCTCCTATTGAACAGGGGACACAAGAGGATAGTGATCTTATTAAGACAGTTAAGCAGCTTGCAATGCGAGATCGATTTATCTTTCTTGACCAAGTTCTAGGAACTGACACACGGGAGCGTGAAACGACTCTTACAGCCCTTACAGAACTGCCAGCTTCAATATTTTTGAATCTCGTGGCGAACTATGATGCACTTCTATGTGATCTGCTGTTCATTTCGCTTGATAGCAATCCGGATGTACTTAATCGGTCAAAGTGCAAACTGTCCTTCACCGACTGGTCCACCATGATAAGTGAAGGCGACGGCAAAGAGCAACTGATTGAGATGGAGATTCTAAGAATTTTGCGCATGGGGTATCAAGAACAACTTTGTGAAATTCAGACCATTGTGTTGGGGGCCCCAAGAGATATCAAAGGGATAAGCGAGTCATTTCCTAGCTGGACCACTTTCCTTGAACTAACAGCACGCAGACACTTGTTCGCTCACAACCGGGGACGTGTAACGAGATCCTATTTGCAAAACTGCAAAGATCTACCTGAAGCCGAAGGTGTGGAATTGCATCACATCCTCCCACTGGACCAAGTCTATCTTGAAAGCGCCGCCGAGTGCCTTTTTCAGTTTGGTACGCGAGTATGGTGGTTAGTTTGGAGGTCTACTTTCAACGAGGACATTATGGAATGCGACAACAAACTCAATAGCATTGCCTATGAACTCTTGTGCGCTGAGCGGTTTGTAATGGCAGAGTCCTTGCTTGTGTATCCTGTTAAGATGCCAAAGGGTCGGCATCAGATTCCGGCTGAAGTTGAAGAGTACATGTTTTTCAACTACGCGCAAGCGCTAAGGTGGCAGGGTCGCATTCCTGAAGTTAAGCAACTGTTCGCCAGTGTTGACCTTCAAACCAAACCCCCACTTTACCGACTGGCTCATGCGTGCCTCCTTGAGGATGAAGCCACAGCGCTGCATTGGCTAACTTTATGCAAAGAGCAGTTCACAGGCAAGAAGTCCGCATTAAAGGAGTGGCCACTCTTCAGGGCAATCAGGCACAGCTGTGGTTTTGCTCGGCTGTATGAAGAGTGGTTCAATGAGCCATTTAGTGATGAACCACCTAGAAGTTGGATCGACCAAATACACGATCGACTAAGCAAGCACCAAGACACAGAACTCTTGGGAGAGGAGTGAGTAGCGTCCTGCTCATCCACCACATCAGCTGCGGTTTCTTCAGGACGCCCTTCGCGGCTCTCAGCTATGGCCAGGGCGGCATCCTGGCCCGCGGGCCTTATGTCATCCACTGCCTGCTCATTGAGCTGGACGCAGAAGCCGGCGGCGGCCTGGCCCTGGTGGACACCGGTCTCAGCGAGCGCGATATCGAGAACCCCCTGCTGCGCCTTGGCATCGGCATGACCCTGGGCGGCGGGGCGACCCGCGGCATGAGCGCGCTACGGCATGTCCAGCGCCTGGGCTTCCAGGCCGGGGATGTGAAACATATCCTGATGACGCACCTGGACAAGGACCACGCCGGCGGGCTGGAGGACTTCCCGGGCGCGCAGGTGCACGTCCACCCCGCGGAGCTGCGGGCGGCCATGCAGCGGCGCCGTCTGATCGACCGCCAGCGCTACAGCGGCCTGCACTTCAGCCACAAGCCGAACTGGCAGGTGCTGGACACCCAGTCCGCGCGCAAATGGCAGGAGGAGTTCCGGGCTTTTACTGTGCCCGGCCTCAGCGAAAAGATCCTGATGGTCGACCTGCCGGGCCACAGCGCCGGGCACTGCGGCGTGGCCATCGAGACAATCCGCGGATGGCTTCTGCACTGCGGCGACGCGGTCTATCACGGCAGCTGGCTGCAAAGCGCAAAGCGGCGTCCGCCCCTGCTCATACAGGGCGTGGAGATGCTGCTGCAGTCGGATGCCCGGGCCCGGGCGCTTACCAGGGCCAAGCTGCAGCGGCTCACAGCCCGTGGCGGCGCGAAGGTCTTTGCCAGCCACGACCCTGTCGCCTTCAAGGAGCTTGGCGGCATGGTCTGAGCCGCCAAAGCAAAGGAGCGGGTCTGTGCCCGCCCCTGCTTGAGACATCTATGTCGGCCCAGACGGGCCCGCGCACGCGGCTTAGTTTCCGCCTTCGCTCCCGCTGTCTTCGCCGCCCTCGGCCGAGCCATCGCCCTCTGTCCCGCCCTCAGCGCCGCCGGCAGCAGCACCGCCGCTGAAGCGCGCGCCGGCCGCCGAGCTGGGCTGCATATCGCCACTGGCGGAGCCATCAGCCGGCGGGGCGCTCGCCGCGCCGCTGGGGTCGAAGGTATAGACCCACTTGTAGGCGCCGCCAGGGGTCACCTCAACGACCACCAGCTTCTTGGAAGCGTTGTGGTGCTCGTCGATGTTGATGGTGCCGGAGGCGCCCTGGAAGCCGCTGGTGGCCGCCATCGCCTCTGAGAAGGCCGTCGGGTCGTTGCTGCCGGCGCGCTTGTAGGCGTCCGCCACAGCCATCACGCAGTCATAGGCCAGGATGGACATGGCGTCCGGCGTCTGGCCGCCGTTCTTGGCCTTGTACTTAGCGATGAAGCCCTGGACCGCCGGGTCCTGGTCGTCCGCCGCGTAGTGGTTGGTGAAGAAGCTGCCCTCAATGTTCTTGCCGGCGTTCTTCCACAGGTCCGGGCTGTCCCAGCCGTCGCCGCCCACCAGGGGCTGCGTGATGCCAAGCTCGCGGGCCTGGTTGGCGATCTGCGCCACCTTGTCGTAGTAGCCCGGCACGATCAGCACGTCGAAGCCGGCGCCCTTCATGCGGTTCAGCTTGGTGCGGAAGTCAGTCTCCGAGCTGGAGAGGTACTTGTCCTCCGCCACGATGCTGACGCCCATCCCGGCGGCCTCTGCGCGGATGGTGTCGCCGATGCCGATGGAGTAGTCCTGGTCGTCGTCAACCAGCAGGGCGATCTTCTTGGCGCTGAGATGCTTGACGCAGAAGTCCAGCATCGCCTTGCCCTGGAAATCGTCGATAAAGCAGGTGCGGAAGATCAGGGGGCGCACCGTGCTCTTATCCTCCATCAGGGTCAGGGTGGTCTTGGTGGAGGCCGGGCTGATCATCGGGATGCCGGCTTCCTCCGCGATCTTGGCCATCGCGATGGAGTTACTGGAGGCCACGCAGCCGATCAGCACGTTCACCTTATCCTCGTTGATCAGCTTGGAAGCCACGGTCGCCGACTGGGTGCTGTCGGAGGCGTTGTCTTCCCAGGCCGCCTCGAACTTCGGCATGTCGGGCATGCCGGCCAGCTCTTCCAGCGCCATCTCGGCGCCCTTGTGGCTGGACTGGCCGAAACTGGCGGTGTTGCCGGTCTCCTCAAAGTTGAAGCCGATCTTGACGGTGAAGCCCGCGCCGGCGCCGTCCCCGCTCTGGCTGGCGGTGCTGTTGCTGTCGCTGCCGGTCTGGGTGGTCCCGCCCGTCTTTTCCTTCGGATTGCAGGCCGCCAGCGCCAGAAGCAGCAGAGCGGCGAGCACGAGACTGAGCCTGTTCATGGTCATCCTCCGCAGAGTGTGAAGAGTCCGCTAATGGACTGCGCAGTATAATACAGCGGTGCGCCAGAGACCCTGCAGACAGGCTGCAGGCCGCCGCGAAAGGCGCATTTCCCGGGCCGAAGTGGCGAAATGGCAGACGCAGCTGACTCAAAATCAGCCGAGGGCGACCTCATGGGGGTTCGAGTCCCCCCTTCGGCACTGGCTTTCCGCACCCTACCCCAGACCAGCAACCAGGCGGCCTTGCACGCCCTGCGTCTAAGCGGAGCCCCGGGCCTCCGGCGATTTCGCTAGCACCTCTCCCAGCTCCGTGACCCCCGGCGCTCCCTGGTCCGGTGTCGCGCGGATCGCCATCAGCAGGGCCTGCGCGGTGTCCAGGCTGGTCAGGATCGGCACGTTGTGTTCCACGGCCGCGCGGCGGATCAGCCGCGCCTCGGCCTCGGCCTTGGTGTTCTCCGAAATCGTGTTGATCACCAGGTGGAATCGGCCGTTGAGGATATGGTCGACGATATGCGGCCGTGTCTCTGAGAGCTTGCTGACCGCCTGCGCCGGCACGCCGTTGTCGTTCAGGTAGCGCGCCGTGCCGGAGGTGCTGTGCACACCGAAGCCCAGTTCGCTGAAGCCGCGGATCAGCTCCAGCGCATCTGGCTTGTCATAGTCCGCCACGGTGGCCAGCAGGTGCAGGCCCCGGCACTGCTCGCGGGTGGGTACCGGGATGCCGGCGGCCACGAGGGCCTTGCGCAGGGCGATGGGGAACTCGGTGGCAATGCCCATCACCTCGCCAGTGCTCTTCATCTCCGGCCCTAGCTGGATCTCCATCTCACGCAGCTTCTGGAAGCTGAAGACCGGCGCCTTGACCGCCACGTGGTGGTTCCCCGGCTGCAGGCCCATCTGCGGCCAGACATCCTTCAGGCTCTGGCCCATGATACCGGCCATCGCCAGGCGGATCATCGGCACACCGGTGATCTTGGAGATAAAAGGCACGGTACGGCTGGCCCGCGGGTTGACCTCAATGACGTAAACGTCGTCGCTCTTGTCCACCACGAACTGCAGGTTGATCAGGCCCTTGGCCTTGATCGCCATGGCGATGCGGGTGGAGTAGTCCACGATGCGGTCCAGCACGCTCTGGCTCAGGCTCTGGGGCGGGTAGACCGCCATGCTGTCGCCGCTGTGCACGCCGGCGCGCTCGATGTGCTCCATCACGCCAGGGATGATCACGTTCTCGCCGTCGCTGATCACGTCCACCTCGGCTTCCTTGCCGCGGAAGTACTTGTCAATCAGCAGGGGCTGGCCGGCAAAGGCGTGGATGTTGTCGCGCAGGTACTGCTGCAGGTCGTCGGTGGTGTAGATAATCTGCATCGCGCGTCCGCCCAGCACATAGCTGGGGCGCACCAGCACGGGGAAGCGGATGCGGTGCGCCACCTCCACCGCGTCGTCATAGTTCAGCACGGTGGCGCCCGGCGGCCGCGGGATGCCCAGGCGCTCCATCAGCGCATCGAAGCGCTCACGGTCCTCGGTTTCGTCGATGGCGTCGCGGGTGGTGCCAAGGATGCGGATGCCGGCCTGGTCCAGCGGCGCGGCCAGGTTGATGGCCGTCTGGCCGCCGAACTGGCACACCACGCCCAGGGGCTGCTCGCGGCGGATGATCTCCAGCACGCTCTCGACGGTCAGCGGCTCGAAGTAGAGCGCGTCGGACACATCAAAATCCGTGGAGACCGTCTCAGGGTTGTTGTTGGCGATGATGGCCCGGTAGCCCATCTGGCGCAGGGCGATCAGCGCATGCACCGATGCATAGTCGAACTCGATACCCTGGCCGATGCGGATCGGCCCCGAGCCCAGTACCAGCACCTTTCCCTTGCCCTGTAGGGGCCGACCTTGTGTCGGCCCGTCCTTACCATCAGCCTCATGGGCCGACACAAGGTCGGCCCCTGCTGGGAAGGCCGCAACGCCCCGGGCCCGCTCTTCCATCCGCGGGTCGCTCTGCTCGGCATAGGTGCTATAGAAGTAAGGGCTGCGGGCGAAGAACTCCGCCGCGCAGGTATCCACAGCCTTGTAGTTCGGCTCCAGGTGCTGCTCCGCGCGCAGGGCCTGGATCGCCGACTGCGGCACGTCCAGCACCCGGGCAGCAAAGCCATCGGTGATGCCATAGCGTTTGCATTCGGCCAGCAGCTCCGCGTCAATCTGGCTGCCGCCGGCGCGCAGGCGCTGCTCCAGCTCGAGCACATGCGCGATGCGCTCAATGAAGTACAGGCTGATGTGGGTCAGCTTGTGCAGGTAGTCCGGGCTGTAGCCCCGGCTCATCGCCTCAAAGAGCGCGAACATGCGCCCGTCCGTCGGCTCGGCCAGGAATCCCAGCAGCTCGCGGTCCGGCACATTGGCCCAGCGCTTGGTGCGGAAGCTCTGCAGGCGCACCTCAAGGCCCGAAAGGGCCTTCAGGAAGGCGCCCTCGAAGGTGCGGTCAATGCTCATGACCTCGCCGGTGGCCTTCATCTGCGTGCCCAGGCGGCGGTCGGCCTCGCGGAACTTGTCAAAGGGCCACTTCGGGATCTTCATGACCACATAGTCCAGCGCCGGCTCGAAGGAGGCCATCGTCTCGCCGGTCACCGGGTTGGTGATCTCATGCAGGCGCTTGCCCAGCGCGATCTTCGCCGCCGCGCGGGCAATGGGGTAACCCGTGGCCTTGGAGGCCAGGGCGGAGCTGCGGCTGACCCGCGGGTTGACCTCGATCACATGGAACTTCAGCTCCGTCGGGCAGAGCGCGAACTGCACATTGCAGCCGCCCTCGATCTTCAGCCCGCGGATGATGGTCAGCGCCGCGCTGCGCAGCAGCTGGTACTCAGCGTCGCTCAGGGTCAGGCTGGGGGCCACGACGATTGAGTCGCCCGTATGGATGCCCATCGGGTCCAGGTTCTCCATGTTGCAGACGGTGATGCAGTTGTCGTCCGCATCGCGCATCACCTCCCACTCCAGCTCCTTCCAGCCCACCAGGCATTCCTCGATGAGGATCTGCTTGTTAAAGCTGTGCAGCAGGCCGGTGGAGGTGATCTCGGCGAACTCCTGGATGTTGTAGGCGATGCCGCCGCCCGTGCCGCCCAGCGTATAGCCCGGGCGGATGATCAGCGGGAAGCTCATCTGGGCCTGGATCGTCATCGCCTCTTCGAAACTTTCCGCCACATGGCTGTCCGGGATCGGCATGCCCAGCTCGCGCATGGTGCTGCGGAACATCTCGCGGTCTTCAGCGCGCTGGATGGTCTCAAAGCTGGTGCCCAGCAGGCGCACGCCGTACTTCTGCGGGATGCCGGCCTGCCAGAGCTTCGTGGCCAGGTTCAGGCCGGTCTGCCCGCCCAGGGTGGGCAGCATGGCGTCCGGCCGCTCGCGGGCGATGATCGCCTCCAGGTGCGGCAGGTCCATCGGCTCGATATAAACCCGGTCCGCGCTCTCGCGGTCGGTCATGATCGTGGCGGGGTTGGAGTTGACCAGCACCACCTCGACGCCTTCCTCGCGCAGCGAGCGGCAGGCCTGGGTGCCGGCGTAATCAAACTCGGCCGCCTGGCCAATGACGATCGGCCCGGAGCCGATGACCAGCACCTTCTTTGGCAGCGGGGGGCGCTCGCGCAGGGGCGGGGCTTGCCCCCGCCCGGCTTCTACGGGCGTGGAAGCACTATCCGCAGAGGCGCGCGCGAACCCGGAAGGCGGGTTTATTTCGGTGTCGGTGGGTGTGGAGGGAGTCACTAAAAGGTGATTATAGCGGGCGGCGGCTTACAAAGCGCTCCTGCAATGACCTGGTCCTGCCCGCGCGTCTCTTTCCGGCCTAGCCATGCCCTCGAGACTCTTTTGGTCCAGCCCTGTGGACCCGAAACACCTCCGTTTATCATTTCAGGACTTGACTGATCCTCTATACCAGCTGTTTCTGCGTCAGACCCGCACCATCCTGCGCCGATCTCGCTGGCTGTTAATCACTGGCATCTTCCTGGCGGTGGTCTACAGTCTTATCCAGGTCACGCATAACTACTTGCTCGGGATTTATGCAGACAAAGCGCATCAGGGCCCACTTTACAGCTTCGCCCAAACTTGGATTTACCAAGGCCGCATGTGGCGCTACTTTTCGTCTGCGTTATGGTACGCCGCACTTGTATGCATGGTTTTCCTCTTTCAGCTCTGCGTCGGAGGGCTGAGGCTAAATGATGACCTGCTTGCAAGCTTTGGACGACGCGACATTGGACTGGCTCTATGGCGCCTGAGAAGTCGCCTAGCCCTCCGGCTTATTCCAGGACTGCTTGGCAGTCTACTCATTGTCCAGATGGCGGTTATCACAGTCCTCAGTCTGAGCGGCAGACAGGTCGACTTTGGCCAAGCACCGACCTTCTGGGTTGCCCCAATGAGTCTTGGCGAACAGGTAATGACCCTGCTTGCATCGATTTCTCTGCTTACACTGGTCGCGGTGCTGCAAACACTTGCTGCTAGTCTATGGCTTCGCGGCCGTCAGGTGTCGCTGGTCTCCATTTCAGTACTCGCCTTGGTTCTTGGGCTTGGACTGAGCTCATTGCTAAGCATTGTCTATTACCGGATCTGGATAGAGGTGTATGTCTTGGCCGGTGACTTTGGCTGGTACTACTTTAAAGTCTTAACTATGGCCTTGTATCTCTCTGGGGCAATGTTTTGCTGGTTGGCTGCGCGTAGATACTCAGAGCCAGCCCGACTTCTATGAAGTTTCAGCGCAACGCCTGGACTCGGACGCGCTCCATGGAGACTAGCCGATACTGGACCAATCCCTACCTTGGACAGATGTTGACGGGCCACGGATCTACAGGATTAAGACTGCCCTGCCGATAACTCTCCTGTTCTGGGGAGAGCACATGTCATTTTTCGACCACAACCTAGCGCTGCTCAAGCAGGCCAGCGAGCCGCTGGCCCAGGCCCTGCTGTTCATGCATGGACAGCGCGGCGAGCCTGACGCCATCGGACCCTTCGCGGTCGAGACGGCGAAGAACGGCCAGCCCACCCTGCGCTATACCGATCTTGAAGGCGGCCGCAGCACTTACCTGCACAGCCCCTATGACCCCCAGCGCGAGGCCGAGCAGTATGCCCAGCGCCTGCTGGAAGCGCACCCCAAGGGCAACTTCACCATCTGCCTGGGCCTTGGCCTCGGCTATGGCGTGGAGGAAGTGCTGAAGCGCCTGCCCGAGGATGAGCGCGTGCTGGTCTTCGAGCCGCACTGGGACCTCTTCTATCTGGCCTTCTGCCACCGCGACCTAAGCTTCCTGATGGGCCGCAAGAACCTGACCCTCACCTGCGACCGCGAGTACAGCGGCAGCATGTGGAACTACATGAACCTCTTTGAGCTCGCCGGCTTCCAGGGCCTGCGCTGGGTCACCAGCCCGGCCTTCGAGAACCTGCCCTACAGCTCCAGTTTCAAGGACGTGGCCGAGAAGGTCCGCTATGAAATGATGACCGTCGGCGGCAACGTCCAGACCCTGATGGTGATGGGCGAGATGCAGCAGATGAACATCGTGCTGAATTTCCCGCACATCCTGGACCATCCGCCCTTTGAAAACCTGATCGGCGCCTTCAAGGGCCGCCCGGGCGTGATCGTCTCCGCCGGCCCCAGCCTGGAAAAGAACATGCACCTGCTCAAGGAGCTGGACGAGCGCGCCGTGATCATCGCGGTGGACACCGCCGTCAAGCCCCTGATGGCCGCCGGCATCACCCCGCATGTCGTGGTCACCGGCGACCCGCAGGAGGCGAACTACCGCCACCTCAAGGGTGTCGACCTGCCCGAGGCCTATCTGATCGCCGAGCCCCAGAGCCCGGTGAACAGCCTGCGCGACTGGACCGGCCCGCGCTTCATCTGCAGCTTCCACGACAACATGATGCGCTGGGTTGACCGCGTGCTGGGCAGCCGCGGCAAGGTCATCGTCTGGGGCTCGGTGGCCGTGATGGCTTATGACATCGCGGTCAAGCTGGGCTGCGACCCGATCGTCTTCATCGGCCAGGACCTCTCCTTCCCCGGCGGCCGCACCTATACCGGCGGCACGGTCTTTGAAACCGAGGACCGCCAGGAGATGACCGTCGACGCGCTGCAGAAGCGCGGCACGCCCCTGATCAACATGGAGGACATCTACGGCCAGCCGGTCAAGACCAACCGTCAGATGTACGCCTATCTGGGCTTCCTGAAGAACCGCTTCGACGACCCCGAAGTGCGCGACCGCGCCCTGATCAACGCCACCGAGGGCGGCATCCTGATGCACCCGCGGATCAAGGTGATGAGCCTGACCGAGGCCATCGAAGGCTATATGGGCGAGCGCTTCGACGTCTGGGGCACCCTGCAGCAGGCGCACCGCGCCGGCAACCCGATCAGCTACCCCAACCTGCTCAGTGAACTGGACTCGCTGCTGGCCGCCCTGCGCCAGAGCGAGGAGTACACCCAGCGCGGCATCGAGCTGGTCGGCCGCACCCTGGAGGCACTGGAGAAGGAGGACGGCAGCCAGGCCGCCCGCGGGGAAGTGGTGGAGCAGTACAACCGCATGATCGCCATGCGCAAGTTCGTGACACACCATGAGGAGGCCGGCAAGATGATCGAGCTGGCCAACCAGTCCGGCATCTTTGCCTTCGCCCAGGGTGTGAAGAATGTAAAGCGGGTGGATAACGAGCCGATCAGCAATGAGTACCTCAAGCGCGCCTGCTACCACTATCACACACTCTTCGTCTCATCGCGCGAGGCGATCGCGCGGATGATTCCGCTCTTTGAAATGGCGCGTGAGCAGGCCCGCGAGCGCAGTACGCGCAGCGGCGCCGCGCTGGCGGTGCAGGCCCGCTGAGGCCGGCCGCGTTAACGGGTGGGAAGGAGCTGTGCAAGCTGCTTCCGGAATGGTTATGGGAATCAGGCAGGGCCGGGGAAACCCGGCCTTGTTCGTTTCTGATCAACCTTAGGGGATCACTGTAGCAAGAAGATGCTCGTGCTTTGCCTGCTCATCAGCGGGGCTGATCACCATCGCGGATGTCAGGTCATATAACTTTCCTTCAAACTCAAAGACAAGCTCATCGCGGGGATCGTAGTCGTTTTCATCTGAGGCAATGAGAGCCCTGCCGCTTTCTTCGCAGTCCTTTAATGCTTTCACCCGCCCCTCAAGGAAGCGCCGCGACTGCGAAGTAATCTCGGGGTACTCCTTGGAAACAACAACCAGGTTTTTGGATCTGCTGTCCAGCCGTAAAACATCAAGGTACTGGTCCAACACTGATTCTGTGTACCAATTGCCCCTGGTGCATACGATTTCGATAACTCCGCCATCCCCGGGTTCATATAGTCCAAAGGGACCCTCGCCGTCAAAGCTGCCGATCTCCTCCACTTCCTCTTTGCAGTCGATCCACTCCAGCTTGCCCTGTGAGGTGAGGGTGAAGACGTCTCCTACGTTGCCGTGGCCACAGGCCCAGCAGGTCTGGAACAACACCTCAGGCCTGTTGTCATAGTCTAGATCACAAACCACAAGCTCCGACCAGAACACTAGCTCACAGTTATGCGTATCGATGAGGCTGGGTGCTCCTGCTGAGTTGACCCCAAAGGTTTGCAATACAAGCTCACTTGGGGCGATGTGAGTTGAGGCAGTTCCTTCCTTCCATCTTTCACTGATCGCTAAATAGACCTTCCTGAATCCGGACTTATTTGTCCAGGGCAGGGCCGCTTTCTTCGTTTGGAAAGTGAATGCTGTCTGCGAATACTCAGCAACCTCTTCTTCTTCTTCACATTTGCCATCGGGCGGTTCGCAAGAGCAACGGGCCCGTACCCATACCGGGGTGTTTGTTGTTACATCGACCACTACTTTGATATGCCCTCCAGCTAGGCCATTGAGGCGGACAATCTCCGGTGAATTCTCGAAGTAGACGCCCTGCGTGCCTGGCTCAAACCGCTTTATATCCAAGGCGGGTAGCTCAGGATAAAATGTCCCCTCATATGGAAGGTCAGGTGCGCGAACGAGCGTCCTGGCGAACTGGACAGACGGCTGGGGAACAACGATTTCACGTTCTTGCTCGAGCCAGGGTTCCTGCTTTGAATTCACTGGTTCGAGCTTTTTGGAAAAAAGGAAACACAAAGGCAAACCCACTCCCAGGCCAAGGATCAGACCCACGATCATGCGATATCTACTCACGTGTCCTTACTATAACAAGCTTTCTGTCGGCTCTGTGCGCCTATCTCAAGACAACCACCCTTCTTTTTTTTCAGAAAGCAGGATTATGCGCCAGATATCACGGGTTGGGACAAGCCTCTGCCCTGCAAAGCCGGGATACTACATGCGAGGCCGCTAGCGCATTGGTACTATCGACCAGTGCCGCAGCCCCAAGTAGAATCTGCTCTTGAAGCGCATCTTCCTCTACACCCGCGGCGACAGTGAGTTTGGCATGGGCCACCTATACCGCTGTTCCTGGCTGCTCGAGGCCCTGCGGGCCCAGCAGCGCCCGGAGCTGGAGCTGCGGGTGCGCTGCCACGATACTGCGGCCGCGCGCAGCTTCTGGAGCGGGGAAAGCGCGATAAGCTGGCTCGCCGAGCCACAGATAGACAGCTCGCGCCTGGCCCCCGGTGATGTCTGCCTTGTTGACTGGCTGGAAAGCCCGGCGGATCAGGTGGCGGCCGCGCGCTCGGTCGGTGCGCGCCTGCTGCTGCTGGAAGAGCACGGCCCGGCCCAGGCGCAGGCGGACATAGTGGTCAACTGCCTGACCGCCGCGCTGGAGGATAAGAGCTTCAGCCAGGGCAATGCGCAGGTTTATGAAGGCAGCCAGTGGCTGCAGTTCAGCCCGCGCCTGACCCGCCTGCGCGGTGTGGCCATGGCCACCACCGGCGCCATGCAGGCCGAGCTGAAGGCCCCCGTGGCCGCGCCATCAGGCGCCGGCGGCAGCTTCAACTTTGTCTATCTGGTCATGCTCAGCTTCGGCGGCTCACCGCGGGCCGAACTGGTGCGGGCCAGCCTGGATTGCCTGGCCAGCGCCGCTTATGACCAGCAGGTGATGGTGATGCCAGCCGGGGCGGCCTGGGAGGCTGAGCTGCGCCGCGGCGCCTGGCCCTTCCAGGTCCAGGCCCTGCCGGCCGGCGGGGCTTTCTATGACTACCTTTCGGCGGCGGACCTGCTGGTCTGCGCCGGCGGCCTGACCGCTTATGAAGCCGCCTTCCTCGGCGTGCCATCGGTTGTACTCGCGCTCAACCAGCACCAGCTGGAGACTGCCCGCAAGCTGGAAAGCGCGGGCTGCTGCTTCGCCCCGGGACTCAGCGATGAGATCCGCTGGGAAGCGCTGGGCCACAGCCTCGCACAGCTTATCCACAACCCGGTTCTGCGCAGCGAGATGAGTCGCAAGGGCCAGGGCATATGCGACGGCCGCGGCCTGCTGCGCACGATGGGCTTGCTGCTTGATCTGGTTGATGGCCGCGCCGGGGGCTGATCAGCACTGGTCTCAGGGCCCCCAGCGCGCGTGGAGCACGGCCTGAAAAGTGAAAGACCCTGCCTTGCGGCAGGGCCTTGCCCCTCGTTTCTCCGCCTAAGCGGATCCAGTTAGCGTTGTAAGGGGGGCTGGCTTGTCGGCAAGTTATCCCGACGCTGCGCGGCTAATCCACGCTTTGTGCTCACCCGCCCCCAGGTGACTGTCGGATACTAACATACTATTCGATGCTATGCAACAGCGTTGTACATGTTTGATAGTGTGTTAACATTCGCGCCGTGGGGTCGTGGATTCGGGCGCTGTGGCGTGATGCCTTGTACATCATCAGCCTTGCGCGCCGGGAGCATCTGACCCGCATTGTCATCGCCTTCTTCATCCTGGTCTTCGGCATCAGCGTGGTCTTCTTCTTCGCCGAGTACGGCCATAACGACCAGGTCCTGCACTATGGCGACGCCCTGTACTGGGGCATCATCTCGGCTACCACCATCGGCTACGGCGACATCATCCCCAGGACCACCCTCGGCCGCCTGGCCGCCAGCGCGATGGCCATCACCTTCCTTTCCATCATGCCCGTGCTCTGGGCCACTGTCACATCGATCTACATCAGCCGAAAGATCAGGGGGGAAAGCGGCTTGGAACGAGTCACCTTTCAGCAGCACATCCTGCTTTGCGGCTGGAACAACACCGCCCGCAGCGTGCTGGCCGGCCTGGCCCTGCGCGGCGAGAAGCACAACATAGTCATCGTCGGCGAAGTGCCACAGGACCTCATCGAGGACCTGACCTACGAATTCCCGCGCCTCAAGCTGCACTACATCCGCGGCGCCTATACCAGCGAGCAGACCCTGCTGCGCGCCAACTGCCGCGAGGCGACTGTGGCGATCGTGCTGGTCAACTACGGCGAGGAGAGCTTCACCCGCAGCGATGAGATGGCGGTGCTCTGCGTGCTGACCCTGCGGCGCCTGGCCCCGCGCCTGCGCATCTCGGCGGAGTGCTTCAGCTCGGCCTACCGCGGCCACCTGCGCAGCGCCGGCGCGGACAAGGTCACGGTCACCGGCGAGCTGGACGGCTTCATGCTTACCGCCAGCGCGCTCAGCCCGGGCCTCGACACCACCATCAAGGAAGCCCTGACCTTCGGCCAGGGCTCAGATCTGTGGACCCGCCCGATCCCGAACGACTTCGTCGGCCGCAGCTTCCGCGATCTGGCCGGGCACTGGCTGGCTGAGAAGTGCTGGATCCTGCTGGGCCTGATCCGCGAGAAGCGCCAGATCGGCATCCAGGACATCCTGGCCGGCGAGCGCTCCAGTCTCGACGAGTTCATCATGCGCCGCTTCGAGGAGGCCGGCCGCGGCCTCGGCGGCGCCAGCCACCTGCACTTCCTCAACCCCGGCCCGGACTACCGTCTGGAGGCCGGCGACCAGGCCATCGTGCTCTTCCCCAATGAGGTGCAGAATGTCCAGGGCTGATGAAGCGCCCGGCGGCAATGAATCCGGCGCGGCCCTGCCGCTGCACTCGCCGCACGAGGCCTTGGACATTGCGAAGGCTGTGCACAACCTGCACAATGTGGGCCTCTTCGAGGGCCTGCAGCCGGCGCAGTTTGAGGAGGTCGCCCGCCTGTGCCAGTTCTACTGGTTCTCTCCGGGCGACTATCTGATCCGCGAAGGCGCGGATTCAAAGGAGCTCTTTATCCTTCTGCGCGGCGAGGTGGACATCAGCAAGCAGCTGCACCTGCCGCGCATCGGGCATGTCCAGGGCACCGAGCGCACGCTGACCCGCCTGAAGGCCGCGGGCAACCCGATCCTCGGCGAGACCGCGCTGGTCGGCGGCTCAGTGCGCACGGCCACCGTGCGCTGCCACACCGAGTGCGCGGTCTACCGCATCCCCGCTGAGCCCCTGCGCCAGCTGCTCAAGCAGCGCTCCGAGCTGGCCGCCAGCGTTTATGAAAGCCTCGCCCGCCTGCTGCTGCAGCGCCTGGACGAGGCCTCCAGCGATATCGTCAAACTCTCGGCCGCCCTGGTCTTCGCCCTCGAGGAGTAGTCCAGGCTGCGAATGGGACAATAGCCGCGTGCCTCTGGCAGTCCAGTTGAGCTCCCTGAGCAAGTACTACCGCAGCGTCTGGCCCTGGGTCAGGACCCAGGTGACGGCGGTGGACGGCGTTTCGCTCAGCCTTGAGCAGGGCGAGATCCACGGCCTGCTGGGCCCCAACGGCGCCGGCAAGACCACCACCGTGAAGATGCTCGCCGGCTTGGTGCTGCCGGACGAGGGCAGCATCAGCTTCCCGGCCACCGGCCGCCGGCCGAGCCTGGGTGCTGTACTTGAAGGCAGCCGCAACCTTTACTGGCGCCTCTCGGCCTGGGAGAACCTCAGCTACTTCGGCGCGCTCAAGGGCATCCCTGCGCGCCAGCTGCAAAGCCAGGGCGATGAGCTGCTGGCGCTCTTTGACCTGCTTGATCGCAAGCACAAGCCCGTGCAGACCCTCAGCCGTGGCATGCAGCAGAAGCTGGCCATCGTGGTGGCCCTGCTGGGCCAGCCCGAGCTGCTGCTGCTGGACGAGCCCACGCTGGGCCTCGACGTGGAGAGCTCCATCACCATCCAGCGCCTGCTGCGCGAGATCTGCCAGCAGCGCGGGATCACCATCCTGGTCACCACGCACCAGATGGACGTGGCCCAGAGCCTCTGCAAGCGCGTGGCCATCATGCGCAAGGGCCGCATCGTGGTCGACGAGGAAGTCGGCAAGCTCGTGGACCTCTTCAAGCGCCAGGACTATCTGGCACGCTTTGACTCCGCCCGCCTGGAGGGCCTGCTGCCGCGCCTGCAGGCCGCCGGCATCAGCTTTGAGCAGGACAGTGAGCAGCGCCCCGGCCAGGCCTGCCTGCGCTTCAAGCTGGGCTCCGCTAGGGAGATCTACCCCCTGATGGAAGTCCTGCGCGAGGGCGATATCGAGCTGCTGGACTTCCACGAGGAGACCCCGACCCTTGAAGAGATCTTCCTCAGCGTCATGCGCCAGGAGGCCCGGCCATGATCCACTGGCTGCGCGTCGCCTGGATCGAGTGGCTGCGGGACCTGCGCATCTCGCTGCGCTACCCCATGGAGCCCCTGACGGGCATGTTCATCATGTACGTGCTCTTCATGGCCATGTTCCTGGGCGGTAAGGCGATGGCCGGCAACCTGCTGGAGGCCAAGAGCCTGGAAGAGCTGGTCATCGGCTTTTGCATGTGGTTCTTCGCCCTGATGGCGATGAACCAGATGAGCATCGACATTGAGCAGGAGGCCCGCGCCGGCACCCTGGAGCAGGTCTATCTCTGCTCCGGAAACTACTTCGCGATCCTCTGGATCCGTGCCCTGACCCACATGAGCCAGGGCGCGGTGGCAGTCTTCCTCTTCAGCCTGGTGCTGCAGTTTAGCACCGGCCAGTACCTGCAGGTCCCGCCCAGCGCATGGCCGGCCCTGCTGCTGATCATGCTGCTCACCGTCGCCGGGCTCTGCGGCTTCGGCCTGATCCTGGGCGGCATCTCGCTGCTGGTCAAGCGCATCGGCCAGCTCTCGGCGGTGATCCAGTTCGCCCTGCTCTTCCCGGCCCTGGCCAACCTGGACAAGCTGCCGCAGCCCTGGGCCGGCCTGGCGCTGCATCTGCCCCTCGCCCGCGGCGCCCTGCTGCTTAAGCAGCTTCTGGCCAGCGGGACAGGCGGCGGGGTCAGCGCGGCGGACCTGCTCTGGCTGGCGGCCGACAGCGCCTTTTATGTCCTGCTGGGCTCAGCGGTCTACCTTGGCATGGAGCGCATCGCCCGCCGCGGCGGCATGCTGAGCCACTACTAACGCCCCCGTAGGGGCGCACAGAGTGCGCCCGGCTCCCTGTAGGGGCGCAAAGAGTGCGCCCGGCTCCCTGTAGGGGCGCACAGAGTGCGCCCGGCTTCCCTTCAAGATCCAAACGCAGAGGCGCAGAGAACGCAGAGCTGCGCAGAGATCCAATGGGGCCTGGGAGTTAGCAGCAAGTACGCTAGGTTAGTTCGCAGCAGATGGATCAGCTCGATCCAGGCTCAGCGCCCGCTGCGTCTCTGCCTTTGGCTTGGCGCGCTTACTGCTCCACCGGCACGCAGAGGGCGAAGATCACATACAGAAGTATCACCGCCAGGCCGGCGGGGCTCAGCAGGGCCAGCAGCAGCAGGCCGAAGCGGATGATCAGGGGGTCAAGCCCCAGGTGCGCGCCGAAGCCGGCGCAGAGGCCGAGGATAACCCCGCCCTGCCCGCGCCTGCGGCGCAGCACCCTGGGGCTTCTGGGTTCCATTTACTCCTCCACGATGTCCGTGCGCGGCAGGATGTACAGCGTGCGCTCGATGCCCTCACCCTTCGACTCGGTGGTCAGGTAAGGGTGGTTCGTGAAGTACTGGTGGATGAACTTGCGCTCCTTGGGCAGCAGGCCGGGCAGCTTGCGCTCGCGGTGGTCGCGCTCGATATCCCGCACCACGCGCTTGATCAGGCTCTCCAGCTGGGTCGCCCGCTTGCGGCGGTAGTTGTCCACGTCCACGTTGATGCTGACCTTCATCGGGAACTTGCGGCTGACCAGGAAAGCGATCAGGCCCTCCGCCGCATCCAGGGTCTGGCCATGCCGGCCGATGTAGGCGCCGCCCTTGCGCGACTGGATGATGACGAAGAAGTCGGTCACCGAGCGGTTGCTCTTGACCTTCAGCATCGCCCGGTCATCGACCAGCTTGACCACCAGGTAGGACAGCTCATAGATCAGGTCCATGACCTGGGTCCGGAGCCAGCCGTAGACGGTCAGGTTACCCTCTTCGTCGGCGCTTTCCTGGAAGTACAGCTCCTGGCCGCCGGCCTGCTCAAGCAGGCGGTTGCGCAGCTCGTAGCCGTCCTTCCCGCTCGCCTCGAAGCGGGTCATCTCCGAAATGAACTCACCAGCGTTGCTGCTCATCGCTTCCTTCTTTTCTTCTGGGGCCGCTTGTCGCCCAGCAGCTCGGTATCAGACACCTCGATGCCGGGTTCATCGACCTCCAGTGGTTTACCGTTGCTGGAGGGGGGCAGCGGTTTGGGACCGTCGCCCTTGGGCTTGCCCGCAGGCGCGGGCGGGGGAACCGGGCCGCCGGGGCCGCCGATCGGTGGCGGGGGACGGCGGATAAAGGCCTTCATTTCCTTGGCGTTGAAGTGCGAGTTGATGCCCTTGGACAGCAGGGTGTATTCCAGCGACATGGCGGCGTTCTGCACGATGAAGTAAATCAGCGCACCGGCCGAGAAGAAGAAGGCGAAGACCAGGATCATGATGTTCATGAAGCCCATCTGGCGCTGCATCTGCTTGGCCATGTCGTTGGGGTCGTCGGCCACCGGCCCGCTGGACTTCATCTCATCCTTGAACTCGCGCTCGAAGTCCGGGTCAGGCTGGTTCACCTTCTTCATCGTCCGCTGCATCCACAGGCTGGAGATGACGTAAAGCACCACGAGGCCCAGGGCCGGCCAGTACACAAAGTGCCCGCCCAGCAGGGGGATGTTGGCCGGGATGTGCCAGATCTGCGAGTAGAGATTCAGCTGGGCCACCGTGACATCAATGATGTCCGGCAGGTCCGGGCCGATGCCATAGCTGCGCGGCAGGGTCAGCTCGACGGGAAAGAGCAGCTGGATGCCCAGGAAGCTCTTGCCGGCGAAGCTGGGGTCATACAGCGCGCGGTAGACGCCAAAAAGGATCGGGAGCTGGATCAGCATCGGCAGGCAGGAGGCCAGCGGGTTGATCTTATAGGTCTGGTACAGCTCCATCAGCTTGGCGTTCTGGTCCTGCTTGTTCGGGTAGAAGCGCTGGATCTCCTTCTGCACCGGCTGCAGGGCCTGCATCAGCTTCATGCCGTTGATCTGCTGGCGCGTCAGGGGCAGCAGCATGATGCGCACCAGCAGGCAGGTGAAGATGATCGCCAGGCCATAGTTGTGCACGGCGCCGCCGATCATGGTGATGGCGATCAGGAAGACCTGGGCGAACATGCCGGTGAAGCCGCCATAGGCCTGCAGGTCCGGCTTCAGGTCGTGGCTGCCGCCCACGCCCTTGCTGAGCAGGTCATTGCTCTGCAGCAGCAGGAAGGCATAGGCGCGGGGCACCAGGCCTTGCAGTCCGGTCAGTAAATCCAGCATTGGCAACAGCTCTCTCATAAGAGAGGGTCATACCCTCCCTTGGTCCAGGGATTACAGCGCAGCACGCGCCACAGTGCAAGCCAGGACCCCTTCAGCGCCCCATAGCGCCGCAGGGCGTCCACTCCGTAACGTGAGCAGGTGGGGGTGAAGCGGCAGCTCGGCGGGGCCAGGGGGCTGATCCAGCGCCGGTAGAACAGCAGCGCAGCGATCAACAGCATCTTTGGGATGCTGATGACCCATTGAACTGCCTTAGCTGCAGGCAAGCTTCTCTCCCGTAAGGCGGGCCGCCCTCAGGGCCCCCGCCAGGTCCGCCGCGAAGCTCTGGAAGCTCTCCCCAGCGTCGCTGCGGTTGACCAGGATCACGATGTCATAGCCTGCGTCAAGCTGGCTTTCCCAGCGTCTGAGCAGCTCTCTGGCCCAGCGGCGGATCCGGTTGCGCACCACGGCTTTGCCGCAGGCGGTCGTCACCGCGATGCCATAACGGTTGGAGCCCAGGTCATTGGGCTGCCAGAGAGTTTTCAAGACGCCGCTGCGCCGGCTTTGCCCGCCGCCCAGAACCCGTTTGAATTCCCAGCGGCCGCGCAGGCTGACCAGGGCCAACTAGAGGGCGAGGCGCTTGCGGCCGCGGGCGCGGCGCGCGTTGATCACATTGCGCCCGCCGGGGCTGCTCATGCGCTTGAGAAAGCCGTGCACGCGCACACGGCGGCGCTTCTTGGGTTGCCAGGTCCGCTTCATAGTCCTACTGCTCCTCCAAGCGGCAGCCAGAGCAACGTAGTCTGTTCAGGCTTCACGGCGCCGCCAATAATCCAGTTCTGTGCGCGCAAACGCGCGGCCCAGCCTCGGCCGGGGAAGGGAAATTGTAGCACAGGCAAGGGCCCCCTGCCGGGCCTCCAGAGGCCAGGGCTCGATTCACCGAGGCCTGCTGCAGAAGCGCAGCACAGACCTCCGAGCCCGCGTACAGAACCGGAGCGCTGGCATCTGTGCCGGCGTTCTTCACTGGGAGCGCGGACTTTAGTCCGCATTCTTCAGTTCGCATTCTCATGGAGCGCGGACACACTTGCCTGCATTCTTTAGGTTGGGCCGAGCATGTCCCGCCCTTCCGGGAGTCTGCCGCCCCCGTCTAACTTTCCGAGACATCGTACAGAACCGGAGCGCAGGCACCCATGCCTGCATTCTTTCCTGGCGGCCGCACCACTCATATAAAGCGCATCCGCGCGCTATGATCTAGACATGAACGCGGGCGCCACAAGCTTGGCCCTGATGAGCTGGGCATCTACCAAGCCGTCGGCGACTGACAGCCGCACTGGAGAATGTGGTGTTAAAGTTCGTATTCGAGCAACGAGCGCAAAATGAAGACCACACTTACCAAGCATCTTAGGCTAATTCTATCATTATTGGTATTGCTCTTTGTTGCCTGGTGCATCAAGTTGAATACAACTCGTACGGTGTATTTTGACCAACCTGCTAGCGATTTGACTTTTAGGGGAGTCTTCCTAAAGACCCTGGACAGAAAAATTTGGGGAAGTAGTTTGCCCGACACTATTGAGGTACGATCAGTATATCCGGACTTGTTCAGCAAGGTAGATTCAGTTATGATCTTAAGGGGTACATTGCCACCTAGAGAGAAAGGGATGAGTTATCGCTTTGAATCACTCTACCAGCATGGAGTTATTATCGATGGCATCATGTACGAGATACTCTGGGCCTCATGCAACTCAACAAGAGACTGGTTCATTCTTGGACCGGATTCCAGTCCATACATTGGTACTCATTTTTCACGAGAGGAGTATCTGGCTGGACGACAGCATTACGGAGGACGAGTAGACTTAGAGCTGAGTAGATTGAAGCGCACAAGCGAAAGGATAGTACTTGACAAGGTGACTTTAGGGAAGGATGTGGTTCAAGATTTAGAGGACGGTCAGGCATTTATAGTGATTTACGGAGAGAGCTGTAGCAGAGTCGTACTTTTGCGTCGACCTCGATTTGAGAGGTTAAAGGATTTGTTTCCTTAGCAATGCAATTGCTTACTTACTAACTGCCAATGTTATGCGACTACCATCAAGAAACATCCAAAGGACTCCTTTGGCCGGCGTAACCTGGAGCGCGCCCGCGTACCATCTGCCGAAACGGAGCTACAGAACCGGAGCGCAGGCATCCGTGCCTGCATTCTTCGCAGGGGCGCGTGGAGCGCGCCCGCGGTCTATCTGCCGAAACGGAGCTGCAGAACCGGAGCGCAGGCATCCGTGCCTGCATTATTAGGTTCGGCCGAGCATGTCCCGCCCCTGCGGGAGCCTGCCACCCTGCCCTGTTCCCCGGCTTTCTTTGTGCCTTTGTGGTCAAACAATCCTGAACCACCAGGACACGAAGGACACAAAGGAAGAATCTGAGCCAGCGCCGAGTTATGTCAGCCGCATTCTCATGGAGCGCGGGACAATAGTCCCGTATCTTCTGTCTTGCAGGGGTGTGGCTGGTCCCATCCTCCTGGGAACGCCGGCTGCAAGCCGGCCCTACCCCGGAGCGCGGACACCCTGTCCGCATCCCTCTCTCCCCGCGCGTTACAATCGCCCCAGATGTCCACTGCCCAGCTCAGCCGGCAGCTTTGCTCCAGAGGCCGCGCCTCGCTGCGCTCCGCACGGAAGGTCGCGGCTGCGCCGCGCAGCCTGGGGCATAGGGTATTAGCACTCGTGAGCATTGCCTTGATCGCAATGTCGTGCGCTGACGGCCCTACGGTCTTGAAATCGGCTCATATTGATGGCAGCGATATCGTTATGGTATTGCGTCGAGGGTCAATGGGGCCGAGGGATGCTACAGCAATCATTGTAACCGCCGGTAGTGACGGACGAGTTAGCACCGATTTGACCAATCAGCTCAGTGTATCGAGGGGAAGGCTGTTTTCTGGGACCTCAGAATTGACAGTACTTGATCTTGCGACCTCAGCATCACAATCTAAACTAGGACAAGACGATCTGGCTCCATCCTTGTCTCGACATGATCTTGATACGTGGATGAGCGGCTCACGGATTACCGTTCCTGTGGATCAGCTTACTGTACGGGCACAACAACAAGTCCGTGCCGGTAATGGAACGATCTATGTAGTGCTGGAAAACCCGATTAGCAGTAAGCATGGAACACTCATCCTTTATGTCCTTCCAGTGAAGTTGAGCACAAGAATGCACTGACGCACTCGCCTGGCTTTTCACTCCTAACCACAGTGGCTTGCATCTAACACAACAAGGTCAGTTACAAGCTGGATGCACTGGGGCGGCAGAACTGGGAGCAACGCCACTTCTGCCAGCCCGGCGAGCGATTGCGCGAGGCGGCATGTCCGCCAGACGGGCGCACATCCGTGCGGCCCTACACGAGGAAGGCGGCGCAGCCGCATTCCTTCCGTGCGATGCGCGCAGCGCTGAGCGCGGCCTCCGTTGCTGCGCAGTTCGGAGAGAAGTCATGCCATGGCGGGCGGCGGATGGCGGATGCGGGCAGGGTGCCCGCGCTCCGACAAGAAGAAGATGCCGGCTAAAGCCGGCGTTCCGACAAGAAGAGATGCCGCCTAAAGCCGGCGTTCCGACTGGGCCGCCCTCCGACTGGGTGCGCCCGGCTGGGGGCGCCAGACATAGTCTGGCGTCATCCCGACGCCAGCCCATGGCTGGCGCTCCAGGGACGGGTCGAACATGTCCCGCCCCTGCGGGAGTCTGCCGCCCTGCCCTGTTCCCCGGCTTTCTTAGTGCCTTTGCGCCTTTTTGGTTGATTCTTCCTGAATCACAACGGCACGAAGAAACAAAGAAAGAAGCCGCAGGCCGCCCGCTATCAACCCCTGCATGTTATTTTGTATTTTTCTGCCTTCTGTAAAATAAATACACTGTTCACGGGGTATCCATAGCTGCCGTGCTCTGTCACACCGCAGCCTTACCCAGTTTCACTTGCAGGCTACTGCAGCCTTACCCTGCGCCGGCGGCGGCCCGCGCGCCCCGGCCTGCGGCCCGCGCGGCAGTGAGCTGCGCTGTCCCGGCTAACGCTGCAAAAAACAAATCAGCAGCGGGTGCGGATTTCAAAAGCCTGATTCTCGGTGATAAATCGCCCCTGCAGGTTAAATCCCAGCCCGCCGGGGGTTGCAAAGAAGATTCAGACGTTGGAAATCCGGCCCCCAGGTTAAAAGCCAGCCCCGCGGGGCCCTGGCTGGAAAACAGTCTTCCACGTGCAAAATCAGGCCCAAAGGTTAAAACCCCGCCGCGTCCCCGCCCAGCCGCCAGCCGGATCTCCTGCACAGTCCTGCAAGCTTCACAGTCACCGCGCCAGGCTTGCGGCGAGGCTTCCGGCAGGCGCCAGCCCAGCGGCCGCTGGGCCTCCCGGCCGGGCCTGCCAGCGTCTATAATCCTCTCCCCGCCACCGGCGGCTGAGGTTATCCATGAAGATCCATGAGTATCAGGCGCGCGATCTGCTGGCCAGCTATGGCATCCCGACCAACTCCGGCCAGGTCGCCCGGACCCCTGAGGAGGCGAAAAGCATCGCCGCCGGCATCGGCAAGCAGGTCGTGATCAAGGCCCAGGTGCATACCGGCGGGCGCGGCAAGGCCGGCGGCGTCAAGCTGGCAGGCAACCCCGACGAGGCCTTTGAAAAGGCCAGCGCCATCCTGGGCATGGACATCAAGGGCTTCACCGTCGACCGGGTGCTGGTGGCCGATGCGGTGGATATCGGCCAGGAGATCTACCTCGGCTTCACCATCAGCCGCGACGACGCCTCCATCGTGCTGATCCTCAGCGCGGCGGGCGGCGTGGATATCGAGGAAGTCGCGGCCAGCACGCCGGAGAAGATCGCCAAGGTGCTGATCGACCCGACGGTCGGCCTGCAGCCCTTCCAGATCCGCCAGGCAATGTTCGAGGCGAAGATCGACAAGCAGTACCACAAGGCGATGGGCGATATCATCCGCAAGCTTTACAGCGCCTATGTCGGCTCTGACGCCGAGCTGGCGGAGATCAACCCCCTGTGCATCACCACCGACGGCCAGGTGCTGGCGATCGACGCCAAGATGACCATCGACGACAACGCGCTTTACCGCCAGACCGAGCTGCTGGGCCTGCGCGAGGCCGGCGCCGACATGGACGAGTATGAGAAGCTGGCCAAGGAAGAGGGCCTGACCTATGTGCACCTGCCCGGCGGCAATGTGGGGATCGCCGGCAACGGCGCGGGCCTGGTGATGACCACCATGGATGTGGTCAAGCGCGCCGGCGGCAGCCCCAACAACTTCCTGGACTTCGGCGGCTCCGCCACCCAGGAGGGTGTGGAGAAGGGCCTGCGCGCCATCCTGCGCGACCCGGATGTGCAGGGCATCTTCATCAACGTCTTTGGCGGCATCACCCGCACCGATGTGGTGGCCAAGGGCATCGTTGAAGCCTATGACACCCTGCCGCGGCAGGTGCCGATCGTGATCCGCCTGACGGGCACCCGCGAGGAGATCGCCAAGGAGATCCTGGACAACTGCGGCAAGCCCCTGGTCTTCGCGGCCAGCATGTGGGAAGGCGCGCAGAAGATTGTTGAGCTGATCGGCAAGGGAGCGGCGGGGGCCTGATTGCAGGGGCGCAAGGATGTGCGGGACTCGTGGAAAGGCGAATATCACATCATGGGGCGGATGAAGGGTTAATTGTCACCTTGCGAACTGGATAGAAGAAGGAAAGTTTGTCGTCGTCATTGAGCGCAAGGACTACAGTGAGCTCGCCAGAGTCTATTAACTGCACCTTGCCCCTGTCGAGAGGGTATGCACTTATTGTCCCCGCCTGCTTGTCGACAAGCATTGTTCCGTCGGATAGGCTGTGAGGAAATTTGACCGGATCAATGGCGCGCCATGCAATACGGGCCTTCGCACCATCGATCATGATGTGGTTCTGAAGGAAATAGTTCCCGTCAAACAGAAGTGGTCCAGGAAGTCCACGGGAAAAGAACTCGTCCAGTTTCAGATCCTTCGTCTCCACCAGGAGTACCGCTGCCTCGTTGCCAGAACTTGGACCCCAAATGCAAGATAGTGTCAACCTTTCGTCCCGAATTGAAGCGGTGCTGACCTTAGTCAACTCGTCTAAGTACTCACCGTAATAGAGCCGGCCAGACTTTTCAAGACGCTCTTCCTGCAATGCAGCGCTATATCTGAGCGCAGTCCAAGTTGTGAGTACATTGAAAAAGACCATAACCACAAGAGCCCCGATAAGTAACTGCCATTTCTTTCTCGAGGCAGCTGAACTGCCGAAACTCTGGCCGGGGTCACCTTGAACTGGGCGGTCCCTCGAAGTGTGGTCGGAGTCCAGATGCATAATCAGATTGTAATGCTCTTTGACCTACTGATTGGTCTGTACGAGGCTGACCCAATTGAGTGGCCGCTGCTCTTACAACGTGTTACACTCAGGCATGATGTTGCTGGCGCTCGGAGGTGGGCTGCGTGTCGGCACCTAAGTTTCGGCCTCAGGCACCCGGGCTGCTGAACTTCCACGAGCTCTGCAGCGAGCTGACCCAGCTTGACCTCTACGGCGGCAACCGCCTGGGCGAGCAGCTGGTGCAGACCATCGGGCGGGTCCTGGGATCAGACCGGGTGAGCCTGATGCTGCTTGACGGCCAGGAGCCGCGCCTTGTGGGCGCCTTCTCCACGGCCGTCACCCTGCCGCTTGAGCAGTGGCGCTTCCCTTCCGAGCTGATCTCCCACGCCCTGACCAGTCCCCGCGGCCTGCTGGTGCACAACCTGCGCGAAACACCGCAGTGGCTGGCGCCCTGGAGCGAGAACTACCGCACTGATGCCTGCGCGATCTTCCCGCTGCGCGGCAGCCGCGGTCTGCATGGCGTGCTCTGCCTTGGCAACCTCTCGGCGCAGCAGCTGATGCAGATGGAGCACGAGAACATCGACTTCCGCCTCGCGCTGCAGCAGGCCACGCAGCTCTGCCAGTACCTGCTGGCCAGCATCGCCGAGCCGCAGCGCCCGGCCGGCACCAGCGCTGATGAGATCAGCATCCTGGCGCGGCTGGTTGAGCGCATGGACCAGGGCCTGGAGTCCCGCGACGCCTTCACGCTCTTTCGCGATATCGTGTCGGACCTGATTCCGGTGGAGCTGCTGGCCGTGATCCATGCCCAGGCCGCCGGCGGCCAGCGCAGCCTGGTCAACCTGGCGCGGCGCCTGCATCGCAGTGAGCTGGAGCGGGCCTTTGAAGCCCTGGCCGAGCAGTGGCAGCGCCGCCAGCGCCGGGCTGAGTCCGTCCGTCTGGAGGATGCCGAGCTCAGCGGCGCGGAGCTGCTGATCAGCGAGGAAGAGTGCAGCGCTGATCTGCGCCTGCCTGGGCAGGAGATCTTCCCCATCGTGCTGGATAACGAGCTCTTCGCGGTTGTCCTGCTGTCCAGCACTGAGGAAACCCTGGCCAACCGGCGCCTGATCCAGTTCTTCAACATCCTGGTGCACCAGCTCCTGCTGCACCTCAAGAAGGCCCAGCTGCAGGCCCAGAACAGCCAGATGGAGACCCTCGACCGGCTGACCGGCCTCTACAACCAGCGGCACTTCTATGGCCTGCTGGACCGCGAGTTCGACCGCGCCCGTCGCTATAACGTGGCCCTCTCGCTGATGATCGTGGACATCGACCACTTCAAGGATGTCAACGAGAGCTACGGCCCGGAGACGGGCGACCTGGTGCTCAAGGAGCTCTCGCGGATCATCATGGAGAACATGCGCACCACGGACTTTGGCAGCCGCTACAGCGGCGAGCGCTTCGTGGTGGTGCTGCCGGAGACGCACAATAAGAACTGCGAACTGATGGCCAGCCGCCTGCGGCGCTACATCGAGAACTACAGCTTCTATATTCCGAACAGCAGCGTCTTCATTAAAGTCACTGCCTCCATCGGCGTGGCCAGCTATCTGGAGCACAAGCCGGCATCAACGGCGCAGTTCATCGAGCTGGCCGACAGCGCACTGTATTTCGCCAAGCTGCACGGACGCAACCAGGTGGTGAACTACAGTTATGTGCTGAATATGATGCTGGGAACGACGCCGAACCAGGGTTAGGGGACAGCAGTTAAGCAGTGTTGCCCTCCGGCCCGATTAGTTAGCAGGCGCTGTCTGCGCCCCTGGGCAGGTTTATGAAACTAAATGGCAATTCACATGGGCTGACGCGCCTGCTGCTGATCCTGGCAGCCGCGCTGCTGCTGCTGATTGGCACAGCCAGCCTGGCCGAGGAAGGCCGCAACCCCAGCTCCCGCAGCGGCGAGAGCGCGCCGCAGAAGGCGCCCGGCGGGGTTGAGGATGACAGCGTCAGCGAGGACAGGCAAGCCCCTGTCGACGACGAGGTGGTTGACGAAGAAGTCGCGGACGAAGAAGCCGCCCCGGGCGACGAGACAGTCGGCGAAGAGCCCCTGGATGAGAGCGCTGCCGGCGAGTCAGGCGCAGGGACTGAGGGCAGCGGCGAGGAGACGGAAGGAGCTGCGGAGACAGCGCCCGAGGACCTGCCCGTGCCGGCCATGCCTGGCATCGCCGAGCCGGAGGATGATCCCAACGCCCCGACCATGCCCTCCATGGAGCAGATCCGCGAGTCGCGGCGCGGCCAGATTGAAGGCTACATCCCAGTTGACTACAAGTTCCGCATCGGCCTGATCTGCGACTTCCGCGAGGAGCTGGAGGTCAAGGACGCCGAAGGCAACCCGACCTTTGAAAAGAAGAGCCCCTTCCTGCTGATCGACCCCCGCACCGGCGGCTACCGCGTGGGCAAGGATAACTTCCCCGCCCGTGTCATCGCCAACTCCGAGGACGGCAAGTGGGTGGTGGCCATCGCGCCCTCCAGCACGGTGGAAGGCACCTCCGGCGCCGCCAACAAGGAGGCCGCGATCAGCCTGAACCTGCCCAGCGGCCAGGTGCGGCTGATCCAGGAATTCCCTCTGCACAGCAACTTCCAGGCCTACTTCGCCGCCGGCAGCTCCAGCCGCATCTACTACTGCGTCAACGAACCCGGCGTGGAGAACCGCATCATCAGCTACACGCTGGAGAACAAGAAGGAAGAGATCATCCCCGCTGAGGGCAACCGCTTCCAGATCTACGGCGTGCGCAGCGGCAAGCAGAAGGGAATCTGGGTCCAGGACCCCCTGACCTTGGCCAGCTATCCGGTGGCCAGCCTTCTGGACCTCAAGGGCAAGCAGCTGGACCGCGTGGAATTCCCCGGCACTGCCGAGCTTTATGCCCAGCCCAGCGGCCAGGCCCTGCTGGCCACTGTCATGGACCGCGCCGAGGCCAGCCTGGGCTACTACAAGACCGAGGACCGCAGCTTCCACCAGATCCCGGATCTGGTGCTGACGCGGCCGGTGCTGAAGTGGGCCCGCAAGAGCAACGCGGTGGTGGCGAAGGAATCCGCCGTCACCCAGGATCGCTTCGTCTGGATCGACCTGGACACCAACACCGCCACTGAGATCCTCACAGTGAAGTACAAGGTGAAGTTCTGGGACATCTCACCCCAGGACGATGCGCTGGTACTGGTGGCGGACAGCATCAAGGACCCCGTGCTGACCGTGGTGCCCCTGGGGCCTGAGGCCGCCACCAAGCCCGTCAACACGATCAAGCTGAAGGGCATCTCCAACCTGCAGTGGGTCGGCTGCCTCTACGCCTTCAACACCGGCGGCGGCAGCTGGTTCGAGAAGTTCTTCCCCAAGGGGATTTTCTAGACCCTGCGCTAACATGTCCGGCCTTGAGCAGCTATAACACGGACGCAGTACTGGCCGCGATTGTGGAGGCCAGCAGCATAACCGGCCAGCGACTTGCCGAAATGCAGGCGCGGCTGGACTACAGCGCGGTGGTCTCCAAGACCAGCGCTGTCGACCTTGCCTCCAGCGCCGATAACGAGGCCGAGGCCATGCTGCGCGATTCCCTTGGCCGCATTGCCCCGGAGGCGGGCTTTGTGGGCGAGGAGTCCTTTGACAGCGCGGCCTGGCAGGCCGGCCCCCGCACTGCCCTGGCCTGGGTAGTCGATCCGCTGGACGGCACCAGCAACTTCCTCTGCGGCCTGCCCCTGTGGTCCGTATCCGTCGCGCTCTGCGAGGTCGACGCGGCCGGCCGACTTGCCCCACTGCTGGGGGTGATCGCTGCTCCGCTGCTTAGCCGCCTGTGGCAGGGACGCCGCGGGGCTGGGGCCTGGCTGAACGGCCGGAGGCTGAGCGTGCGCAGCGAGCCGCCGGGCGGCGGGATGCACAACGCCATGCTGGCGACTGGCTTCCCTTACGATGTGGCTGAGGGCCACCAGTACAGCAATATCGAGCAGTACAGCCGCATGCAGCGTCGCTTCCAGAAGATCCGCCGCCTGGGCTCAGCGGCCATCGACTGTGCCTTCGTTGCCGAGGGTGTCTACGACGGCATGTGGGAGTTCAAGCTGAAGCCCTGGGATGTCTGTGCCGGCCTGCTGCTGATGGATGAGGCGGGGGCGCATACCTGCCGCCTTGATGGCAGCGCCTACACGCCGGGCGACATCGATATGGTCACAGCAGCCACACCAGAGCTGCTGGAGAAGATGCTGAAGGTACTGAACGGGACCTAAGAGCCCTGCGCCAGGGGCTGCTCTGTTCTTGTGGGACGGCGACGGGTCTGCGTTTCTAATCCCCCGGCCGGAAGGCATCCTTCAGCACGACGACCTGCGGGTTCTTCAGCGTGCCATCCGCATAGACCACCTCAACCACATCAAAGCGCGCACCGCTGTGCTTTGGGGAGCCGGGCCGATTGGCATGGCTCTGCATATAGGCCGTGGCCAGATCGACCAGCTTGCGCTGTTTGGCCCAGGTGACGTTGTCGCGCCCGCCCAGCTGGCGCTCACCCAGAATCTTGGCCTTGACCTCAACGAAGACCAGCACGCTGCCTTCCTGCATGACGAGGTCCAGCTCACCCAGACGGCCCAGGCGCAGGTTGCGGTGCAGCAGGCGGTAGCCCTGGCGCTGCAGGGCGGCCAGCGCGGCGGCCTCACCCGCAGCGCCCATGGCCAGCCGCGCCTCGCTCATCTCAGGCCGCGACCACCGGGTCGGAGACAAAGACAGTCATGGTCCGCAGCACCTGCCTGGTGTGGCAGAAGGGACAGTCAATGATGCTGCCCGGGGCGGCACTGTCCGGCAGGCGGAAGATGCGGCTGCAGGCGCAGCAGTGCAGCACCGGCTCGATGCCGCCAAGGCCCTGCGCGTCGCTTGTTTTGGTGTGATCCTGACTCACCCCAGCATTCTACCTGCAAGGCGGGGCATCAGCAGTCGCGGCTAGGCCATGCTCGCCAGATCCACGATATCCGCGGGGCTGACCGTCGTGTTGCGCTTGCGGCGGTAGATGCCATCTCCTTCAGAGATCACGCCGGAGCCCGCGCCGGTATTGCCCTCGACGGTCTCGAACTTGCCCCCGCCCAGCACCTTCACGATCAGGCCGGTGTGGTTATGACTCGTGGGCTTGTTGTCGGGGTCGCGATAAACAATCAGGTCACCCGGCTCAGCCTTGGCAGCCGTCTTAAGGCGGCCGTGCTTCCTTGCCAGGGCTACCAGCTTGCTGGAGCTGGCGCCGGGCTGGAAGGGGATCTTGTAGCCCAGCTTGAGGAAGATCTGCGCCAGCTCGTAGTTCCAGAGCGTGACGCAGTAAGGGCTGCCCTTGGGTACGCCGGCGAAGCGGTTGTACTTGTCGAAGGGCTCGCCGCGGTTCTGGCCCTGCTTCTCGCGGATCTTTTGCGCTGCCAGAGCCTCGGCGCGGCTGATGATGGCGCTGCGCAGCTCGGCCTCAGCGTTTGTATGGGCATCAGGATCCGTTGCCGGTTCAACCTCCGGGTCCTGGGCCCCGGCTTCATACTGCGCCAGCTTGCCCCAGGTTGAAGGGCCAACCTCACCGTCGACATCGATCTTCTTTTCCTTCTGGAAGGCCCGGACCAGCTCTGTCAGCGCGGCATCGAACTTTGTGTCCACTGCGTTTGCCGGCTTAAGCCACTTCTGGTCGCCATGGCCATGAAAGGCCAGGCAGCGCCGCAGGATCTTCACGAACCAGGTATCCATGCCCTCCTTGAGCAGAGGCCAGGGCTGGGCCAGGGTGTTGAGCTGTTCTACCGGGTTGTACTCGGACATAGCAGACCTCCTGTACTCAGGACAGCATAGATTCCGCTGCTGTCATATCTTCGCATCTACAGCAGTTTTCAACCGAATCTTGAGGCATCACTACCTGGCCTCAAGCCTGCAGGCCGGGACCGCTCTGATCGTGCCGGTCGAAATAGCAGACGCTGGCCATGACCTCCACCGGTGGAGTAGCCGCGAAGAGCTCCTGATAGTACTGGGCTATCACAGGCAAGTTGACGGTGTTCAGGTACGCGCTGTAGGCCAGGTAGGCCACCAGGAAGCGCGGGTCTGAGAACATCGGCGGCAGGAAGCGCGGCGGCTGCAGCATGCCGATCTCGGCCAGCAGACCCATGGCCGGGATGTCATCAAGGTCGATCTTGCCGCAGAAGAGCAGGCCCATGCAGTCAATGCGGCCGGCGGCAACGGCACTGCGCAGGAAGTTATGCACTCGCAGCAGGCCATACAGGTAGGTGCAGTCCTTGGTGAAGGGTGCGCCACCGCTGATCGGACCGCCGCGGATCACACGACGCGCATCCTCAAAGGCCTCCTCAGGGCTGTCGCTGCGCGCAAGGAAAAAGGAGTAGAGCTCCATGAAGTCGGCCCCTTCCATGCAGGCCTTGATGGCGATGGAGCGGGCGCCCAGGCGCTGGAAGCGCGGCGGGTCCATGCCACCGGAAATCAGCTCGCTGAACACTGCCAGTCCTTCCTGAGTGTTCGTTGTACCGGCATGGGCCGAGGCCAGGATTGGCAGGCTTTGCTGCTGCAGCCCGTTAAGCGTTGTCCCGATGTGGACATAGGCCTCGTGGTTGATGAGCTGGCGCACGTCAAGGTCCGAGAAGACCGCGTCGCGGCGGATGCGGATATAGCGGCTGCCGGCCAGTGCCTTGGAGGAAAGCTGGTCCACCACCTGGACCTCGGGCGCCTGCGAGCCAAAATGCTGGCTGACCCTGCGGCGCATGAGATCCGCCAGCTCCTCAGCCGTCACCCTGGCTGGCACCGAGCCAAAGCTCGCCGGGGAGTTGTTGAAGGAGGCCAGGATGCCGTCGACTGCTTCCGCCAGTTGCAGCGAAGTGCGTTTGCCGTCCAGGATGGGGGTTTCCGGCGTGCCGTACAAGGCGGAGCTATGGACAAAGAACTCCTTGGTCCCCAGCACAGAGAGCATCCGGGCCGCTGTGGAGATAGCCCGCGCAGTGCGGTGCAGCCAGGTGTGGACGGGCGTGTCGCCGTCAATCAGGGCCTGCGCCGCGATGACCGCCTCCAGCGTAGGGCCAGGGTCGAAGGGCGGATACTCGGGCTTTGGCGGCTCCGTGCAGCCCCGGTCAAAGAACTCCTGTGCCACGCTTTCCGGCCAGGCCAGGCTGCGCAGGACACGCACAGGCCGCTCCGCCTCGCGCAGAAGTCTGGCGACCTCGGCTATCCGGGCCTGCTGCTCGGTGCTGAGCTGCTGCATGGGACTAGTATCGCCGATGCGCTTTCATTCAACAGCGCCTGGCAGCTCAGCAGGCCGACATGGCCAGTACCGCCGCGTCCCGGATCATGCTGCAGGTCTCGTCCGGCCGCGAGACCATAGCGGCATGGCTGCTCTTGACCGACTTGGTGGTGGCGCCCATGCGTCCCGCCATCCACCTCTGCACCGCCGGCGGGATCATGCGGTCGTCTTCGGCAATCTGGTACCAGGCCGGGATGATGCGCCAGGCTGGTCGGACGCGGCGGTCGAGGTAGGCGGTATGCGCGATGGGGCGCTGAACCGCGGCAAGGGTGCGCGCCTCCAGCGGGTCAAGGTCCTGGGCGAAGAAGTCGGCAAAGCGGCTGCGGTCCAGGGTGAGCCGGCCGGAGCTGTCCGCCCGCAAATACTGCGAAGATGGGATGGAAGGATAGTTCGCCAGAATGTCTGCCAGTGACTCGCCCTGCTCCGGTGCGAAGCCGGAGATATATACAAGGCTGGTCACATTAAGCGCACCGTAAGCGGCCCCTGAGATGACTGCACCACCATAGGCATGTCCGACAAGGACGATGGGCCCGTCTATCTGGTCGATCACGGCACGGGTATTGGCAATGTCATCAGCCAGGGATGTCAGGGGGTTCTGGAGCGCAAGGACGTCAAAGCCTTCGCGCAGCAGGAGGGGGATGACCCGGTTCCAGCAGGAACCGTCTTCAAACGCACCGTGTACCAGGACAACACTGGCCAGGCTTCCCATCATGGCACTCCCAAGCTAGAGTCTCATCTCCGCCCAGGCGCCTTCAGCCCCCGACTGGACTATAACAGTCCGGGGGCGTCCGGAGGTAAAAAGGCGCTTTGATGTTGAACTGAGCTGAGTTAAGCCTGCCAGCCGCAGGGTTGCAGGCGGTGCTAGATTACGTCGTCCGGCGCCTGGCTGCAGTTGTGGCTGCCGTCACAGTGCTCAAGCTGAACCGTAACGTGCTCGATGCCAAAGTGCTGCCGCAGCAGGGTCTGGGCCCGCACCAGCAGCGAGTTGTCCTGCACCGGCTCCGCGGTGACAAGATGTACGGTCAGGGCAGACTCTGTGGTGCTCATGCCCCAGATGTGCAGGTCGTGGACTTCCTGCACCCCCGGAAGCGCAGCCAGGGCCTTGCGCACTGCAAGCGGGTCAAGGCCTGCCGGCACTGCGCTGAGCGAAAGATCCAGCGACTCGCGCAGCAGGCCCCAGGTGTTGTAGACAATTATCGCGACTACCACCAGGCAGGCCAGGGGGTCAATCCAGCTTTGGCCTGTCAGCATTATCAGCAGGCCGGCGATTACTACCCCGGCTGACACGGCTGCATCGGCGGCCATGTGCAGATAGGCCCCGCGGATGTTGATGTCCGACTGGCTGCCCCGGGCAAAGAGCAGCGCGGTAGCCGTGTTGATCACGATTCCAACGCCGGCGACTAGCATCATCAGCCCGCTGGCGACCGGCTCGGGCTGCCACAAGCGCTGCAGCGCTTCCCAGGCGATGGCACCGACGGCAACCAGCAGCAGTACGGCATTGGCCAGTGAGGCAATGATCGAGCTGCCCTTGAGGCCGTAGGTATAGCGGGTGCTGGGCCCGCGGCGGGACAGCACGCTGGCGGTCCAGGCCAGAGCCAGGCCAAGGACATCGCTGAGGTTGTGGCCGGCATCCGCCAGCAGGGTCAGTGAGCGGGTGAAGAAGCCGAAGCCGGCCTCCACCAGCACGAAGGCCAGGTTGAGGCTGATGCCGATGGCGAAGGCCCGGCCGAAGCTGGCAGGGGCATGTGAATGGCCGTGCCCATGGCTGTGACCGTGGGAATGACTATGGTTGTGCCCTTTGGCGTGGCTGTGGGAGTGACTGTGAGAGTGGCTGTGGTCATGTCCATGGCTGTGACCCTGATCATGCCCATGCTCAAGGCTGGCACCGTCGCGGCAGGCGCTGCCGAGTGGCTGCGAATCGGGCATTTTACTTCTGTCAGTCCCCATGTGTGTGGCAACTGCCATAGACCGCGAAGCGGCGGAGCAGCAGTTGGCGGAGGAGGAGGGATTCGAACCCCCGTGACGCTCTCGCGCCCAACAGTTTTCAAGACTGCCGCCTTAAACCGCTCGGCCACTCCTCCGTGTACCGATTATACATACCCCGTTATGCCGCTATTAGCGAGACTTCCGGCCCCGACGAGGCATCCTTACTGTTATGCGCTACCGCTCCCGGCTGAGTACTTATCGTGGCGCCCTGCGCTATGCGGCGGTGCTTGTGCTGACATTGCTGTGCCAGGCCTGCGGCGGCAGTCAGGAACAGGCTGACCCCACAGAGACCGGGCTGCTCCCCAGGCTGCCGCGGCCCTCAAGCCTGCTTGCCCTTGTCGAGGCCGGCCCGCCACAGGGCTACCGGCGGGGGACAGACTATGAGCCCTTCCTGCCAAACCACAATGTCTCTGTGCCGCAGTTGAGCATGGATGTCGACCCCTCCGCTGACCTGACCTTCAGCAGCAGCTATGACAGCCAGCGCAGGCTGGGCGCAACGGCCTACGCGATTTATCGCTTCAGCGAACAGGCCGGGGCCAGCGGACCTGTCGAGCTGAGCGCCGGCTGGCGTCAGCAGCCCCAGGCCGGCACTGCCTGGGTCGCACTAGCCAACTATGTGACAGAGCGCTGGGACTGGCAGCGCCTGCCCACAGACGGCAGCGCTATCGAGATTGCTGACCAAACCCCCTACGTCGCACCCTTTGGCCAGAGCTTCGCGGTTGTCCTGCTGGCAGGCGAGCAGAACCAGCAGCTTTCATGGCTTCTGCTTGGCGATGCGGTGGCGCAGGCAGCAGCCGAGGCCAGTCAGCAGGTACTGCCTGAGGGTCTGCGGGTGGATGTGGATGCCAGCGCATCAGTGGTCTACGGCGCCCAGAGTTGGCTAATGGACATTGACTGGGACAGCGATGGCATCTTTGAGCTTCTGGACGACAGTGACGGACTGGCGCAGTACATTTATCCTGCTGCCGCTCCGGGACCGGTGGAAGCGACAGTGCGCATCCACGGCGGCGGCGCATCCGACAGCCTGCAGCTGGCGTTTAACGTTCCGGATGGCAGCCAGCCCGTGGCCCAGTTCAGCGCGGATGTGCAGCAGGGCAGCGCACCGCTGAGCGTGAGCTTTGACGCCAGCGCCAGCCTGCCTTCCAGCGGCGCCAGTCTGAGCGACTATGCCTGGGACATGGATGGCGACGGGGACTTCGAGCGCAGCAGTGGGACTTCGCCCTACATTGAGCAGGTCTTCGGCCGCCATGGCACCACGCAGGTCGGGCTGCGGGTCACCGACAGCAGCGCAAAGAGCGCCTCTGCCAGCCTGGAGATCACCCTCAGCAGCGGCTGGCACAGGGTGGTAATCGACAACAATGCCTCGCTTGAGAGCTCAGACCCGTCTCTGGCGCTCATCGGCCCGCTGGCCCGCCGGCGGCCTGCGGTTGCCTACCATGATGCGCTCAGCGGGAGCCTGCGCTACAGCATCGCGGATGACCCTGAGGCGACAAACTGGGGTTCACCCATTACTGTGGCCAGCGGCAACACAGGCTATGGACCGGCGCTGGCGGAAGTAAGCGGGCTGCCGGCCATTGCCTACAACGCACCAAACGAGTTCACCCCTGGTGCCTACCTGTTCTACGTGAGGGCGCAGGATACAGAAGGCGCGCAGTGGGACACGCCCCTGGAGCTGTCTCAGACCGATGGCGGTGAGACCGTGATGTTCATAGCCGACGGCAAGCCGGCGATCTATAGCATCACAAACAAGTACTCCTTCGCTGCCTATACCTATCTCGTGGGCTACCGCGCGCTGGACAGCACCGGCGCCGACTGGACCGACGCGGAGGTGCCGGACTATGTGGAGGAGGAAGCCTATGTCTTTGGCCTCAGCAGCATGCTGCTGGATGGCAAGCCGGCGCTGTTCTACGGCTTTTATGCCGACACGCCAGCAGAGCTGCACCGCCTGCGGCTGACCCGGGCCGAGCAGGCGAATGCCGGCACCTGGCTTGACCCGGTGGTCTTTGGTGACGCGACTGCTGGCTGGAGCTCGATAGCCCTTTGCGACGGCATGCCCGCCGCCGCTTATGCCGACAATATGCTGCAGGGCGGCGTCCACTTTATTCGCGCCAGCACAGCAGACGGCAGCGCCTGGGAGAACCCGGCCGTGCAGGTAGACCCGCGTGCCGGAGTGGGTGCGAGCTGCGCCATGGTTCTGGTGAACGGCAAGCCACTGCTGAGTTACTACGACAGCAACACTGCGGACCTGCTCGCTGTTTTCGCCGAAGACAATGCGGGCGCGGACTGGCAGTCGCCTATGCTGGTCGACGGTGCAGGCGACATGGGCCGCTTCAGCGAATTGACCGTCAGCGGCAGCACGCCGGTTGTTGTCTACGACGACGCGACAGGCCAGCGGCTGCTGGGAGCCTACTACAACTAGCGGGCAGGTGACTGAGCGGCCGTCACTATTCTCCTGATGGTTCGTCGGCCTCATATTAGCCGGGCACCGGCCCGGATGATTTGTTTTCGCGCTTGCCTGGAGACCTGAAGCCACTGTCCCAGGCTCTGGCACGCTGCTGCGCGCCGGCCTGCTCCAGCCCAAGCAGTGGCTCGCCGGCAGGAGGTTGCTGACCCTGCGCGCCTGGCGCTGGCGGAGTCAGCGGCGGCTGTGGCAGTGCGCCAGCGGCGATGGCTGGTCCAGGCGGCGGTGCAGCGACACAAGCGGGCGGCCTGGGCATCTCCCAGGGAGCGAGCAGAACATGCTTTAGCAGCCCGCGGGCGCGCTCAATCTGCATATAGTGGCTGTGGCAAACCAGGGGCACGTCCCCGCTCACGCGGGCATTGATGACTGAGCCGTACTGAAAGAGCTTGCTGCTGAACACATCCCACCAGTTCCAGATGTTCAGCCACATGACACCTCTCAGGGGCTGGGGCTCCGGGTCTGACCCGGCCGGCACTGCATAGCGGCCGAACACCCGCAGACGGTCATAGTAGCGGTTATCCGTCGAACCAGGGTCAAACAGATATTCAACAATGTCCAGATGGCATCCGGTGGTCAGGAATGCCTTGAAGCGCGCTTTAACGTGCGCAAGTGTCTCTTTGGTGCCTGACTCAAAGATACGCCGGAAGTAGTCGCAGATTGAGTTATAGGCCACAATGCAGCCCAGGCTGTGGCCGTAAATGATGACCTCGTCATAGGCACCTCCCGGCCGCCAGGCCTGAGGCTCCCACTTGTCTGAATCCTTGAGGAACTCATGCGTGCCGAAGACGTAGTCTAGCTGTAACATCATGCAGCGCTGAATTGCCGTGCGCTTGCAGTAAAGGGGCGAGTTCTCGTCTTGGTTGGTGAAGATCGCAACATCGCCGAACCAGCGCGACAGCCAGTAGTTGAACCAGCGCCAGGCGAGAACATAGAACATGATGTAAATGCCAAGGGCGATGCCAGGGATGGTCAGGCCAACAGCAAAGGTGGCAATCGCTGCTGCGCAGGCACCGAGGAATAACAGCATCATGCCGCACACATAAAAACTGCTCTGCCCGGTAAGGACGCACTTCTTCATCTTCATGATGAACACAAGGTGGATCAGGAAGCTGATGAGTATGAAGCTGATCCCAAAGTTGAGCTGAAGCCCCAGAGTCGGGACAAAGAAGTCCTGCAGCAGTGGAAAGTTGAAGAACTTCGGGATATAGCTAATCCAGAAGCCCCACAGGAACACATGTGCCAGCGCGTCGCCGACAACAAAGACCCAGAAGATGAACCAGGTAGCCGGCGGACTGGGCCCTAGACCAAGTTTGAGCTGGTCTTCCTTGCGCGGCATTGGGCTGTTGATCAGGTTTGAGATGGTCAGCACACTGCAGAGGAGCAGAACGAAGACCGGGATGCTGAAGAAGGCCGCGGCCGGGCCGTGCAGATTGGGATGCGGGTAACTGGCGTCAGCAGGCGGCTCCAGCAGACAGCGTATCTGCCCTGCCGAAAGGCCCTTCTTCTGATAGGCATCAACCAGTTGTTTGGCGCTGAGTACGCCGTGACCAATAGCGAAAGTGGCCAAAATTATCAGCACATACATGGTGAGCAGCAGCTTGAGTATCCTCTTCGTGCCCTCGCGCGCCCAGCTGAACTTCCGCGGAGTCTTGACGCCGTTCTCGTCTGAGATATCAATGTGGCGTGCAACCAGGGGAAAGAGCCGGAATAAAGCCAGCCAGGCCTTGTGGAGCCAGGCAAAGGTGCTCCAGAAGTTCATGCCGCTGGCTTCGGGGGCCCAGTAGGTCTCCATCACATGAATCTCGAGCGGCCGTACTCCGACGGTTTTGTCACTCGGAGCAAAACTCAGGACCTGGGTCTTGTAGATGACATTTTCGACCTTGTAAAAGCGCATTGTGTCAGCTTGTTGCTCGGTGGTTTCGAGCCACTCGATCCGCGCGCCGGCCGGTTCCACTGGCAAAGCCTGAGCTTGAGCCTTTTCGCCTGGTGTACCAGCCTTTGCGCCGGGGGCTTGGCAGAAGCTGTCGTACTGCTCCTGGGTGCAGTTACAGTCAGCTGCACTGCTATTGTCAGGGAAGCTATAGTTGTTATGGATATCCGGGCCGCGCACAAAGCCTTTAACTGAGCAGGGGTGCGCATAGGTACTGGCGCACAGCGCCTGGCGGATCTCCGCCGCGGCGGCTCCAATGGTGCCGTAGCGCGCCTGCTCGCCCATGCCGTGGACATGCAGAACGGCAATGACTCGCCTGCCTTTGCCCTCCCCGTCCTCAGGGGACTCAGCAGACTCCTTCACCGACCCACAATCCAGCCAGTCTTCTTCCTTCTTCTGAGCTGCGGTTTCAGGCTTGTCCTGCTGCTCCGCCCCTGCCTGGGCTGAGTCGGCGCTCCCTTGCTGCTTTGACTCAGGCTGCGGGTCGCCCGTTGATTCAGGATCGATTGCGGCCTGGTCGGCAGCGCTCTGTCCCTCTTCTTTCGGGCCGTTCGGCGTATCTTCTAAATTGCTGCTCACAGTAGTTCCCCCGATTGGGCCATACTCCAAGCAGCCTAAGTCTGAAGCTGCAAGCGCAGCTCAGGCAATTCTCAAGGCTTAATCAATAAATCTCTTCTTTTGCGAGCCTACACTGCATAGCGCTCCGCCTGCCGTGCGCGCCAGTCCGCCCACTGGCTGTTGAACTCCTCGCGCAGGATGTCCATGTAGTACATGTCCAGATACACGCCGTCACGGAAGGCGTGCTGGCGCAGCATCCCTGCGTGCTTGAACCCGGCTTTCTCGTAGCTGCGCACACCGCGCTGGTTGTCGGCGAAGACACGCAGGTAGACCGAGTGCAGGTTCAGCCGGTTAAAGCCCCAGTCCAGCATCAGGCGGCAGGCCTCAAAGCCGTAGCCCTTGCCCCAGTGTTCCGGCTCTCCAATGGAGATCCCGTATTCAGCATGGCGGCCCAGACCGCGCACGCCGTGCAGCGCCACAGTGCCGATGAGCTGCCCGCTCTCCCGGATCATAATGCCGTAAATCACATCGTCCTGGGACGCGCGTATCCGCTCCAGCCACTTGCGTTCCTCATCGACCGATATGCCCAGCGGCCCGCCAAGGTAGCGAATGACCGACTGGTTGTTAACCCAGCGTGTCATGGTCTCCACATGCGCGTCGGCCAGCGGGGTCAGGGCGGTCCTTTCGTCGGCGAGAAACTCTATGCTGCTCATGATTGGAGTTTATACTCAGTAGTGTTGGGATTTACTGCAGGGCCACGGCATTGATCTTGCCAAAAAGACACAGCAAAAACGGCACAGCGGGCGGCAAGACAAGGCAGAATCAACCTGCAGAACAACACTCAGGGCAATTAAGATTCTGTCTCAGAGGATATTGAGCCGATACAAGGTGTATTATTTCGCGGCACTGAGCCAGTCGCCGTGCGGCGCATCTCCACTTTCACGCGCCGCCTGGCGCGCACATCCTGCAGTGCTCCGGGAGTTGCGCTATGGGCATGAACGTCGCCAAGAAGCTGATCGCCTCGCACCTTGTGTCTGGCGAGATGGTCATTGGCCAGGAGATCGGCATCCGCATCGACCAGACCCTGACGCAGGACGCGACAGGCACCATGGTGATGCTCGAGCTGGAGGCCATGGGCCTCAAGCGCGCCAGGACCGAGCTGTCCTGCCAGTATGTCGACCACAACCTGATTCAGGAAGACAACAAGAACCCTGACGACCACCTCTTCCTGTACAGCGCATGCCAGCGTTTTGGCGTCTGGTACAGCCGTCCCGGTAACGGCGTCAGCCACCCGGTGCATATGGAGCGCTTCGGCCGTCCCGGTGTGACCCTGCTTGGCTCTGACAGCCATACCCCCGGTGCAGGCGCCCTGGGACAGCTGGCGATCGGCGCCGGCGGCCTTGAAGTGGCCCTGGCCATCGCCGGCCAGCCCTTCTTTTTCAAGATGCCGCAGATCTGGGGTGTCAAGCTGACCGGCAAGCTGCCCGACTGGGTCAGCGCCAAGGACGTGATCCTGGAGATGCTGCGCCGCTATACAGTGGCCGGCGGCCTCGGAAGGATCATCGAGTATTACGGCCCCGGTCTGGAGTGCCTGTCCACCATGGACCGCCACGTCATCGCCAACATGGGCGCCGAGCTTGGAGCGACGACCACTGTCTTCCCGGCTGATGACGAGGTCAAGGCCTTTATGAAGAGCCAGGGCCGCGAGAGCGAGTTCAGCTACCTGCTGCCCGATACTGAAGGCGACTACGACGTCCACGACGAGATCGACCTCAGCACACTGGAGCCGCTGATCGCGATGCCCTCCAGCCCGGACAACGTGAAGTATGTCCGCGAGGTGGCCGGCACCCCGATTTACCAGAGCTACATTGGCTCCAGCGCCAATCCCGGTTACAAGGACCTGGCCATCCCGGCCGAGATAGTCCGCGGGAGGACCATCCACCCGCGGGTCAGCTTTGACGTCAACCCGGCCAGCCGGCAGGTACTGGAAAACCTGGTGCGCGATGGCTATATGATGCCCCTGATCCACTCCGGCGGCCGCGTCCACCAGGCCGGCTGCAACGGCTGCATCGGTATGGGCCAGGCGCCGGCGACCAAGGAGATCAGCCTGCGCACCGTGCCGCGCAACTTCCCGGGACGCTCAGGCACGATGGACGACCTGGTCTGCCTGGTCAGCCCTGAGACCGCCGCGGCCAGTGCGCTGACTGGCGTGATCACCGATCCACGTGACCTGGGCAAGGCCAACGGCCACCCGGCGATGGAATACCCGCGCATCACCGAGCCCGCCGACCCGATCATCAACACAACCATGTTGGTGGCCCCTCCGCCGCAGGAAGAAGCCGAGAAGATCGAGCTGCGCAAGGGCCCGAATATCATGAGCCTGCCGCCGATCACGCCGATCGAGGACGAGATCAGCCTTCCCGTGATGATCAAGCTTGGCGACAAGATCAGCACCGACAGCATCAGCCCGGCCGGCGCCCGCGCTCTGCCCTTCCGTTCCAACATTCCCCGGATCGCGCAGTTCTGCTTCGAGCGTGAGGACCCGAGCTACCATGACCGCGCGGTGGCCGTGCGTGAACTGGGCGGCCACATCATCGTAGGCGGCGAGACATATGGCCAGGGCTCCAGCCGTGAGCACGCGGCTCTTGCGCCGCGCTTCCTGGGCTGCCGTGTGGTGCTGACCAAGAGCTTTGCCCGCATCCACCGCTCCAACCTGGTCAACTTCGGCATCCTGCCGCTGAACTTCGTGGACAAGGCGGACTACGACAAGATCGAGCAGGGTGACATCCTGCATATCCAGGGGATCCGCGCTCAGATCGCCGCCGGCCAGCAGGTCAAGGTGACCAACCAGCGCACAGGCGAGACCCTGACCGTGCAGCATGACCTGTCCGAACGCCAGGTTGAGGTGCTGCTGAAGGGTGGCCTGATCAACTGGATTAAGGAGCGGCTCTAGATCCTGGTGAAGCGTGGCTAGGAAGCCCGGCGCCGGGCGGCAGCTGTCTGCTTGCGGCCCGGCGCGGCCCGGGCCGCATCGGCCCTGAGCCGCGATCTTTTAACCTTGGGGGCCGCTTTTTCAGCAGAAACTGCGAATTCTCCTGTGGCCGGAGCAGGAGTGTCAGTCGTGCTGTGAGCCGGCGCAGACTGCTCCGGCAGGGGCTCAGGGCCGCCATCGAGCTTAGCGCCGGCCTGCGGCGGAAGGGACGCGGCGGGCAGCGCTTCTGCCTGCACCGGCTTTTGCTCGGCGGGCGGCGCGACGGAGCTTTGCAGCTGCCGGCGGGCCCGCTGATCTTCACGCTGGAACTGGGCCTTTTCAAGCCGGGCGAGGGCTTCTTCCCGCCGGGCCTCCTTCTCCAGGCGGTCAAGCTCGGGGTCGCGGATCCACATGGGCAGGTGCTTCACCGAGCGCAACACTGAGCTGAGCGCGTTAGCTCGGCCATCTTCCTTGCCAAGAAAGCTGCTGACAGCCCTTCCGCCGATCTGGTTGAGCAGCAGGGTCTTGATGTCCTCGATGTCGAAGAGCGCTTCCCTGCGGTGCAGACCGCGCAGGACGGCCAGTTCCTGGTCGTAGGCGGCCTCAATGAGCTCCTTGTCCACGTCGCGCAGGCCCAGCAGGGCCATCAGCTCGCGGTTTAGCTTGCCATGCACCGCGAAGCACCACAGGAGGATGGCGGTACTGGGGTCGGCCAGCGAGCTTTGCAGGCGGGGGCTATGGGTTTGAGCAGACATCAGTAGCTCCTTGTGTAGTAGTGTATCGATAATACTATACAGCAGGAGTGACTGCTTGTCAAGGATAAAGGCAGAGAAAGGCATGTGTGCTGAATGGGACGTGCCGAACATGTTTGGCGCCCAGGGAGAAGAAATGCCAGCTAAAGCTGGCGCTCCGACGAAGATGCCAGCTAAAGCTGGCGCTCCGACATAGATGCCGGCTAAAGCTGGCGCTCCGACGAAGATGCCAGCTAAAGCTGGCGCTCCGACAAAGATGCCAGCTAAAGCTGGCGCTCCGACAAAGATGCTGGCTAAGGCCGGCGCACCGACGAAGATGTTGGCGCCTCGTATGGGCTGCAGAATCAGACGAGGGGGCCTCGCAACCCCCTCGTCCTTTTGATTGCGGACCTGCTTTTGGGTCCACTGCCAAGTCGAGAATCAGTTCCATTTGAACAGCAACAGCACAGGCGCATACTAAAAGCTGAGCTGTTGAAGTTTTACAGCGCCTGCCGGCGTCATACATCGGCCAGCGCTCAATCACTCCTCAAGCAAAGCTCAAGAGCGCCGCTATGGTGATGCGCCTGCTGCGCCTTCTTTAATTCTTGACCGGGCTGGTCCGCTTGGTTACAGAAGATGAGCCAGGCACACCCTTGCCGTACTTCTCATACAGCGGGCTGCCCTTCGGCGCGGCCGGGATCTTCACATAGCCCATCTGCCTGCCGTCCGTGACATCCTCGGCGATGCGCATGGTGCGCGCCACGCGGTCCTTCGTGCTTGGGTGGCTGGCCATCCACTCGCTGACGGAGTCTGTGCTGCCATACAGCGCGTTGAGCATCTCAAGCCCTCGAGTCAGGCCGTAGGCGTCATAGCCGGCTTCATAGGACAGCTCGACACCGGAGCGGTCCGCCCACTCTTCGAAATCGCGGCTGTACTTCAGCGTCGCCATGCCGGCAGCGCCGCCCAGTGCATCCATGAGGGTCTTGTCCCCCTTGTCGCCAAGCACCATGCCCAGAATGCCGATGCCGAGCGCGGCCTGGATGCGCTTCTCAGCGCCGCGGGCGGTGTGGCGGTCCTTGGCGTGGCCCAGCTCGTGCGCCATCACGCCAGCCACCATTGCCTCGTCATAACCCATCTGCTTCATCAGGCCGCGGGTGACATAGATGTAGCCGCCGGGGGTGGCAAAGGCGTTAACCTCGTCCTGCTTGACATAGAAGAACTTGTAGTCATAGTTGGTCAGCTTGTTGCGCTCGACAAGGCGCTTGCCGATGCGCTGGACCATCTCATATTCCTTGCCTTTGCTGATGAAGCCCGGCTCGGAGGCGAGTTCCTTGTTCATGTCGGCGCCCAGCGAGGCTTCCTGCTTCTTGGACAGCTTGAACTTCAGCCCGCCGGCCAGTGCCGGCCTTGGCGGCGTGGCCGTGATGACCAGCGTGAAGAAGATGCCCAGGAGGGCATAGACTGCGGCGGCGGCAATGAGTCGTTGTTTCATAGTCCTGCTCCGCTTAGAAGCTCACTGTATTAGATTACCGCCGGGACAGCCTTGTTCACTTCGCGCTAATCCGGCAGGTCGCCCCAGCGCGCCTCGGACATGACCTTGACCACAAGGTAGGAAATCAGATTCAAGGCCGAGAGACCCGCAATGCACCAGCCGACTGTGTCCTTCGCCATTGAGCCACCGCGGCCCAGAACCATTAGCAGAGTGATGGACACAGCCATGAGCTGCCCGCCCCAGATTGCGGCGTTGAGCTGGATGCGCTCGGCGCGGGTCGGCTTCTGCTCTACTGCTGCAGGATCCTCCCTGCCGGACAGAAAGCCCTCAGGCGTGACCAGCAGCCACAGGCTGTTTACAGCCAGTATGGTCAGTGAGGGGCCGGAGTTGCCGCTGCTGAGGTAGAAGTACACGCAAAGTGCAAGGCAAAGGGCCAGAAGACCAAGCTTGTTCCAGCTCAGGCCCATTGAAGCATGACCGTTGACAATCCCTGCTCAGGGCTCATCGTCTTCTTCCAGTTCAAAATAGACCCCTTCCTCGGCCGGAGTGTCGCTTACGCGCTGGACCGCCGCTCGCTTCAGCAGGCCGCTGAGAAAGTAGTCGGCAAGCCCCAGCAGCAGTGGGCTGTAAAGGGCGAAAGCCGCCAATGGCTGCTTCCAGATATCCGGGTCGCGGCTGAGCGAGGAGATTCCGTACTTCAGCTTGATGTAGATCACGAGCAGGGCCAGACTGAGCGCCAGGCCGGTGCGGACCGAATCGATCAGCTGCATCTGCTGATGCGCCTTGTATACGTGGCTTAAGGAGCGCAAACTCTGCAGGTACTGGCTGTTCCCATACCAGGGGAAGAACCAGTAGGCGAAGAGGATGCACAGCAGCGCGATGCCGAGGCTGGCCAGTGAGTTCGGCTGGCCTGGCATCCGCACGGCGTCCGGCAGGATCACCGCGAGATAAATGTATGTGCCGGTCGGGCTGGGATACCAGCGCATAAGCGAGAGCCGCAGGGCCAGACGCCGCAGAAATGTGCTTGGCATTCGCCCTCCTCAGCTGTCCGGCCCCGAATCGCTGCAGCAGTTAGGCCGGCGGCGTACCCTGCGTCTCAGTCTGGGCCGGACCGACGGTCTTCTCGGCGGCCGGGCTTTCCAGGTCCTTGCTGCCCATGCCCCACTCAGCCTTGAACTGCTTCAGCAGCTCCTGGGCCTCCAGCTTCTCGGCGCGCTTCTCCAGCTCGATATCGCGCATGTCGACGCTCTCGACGGCCATCTCAAGCTTCGCCTCGCCTTCGGCGGTCTTGCGCGCCAGCTTCTGGACCATCTCGTCGACAGTGCTGTCGATGTCGCCGACCTCAAAGGTCTCGAAGACCTGGGCGATCTCGGCCTTCCACTTGCTGGCCTCATGCTCACGCAGGGCCTGCTCTGCGACCTTGACCTTCTTGTCCATCTCGCGCATGTAATCGAGCTTGAACTCAACGGCCTTGTCGTAGGCTTCCTTGGCCTTCTGGAACTGCTCGAAGCTGCGGGCCTTGTTGGTTTGGGTCTGCTTGAGGCGCACGGCATAGTCCGCCGCCAGCTCCTCATCGCCGCCTTCCAGCGCCGCCTTGACGCGGGCGGTCAGCTTGGCTTCCTCGGCAACGTAGCCCTCGTATTCCTTCTGCAGCAGGATCAGGCCACCCTTCATCCGCGCCAGGTTCTGGTTGATCTTGGGCACCTTGTCGCGCATGTCGCGGATGGCCTGCTTGAGGACCAGCTCAGGGTCTTCCACAGACTCGATGAAACCGCCGAAGAGGCTGCGCAGCCAGCGCACGAAGCGTTGCCACATTGTTTTGGCTCCTGTGTTTCTGCCTGCCCGCCGAAGGATCCAGCGGGCCCGTAATCCGATTTATGCGCGATTTCCAGCGGTCAGCTTGAAAAGCGCCGCCGGGACATTATACTATAAAGGTCACGCAAGTGATACCTTAATTTTTCTAAGGTGGGGGTTGAAGATAAGTATGCAGGCACAGGACATCATCTTCATGATCTTGATGGCCGTTTCACTATCTGCTTGTTGCGGCCTGCGCGCCTTTGTGCCGGTGACAGCCGTCAGCCTGCTGGCCTGGACCGGCTATCTGAGCCTCGCCCCCAGCTTTGCCTGGCTGGGTGAGCCTTTGACTGTGAGCATCTTCGCCCTCGCCGCGATTCTTGAAATTGTTGCCGACAAGATCCCTGGACTTGACCACGCACTGGATGCCGCGGGCCTCGTGGTCAAGCCGCTGGCCGGCGCCCTGCTGGCTTCCAGCATCATCACCGGGATGGACCCGAACCTGAGCCTGGTGCTGGGTATCATCACCGGCGTATCAGTTGCAGGCAGCATCAGCTTTGTAAAGGCCAAGACCCGCCTGCTGACGGCCGCCTTCAGCGGCGGTACGGCCAGCCCGCTGATGTCCGTGGTCGAAGACATCGGCTCAATCGGCGGAACAGCGCTTGGAATCCTGCTGCCGCTGCTGATGGGCCTGCTTGTGCTGGTCGGCATGGTCTTCATGTGGCGCAAGGCGGCAAGGTGGCTGGGCCAGAGGCGTCAGAGCAGCCAGCCTGCAATGCAGGCTTAAGCAGGATTGAAGCTGTTCAGAAACTCTGCCCGTGGCCTGAAGGACTATACTTGAGCGGCATGCATACAGCCAACCTGGCCGCCATGCTTGATGACTGTCTGCCCGTCGGCCTGCGGCATGTCGTCTATCGCATACGGGATGTGGCGAACACCCTGGGCGTGCGGGCGGCGCTGGTGGGCGGTGTGCCGCGCGAGATGGCCCGCATCCGCCTGCAGCAGTTCACCCGCGAGCAGTTCATGGCCGACCTGCGGGACTTCGACGTGGTGGTGGAGGGCGATGGTGTGCGCTTCGCCTATGAGCTTTACCGCCGCCTGCCGGGCCAGATCAAGGTGAACCAGGCCTTTTCCACGGCCACACTGGTCACTGAAGACCCGGCGGAGATCGACATCGCTTCGGCGCGGCGCGAGGATTACCCGATCCCTGGCCAGTTGCCCGTGGTGGAGCCCGGCGTGAGCATTGAAAGCGACCTGCTGCGCCGCGACTTTTCCATAAACGCAGTGGCCATCGACGTGTCAGAGGACTTCGGCCGCCTGATTGACAGCACCGGCGGTATCGGGGACATCAAGGCCAGGCTGGTTCGCACGCTGAGCACCGGCAGTTTCTACGACGACCCTACCCGCCTGTTCAGGGCTCTGCGCTACACCATGCGCCTGGGCTATGACCTGGAACCGACCACCAAGGAACAGCTGCTTAGCGCAATCATTGAAGGCAACATGGACTTTGTCAGCCCGGAGCGCGTGCGTTATGAGCTTGAGTGCACGGGCAACGAGCCGCGCTGGGCGGATATCTGGCAGGCCCTGGCCTTTTCAGGCCTGATGCGCTCTGTGCACCCGGCGCTGGAAGAGCTTTACAGCGGCTGGCAGGCCACCGACGCCCGCGCGCTGGATATCGCGATCAAGAACAACGCCGAGGTGCTGGAACAGGAAGAGATTGAGCCCTGGCTGATCCGTACCGCCTGGGCTCTTGGCGCGGTGGACAGCGAGCAGCTTGAAAGCGCCTGCCAGCGCCTTGGCATCTTTGCCCGGCAGATCCGCTGGCTGCGGCAGGCCCGGGCCCTGCTGCGCGAGGCCGGCGATTTCGCGGTGCATCTGCAGCCGCCCAGCCTGGCCACCCGACTGCTGCAGAGTTACTCGCGCCAGGCCGTGACAGTGGCAGTCTTCACCATGCAGCCGCGCAGCCAGGAAGAAGCCGAGCTGCGCAAGACCCTGTTCCGCTACATCACCGACTGGAGCCTTGTGCGCAGCGAGCTGAGTTCCGCCGAAATGATGTCCATGGGCCTGCGGCCAGGCCGCTCCCTGGGCGAGCTGCGCGACCGCCTGCGCTATCTGCGCCTGGACGGGCTGCTGGCCGACCTGGATGCCGAGCGTGACTACGCCCGGCGCTTCATCAGCGATCTGCTGGAGGAAGAAGACGAATCGGCCGAAATCGGCCTGGATCCCGGAAGATGAGGCGTTCTCACGATAAGCTGAGCCGCCACGGGTATTAAGCGAGAAGAGGATGATCGACCAACTACAGTACGCACTGGCTGCAATCATCAGCATCATTCCGGCCATCGCCCTGCATGAGTTTGGCCATGCGGCGATGGCGGACAAGCTTGGTGATCCGACGCCGCGCTCCCAGGGCCGCATGACGGTCAACCCGGCCGCGCACTTTGACCCGATCGGCCTGATCATGATCCTGGTGACGATCTTCGCCGGTTTCGGCCTTGGCTGGGGCAAGCCGGTGCTGACAAACCCCATGTACTTCAAGGACCGCCGTAAGGGCCTGATCCTTGTCGCCATCGCCGGTCCGCTGATGAACCTCTGTCTGGCCTGCCTGACCGTGGCCATCAGCTACATCATGTACATGGCCGGCCTGCCGCTTTATGGCTTCGCCCAGATACTGATCACGACCTTCCTGCTGATCAACATTGGCCTGATCCTTTTCAACATGCTGCCGATCCCGCCGCTGGACGGTGGCAATGTGCTGATCAACCTGCTGCCCTGGCGCACCGGCGAAAAGCTGCAGCGTCTGGCGCCCTACGGCCTGCTGATCATCCTCGCACTGATGTACCTGCGCATTCTTGGCCCCCTGCTTGGCGGTATGCGCATGATCATCCTGCAGGGCATCGGGGCCGGCTTTGGCATGGACTACATCGCCTGGCTCTTCGGTTTCAGCGGCTAAGAAGCGGCGGCCTTGCGCCTATAATTCTGGCCCTGTGCAGGATTACGTCGTCAGTCTGGAGCAGTTCACCGGGCCCCTGGACCTGCTGCTGCACCTGATCCGGGTCAGCGAGCTGGACCTGCTGGACCTGGATGTGGGTGTCATCACCGCCGAGTACCTCACCTTCATCGAGGCGCACGGCGTGAAGGACCTGGCCCAGGCTTACCAGTTCCTGGCCATGGCGGCCACACTTGTCGAGCTGAAGAGCCGGCTTTTGCTGCCGGGACAGCCCGGTGAGACTGAGGGCGAGGAAGCGGTGGACTCCGCCGAGGACCAGCGCCAGGAGCTGATACGCCGCCTGGTGGCCTACCGCGGCATTCAGGAGGTCACCGGCGAGCTGCAGCAGCGCTTTGAGCAGACCGGCAGGCACTGGCCGCGCCAGGCTGTGGAAAAGATGGAAGCTGAGATCGTTTACACGATGGAGAGCCTCTCGGTCTATGACCTGATGAATGCCTTCCAGGAGATCCTGCAGCGCCCGCGCTTCAAGCAGATCAGCATCTTCAAGGACGACTACGACGTTGACCAGGCCCGCGACTGGGTCAGCGCGAAGCTGGAGGAAGGCCCAAGCAGCCTGGAGGAAATCCTGGGCAGCCAGCCCAACGTGTTCTGGCTGGTTGTGACTTTCATTGCACTGCTTGAGCTGATCAAGGACGAGCGCGCCGGCTTTGAGCGCCGCGAGGGCCAGATTGCGGTCTATGCCACTTTCGCCCAGGCGCCGATATAATCCCCGCCATGCCAAAGAAGATTGCCGTGCTTACCAGCGGGGGAGATGCTCCCGGCATGAACGCGGCCGTGCGCGCTGTGGTCCGCTGCGGCATCAGTGCCGGGCTGGAAGTCGAGCTGATTTACCGCGGTTATGAGGGCCTGCTGGCCGGGGAGTTTGAGAAGGTCGACTCCAAGGCCGTCTCAAACATGCTGTCCCGGGGCGGCAGCTTCATCGGCTGCGCGCGCAGCGCGGAGATGCTGCAGCCGCACGGTCCGGGCAAGGCCGCTGGCATTCTGAAAGACCACGGCATTGACTGCCTGCTGGCAATCGGCGGCGACGGCACCTTCCGCGGCGCCAAGGCGCTGATGAAGAACGGCGCCAACGTTATAGGCCTGACCGGAACCATCGATAACGACATCCCGGGCATGGACCGGACACTGGGCTTCGACACTGCCTGCGACACCCTGGCCTGGTGCATCAACCGCCTGCGCGATACCGCCGAGAGCCATCACCGCACCTTCGTGATCGAGGCCATGGGCCGCAACGCCGGCTGGCTGGCGCTGCACGCGGGCATGGCCTGCGGCGCGGATGTGATCCTGATCCCCGAGATACCCTGGGACCGCGAGGAAGTGCTGGATACGGTCACGCGCCGCATATCCGACGGCCGTACCTTCAGCCTGGTCGTGATCGCCGAGGGCGCTGGACGGGCGACCGACCTGACCGGCTTTCTGAACCAGCACCTCCCCGAGATGCATGAGGTGCGCGCCTGCATACCTGGACATATCCAGCGCGGCGGCGCCCCGACCACTGTTGACCGCATCCTCGCTTCACGCACCGGCTTTGCCGCGGTACAGGCCTATCTGGCCGGCCGCACGGGCATGGTGGTGGGGCAGCTGCGCGGCGAAGTGGTGGAAGTGGCCTTTGACGTGGCTACTTCCGGCATCCGCGGAATCGACCGCTCGCTTTATGACCTGGCCATGGTCCTGGCCTGAGGCCCTCGCTGCGCCAGACCTTACAGAGTCAAGACAGAGGCACTTAGTGCCGAAATAACCCTTGGCGAGTAGACATGATCCGATTGACGAGGCGCAACGGGGAGAGCTTTGTGCTTAATGCCGACCAGATTGAGCTGGTTGAGGCCACCCCCGACACAGTGATCAGCCTGCTTTCAGGCAAGAAGCTGCTGGTGCGCGAAAGCGTCGAAGAGGTCATCGAACTCGTGCTGAGCTATGCCCGGCGTGTTCACAGCGTCGGCGTGTTGCCGCCGGAAGGCGGCTGAGCTATAGAGCGGCCCCAGCGGCCCAGGGGAGATAGGCGGTATGCCTGAAGTTCTGAGCCAGGACGAGATAGACGCCCTATTAAATGCGTTATCGTCCGGCGAGTTAAAGGCGGAAGAGATCGCGGCAGAGGCCAACGACAAAGCTGTCAAGGTCAAGCCCTACGATTTCATGCGCCCCAGCAAGTTCAGCAAGGAACAGATCAGAACGATCCACATCCTGCATGAGACCTTCGGCCGCCTCTGGAGCGGCAAGCTCTCTGCTGTGCTGCGCAACTTCGTTTCCATCAGCGTGAGCTCCGTGGACCAGGTGACTTACCAGGAGTTCATGCTTTCCATCCCCAACCCGACCATCATCAGCGCTTTCAACCTGGAACCACTGGAAGGCAAGGCTGTGCTGGAGTTCTCGCCCACCCTGGGCCTGCCGATCATTGACCGCCTGCTGGGCGGCAGCGGCGAGGGCGGCTCCAACGACCGTGAGCTGACCGAGATCGAAACGCACGTGATCCGCAACTTGCTGGACGACTGCATGGACTTCCTGCGCGAAGCCTGGGCCTCGATGATCGACCTGCAGCCCTCCCTGAAGGACATCGAAAGCAACCCGCTCTTCGTCCAGATTGTCCCCCCAAACGACATGATCCTGCTGATCAGCCTGGAGGCCCGAATCGGCAACCTCAGCGGCATCATCAACATTGTCTATCCCTATGTTCTGCTTGAGCCGATCCTCTCGCTGCTTTCCGCGCAGACCCTGTACGCAGTCGCCACCCGCGGTTCCAGCCGGGAAGCGCGGGAAAAGACCAGCGGCATCCTGCAGGCGGTGGGCCTGCCCATGTCCGTTGAGCTGGGCGTGGCCCAGCTGACCTTCCGCGAGATCCTGGCTCTTGAGCCGGGTGATGTGATCATCCTGGAAACAGCAGTAAACGAAGAGCTGAGGGTCAGGGTTGAGGGACTGGAGAAGTTCCTCTGCCGGCCAGGCCTTGTGGGCAAGCACCGCGGCGCCCAGATTACCCAGGTACTAGAAGAGCCGGATCAGGTCCTGCATCCGGCCGTAAGAAGGAAGCACTGATATGTCCGACGTTGGTTTGTCACAGGCCGAGATTGACGCCCTGCTGGGCGGGGCAGTTGATAGCCCGCCGGCAGCCGCTGCCCCGGGCGGCACCGCATTCAGCGGCGCACAGACTGAAGCGCTGGCCGCCTTTGAACGCGAATCGCTGGGCAACCTGGCGGGTGTGATCAATGCCATGACCGGCTTTGAGTACAACCTGGATGGGGTGGAAGCCGCATCAGTGAGCAGTGATGAACTTGCTGCCCTGGTAGGCGACGACCTGATCTACCGCATCCCGGTGACCGTCGGCGAAGAGTGCACGCACCTGCTGGTGCTTGAACCGGGCTTCGCCAAGATGGTGGCGGCCGCCCTGACGGGCGGTGACCCAGGCGGCGAGGACAACAGCCTCTCGGACCTGGAGATCTCCGCCGTCAGTGAAGTTGTCTCCACAGTCAACGGCACTTACATGACCAACGTGGCCTCAGCGCTGAAGGTGGCCACTAATGCCGGCGCCGCCAGCCTTGTGGATCTGGCCGCCGCAGCAGGCGAGCTCAGTGCCGCTGCCGGCGTGATGATCGGGCTCAAGTTGAGCCAGAACGGCGACAGCCCGACCGTTGTGCGCCATATCCTGCCGGCCGACCTGGTGCAGCGGATCCTGACCGTAATCATGCCGGCTCCGAAGCCGGTGGCAACGGCAGCGGCAAGTCCGCCACCGACCGCCAAAGCAGCCGGCCCGGCTCCCGGCCTTGGAGCACCGCCTGCTTCTTCGGGATCAATCGCGCCCTCAGACATGAGCTATGCGCCGGCGGCCTTCAGTCAGCTGGGTCCCGCGCCGATGCCTGATATTGAAATGCGTAACCTGGATCTGCTGCTGGATGTCCCGCTCACGATCACCGTCGAGCTGGGCAAGACCACAGTGCCTATCCGGCAGATACTTGAGTACGGCCAGGGCAGCCTTATTGCCCTGGATAAGCTTGCGGGAGAGCCTATCGACCTGCTGGTCAACGGCAAGTACTTTGCCCGCGGTGAGGTTGTGGTGATCGACGAGAACTTCGGCGTCCGCCTGACCTCCATTCTGTCTGCCAGCGAGCGTCTGAGCCAACTCACTTAAAAGGCTCTACAGCTTCGCCAATGCTGCCGATATAGGAAGTGTCTTGACAGAGGAGTAGAGATGGCAAGTGTGCTAATTGTGGACGACGCGGCCTTCATGAGGATGATGATCAAAGACATCCTGACGAAGAATGGTCTCGACGTCGCCGGTGAAGCTGAGAACGGCGCTGTCGCGGTCGACAAGTTCAAGGAACTCAAGCCTGACCTTGTCACCATGGACATCACCATGCCCGAAAAGGACGGCATTGCCGCCCTCAAGGAAATCCTCGCCATGGACAAGGGCGCGCGGGTGGTCATGTGCTCGGCGATGGGTCAGCAGGCGATGGTCATTGAGGCGATCCAGGCCGGTGCGAAGGACTTCATCGTCAAGCCCTTCAAGCCTGAACGTGTCCTGGACGCGATCCACAAGTCCCTGGCCTGAGCGGCCAACTGAAACTGGAACAAAAGGACTGGCAGCGCCCTGCGGCGTGGCTGGTCCTTTTTACTTTTATTTGACCTAATCAAACTGTCCGGATTGCCGCTCCGTCAGGTAGGATATGGACTCACGGGGAGAACCCGGTCCACTGACCGGGAGGAAGGCAATCGATGAAAATTACAGGAAGCGGGGCATGGCTTCTTGTCATTATCAGCCTCTTCGCGCTGACCTGCCTGCTGGGAGCGGCGGAAAGCGATGCTGACAGTGACAAGAGCGACAAGTCCAAGAGTGAGGAAAGCGGCAAGAAGTCTGACCAGAAGGAAGATGACTCTGCTGCCGCAGACTCAAAAGATGCCCTCCCGCTTTTGGCTATCCCTCCCGCCCCCGTAGATGACGAGGCCCCCACCGAAGAGAGCGCGGCAGAGGGCGTCACCGCCTCCTCGAAAAAGCTGCCTCCCAAGGACAAGAAAAAGAACTCAAAGAGCGGCACCATCGCAGGCAAGGCGGACAAAGCCCGTGCTGAAGAAAAGGCAGAGATAGCCATCTCGGATACTTCCGATGGCGAGGCCATAGATGTCCTGGTAAGCAGCAATGTCAGGCAGGTAGGCAACCAGAAAAAGAACGCCTCAGGCTCAAAACCTGCTGAGAAGGTGAGCTCCGGTAAGTCAGCGCAAAAGGCTGCGACTGAAGACAAGGCCGCAGGGACTACAAGCAAGCAGAAGCCTGCGGCAGGCAAGACCCCGCCCGCCGGTAAACCAGCCGCAAAGACCAAAGCGGCCAAGCCCGCCAGCGGCGGCAAGGCCAGCGTCAAGCAGCCCCTGGACCTGAGCAAGCAGCCGAAGGCCGCGAAAACAAAACCTGCTCCAACAAAGGCTGCCGTCAAGGCGGCTCCTCCTGCCGCAAAGGATGAAGGCCTGGCAGGCTACTTTGAGCCTGAGGAGGGCATTGATGCTGACTCTGGCAGCACCATTGCCGACCTTGATAATGCCCATAGCTACAACACCGCCGCTTCAAATGCCCAGGATGCAGGAAGCGAACAGGCGCTGAATCTGCTGGACCAGCCGGTTGGAGTGATTAACGCCAGCCGCAGCGAGCCATCAGACAGGCAGCCGGCGAAGGAAACGAAGCTTGAGGCCAGCGCGGGACTGATCGACCCGCTGGATCAGGTTCCTGGCGGCACTGGCGAGGCCTCAGGCTCTGCGCCTGCCGCTCCGAGGGTGAACTACCTGCGCACCTTCAGTGTGCTGGCCCTGCTTGTGGGCTGCCTGCTGCTGCTGGGCCGCGGGCTGAAGAAGCTTCAGGCCAGCGGGCGGCTGGGCGGAGTGCTGCCCGGTCTTGGCAGCAGTGCCGCCAACATGAAGGTTGTGGAGTCGATCAGCCTTGGCCCCGGCAAGCAGATCATGATTGTTCAGCTCCACGGGGAGATGCTGGTGCTGGGTTCGACCCCGCACAGTATCAACCTGCTGGACAAGCTGCCGGCAGACAGCCAGGGCGAGGGCTACCGCTCCGCGGTCAGCCGGATTATCGAGAAGGAACTCAGCGCTCCCGCGCAGCCGCGGCCCCGCGCCGTCAACGCAGTCAATGCGGAGCCGGTGCTGACAGTGGCCGAGATGCGCCGTTCGCGCGGCGGGCTGAGCCTGGCCGAGGCGCCTGCAATGCCAGGCGACGAGCCCAGCGCCGCGCCGCGCTGGAGCCGCAGCGGCGATGGCGAGAGCCAGCTGATCACGAAGATCAGGGAGCAGCTAAGAGAGCTGGAAGAGGCTTAGGAAATGCCGGGGGGATGGGGCGAGTTCTGGAAGAACCTGCGGCAGAGCGCCACTGCATCCCACAGACGCGCCGCCCAGGCCAGCGCCCTTGTCTTCCTTGCGGTGTTCATCGTTGGCAACATCATTGCCTGGGGCCAGGCGGTCTATGGCCAGGGCGACGGCAATATCGGAAAGCCCGGGACACAGAGTGCTCCCACAGCCAAGGGCAAGAGCATGACCAGCCTGCCGCAGATGGAAGTCCGCATCGGCGGAGGCCAGGGCGACAGCGCTTCACTGATTCAGATCATGCTGCTTTTCACGCTGCTGACCCTGGCGCCCAGCATTGTGGTCATGGCGACCCCCTTCACCCGCATCATCATTGTCCTCAGTCTGCTGCGCAACGCCATGGGCACCCAGCAGGCGCCGCCAAACAACGTGCTGGTGGGCCTGGCGCTGTTCCTCTCCCTCTTTGTCATGGCGCCGGTACTGGACAAGATCAACCAGGATGCGCTCAAGCCCCTGGCCAACGAGACGATCACGACTGATGTCGCGCTGCAGCGGGCCCAGGACCCGCTCAAGACCTGGATGCTGCTGCAGACCCGTGACAAGGACCTGCTGCTCTTCGGCGATATGGCCAAGATCCAGGCAGGCACCAAGCGCCGTGAGTACCCAATGCACGTGGTGATTCCGGCCTTCATGATCAGCGAGCTGAAGAGTGCCTTCCAGATCGGCTTCGTGATCTATCTGCCCTTCCTGGTCATTGACATGGTGGTCAGCGCGATCCTGATGAGCATGGGCATGCTGATGCTTCCGCCGGTGCTGGTCAGCCTGCCCTTCAAGCTGCTGATGTTTGTGCTCAGCGACGGCTGGAATCTGATCTTCGGCAGCCTTGTCAACAGCTTTAAGCGCGTTACTTTCTAATGGCCCGCAGGCTGCCCTTGCGACACCGCAGCACAGGTTCCCGTATGCTGTTCATGCAGCCTCCGAGGCCCTGCTGTGCTATCATTTCTGCTTGGCGCCCTGGCGCCTTCATGGGGTTGAGGATGATGAAAATGTACCTTTGGCGACTGCCTCTCGTGGCAGCGGCCCTGCTGGTGCTGGCTCTGGGCGGGCCCCTTGCGGCAAGCGCACAGGGCGATCCGGCCGCGGCCCCGGTGGTGGTTCCACGGCAGTTCAAGGACAGCGGCTCTTTCAGCGGCGGCAGCGCCACCCAGAACACGGTGCTTTCCAGCATCCGTTTCGGCAAGCCTGACGACGCCACCCGCATGGTGCTGGACTTCGAACAGCAGAGCCCCGGGGGCCTCCGCGCAGACGCGGCCGCGCACCCGGTTTACAGCGTGGAGTACCGCGAATTCCCTTATCGCCTCGTGATCCGCATGGAGGGCACCACCTTCGATGCGGATGCCTATGTGCAGTCCAGCCCAGCCCTGCCCTTCTCGATTGTGACCCCGCCAGACGGGCGGATCAAGGAGATGCAGGTTTATCTGCCCTGGCCCGCCGAGTTCAAGGTGATTGAGGTTGACGATCCGGCCAAGCTGGCAATTGACGTGCGCCGCAACCCGAAAGCGAAGATTCCAACGGTGTATGCCGTCCAGATAATGGCAGAGCTCTCACCAGAGCAGGCCTATGCCCTGGTGGAGGAGTCGGAGTTCCCGGAGGACTATCTGCCGGCGGTGCTTGTGCTGGGTGATGTGGTAGTCGTGGAGCAGAGCTTCACGGACCCGGCCAAAGCTGCCGAAATAGACAACAGCCTGCGTGAAATGGGGTATTCTTCCAGCATCAATGAACGGCAGGGCAACGAGCTTCCGTTGTCCTAAGCGCAATGCAAATGCTCCTGATCCAGCCGGAAAGCACAGGTCAGACTCTGGCCCTGCTTTGTTTCGGCATTTCAATCCTCACCCTGATGTGGCTTTACCGTCGTGACCGCGCGCGTCTGGCCCGCCGTCAGCGCGGTGAAATGCCGGCAAGCATTGAGGAAATGAAGGACAGGGTTGACCGCGCTCAGACACATATCGAAAGAATCGAGGACGAGCAGCGCATGCGGCGCCTTGATGAGTCAGTGCCGATCAGCCGGCAGCAGGCCGGCCTGAGCAGCGGACAGCAGGACATGATGGATGAAATCAGCCGCTTGCAGGGTAGCGCTGCGGGAAGAGGAGCAGGCAAGTGAGCAGTGGCGGCGACCTGCCACGCTGGATGCGCGGAACCGACAATACCGCTCCCGCAGGGAAGGTGGTGCCGGTCGTCCGCAGTACCTCTGGCACCCCTAAGCCCCGCACACCTGCAGCAGCGGCGCCCGCACCCGCGCGTCCACAGCAGAGCAGCTCCGCTCCCACGCTTCGCGAAGTCAAACAGCAGCGCAGCCAGCAGGGAGTTCAGTCTCGTAAAGCTGCAGAACCCAGGTCCGCCGAGAACAGGCCGCCACGCTCGCCGCTGGTCATGAGCTGTCTGGGTTCACTTTGGATCGTGCTTGGCACTCTGTTTGTCATTCTCAGCCTGGGGGTCTTCTTCGGCAGCCTGTACCTGACGGATGTGCTGGAAACGATCGGCAAACGCGACTATCTGGGCCAGACCAAACGCTTTGATGAGTATCGTGAGTTTTTTGCCCGCCTGACCTCCAAGGGTTTTGAGGTGGATGAATCCAAACCCACCATCGTGCAGGGCCGGACCACCTACAGCTGGTCGATCCGTCCGCGGGGCAGCACCGATACACGCTCCTTCGAATGGGACCACGACCTGCAGGCTAATGTGATTACACCGCGTACCAACGGCGCAGTGCTGATGGACCTCCAGAACAAGTACATTTCCGTCCAGGACGCTGAGGGCTTTGAGTTTTATAACCCCGATGACAAGCTGGCGCTGGCCATTGTGCACGGTGATTCCAGCGAGCTGAGCCAGATCCTTAGTGACGGCGGCTGGGGCGATGCCGACAGCGCAGCCTCCCTGCAGCCTCCTCTGCCCCCCCTGACCGACCCCAAGCATCCCAAGCGCAAGAATGGCGGTCTGGCCCTCCCGGGCGAGGAGGACCCCGAAGCCGCTGAGGAAGCCGCAGCAGCTGCCGCGGCCGGCAATATCGCGGATGGCACCGGCAGCGGCGAAGCCACCGATGTAGGGGAAGGCGAAGAAGCTCCACCCGGCGATGACGGCTCGGTAGAGGTCGGCGGCGGGGAAGAAGCTCCCGGCGATGGCGAGGAGACTGAGCCCGGCGATGACGAGGGAACGGACGTCGGCACGGGCGAGGATACCGGTGGCGAGAGCAGCCCTGAGGATGGCGGCGGCGGCGAGGAAGAGCCCGGAAACGGCGATGATTCCACCCCTGTTGGCCAGGCTTCGCAGAGTCCCTGAGAGCTCCAGGCTGCAGCAGGATCAACACCGGCAAAACAAGCCCTGAAAGCGCCAAATCCGAGTTCGAATATCCCATCGCATGGTGTATGATTCCGGCGCTTCAAACTGACCATTACAGACTCCCCTGGAGGTTCAAAATGTCGGATGCAGTCGCGCAATTCATGGAGCTGGTCATCGCCCGCAACCCGGGCGAGTCCGAGTTCCACCAGGCTGTGCGCGAGGTTGTAGGGACCCTGCAGCCCGTCCTTAACGCCCAGCCCGTTTACCGCGAAGCACGCATCCTCGAGCGCATCATTGAGCCCGAACGCGTGATCTTGTTCCGCGTGCCCTGGATCGATGACAAGGGCCAGATTCAGGTCAACCGCGGCTACCGCATCGAGATGAACAGCGCCATCGGCATCTACAAGGGCGGACTGCGCTTCCATCCCAGCGTGAACCTCAGCATCCTCAAGTTCCTGGCCTTTGAGCAGGTCTTCAAGAACAGCCTCACCACCCTGCCCATGGGCGGCGGCAAGGGCGGCTCGGACTTCGACCCCAAGGGCAAGAGCGACATGGAGGTCATGCGCTTCTGCCAGGCCTTCATGAGCGAGCTCTTCCGCCACATCGGCTTCCGCACCGACATCCCGGCCGGCGACATCGGCGTTGGCGGCCGCGAGATCGGTTTCCTGTTCGGCATGTACAAGAAGCTGCGCAATGAGTTCACCGGCGTGCTGACCGGCAAGGGCCTGCCCTATGGCGGCAGCCTGATCCGCCCCGAGGCAACCGGCTATGGCAACGTCTACTTCGCGCAGGAAATGCTCGCCACCCGAGGCGAGGGCTTCGGCGGCCGCGTCTGCATCGTCAGCGGCTCGGGCAATGTGGCCCAGTTCACGGTCGAGAAGCTGAACCAGCTTGGCGCCAAGGTCATCACCATGAGCGACAGCGACGGCTTTATCGTGGACCGCGATGGTATCGATGCCGAGAAGCTGGCCTTCGTCATGAACCTGAAGAATGTGAAGCGCGGCCGTATCAAGGACTACACGGCGAAGTACAGCTCCGCCGAGTACCACGAAGGCCAGGATATCTGGGCCGTCACCGGCGCCACCTGCGCCTTCCCCAGCGCGACCCAGAACGAGATTGAGCTCAAGGACGCCAAGCAGCTGGTTGCCAATGGCGTGACTCTGGTCAGCGAGGGCGCGAACATGCCCAGCACGATTGAGGCGATCACCTTCTTCCAGGAGAACGGCGTGCTCTTTGGCCCGGCCAAGGCCGCCAATGCCGGCGGTGTGGCCACCAGTGGTCTTGAGATGGCGCAGAACTCGGCCTTCAGCTCCTGGACACGTGAGGAAGTTGACCAGCGCCTGCACACCATCATGAAGAACATCCACAACAACTGCCACACTACGGCCGCTGAGTTTGGCCAGACTGGCAACTATGTGATGGGCGCGAACATCGCCGGCTTCCGCAAGGTCGCCGATGCGATGCTGGCTCAGGGCGTCGTGTAACTGCGCCGCCTTAGCACGGTGACTTTACAGGGGCTGCTGCGGCAGCCCCTTTTTCTTGAGTGGATACAGATGCGGGCTCAGATCGCCGGCTGTACGCAGCCCGAAGCCTCAGCTTCTATGCAGGCGAAAGCGACGCACCTTGAGGGGTAATGGCTGCTGGCTGAGCTCGTGCTGACTGGTCTGTGGCAGCTTCGCGGCGGCGCATTTTCCGCAGCCAGATCCGCAGCCTTCTGCCTTTCGCGCAGGGCGGCCCAGGATGCCGAAGTGGCGCGCCAGCCAGACTGCCGCGGCCAGCACAAGCAGCAGGCTGAGGGCTTCCTGGACTCCGACGGCAATCATCACGCCAGCCCCGGCCAGATCCGTGATGCGACCTGGTACACCAGCAGGCAGACCAGATAGGCCACGGCAGTCATGTAGCCCACCATGAACAGCGGCCACTTCCAGGAATTGGTCTCGCGTTTGACCACGGCAACCGTGCTCATGCACTGGCAGGCCAGGATGAAGAAGAGCATCAGGTTGATCGCCACCAGCACATTGAAGACCGGCTTGCCGCTGACCGGGTCGACTTCCTGCTTCAGCTTGTCCTGCAGGGTCTGGCTGCTTTCATCCGCTTCACCAACGCCGTAAACAATAGCCAGAGTGCTGACCAGCACCTCGCGGGCGGCAAATGAGGCGATCAGGCCGATGCCGATCTTCCAGTCGAAGCCCAGGGGCTTGATCAGGGGCTCGATGGCATGCCCCAGACGGCCGGCGAAGCTGGCCTTGATCTCCTCTGCGGCCTGCAGCTGATCCAGCTGCTCCAGGCGTGCATCGAGCTGCTCGCCGGGCTCGTAGATGATCGCGGCATCTGTGCGCATCTGGTCATACTGCGCGGCAATCTGCGGCTGCTTCGGGTAGTTGGTCAGGAACCACAGCACAATGCTGAGACAGAGGATCACCGTGCCGGCCTGGACCAGGAAGAGGCGCCCGCGCTCCCACATGCCCATAAGCACGTTGCGCCAGTTGGGCAGGCGGTAGGGCGGCAGCTCCATGACGAAGGGGCTGTTCTCGCCGCGCAGGACTGTCCTGCGCAGCAGGAAGGCCGTCACGATGGCCGCCAGGACGCTGACGATATAGGCCGACCAGAGCACAGCACCCTGGAGCGTGAAGCCGGCGAAGATGGGCAGGGCCGGAATGAAGCAGGCGATCATCAGCGCGTACACCGGCAGCCGGGCGCTGCATGAAATGAATGGCACCGCCAGCATCGTCACCAGGCGGTCCCGGCGGTCCGGGATGGAACGCGTCGCCATGATGGCCGGGATGGCGCAGGCGAAACCCGAAAGCATCGGGATGAAGCTGCGGCCGTGCAGTCCACTGCGGCGCATGTGCTTGTGCATCATGAAGGCGGCGCGGGCCATGTAGCCGCTGTCTTCAAGGATCGTGATGAACAGGAAAAGCAGCAGGATCTGGGGCAGGAAGATCACTACGGAGCCGACGCCGCCGATGACGCCGTCAACCAGCAGGCCGCGCAGCGGCCCTTCCGGCAGCAGGGAGCCCACGGCGGAGCCGAGCCAGGCAAAGCCGCCGTCGACCAGATCCATCAGCGGGCTGGCCCAGGAAAAGATGCTCTGGAAGAGTACAGCCATCACCAGGGCGAAGACCAGCAGGCCGTAAACAGGATGAGTGAGGACGGAGTCGATCACTGCACTGATCCGGGCCTGGCTGGCGCTCTGGCCCTGACGTACAGCCGCCAGCAGCGAGTGGACCCAGTCATAGCGCCACTGCGCTTCATTCTGCCGCCACTGTGGCTGCTCAGCATCCAGGCGCTGGCGCAGAGCCTGCAGCTTCTCAGCAGTCGCCGGCTCGCCGGCGGCCGGCAGGATGAGCTGGCCTTGCAGCAACAGCAATGCTGCCTGCCGCCGTGCACCGGCCGAAGGCAGGCTCTCCATGCCGGGAACCTGCTGGGCCTGCTCCAGCACAGAGGCCAGGACGCCCGCAGGGCTCCAGGCTGGCATCGACTGAGTTGCGGAGGCAGCGCTCAGCAGTGCGTCCTTGAGCTCTTTCAGGCCTTCGCCGCGCGGCGCGCAGACTTCGTACACGGGTGCGCCCAGGCGGCTGCGCAGCTCGGAGATGTCCAGGGCCAGGCCGCGGCGTCTGGCCTCATCACCCATCGTCAGCGCCAGCAGGACGGGAATGCCAAGCTCAGCCATCTGGCTGGCCAGGAAAAGGCAGCGCTCGGGATTGGCGGCATCGACGATCAGCAGCAGCAGGTCAGGCCGCGTCTCATGCTTGTCCAAGCCCAGCAGCAAGTCTCTGACGAGCGATTCGTCCTCCGAGACCGCGTTAAGGCTGTAGGTGCCCGGAAGGTCCACCAGGCGAATCTGCCGGCCTTTCCAAGTCAGGACTGCTTCGCGCTTCTCGACAGTCACGCCTGGATAGTTCGCCACCTTCTGGCGCATGCCGGTCAATGCATTGAAGAGGGTGCTCTTGCCGCTGTTCGGCTTGCCAATCAGGGCGACCTTGAGGACTTGCTCTTCGCGCTCGCCACTGCCCGATCCCAGCCTGATCCTGCGACTGCGCAGCGAATGGGAGCTGGCTGCTTCCGGTGTAGTGGAACTCTGCACAGTGCTTTCCTGTTCAGCTGCAGCTTGCATCACGAACCTCAATCCTGGCGGCTGTTTCCAGATCAATTGCCACCAGGCTGCCGCTGACATCCAGCAGCAGCGGGTCATGGCGCCGGATTAGCCTGATGTGCTGCCCTTCAAGGATGCAAAGCTCTCGCAGGCGGGCGGCGCAGCTCAGCTCCGGATCAATACTCAGGACTTCAAGATAATCCCCTGCAGCGCGCGCGCTCAAGCTCTGGCTGGCAGTGCTCTTCAGCAGGTTTCGGCTTCTAATTGAGACAGACATGCGACTCGCGGATCCTTAGTTTATCGGCCTTGACAGCAGGCGTAGCTAGTCGCTATGCTGTCAATTGAGACCACAGTAACACCCGTATCAGGGGCTGTCAATAATGAGACAAGGTCTCATTTTTGTCTCAAAGAGCTGCGCCAATTCCCTTTGTACGAAAGCCTCCTGCGGCGCACAAGGTATATTGAATTTCTTATGCCAAGCTACTCAGAAATCGTGATCGAGCACTCGCAGCGGCCGCGCAACTTCGGCACACTGGAAAACCCAGACGGGTCCGCCCGGGTGGCATCCAGCTGCGGTGACTGGGTCCAGATGATGCTGCAGCTCGATGCCGATGCGCGCATCTCAAGCGTGCGCTATCTGTGCTACGGCTGTGCCAGCGCTCTGGCCACTTCCAGCCTGCTCTCGGAGCTGGCGACGGGCATGGAGGCTAGCAAGGCCCTGGAGCTTGACCCGGAAGCGGTCATGGCAGCCATGGGCGGACTGCCTGAAGAGAAGACGCACTGTAACAGCATGAGCCTATCCGCCTTTAAGCAGGCGGTTCAGGACGCGCTCAGCCACCGTCAGGCCGGCCCTGATGCTTAGCCGCCTCTTTCGCGGGCGACGCGCTGCCGACTGGATCAGGAAGGCGCCGGCCGCCAGCCTGGCCCTGCTGTGTGTCGGCGCCATAGTCCTGGCTGGCACGGCATGTCCGAAGGCTGGCCATGAAGCTCCCTCCCGGCAGGCGACGGCACCGGCGCTGAACTCGGCGCACAGCGAAGTCGCCGCCAGCCTTCCCGCGGGTACGGCGCCCAAGGGTGCCAGCTTCGTCTGGCTCAAGAGCCGGGACCAGTTCAATATCGCCGCATGGTACTTCGCTCCTAAGGCGCCAAAGGTGAAAGGCGCACTGGCGCCTGCGGTGCTGCTGCTGCACATGCGCGGCAGTGACAAAGCCGCCTGGAAGGGCTTGCCCCGGAAGCTGGTTGACGAGGGCTTTGCCGTACTCGCGCTTGACCTGCGGGGCCATGGCGAATCGCTGGACTCCTTTGGCCGCCCTCTGCCCCTGCAGTCCATGCAGGATTCTGACTATCAGAACATGATTTTCGACCTGGGCGCCGGGCATGACTTTCTGGCGGCACAGGCCGGTGTTGACCCGGAGCGCCTGGCCATCATCGGCGCGTCCATCGGGGCCAACCTCGGGCTAATTTACTGCGCAGGTGACCGGCGCGTGCGCACGGTCGTTGCCCTCAGCCCGGGAATGAACTACCGCTCGCTGGAGCCCCTGGGCTATATGGATGGTGTGGACAAGCGGGCCATCTATCTGGTGGCCGCGAAGGGCGACAGGACCTCTGCCGACGCATGCGAGAAGCTGGCCCGGTCCGGGAACCAGGAGGGGGTGAAGAGTGTGCGCCTCTTTGAGGGGGCGGCACATGGCACCGATCTCTTCACAGAACACCCCGGCTTTGACGACACCATCGTCACCGGCTGGCTGCTGAACACTATCCCGCCCAGGCGCTAGGCTGGCCGGGATGCTTGGCTTTGTCAGCGAGCGTCCCTACCTGCTGGCCTTCATTGCCCTCGCCTGCGGAATCGCGGCTGGCCGCGCATGGCCGATACCGCTCTTTGTGCTGGACAGCGGCGCCCTGCTGGTCTGGCTGATCATCCTGGCCCTGGGCCTTTTCTCGCTGCTCTGGCGCAGCCGCCCGCTGCTGGGCCTTGGCGTCGGCTTCGGCGGCATACTGCTGATCGCCGGATATCTGCTGGTCTCTCTGCAGATCGGGACAGCCCAGCAATCGCCACTTCTGCAGCTTCAACGCACAGAGCTTGCCAGCACAGTGCGAAATGCGGAAGCCGGCAGGAAAGCCCCGGCAGATGTCGACCTGGTGCTGCGCGGGCGGGTGGCGTCGATCCCCAAGGTGCAGCGCGGCTACCTGCGTCTGATGCTGGAAGTCAGCCGTGCCCGCTCGGGCGAAACCTGGTTCAAGGCGCCAGGACGTGTGTATGCCTTCATCAAGATGGATGAAGCACAGTCAGGTGAAGCGAAGCCTGATGTGTACTATGGCTCGCGGGTGGATCTCTACTGCCGCCTGAGCGAAGTTCCGCCACCGCGTAACCACGGGCAGTTCGACTACCGGGCATACCTCCTGCAGCAGGGCACCCTGTTGCAGGCCTTTGCTTTCAGCCCCAGGGCGCTGATCGTCAAGGACCGCAGAGCCCCGCAGCCCTGGGCCGGCCTGGCCGCGCTGCGCAGCGCGCTGACACAGAACCTCGTGCGGGACCTGCCGCCCGATAGAGCGGCGCTGGCCATCAGCGTGGTTTACGGCGACAAGATCACAGACCTGCCGGAAACCACTCGGCAGCGATTCCGGGAAGCCGGCCTGACCCATATCCTGGTGGCTTCCGGTACTCAGGTAAGCCTCATCATCGCCCTGCTTGGCCTGGCATTCTGGCGCCTCGAAGACAACGCCAGCTGGCGCGGCCGGCTGCTTAACCTGCTGCAGTTTGGCAGCACCATGCTCATCGTCTGCGCCTACGCCACCGTGACCGGCTTCGAGACTTCCATCCTGCGCGCGCTGGCGATGGGCACACTGGTACTGCTCGGCAAGCTTCTGCTGCGCGAAAGCGATGGCCTGACGGCTCTTGCGCAAAGCGGAATGGTGCTGCTGCTGAGCAATCCGCTGAACCTGTTCAGCGCCTCATTCCAGCTATCCTTTGGCGCAACCTTCGGCCTGATCTACTTCTATGGCGTGTTCTCCACGCTGCTGGGCCAACCGCTGCTTGACCACTCAATGCATGCCAGCACAGCGCCGCAGAGCAGCTTCTGGCGGCCCCAGACCTGGCTTTTGTGGCTGCGCGAGCACGGCCGCCAGGCCCTGATCAGCACCTGCGGCGCCCAGCTCATGGTCAGCCCGCTGCTGGTGGCCACCTTCTATCAGTTCAGCGTCTGGGGCTTTGTGTCCAACCTGCTGGCCCTGCCGCTGGCCTTCATGCTTCTGCTTGTCGGCGCGCTGTCATCCATCGGCCTCTCACGCCTGCCGCTGCTTGGCGATCTGCTGCAGGCGCTCACATCCCTGCTGGCCCGCGGGCTGGACGCCACAGCCGCGCTCTTTGCCATGCTCCCAGGCAGCCAGGTAGCGGCTCCCCCGCCGCCCTGGTGGTGGAGCATTGCCTATTACCTTGTCCTGCTTGGGCTGGGCGAGCTGTACCGCAGCCATCGCAGCCAGAATGGACCACACCACACCCTGCGCTGGGCCGTACTCGCCTCCGGCCTGCTGCTGCTTTTTGGCCTGCTCTACTGGTGCCTGGTTCCACAGCCGCAGCTTGTCTCTTTTGCGCTTCCCGGCTCCTATGGCACCTTGATCCGGACAGCTAATGGGCGCAGCCTGCTGCTGGTGCAAGCCAGTGGCCTGAAGCGCCAGCACAACCTTGAAACCCTCGCCGCGGGCCTGCATTACCGCGGCATCAATCGTCTGCATGCCCTGGTCTGGCTGGATGAAGCTCCACCTGCCGATGATCTGCGGCAGGAGCTGTATCTGCAGCTGGGCTATGAGGCGGACTTAGAGCTTCGCCCCGGCGAGGATCTGCCTGGCTGGAGCGGCTGCAGCTGGGTGGATGACGCAGACAGCAAAAGAGTAGTCGGACTGTTGCTTACTCACGGTAGCAGGAAAGCAGAGGTCTACTGGGGCGCAGCTGGCCAAACCATGCCGCCTGTTGATTCTGAGCTGGTGTTCCTGCCTGGTGATGCAGGCGCACAAACTGAAAATGCGAAGCTAGTTGCAGCAAGTGCCCGGGGGGTGTATCTGCTGCAGCTGGGAGATGGAAGCAAGTCAGTAGAAGTCACAGCAAATCTCAGCACAAGTGGCCGGGAGATTGTGGCCCGGCCACTGCCGCAGGGCTGGAAGATAGAGTACTTCCAGCCGGATGGCTAGGCCGAAGCAGAGGCGGAAGCAGCGTTGAAGGCCTTGTTATAGGCCAGCATGATGCGGCCCACGCGGCGGGACGCGTTCTGCTTCTTCAGGATGCCCTTGCTCACGCTGACATAAAGCTGACGGACCGCGCCGCTGACCGCAGCTTCCGCCGCAGCAGCATCAGCTCCGCCGGCGATGGCCAGGCGGGCCTTCTTCAGCGCATGCTTCAGCTGGGTGCGGTAGCGCACGTTACGCTGGCGATTACGCTCATTGATGAGGATCTGCTTCTTTGCCGACTTAGTGTTAGCCATGGTCTCTTATATCCGCCTGAATTGTATCCGCGCGCAAATGCTCAACGCCTTGTGCGGGGCTGAGAATTATAGCGCTGGCGCCCGCTTTGTCAACAATGCGAGGCATTGCATCCGCGGACAGGCCCGGTTGACCCACTTATCAACATCGCATCCTTCGTTGACAAACTGTGGACAGATGAGAGCTGGCGTGATATCATTACTCTGTCATATAAGCTGCGGCATGCTATATGCCGTATCAGGCCGGTTAAGCCTGATTGGAGGGTGAGATGAGAGGGGCTCTGAGACTGGCACTGCTGTGTGCCTGCGTAACTCTTGCGGCGATGCTGTCCTACAGCGCTGCCTTTGCGGGCGACGTGGTCCAGGAATGGTCCGAGAAGTCCGCCGGCAACTGCACTTCCTGCGCAGGCAAGTGCGGCGACCCCTGCCCGAAGTGCAAGAAGTGCTGCAAGGAAGAGGATCCCTGCATCTGCTGCGTGGACCAGTGCGGCAACCCACTGCCCATGACCGAAGGCTCCTGCGTCACTCCTCCTGTCGCGCGCCAGGGCGCCTGGGAGATTGACCCCTGCTGCTGCCCGCCGGAGCAGTACACCCTGTGCTGCACCAAGGCGAAGTACAGCTCCTGCTTCCCGCGTGAGGAGTTCAAGCTACTTTGCTGCGCCAAGAAGTGCTGCGAAGACAAGTGCGGCTGCCAGGAAAAGAAGTGCGGCTGTGAAAAGAAGTGCTGCAAGAAGGACAAGTGCGGCTGCAAGAAGAAGTGCTGCAAGAAGGACAGCTGTGGCTGCAACAAGTGCGAGGACTCCTGCGGCAAGTGCGGCGGCGACAAGGCCGAGAAGAAGGTGCATGAGAAGCCGCTGCCGGATGTGCTCTGGACCCCCAGGCCCATGGGCGATCTGCCTAGGATCGAGGCCGGAGACGAGCTCGAGTTCGGTGAGTTTGTTGAAGGCCCCGCTGAGGTCAGTGAAGAGAAGCCGATTAAGGTTGAAGGCCGCGGCTAGCAGCCTTCCGAAAGTCTGAAACAACAAGGGGAGCCACGGGGCTCCCCTTTTCTTTGCCTGCTTCCATGTAACTTTGCCGGAGACTCCGCGGGAAGGCCTCGCTCAAGCACTAAGCTGCCAGAAAGCGCGCAGAGAGCGTCAGGGCTTCACAGTCCATGGCAGGGGGCTGTACGCGCTTTGACGGGCCTGGAACGGCAGCTTTCTGACAACGGCAAAGGCGTTAGGGCTTACTTTGCCTTATTGAGGATCCCAGAGCCTGTAGCGGCTGGCGGCCTCAAGTGACCGTGTACGGCTCGTCCAGTGTGAACCTACTGCAGGCTGCCGTGGATCACCTTGACCCGCCGCTCGGCTGCGACCATCTGCTGCTGCCGGGCATAGCCAAGCAGACCGCCGACGATTGTGATCGCGGGGATATGGATGGCCTGCCAGGCTTCCTGCCGGATATAGGACAAGATGTCCACATTGAGCAGCAGATAGAGGCCCATGCACTGCAGCCCGATCCACATCGGCAGCCAGATCAGCCCCATTGCAATGCCTTCCCAGCGCTTGTCGGCAGGGGTGAATGGCAGGTGCAACGCAGCGCAGGCCACAGCCACCAGCATGCCGATGCCCAGCATGAGGGTGACGTAGTAGTCACTGTTCATGACTTCAAGCCAGAAGAAGGAGAAGCTCAGGACGAACGGAACGAGCCACACCAGGAGGCCCAGCCCGAAAATTCTGATCCATCGAGTTTCTGCGAATTCGCCGATGCTCATGGCCCAACCCTTTCTATTCTTCCCGTGGTCATTCTTCCCCCGTCAGCACTATAAGAATGCAGCACCGCCGCACCTACAGCTGAGTGGATAGTAACCGCGAAGATTGCAAAGGATTTATCGGCAGGCTGATTCTTAATCAATAGGATAATCGTCCCTAACCTGACTTTAACCCTGACCCCTGCTGATGGTCCTGCGCATGGCCCAGCGTGGCGGAACAAGAGTGAAAGAGAGCATAAGACCACATAGAAATCCTGCTATATGGGCCACGAAGGCGATGTTTCCCTCGCCCGCCGAGGCTCCATAGAGGTTGTAGCCCATCCAGAGTATGGCCAGGACCCAGGCCGGCATCGGTATGATCCCGAATACCAGTAACTCAGCGCCAGGCAGGTGGCGTACGAAGACCGCCAGAATACCGGCTAGGGCTCCGCTGGCGCCAAGCAAAAACACATCCGGGCTGAAGCTGGCCTGCGCCAGCGCCGCGACCAGACCGCTGACGATGTAGACCGCCGCAAAGCGCAGGCTGCCGTAGCCTTCCTCAACCAGACGGCCGATCGAGAAGAGCAGAAACATGTTGAAGAAGAGGTGCGCCGGGCCGTTGTGCAGGAACATATGGCTCAGCAGACCCGGCCACATCAGGCCGTTTCCAGGGCTGAAGGTGTAATAAAGCAGTTCCTGCGGGTGCATAACATTCAAAACCAGGTAGCTGACCAGACACAGGGCGGTAATAAACCAGCTCAGCGGGCTGCCGCGCTGGCTGGAGCGCCCACTGCCCCGGCCCGGGGCCTCCTCCAGCGCCGGCCGGTAAGCGTGCGAGGGCTCGCCCGCATTGCTGCTGTATAGCGCGCGCGGGCCTGGCGCTGCTGCTGAAGGACTGTACCTGCGCTTCACAACTACATGCTATCAGCGTCGAAGCTGCTCGGGCTGCTCAGTAACTGAAATGCACAATTCCTTCTTCAGGGCCGTGTTTTCAATGTGTGTCTTAAGTGTATTGCATAGCAGATCGCCCCTATCCTTGTACTCATCTGATGCAAGTGCTGATCAGCCTTCAGCACCGCTGGGCTAAATCTAAGCTTAAGTGAATGTTAACCAAGGCAATCACTCTTTTCCACATATAGACGTTAGACTATCGCGGCATAAATACGGCCTGGGAGAAGTGCTTCTCTCCAGGCTCAAGGGGGTCACGGATGACCACGGGATCGAAGCTGTTACACGGATGTATGGGCTTCGCCGCACTGGGCGTGCTTGTCATGTCCGCTGCGGGATGCACCAAGGGTTACGCCAGTCTGGGGGGCGCCAATGGAATGGGGGATCTGCCTAAGATCACGGTCGAGGCGCTGGGTCCTACTCCTCAGTCGGCAGCACAGAACATTGACGTATCGGTAACTCGCGCTGAGCAGGGCTACGAAGTAACCCTGACAGCCGGTGAGGATTTCAGGGAAGAGCTGGATCAGCTTTTCCTGGAAGTCGGCTTTGACGGGGATACATATACCCCGACCAACGCCGCCTCACTGCTGGGCTCAGCGCCGGCCAGCGACGAGACTGCGGGTGGATCTGAGCTTGGCGTTTCCGGCGGCGGCAACGAACCTGTTGCGGCAACCGGCAATGCGGGCACTCATTCTGCCGGACAGGATTCGCCGTCAAGCGCCGCACTGACCCTTGCCGGTCAGATCGATGGCAACACCATCCAGTTTGGTGCTGTCGCGGTCGACGCTGGTGGAAGCGGTGAGGCCGGCCAGGTCACCCTCACGCCAGGAACCCCACTGCTGAGCTTCACGCTCACGGAGCGGGGACCCGGGCGTGCCATCAGCTCTGCCCCGGGGGAAGCCCCTGAGCAGCGCGCAAAGAACCTTGACTTACGGCAGGACAGTAACGGCAACTGGGTGCTCTCCTGGGATTACACAAACCCGGGTGATACCAACCAGGACGGCGTGGTCAGTGTCATGGACCTCAGCCCGATCGGCCTCCATTATCTGGAGCGCGTCGAGAACGGCATCGGGGACTCCAGCCGCCACGTCGATACCGACTCCAACGGCCTGATCAATGTCCAGGATGTTACGGCCATCGGCATGAACTTCAGCTCTGAGCTCTTCGCCTATCAGATCGAAATGCGCGAGCCGGGAACCGAGGCCTGGATTACCGTCGGGCAGCTTCTGCTGGGCGACCAGCAGGTGCCGCCGGGTGAGACCGTCCGCTTCAGCTACACCTTCGGCGCTCAGTACGTCGAGGATGCCAGCTACCGCGTGATGGCCCTGAACAAGGACCTGGAGTTCGGCCCGCCCAGTGAGTGCCTGAGCCAGAATGCCCGCGAGATCGAGGAGGTCAGCGCGGACAGCGGACAGGTGTTCACAGTGGTGGTCAAGGCCCTGGATCTGAAGTCACCCATGCAACAGATGTCAAGCGTCAGAGTCGTCATGCCTGAGAGCTTCAGCTATGAGCCCAAGAGCTTCAATGTGGGTTCCATAGGTGGCGCTAAGGATGAACCCGACGGAATCTGGGGTACCTTCGCTGAAGGATTCCTCCTGGCTCCTGACACATTCCTGGTGCCGATCTCGCTGGGCGACGGGCGTCAGTACATTGACTTCAATGTGACGGTGCTCCAGCGCAGTCTTGAAGCGGCCCCGGTTACCTATGGCGACCTCTTCAACTTCAAGTTGAAGAGCAACGGCAGCGAACCGCTCTCACTGTCCTTCGAAATGCTGGACGACAACGGCCGGCCGATCAGCTACTTCTACGGCGGCGACGGCGTGGAGATGGGCGACCGTGAGTTTGGCAACCGTGTCGGAATCGAGATCCGCTAGGCGCATGCCCGGCGGCTCCACTGAAAAACTGCTAACCAATCAGACAGGGTGGGAACCCTTGCCGTAGGCAAGATAAACAAGCTTCTTCACCACCCGTGGGACTTTAAGGGCCGGTGTTCCACCGGCCCGCTTTTTTTCTTCTTGCCTGCTTTCAGCCCATCTGGCTATTCACCAACTGAGCTCTTAGTAAGGCCGGTTGATGTACTGCACACTGCGGTGGTCCACTCCATGGCAATAGGTGGTGCAGTTGGCTCCCCTCGCCTCTTCCACAAAGCTCAGCGAGTCGCCTCCAGGCAGCCGGCTGCGCAGCAGCGAGGCACGCTGGCTGCCGTGAGGCTCATGGCAGTCCATGCACAGTGCCTGGCCGCGTTTGACGTGGCGCTCGTGGTAGTTCTCTGTGTTGATGGTCACGAAGCCCTGGCTGAGGCTGTTGAAGAGCTCGCTTTCGCCATGGCAGGCCAGGCAGAAGGCATTACTGCGCTCATAGTCGTAAACCGCGCTCCAGCCGCGCTGGATCCTCCGCGGCAACAGGCTCAGCGGCAGCCCGGCCCTCAGCGCCTCGTGCGCGGGATGGCAGGTCCGGCAACTCGTCCGCGCGTCCATGTTGTGCCGGCTGTAGCGTGACAGCTGGCCCTGGACATTCTGGTGACAGTCATAACAGCCCTGGCCGTAGTCACCCGTAGGCATCGGCGGCGGGCTGCCAGCACCATGCGGGACCGCGATGTGGCACTGCGTGCAGGCCAGGTGTGAACCGACGGGACGCACCGGGTGAGTCCAGTCCGGTCGCGGCAGGCTGATAAAGGCCAGGTCGTGACATTCAAGGCAGGCCTTACCGGGCAGCTCGCCGAGGTTAGCCTGCCGCAGCGCGCTCAGTGGTGGCAAAGCGCTGGTGTAGTCAGGGTGGCAGGCCAGGCAGTTCTGCCAGTCGGTCTCAGCGCTGTCCGCCGGCGGTAAAGGCAGGAGGGCACAAAGCAGCAGGCTTGCTGCAAGGAGAAGGGGGAAGAGCAGTCGGCGGCCCTGCTGCTGCATTACTCCTCCGCGGAGAAGTTGCAGTAGGAGACCCAGCCGCCCTCCAGTACCTCAATATGCGCTTCACTGGTCAGGGGCCAGTCCAGTCCGCCGCCAAAGTCTGGGCCCAGCACTGCGCTGCGCTGCAGCACCATTACCGAGCCGTCGTCGCTGCTGTTCGCCCGGTTGGCCGCGAGCAGCAGACCCAGCTCGTCCGCCTCCTGCGGGCTCAGACCAAAAGGCCCGGAAGTATCCCGTTGTTCAGCCCTTGCACCAGCCCTGCCCTTCTGGCTTGCTTTGTGCTCCGGCGCCTGCTTCTGCGCCAGCTGGCGCTCGCGGTTGCGGCCACTGGGAGCCGCGCCGGCCGGCGGGCGGACCATGCTGGCCGTGGCCCGTGTTGCCTGCGGTTCGCTCAGTGGGAAGGCCGGTACCGCCACACCACTGGGATCGACAATCTCAGCGACAAGCGCGCCCTGCGGCCGCCCGGCTGTTGCATCCTGGCCAGCCTGCGCAGTCGCCTCGCCAAGGCTGCTTAGCGCACTGGCATTCAGGGCTGCCAGCTCCGGGTCATAGAAGTAGGCGCCGCCATCGACTTTCTCGGCCAGGCCGCTGTCCAGCATCGCCGCATCTGTGTAGGCCGGCTGCTCGGCGCCCGGATCGCTGATGCCGCTGTGGGCATCGCGCGCCTCCTGGCTTGTGTCAAGTCCACTGGCGCTGCGCGTCCCCGCGGCCTGGCGCTGCGCCTGTTCAGTTCTGCTTTGCTGGGGCGTCTGGTTTGAGGCCATCAGCGGTGCCTGCAGGACTTCGACAGCCGCTCCGGCATCGGCCTGCGGCTGCGCCGGCGGGGGCGCCACCGGCTGCTGGGCATTGGGGTCCGCCGGTGCCGGCTCGGCAGGCGGCGGGGGCGGCGGCAGCACAGGCAGGGGTTTGCCTGTGCTGCTCCAGTCCTGCGCCTCGTCGACATAGTTCAGTCCGGCGAAGATCCCGGAGCCGGAAGCATCGTTCTCGCTGTCGTTAAGAGTCTGCAGGCCCGCGCTGGCATACAGCCCGCGGCGGATCTTGTAGCGCAGGCCGATGTCAAAGCGGCTGATGCGCGCTGTATTGAAACTGGGCTGGCGGAAGTTATAGATGTCCAGCAGGCCATTGGCCATCAGCACCAGGGGGTGGCGCCCACGCTGCAGCACATAGTCCAGGCCGGCGCCGACACGGTTCACTGAGCCGCTGTGGCTGTCGCCCGAGATACGCCCTGTGCTGAAGTAGGTATGCGCCCGCATCTTCTCGGTGAGATCGGTGGTATAGGCCAGATAGGCCGAAATCTGCGAATCGCTCTGGCCGATTGCCCCGGCGTCCATGTTCATGACCTTGCCGCTGACGCCGATGTTAAAGGCGCTGCCGGCCTCGAAGGCCTTGTTGGCTGATTCCTTGGCCGACTTGCTGGGCACATTCAGCATGTTCATGCTGAGGTCAAAGCCATAAGCGCTGGCCTGGTCCTGGGCATCAAAGACCGGGGATAACAGGCCGTGTCCGCCGGCCAGGTCATGCGTGTTGTAGAACAGCCGCAGGCCGATGTCATCGCCAAACTGGTAACGGAACTTGAAGTAGTTGTGCCAGGTTGATTCGCTGTTCTGCGGACCGTCCAGACTGAGGCTGGAAAAGCCATAGCTGGCGGAAAGGCCGTCGGCTTCGCTGGGCGCGGCATCCGGAATCTCATCATCAAGACGGTCAGGCGCGGCGAGGGCCACAGCCGGCAGAGCCATGAGCAGCAGGATGGCAAAGCCAAAGCCAAGCAGAGCCGCAGCTGCAGCCAGCCGGAAAGCCTGCCTCTGACCGGGGCGCCATGCCCCACCAATGCCTGTCATCTCCCGCCTTCAGCGCTCCTCAACGCCACTGCGATTTTACACCCCTCTGTCAGGCGCCTGCTTTCAGCATCTCCGGAAAATAGGTAGCGATCAGCATCACGGTGGTATCGAAGAGGCCGTGGGCGATCACCAGCGGCAGCAGGCGGCGGCGGCGCTGAAAATAGAGTCCCAGTATCAGGCCGATAGCCGTTATCGCCGGCACCGCCTCCCAGCCCTGGTAGATATGCGCCAGACCGAAGAGGATTGAAGAGAGCAGCACCGCCGGAAGTTGCGGACTGGCTGGAAAGGCCTGCCAGAGACGCAGCAGCAGGAAGCTGCGGCTGAGCTCCTCCAGAACCGCTGCCTGCAGCCAGACTACCGGCCCCAGAAACACCGCCATATACAGCGGGCTGGAGGCCAGCGCCCTGGCGATCTCGGAAACTGCGCCCGAAACATAGGTCTCCCCGCGCAGAAGCATCAGCAGCAGGTTAACGGCCATGACCGCCATCATCAGCAGGGCAAAGACGCCCACGCCTTCAAGCAGGTCGCGCAGCAGGCTGCCCTCGCCCTGGTTGAAGTCCTTCAGCGGCCGGCGGCAGGCGAATACGTGCAGCAGGACGGACAGTCCGCCAAAGACCACGAATAGCCCCAGCGCCTGATACAGCAGCATTTCAGGCGGCGGCAGCTCAAACTGCCCGCTTTCCAGGCTGCTGCTGCCACTGAGGGCCGCCAGGCCCCAGTAAGGGCCGATTACCAGCAGCGCGCAAAGCAGCGGTATCCAGGCCGGCAGGGGCCTTGCGGCTGCGGTCGCAGCAACGCTTCCGTCAGGAATCTCCGGGCTGGTCTGTTGCAAGCCAGCAGTATAGCCCGAACAAGTTGCCAAGCTGTCATGGCCAGGCTGCTGCTTTCCCCTCTACAATTAGCGCGTGGCCAAGGCCCCTCCAGCAATCGCAATCCGCAACAGCCTCATTCATGGCTTGACCTACCTGCTGCTCGCGCTTGTGCGCATCCTGCCTGAGCAGGCGGCCTACGGGATTGGACGCAATCTGGCCCTGCTGGCCTGGTGGACCATGCCCAACTGGCGCCGAAACTGCGACAAGAACATGCGGCTCTTCTTCCGCAATGACCCGCTGGGCCAGCCCGAGGCGGCGGCGCAGCGTAGGGACTTCGCCCGCCGCGCCGCGATCAACCTGGGCTATACCGTGATCGAGTTCATGCGCCTGGGCCTGCTGGAGAAGGAGAAGGGCCTGGCGATGATCGTCGAGGACGATGGCTCGACAGTCATGCGCGAGGCCATGGAAGAGGCCCGCCGCCGCGGCACAGGCGTAATCGCCCTGAGCATGCACTACGGTAACTGGGAAGCCATTGGCGCTTTCATCAGCTCCAACATCGGCACGCTTTACGCAGTAGGCAAGCAGCAAAGCGACGACTTCTTCACCAACCTAGCCTTCCCCTGGCGCAGCAAGTACGGCATTAAGAACATCTACAGCGGTCCCAAGGCGAACGCCGGCATCCTGCGGGCGCTGGCAGAGGGCTCTATCCTGGGCCTGCTGGCGGACCAGAACGGCGGCCGCGCCGGCACCTTCGCCCCCTTTGCCGGCATCATGTCCAGTACACCGGCCGGGCCTGGAGCTCTGGCGCTGCGCACAGGCTGCCCGCTGGTGCTCTGCTACTGCGACCGCATCGGCCCGGGCCGCCTGCGCTTCAAGGCCAGACTGGCCTTTGAAATCAACGAGGCCGCCGGGCTGCCGGAGGACAAGGATGCGGCTCTGGTTGAGGTGCTCACCCGCATGAACCGTGTCCTGGAGCAGGTGATCCGCGACGACCCCAGCCAGTGGCTCTGGGGTCCGAAGCGTTGGAAGACCCGCCCGCCCGGCGAGCCTTCGCTCTACTAATACCTGGCCGCCAGGCTGGAACAAAGTATGGCCGCCGGGAACCTAAACGCAGAATCTTGGTATAAATGGATATGCGAAACCGGCTGAACTTCGTGAACCTCCTTGCCGCGCTCTTTCTGGCGGCCCTGATGGCCTCCTGCTCCGGAGGCGACAGCAGCACCCTGGAACGCAATGACGGATTCACAGGCGCTGCTCCATCCATGTCTGAGCTGCAGAACCTGCTCCAGCAGGAGTTTGAGCGCCTCGGCGTTGATCCGTCGCGCGCCGTCGCTCAGGCCCCCCTGGGACCGCAGAATCAGGTCTTTGACCTTGGCGGGACGGTGATTGACCCCGACGGAGAACTTGGTCCCCTGCCGCCTACCGGCATTGAGCTGGACTGGACGGAGCTGGCCAACGGCGACTATGACCAGAACGGCATCGTGGCCGTTAATGACCTGACCCCGATCGGCCAGAACTTCGGCCTAAACGTCAGCTATGACGATCCTTCCCTGCACGGCGGTTTCCCCGCCTGGCCCGCCGGCGACCCCGAAGATGACGGCGGCGCGGCGGACGACCAGCCCCCGGTTGAAGGCAGCCCGGCCCAGAACTGGCGCCGTTCGCGCGTTGACGGCAATGTCGATGGACTGATCAGCGTGCAGGACCTGACAAACATCGCGGTGCACTTTGGCGAAAAGATCAATGGTTACCGCGTGTACCGCAAGGCCCCGGGTGACAGCGACTTTGTGCTGCTGCCGAACCCCTCCGATGGCTCGTCGCCGCTGACCATTGACCGTGTCGCCCCCAATGACTTGGATACACGCCGGCCGGTGCGTTACCGCTTCACCGATACCCTGGCCGGGCTGACCCTGGGTGATGGCGACCAGATCCAGTACTTTGTGGCGCCCTATGACATCACAGGCAGCAGCGAAGGCCAGGCCTCCATCACGCTGACCATGTCAGTGGGCACCGTGAGCAACAACCCGCCGGTGGCCGACATCATCGCCAACCCGAGCCCGGTTGAAGTCAGCACTGATGTGACCTTTGACGCCTCGGGCAGTACCGACGACACAGGTATCACCGGCTATGAGTGGGACCTCGACGGCAACGGCAGCTTTGAGACTGACACCGGCGGCACAGCGACCGTGACCACGCAGTATGTCCTGGCCGGCCCGGTGACCGTCAGCGTCCGTGTGACTGACGCGGGGGGCCTTACTGATACCGACTTCACCACCCTGCAGGTGATCGCGCCCGCCGGGCACACCATCAGCGGCTTCGTGCTCAGCGATGCCTCCGACCCGGTCGGCGGCGTGCTGATGACCCTCAACCCGGGCGGCCAGACCACCCAGACCATCGCCGACGGCAGCTACGCCTTCACGTCGGTGGTCGACGGCGACTACACCGTGACGGCTACGCTGAGCGGTTACACCATGGCCCCCAACCCGGCCAATGTCACGCTCTCCGGCGCCGACCAGACCAACGTGAACTTCACGGCGACGGCGATCACCGGCACGGTCTACACAATCGGTGGAACCGTCACGCGCCTGACCCAGGACTGGCCGGACCCGATCGGCAACCCCGATGCCCCGGATGAGCCCTTCCCCGGAGTCACCGTGATTGTCTATGCCTCGGATCGCACAACAGTAATTGGCATGGGCGATACCGACGCGAACGGGGAGTACGTCATCCCGAATATACCGGAGAACCTTGGCGATGGTGTATTCGTGGCCTGCGACCCGGCGGATGTTGACGAGATCGGCCTGCCTATCGGCGGTGAGCACTTTGTCATCCCGGTGAACCAGGATGACCTGAACCGCAACTTCCTGGACAAGAACGGCCACACTATCGCCGGTAACTAGGAACACTAAAGACTGTTACAGGGGCCGCTTCGGCGGCCCCTTTATCTTTACTGCGCTGAAGCTCTGCGTTGACTGCAACCCTTTGAGCCTGTTCAGGCGCGGTCATGGGCTGAGATATCCCGCAGGCTGAGCAGCCATGCCGGACTTTGTCCATCCGCAATGCGCATGCCGGCTCCGTCGGCCAGGCCGGGAAGCCAGAGTGCATTGCCTGCGCTGTCGCAGAGCACTGGCCAGACCGGCCTGAAACAGCGCGGCAGCTTCGCATCGATGAAGATGTCACTTAGCAGCTTGCTGCCACTATTCACCAGGGGCAGGCGGTCGCCCTGCCCCGCGGTCCTGATGCGCAGCGGGAAGGCTGTCTCGCGTGGCAGGCAGCAGTGCCAGGCCGGCCCCAGCGGCGGTGAGCTGGTGATGCTGCTGAGTGCCTGGCCCCAGTCGCGGATGCGCTCCCAGGGATGCCGCTGGCGGCTGCGTTCCGCGCTCCAGAATTCGCTGCTGCAGGGCTGCAGGCTGATCTCCAGCCCGCCCAGCCGCAGGCGCGAGCCGGGCTGCAGTTCAGCCTGCTGCGGCTGCGCCTGGTTCTGCTCCGGGCCCTGGAAGGCCAGCAGGCTGGGATGCAGCAGCCTGAGCTGCCAGCCCTTGAGGCTCAGCCGGCGCTGCGGCTGCAGGGCCCATTCGTCGATCTGCTTCCAGTCGGCGTTGTCCAGGCTGCCAAGCAGGCTTCGCAGCTGGGTCCAGGCATAGCGCGCCAGCAGGTCCGCCGAGCCGAAGGCCGGACTCTCGCAGCGGTGCAGCTGGTACTCCGCCGTCTGCCAGCCCAGCAGCGGCAGCCAGCGCTGCAGGTCGTGGCTGGTGAAGATCTCTACCTCCAGCTCCTGCAGGGCCTCGGCCACCGCACTGGCGGCCAGCTCCGCCGTGCCGGCGAGGCGGGCGATGTGCTCGCGGGCGCGTGGGTTTATCTGCAGCAACTCAGGTATCACGGAATGGCGCAGGCGGTTGCGTGTCAGGCTGATGTCGGCATTGCCGGCATCTTCGCGCCACTCCTGTCCCAGGCCGCGCAGGTACTCGCGAATCTCCTCTGGCGGCAACAGCAGCCAGGGGCGGTGGATGCAGTCGTTGCGCAGCGGGTGGATACCACGGATGCCGCTTAGATGCGTGCCGCGGATCAGGTGATGCAGAATTGTCTCTGCCTGATCCCCCAGATGATGCGCGGTCATTGCGCAGACCGGGCCAAAACGCTGCGGCTCGCGGCGCAGCTCTTCAATCCAGGCCAGCAGGGCCCTGTAGCGCTCGCGGCGCATCAAGGCCTCCAGGTTGCCGCCCTGCTGCTCATGCAGCTCGCGCAGAGGGGCTCCCTCCTCCATCCCGGCCAGACCGAGCTGCGCGCCAAGCTGCGATACAAAGTCCTCGTCTGCATCGCTTTCCGGCCGTACGCGGTGGTTGTAGTGCCAGGTCAGAAGTCGCGGGGCCTGGTTGAAGCGGCTGCTGAAGACCGGGTCAACGAGCAGTGCATGCGCCGCCCGCAGCAGGCCAACGCTGTCAGCCCCGCCGGAACAGGCGACGATCAGGCTCCCGCCGTCAAGCCCGTCCCAGACAGGACTGGCGGCTAGTACCGCTTCAGGCAGGGGACGGCGCTGCTGCTCATGACTCACAGGCACACTTATACCAAGGCGCAGGGAAGTGGCGGCCAGGGGGCTAGTTGATGGCCCAGCGGTAACCCAGGTTCACACCATAGTCGTCGTAGTCGGCCAGTCCACCCCAGCCGGTCTTGCCGCGCTCGCGCCACCAGCCGCTGAGGTAGAGCGGGCAATGCCGCAGCCCCAGTTCAAGGCCCACGCCGTCGTATTCGCCGCCAGCGAAGCCGCTGGTGCTCTGGTGGTCATAGCTGAGGCGGTAGTTCAGGCGGGCTTCCTCACCGGAGAGGCTCAGGGAGTAGTTCCAGCTCTCGGCGTTCTGGTCCAGCTCGTCCAGGGGCAGATCCACGCTGCTTTCCACCCGGCTTACCCCGGCCTGCCAGCGGCGGCACTCATCCAGCGCATCGCTGTAGTTCAGCGCGTAGCGCGAGAGCTCATGCCCTGATGCGCGCGGACCGTTGCGCATTTCGTTATGGCCGGTGACAAAGCTGAAGCGGCCGCCGCAGGGAACTTCATAGTCCAGGCGCAGGTCACCCCAGCTGCGCTGGTCCGGCAGGAAGGGCTCATCCGGCGCGCTGCCGGCCGCCATGCTGATCCGGCTGAGCTGTGCCGCAGACTCGGCCGAGGCCATGTCCGCGGAGCCCGGCAGGCTGTCAAAGCTCTCTTCGCCATAGGCGGCGTGCAGGCTGAGCCGGCAGTTAATGCGCCAGCGTGCCTCCAGCTCATAGCGGCTGCTGCTGGAGGTCACATCCTCCCTGTATTCCTCAAGCTCATCGCGGGTGGGCGGAGGGTCTGCGGAGTAAAGCTCTCCAAAGGCCTGGTCCTCCAGCTTCAGCCGCTCCAGCTCAAAGTCCCGCTGCCGCAGTCGCGCTTCCAGCGTGAAGTCTCTGTCCGGCCTGTAGCGCAGGTCCGCAGACATCTCGCTGAAACTGCGCAGGTTGGAGTTGGCCACCACATCATCTGCCTCGCTGTGCAGCCGCAGGCCCGCGCCAACTTCCACGCAGTCGCCAAGTTCCCAGTCCAGGCGTGCCCCGGCCTTGGTGTAGGCCGCCTGGGCATCCTGCGCCCGGGCATCCACACTGCGCAGCGATGCATCAAGCGAAAGCGCCAGGCTGGGGCTGAGCTGCGAAAGTGCCTCGGCGCCCAGATCGGTGTAGGTGTTATCCATCAGCGCGTTCTTGCTGGCGTACTGGCCATACTCCGCGCCCAGCTCAAAGGCCCAGCCGCGCTCGCGGCCGCGGTGCTCCAGACGTCCGCTGCGCAGATAAACATCCTTGGGCTGGTAAGCCGGGTCGTCCAGCTCAGGGTCCTGCCGCTCGACATCGTACTTGCGCAGATCAAGCGCCCAGCTTCCGCCCTCCATGCTGCCGCGGCGCAGACGCAGCCAGTGCTGCTGGCGGTGCCGCTGCGAAGCTGTGAACACCGGGTTGTCCTCCACATCATCATCCGCGCCAAAAACCCAGCCTTCACGCTCAAAGCTCTGGCTGTCCAGGCTCCAGGAGGCGCTGCTGTGATCCAGCTCCAGGTTCCAGGCATCCGGGCCCAGATACTGGCCCTCAAAGTCCAGCCAGTTCGTGGGGGAGTACTCATTGGTCATGCGGTAGCTGTTGACCACCACGCCGTTTGGCCACTGCCCATACTTCTCCGCGCCGACCTTGTTATCGCCTTCCTCGCTGTAGGCATAACCCATGGCCAGGCTGCCGCCCTGATCCAGTCCGGCAAGGCGCAGCAGGTCCTGGTTACCCGCGCCGATGTCCTCGCGCGCCACGGAATAGAACTCAAAATCCTCGGGCACACTGATGGCGGTCGGAATGCCGTCCAGGTAGATCTCTACAGTTTTCTCAGCAGCCGCAGCCGGCCCGGGTGCCAGAAGATAAGCCGCAACCGCCAGGGACACCGGGAACAGGTTCTTAACGCGCATTAGTTTCTTGCTTGGCATTTAGAACTCCAGGAAAAGCAGATTGCGGTTGCTGCCGTGGATGCTCTCGTGACAGCCGACAGTCCAGCAGGTCAGAGGCTCATAGTGCTCTGTTGCGTGCTCGGTGTGGCAGCGCAGGCACAGTTGCTGGCCGTCGGCGCTGTGCAGCCAGGCGTTGTCACTGCCGTGCTGGACATGGCAGGTCATGCAGCCGTCGGACATGGACTCATCAGCGGCAAGGTGCTCGAAGCGGAAGGGCCCGCCCTTGTCCGCATGGCAGGTGATGCAGGTCTCCGAAGCCGTGCGGCGGGCCAGCATTGACCTGCCATAGCCGGCATGCACATCATGGCAGTCCGTGCAGTGCAGCGCCTTCGCCCCCGGGTCGCTGGCCATGCTGACCTGCACGGGGTGGTGGCTCATGCGGCTAAAGTCCTGCGCCACATCAAGGTGGCACTGCACGCAGCCCAGATCCTGCTGCGTGCTGAGCAGCCACCTGTAGCTCTGCTCTTCATCCGGATGCGGGTCATGGCACTGGGTACAGCGCAGTTCCGCCTTGCCGTGCGCGGTGCGCTCCCACTCCAAAGGGCTGGTCAGCCAGTCATGGCAGCGCAGGCAAATCGCGTTGTGCTGCGCGCTCTCCTGCCAGTCAAAGGCGAAGATCGCCGCCCGGCTGCGCAGAACAGCATGCGCCCCGCCTGCCCCGTGGCAGCTTTCGCAGCCCTGGCGGTCCAGGGCCAGCAGCGGATCCGCCAGGCTGCGCGCGTGGGCCGTGTCCAGGAAGCCCTTCTTCATCTCCTTGTGGCAGTACAGGCACTCCTGGGAACCAATGAAGGGGGCCTTCATTACTGCGCTGAACTCCTGGCCTTCCTGCCAGTGCGGGCTCTCGCCGTACCACTTGATCAGGGGCTCTTCCTCGCCGGCCTGGGCTGTTTCAGCTTCAGTGTCCGCTGCATCGGCTTCGCCTTCACCGCTGGCCTCAGGATCAGCGGCAGCCGCAGCGTCTGCGCCGGGCTCGGCCGCAACTTCATCGGCAGCAAAGGCAGTGCTCCAGAGCAGCAGGAGCAGGCCAATCAGTAGGAACAGGGCGCGCAGCATCCTATGTCTCCCTCTTGCTAGCCCTTCCCGTCAACCCGCCCCAGCGATAGTATCAGATAGAACCGTTGAACAGCCTGGCAACATTTGACATATCCTCGCATTATTGCGCCATGAGGTGTATCCTCTGGCTGCCGGCGTTTCGCGCCGGGGAGCGCCTCCACCCAATGCTCAAGAAAATCAAACGCCGCCTGACCCGCGCCAAGCAGCGCTATCAGGAATTCAGCTCCCAGTTTCCCAAAGCCGAGCTGCATCTTTTCACCGCCCTACGGGAACGAATTGCCGCGGGCTACAGCACTGAAATGCTCAGGCGCGACATTCTGGCCGGGCTGACCGTCGGCATAGTTGCCCTGCCGCTATCCATGGCCCTGGCAATCGCCGTCGGGATTCCGCCGCAGTACGGCCTGTACACGGCGATCTTCGGGGGCGGACTGGCCGCGATCTTCTCGGGCTCGGCAACTCAGGTCACGGGGCCCACGGCCGCCTTTGTGGTGATCCTGGCTCCGCTGGTTGCCCGCTACGGGCTGCAGGGCCTGCTGCTTGCCACTTTCATGGCCGGCATCCTGCTTGTCCTGCTGGGCCTGTTCCGCTTCGGCCGCCTGATCCAGTACATCCCGACGCCTGTAACCACTGGCTTCACCATTGGCATTGCCACGGTCATCGCCATCCTGCAGTTGAAGGACCTGCTGGGCCTCAGCATCAGCCATATGCCGGAGCACTTTCTCGAGCGCGTCGCCGCGCTTTGGCAGGCTCTGCCCAGTCTGCGCTGGCAGGAGCTTGCGCTCGGGATCCTGACCCTGCTGGTGCTGATCTTCTGGCCGCGACTGAACCGCCGCGTTCCCTCGCCGCTGGTCGCCCTGGTGCTTGCCAGCCTCGCAGCCTGGCTCTTGCAGCGCTTTATGCCCGGGCTGGAACTTCACACCATCGGCAACAGCTTCAGCTATCTGCTTGACGGGCAGAGCATGGCCGGCATCCCGCGAGTGCTGCCGCTGCCCCAGTTCCCCTGGGCCAGTGAGAGCGTAGACGGCGGAATCGACTTTGCCGCCATCAGGAACATGCTGCCATCAGCCTTTGCCATCGCCATGCTGGGGGCTATCGAGTCCCTGCTTTCGGCCACCATCGCGGACGGCATGGCCGGCACACGGCACAACCCGGATGGCGAACTGCTGGCCCAGGGAGCGGCGAACATCGCAGCGCCATTCTTCGGCGGCTTTGCCGCCACCGGCGCACTGGCCCGCACGGCGACCAACATCCGTGCCGGTGCGGTCTCGCCAGTCGCGGCCTTTGTCCATTCGCTCTTCATTCTCGTGGCCATGCTGGCCCTGGCCCCGCTGCTTTCATACATCCCGATGTCAGCCTTTGCGGCACTGCTGCTGATGGTCGCCTGGAACATGAGCGACCTGCACAGCTTTGTACACATCGCTCGCGTCGCCCCCAGAAGCGACGTGATGGTCATGCTCAGCTGCTTCGCGCTTACCGTAATCTTCGACATGGTGATTGCCGTCAGCGCGGGTATTGTGCTGGCAGCCCTGCTGTTCATCCGGCGGATGGTCGAAATCAGCGATGCCGGCTTTGTGGACGAATCGCATCCGGCCCTGAAGGCGCCTCTGCCGCCCGGCGTGCTGCTTTATGAGATCGCCGGCCCGCTCTTTTTTGGCGCCGCCAGCAAGGCCATGCAGACCCTGCGGGCCATCGCCAGCAGTGTAGACGTTTTGATAATCGATATGCGGCGCGTACCGGTCATGGATGTCACAGGATTGATTAATCTAGAGAACGCGCTGGACGACCTGTCGGCCAATGGCACCGCAGTGATTTTTGTTGGAGTGCAGGAGCAGCCGCGCAGGCTGTTTGAGCGGGCGCACCTGGAACACTCTGAGGGCGAACTGGAGTTCATGCCCGGCCTGGGCGAAGCAATTGAGCGCGCCCAGCAGCTCAGGGCCGGCGCAGCCTAGAAGTGCATGATCTCGATTTCGCCGCTCACCAGGTGGTAGTAAGCCCCCCGGATAACAATGGAGCCGGAGTCGTAGCTGCTGCTCAACACGGGCTTGGCTTCGCGCAGTGCCTGTACGGTCAGCTCAATATTGGCTCGTACAGCATTGTCCAGCAATTCTCCCGGCCGCCCGCGTGCCAGTTCAACCGCTGGCCGGGCATAAGCCACGAGGCGCTCGATCTGGCCTGGCGGCCTGACATCATTCAAAGCCGCTGTGATCGCCCCGCAGCGTTCATGGCCCACCACCAGCAGGAGCCTGACACCCAGTTCCTGCACCGCGAACTCCAGACTGCCGACGACAGAATCGTCTGCGAAGTTGCCGGCAATACGGCATACAAACAGGTTGCCGACACCGCAGTCAAAGATGCTCTCCATGATCAGACGCGAGTCACTGCAGGTCAGCACTGCGGCCATCGGGTGCTGTGCCGTCGCGGTCTCAAGGCGGCTCTTCGCGCCCTGGTTGGGCCGCGTCATCCGGTCGCTGCGGTAGCGCCAGTTGCCCTCCAACAGGCGCTGCATTACTTCTTCTGGTCCTAGATCGTTGCTTTAAGGCATATCAGATCTGCACATCGGCCTGGGGCCGCGGGCCAGATTACAGGCTAGGCCGGGATCTGGCAAGCCAGAAGGACCGGCTGCCCGGGATATGTCGGATAATAGTCATGGGCTGAAGGCGCAGCCTGGCGCCCGGGGTTTATATGCAAAAGGACGTTTACGACGCACAGCACCATATCCGCATCGTCACAGCCGCCGCGCTTTTTGACGGCCACGATGCGGCAATCAACATAATGCGGCGCATCCTGCAGGCCAGCGGAGCCGAGGTGATCCACCTGGGCCACAACCGCTCTGTGCAGGAGGTCGTGGACGCCGCGGTGCAGGAAGACGCCCAGGGGATCTGCGTCTCCAGTTATCAGGGCGGGCATGTTGAGTACTTCACCTACATGCGGGAAATGCTTGATGAGCGCGGCTGCCAGCACATCAGAATCTACGGCGGCGGCGGCGGTGTAATCATCCCGCGTGAGATCGAGCTGCTGCACAGCCGTGGCATCAACCGTATCTTCAGCCCTGAGGACGGGCGCGAACTGGGCCTGCAGGGCATGATCAACACAGTGCTGCAGGGCTGCGACTATGACCAGACCGCCCTGGAGCTGAACCCGCAGTCGCGCAGCTCCTGGCTGCCGCTGGCCCGGGCAATTACGCTGGCCGAGATGAAGAAGCGCGTCCCGGCCATGGCAGGCGCTGGCCTGCTTCCCCCGCTCCCGGGAGCCGGCAGTTCTGAGCCAGCCGCAGCGCCCCTGTCCCCTGGTCACAGCGTGCCGGTACTGGGCATCACAGGTCCTGGCGGCGCGGGCAAGAGCAGCATCACCGACGAACTGGCCCGGCGCTTCCTTTATGACTTCCCGGACAAGCGCGTGGCCGTCATAAGTGTCGATCCCACCCGCCGCCGCACCGGCGGCGCCCTGCTGGGTGACCGTATTCGCTTCAACAGCATCAAGAACCCCCGCGCATACATGCGCTCGCTGGCTACACGCGGCAGTGGCGACGAGGTTAACGAATCGATCAAGGACGTGCTGGAGGTGGTCAAGTCCGCCGGCTTTGACCTGGTGATTGTCGAGACCGCCGGTATTGGCCAGGGCGACAGCGCGGTAACCGATTTCGCCGGCGTCGCGCTGTATGTGATGACCGCCGAGTACGGAGCGCCCAGCCAGCTTGAGAAGATTGAGATGCTGGACTATGCCGATCTTGTAGCGATCAACAAGTTCAGCCGCCGCGGCAGCGAGGACGCGCTGCGTGACGTGCGCAAGCAGTACATGCGCAACCAGATCGACGCCGGCGCCAGCGGCGCAGGCAAGCTGCCGGTCTTTGGCACAAATGCGGCGGTGTTTAACGACAGCGGCGTGAATGCCCTCTACGCCCACCTGATTCGCATCATCAACACAAAGTACGACATCGGCTGGGACAGCCGCTATGAGGCTGGCGACGAGCGCGTCACCAACCACAAGCAGTATGTTATTCCGCCCGGAAGAGAGCGCTATCTCAGCGAGATCAGCACTGCCGTAAGGGACTACCACATCTGGGCCCGCGAGCAGCGCGATATCGCCAACGACATGGACGCCCTGCAGCGCAGCATCGAGCTTCTCGGCGGCCAGGGCAATGAGACCTGGGAGGCCTATCCTGCGGGGGAGCCTTCGGCGACAACTCCACTGCAGGACCTGCAGAAGCAGTACAACGAGCTACGCACACGTCTGCATCCCCATTGCCTGCGCATGCTGCAGGACTACGACAAGTGGGAGCAGAACTACCAGTCTGAGCAGTTCTGCTATACGGTTCGCGATCGCGAAATCTGCGTGGCCAACTATCACGAAACCCTGTCAGAGCTGCAGCTGCGCAAGGTGGCCCGCCCGCGCTATCACGGCGCCGGGAACCGCCTCTTCTGGCGCCTCGTCGAAAACGTGCCCGGCGAGTTTCCCTTCACGGCCGGCACCTTCCCCTTCCGCCGCCAGGCCGAGGACCCGACCCGCATGTTTGCCGGCGAAGGGCCCTCCGAGCGCACCAACCGCCGCTTCCACTACCTGGCAGACGGCCAGCCGGCCGCGCGGCTGTCCACCGCCTTTGACTCGATCACCCTTTATGGCGAAGAGCCGGGCTGGCGCCCCGACATCTATGGCAAGATCGGCGAATCCGGCGTGTCCATCTTCACAGTCGAGGAAGCCGAGCAGCTTTACAGCGGTTTTGACCTCTGCGACCCCAAGACCAGCGTGTCCATGACCATCAACGGTCCCGCGCCGACGGTGCTGGCCTTCTTCATGAACACGGCTGTCCGCCAGCAGTGCCGCCGCTTCCTGCGCGGGGCCGGCCGCCTTGATATCACGCCGGAGCAGGAACTGCAGCCCGACCGCCTGCGCGACGCCCGCTGGGAAGACGTTCGCGCGCTGCTTAGTGATGAGGAGTACAGCCGCATCAGCGCGGAGACCCTCTCGCAGGTCCGGGGCACCGTCCAGGCCGACATCCTCAAGGAAGACCAGGGCCAGAACACCTGCATATTCAGCATCGAGTTCGCGCTGAAAATGATGGGCGATGTGCAGCAGTTCTTCATTGAGCACAGCGTCCGCAATTTCTACAGCGTCTCCATCAGCGGCTACCACATCGCGGAAGCCGGCGCCAACCCGATCCACCAGCTCGCCTACACCCTGGCCAACGGTTTCACCTATGTCGAGTACTACCGCTCGCGCGGGATGCAGATCGACGACTTCGCCCCGAACCTGTCCTTTTTCTTCAGCAACGGCATGGACCCGGAGTACAGCGTCATCGGCCGCGTGGCCCGGCGCATCTGGGCCATCGCCATGGGCCGTCTGTATGGCGCGAAGGCCCGCAGCCAGATGCTGAAGTACCACATCCAGACCTCCGGACGCAGCCTGCACGCGATGGAGATCGAGTTCAACGATATCCGAACCACCCTGCAGGCCCTGCTGGCTACCTTCGACAACGCCCAGTCACTGCATACCAACGCCTATGACGAGGCCATCACCACCCCTACCGAGGAAAGCGTGCGCCGGGCAATGGCGATCCAGCTCATCATCAACCGCGAGTTCGGCCTGACTTTCTGTGAGAACGCGGCGCAGGGCAGCTTCATCGTGGAGGAGCTGACCGACCTGGTTGAGGAAGCGGTGCTGAAGGAGTTCGACCGTCTCACTGAGCGCGGCGGCGTGCTGGGCGCGATGGAGCGCCAGTATCAGCGCAGCCAGATCCAGGACGACAGCCTGAAGTATGAAACCCTGAAGCACAATGGCCGCCTGCCCATCATCGGCGTGAACACCTTCCTGCCGAAGAACCGTGGCGAGGCCAGCGCCGCCAAGGAGATCGAGCTCGCACGTGCCAGTAAGGAAGAGAAAGAGAGCTGCATCGCGCGCCTGGAGCGTTTCCACAGCGAGCATGCGGCGCAGGCCCCGGCTGCGCTGCGAGCCCTGCAGGAAACCTGCCTGTCGGGCGGCAACATCTTTGCCGGCCTGATGGCGGCTGTGCAGCACTGCAGCCTGGGCCAGATCACGCACGCACTGTATGAGGTGGGCGGTGAGTACCGCCGCAACGTATAGTGGCTGCAGCCGCAGGCTCAGCCTGCGCAGGACGCATGAAGACAACCAAGACATCAGCCGCCTTCCTCTGGCTCACGGCCGGCAGTCTGCTTTGCGGCCTGCTTTTGGCGTCCTGTGACAAGCCCGCAGGCGAGACGAAGCAGCCGGCTGTCCAGCCGGTTGTAACAGGTGCAGAGGCAACTGATCAGCAGCAGGCAGACAGTTCGCCGGTGCCGGATCCGGCGCCAGGGCAGACGGACAAGCCTGCATCAAGCGCCCCGGAAGCTGACACAGATCCGGCGGAGCAGACGACGGACAGCATGGTGGCCGACATTTCGCAGGAAGGCCAGTCGACGCAGTACATGTATATGGTCTACGCCGGTTTCTACGATACCGAGCAGCAGGCCAGAATGGCCATGCAGCAGCTGATCTTTGCCGGTTACACCTGCGAGCTGGTCCACACTGACATCTACATGCTGCGCGTGATGACCACACGCAATTATGCGGAGGCCGAGGGCTTCATGCGCCAGCTTGAGACCCTGGGCCACCCGGATGCCTACGTGACCCGCAGGAAGCTGACAAGCTCCGAGGCGACTGGCGATGCAAATGCCGATCCCGCGGCAACATCGGGGCACGGCGGAGAATCTGAGAGCCAGCCGGGCGGAAAGTAAAGAACAGGGCCGCCTTGCGGCGGCCCATGCTGTTCCAGCAGACCTGATAGCGTTTTCACTGCGGCAAGCACCTGGCAGCCGGCTAGAGCTCAACACCTCCGCCCGGATCGCTCTGAACGGCGATGCGCAGAGCCAGCCAGCCTTCACCATCCTCGACGGCCTGAACCTCGACTGTGTCCCCCAGCAGCAACAGCTCTATGCTGCCCGCGCTGCCGTCAGCCAGCAGGATCTCGGTCTCGGTGCCGACAATAAACTCCTGTCCCTGGACCGTGATGCTGCTCAGGCTGAGCGACTCAATCTCGCCCGTCACCGTCAGCGTGTCAGGCGGGGCGTCGCGGTCCTCCAGCAGCTTGACCTTCAGCGCGGTCCAGCTCTCGCCATCCACCAGCGCCAGTATCTCAACCAGGTCACCGACTGTCACCAGTTCCCAGGCTGTGCTCGGGGCGCCGTCAACGAAAAGCACAGTCTCCGCGTTCAGCGCGACTAGCCTGCCGTTCACACTGATGCTGGCAGAGTCAATGAACTCCACCTCCCCGCTCAGATTCTCCTCAACCGGGTCATCGTCTCCGCCGCCACCGCCGCCATCGCCATCACCATGGCTGATCAGGATGACCTTCTGCGCCAGAATGACGCCATCGCGCTCCTTGGCTTTGACAAACACGAAATCGCCAAGGCTGAAGCTGTCGACGCCATCCACCAGATGGCGCTCGATGAACCACTTCGTGTGGTCATCAAACTGCACTGTGCGCTCGCCGATGAGCAGGCTGTCTTCACCGATCTCGGCAATCTCGCCGCCAAAGCGCAGCTGGCCGCCGTTCCCGCCGCCATGACCCGGATCGTCGTCATCGTCGTCGTCATCGTGCTTCTTGTCCTTGAGTTTGACCTCCAGCGCGATCCACTCCGTTCCGTTCCACATGCCGCGCACCCGCACCTCATCGCCCACGTCAAAGCGCGGCGCGCCGCCGTCCTCATGGCCGCGGGACTTCCAGCGTGTGGCGTCCGTGATCAGGAAGGTCACATCGTTGACCGTCAGGCTCTCCTCATCGATGGCGCTGATCTCACCGCGAATCACACCGCCGTGGGTATTCCCATTCCAGCCGCCGCTATTGCCACCGCCGGGCTTGTCAGCCATGCAGTCGCCATCTTCGTCGGCCACCGGATTCTCATCCATCAGGCTGCCATCGCCATCGCGGTCTTCCAGCAGCTTGAGCAGGCGGTGCAGCAGGCGCAGCAGGCGCTCTTCGCTGTTGCCTTCGCCATCACCGATTGCGCAGCGCATCTCATAGGCGTCGCTCTCACCGTCGTCGTCTTCATCCACATCCTTCAGGGTCGAGTTGAAGACGCTGTCCTGTCCTGCCTCCAGCTCGACTTTCTGCAGCAGCTCCACCTTGTCGGGCTTGCCGTCGCCGTCGTTGTCCAGGCGGCCGGTGAAGTTCAGACGCAGCATATGGTCACCCGGCGGCAGGCTGGCGAAGCGGAAGCTGCCGTCGACGGCCGTGGTTGTGCTTGCCTGCACCTCGCCGCTGTCCACGGCCAGCACGGATACCTGCGCGCCGCTCATGCTGGCGCCCGGCGATGCGCTCACCTGGGCCAGGGGGTCCTGGCGCAGCTGGCCGCTGAGAGAGGCTGTTGTCCGCGGCGGGTTGCCGCCGTTGTTGTTTCCACCCGGGTTCTGCCCGTCATCAGGCCCAGGCTGGATGACTGAAGAGCCGCCGCCGCAGGCACACAGGCTCAGGGCAAGCAGCGTGAGGAAAAGTGCGGCCAGCGGCCGCCACTGGTTAGTCAGCATCACTACCTCCTGCAGCCGCTGCTTGACACAGCGGCCGGTGATCCTGCGCCCGCCCCTGCAAAGGCCTCCCAGGCCTGACCTCCATGGGCGCACAACCAGTCCCAGGCCGCGCGTAGCGCCGCCCTGCAGCAATGATGCCTTGGCGCGGCCGCCGCAAGGTTAAGGATTGGACAAAATCAGGTGTGGCGTAGGTAGTGCTGAGCCTGCAAGCCCCTGCCTGGGAGCAAGAGCGCCCTGCGTTGCTGTGTGTATCCTTCTGCCTGTGCAGGCTTACCTTGAAGCAGACACCATAGTCGCCCCCGCCAGCGCGCTGGCCCCCAGCGCCATAGCCGTGCTGCGCCTCAGTGGTCCGCAGGCCTGGGATCTGGCGCGGCAGCTGCTGGCTGCGGGCACGACGCTGCAGGCCGAAGCGCGCCTGGCACAGCTGGTCAGCCTTGATCTCGATAAGCTGCTGGATTCTGGGCCCGGTGGTGCTGAGAATCGAAGGTTGGAAAAGCCGGCGCAGCAGCCGCAGGAGGACCGTGCCGTTCTGACACTCTGGGCCGGCCCGCGCAGCTACACCGGCGAGGACATGGCCGAGCTGCAGCTGCATGGCAGCCCGCTGTTGCTGCGTCTCGCCGTGCAGGCCTGCCTGCGCCTCGGCGCACGGCTGGCCGAGGCGGGGGAGTTCACCTATCGCGCCTGCCTGGCGGGAAAGCTGGATCTGACCCAGGCCGAGGCGGTAAATGAGCTGATCCACGCCGGCAGCCAGAGCGCCCTGCGCCTGGCCAGCGCCGCACTGGCCGGGCTGCCGTCTGCGCGCCTGAAGGACTGGAACGCCCGCCTGCTCGGCCTGCTGGCAGGCATAGAGGTTATCCATGACTATGCGGCCGACGACCTTGACGCTTCGCTTGACCAGTCAACGCTGCTGACAAGCGCCGGCCTGCACGCCCAGCTTGAGCTGCTCGCAGCTGAAATGCGCGAGGCTCTGCGGCAGTCAGAGCGCAGCGCTCCGCTGCGCAGCGGCATCAGCGTTGCCATCTGTGGCCCCCCCAATGTGGGCAAGAGCACGCTGTTTAACGCACTGCTGGGGCACGAACGCTCCATCACCGCGCCGCAGCCGGGCACAACACGTGATTACATCACCGCAGGCCTGGAGGAGCAGGGCCTCAGCCTGAAGCTGGTGGACACCGCCGGCTATCGCGATACAGCCGACGCGATTGAGGCGGCCGGTGTGCGCCTGGCGGCGGACTGGGCCCGCTCGGCTGACCTGCTGCTCTGGGTCAACGCCGCCGACGCGCCGCCGGCTGAGCTGCCGGCAGAGCTGGCCGGCGGAGCCGCCGTTAAGGTCATCACACGCTGCGACCTCCTACCCCACTGGCCTGTGGAATCCGCGCAGCTCTGCGTCAGCGGAATCAGTGGCCGCGGTCTCGATCGACTGCGCGAGCGTCTGATCGAGCATGTCGCCAGCCTTGGCGAGGCGGCGCTGGACAGCTTCAACCAGCGTCAGGCAGGCCAGATCCAGGCGGCTCTAAGCTCGCTCGAAGCGGCGATTGCCGGGCTGGCGCGCGGAGTACCGATGGACGCCGCCAGCCTGGATATTTACCGCGCCCGCGAGCTGTTGCAAGGGATCTATGAGCACAGCGACCGCGCCGCGGTGGTCAACAGCATCTTCGCCAGCTTCTGCGTCGGCAAATAGAGGCCGCGCCTGCTATGCTGCGCCGGTGAAGCTGAACGCGATCCAGCTGACACTCTATGCCGACCAGCTCCAGGCCGTCTGCGAAGAGATGGGCCAGGTGCTGCAGCTCAGCGCCTACAGCCCCAACATCCGCGAACGGCGGGACTTTTCAGCCGCGCTCTTTGACCGCCGTGGCAGGCTGGTGGCCCAGGGCAACAACATCCCGGTGCACCTGGGCAGCATGAGCACGGCTGTCAGCGCTGTCCTTGATGCGGCCCGCCGGCGCGGTGAGCAACTTCGGGACGGCGATGTACTACTCGTGAACGACCCCTTCGCAGGTGGCACCCACCTGCCTGACATCACGGCCGTGGCGCCCTTTTTCACCCCCGGGTCCTCGCAGCCGCGGGCGCTGCTGGCGGTGCGGGCGCACCATGCTGATGTCGGCGGGATGAGCAGTGGCAGCCTGCCGCTCTCCAGCGAACTGCTGCAGGAAGGTCTTGTTATTCCTCCGGTCTGGCTCTGCCGGGCCGGAGTGCTGCAGGAAGACCTGCTCAGCCTGATCTGTGCCAACAGCCGCACACCAGATGAGCGCCGTGGTGACCTGCGGGCCCAGCTGGCTAGCCTGCAGCGGGGGCTGCTGCGACTGGCTGAGCTGCGCAGCGGCGCCAGCGAGTCGGGCGGGCCAGACGCCGACGGCGCTCTCAGCGAAGCTGTTCTGGAAACCCTGTATCACTACAGCGCGACTGCGCTGCTGGAGCTGATCCAGCGCCTGCCGCGGACTGTTGTGGAGGCCAGGGACTTCCTCGAGCTGCCAGACTCCGCAGTGTGGATTCGACTGCGCCTGCAGGTCAACCCGCAAGGTCTGGTGTTTGATTTCACCCAGAGCGACGATCAGGTTCCAGCACCGCTGAATGCTGTCGCCGCCATCACGCAGTCTGCAGTGTTCTATCTGCTGCGCTGTCTGCTGCCACCAGAGGTGCCCTGCACCAGCGGCCTGCTGGAGCACGTGCGCATCCTGACCCGCAGGGGCAGCATCGTGGACGCTGTCCCGCCGGCAGCCGTGGCCGGGGGTAATGTTGAGACCAGCCAGCGCATTGTGGACGTGCTGCTGCAGGCCTGGGGCATCCTCCAGCCCGGGCAGGCCGTCGCCTGCAGCCAGGGCAGCATGAACAACCTCACCGCCGGCGGCATCGACTTACGTTTCGGCGAGCGCGCGCCCTATGCCTATTACGAGACTGCCGGCGGCGGCCATGGCGCCAGCGCGGCATCCGCGGGCCTTTCGGTCCGTCATTCGCACATGACCAACTCGCTCAACACGCCAATCGAAGCGCTCGAGCATGCCTATCCCATGCGCATCTGGCGTTATGGGCTGCGGCGCGGATCCGGTGGTCGCGGCCGGCTGCGTGGCGGCGACGGGCTTGTCCGCGAGCTGGAGTTCCTGGCGGATAGCGATGTGACCATGCTCAGCCAGCGGCGCAGCAGCGGCCCGCCAGGTACACAGGGAGGCTCCAGTGGAAGGCCAGGGCGCAATCTGCTGATTCGCAGCGGCTTGAAACCCCAGCTGTTGCCCGGCACCTTCAGTAGACGGCTGCAGCGAAACGAAGGTCTGTGCATTGAGACGCCCGGCGGCGGCGGCTACGGCGAGGACTGAGCACTGCTGCCTGTCGCTGACTGGCTCTCATCAGCGGCACCCGGCGCGGAATCTGGTAGGCGTGGCAGTTCTGACATCTGCTGCGGGTCCAGCGCGGCGTATTCAAGCTTCACACCAGCAAGAGTCTCGGCCGAAAGGCTGCCCATCGAGATATAGATCTGCATCATCTCTTCGACGCTGATATCAACCTTGGCCGCGTCCTCGACCGGCACCAGGTAAAGCTGCCCTGTGGCCGGGATCGGCGTGTTGGGGAAGTAAACGCTGTAGTACTGCCTGCCATCCAGCTCAATGGTCTCACCGCAGGCCTGGATACCCAGGATGCGCAGGTTATGGAGCTTGACCAGCAGTACCTGGGTGAAGCTGTTGGGCACTCCGCGGTCTGTAAGCTGCAGCGCGGAGACAACCTGCTCGGTGCCGCCATAGATGCTGCGCAGGATCGGGATGCGCTCGACAAAGTTTGAGATACGCTGCTCGGTTGAGCGCTTGGCCAGAGCACCGATGCCCAGGATCAGCAGCACCACCACCGCGAAGATTGAGAAATAGGCCAGCACAGGGTGCATGGCTGTCTTCTCCGCCAGCATTTTGGGCAGGCGGCCGAATCGGCTTCCCGGGCCGAACCAGACCAGAAGCTTGCTATAGACAAACCAGGCCACAGCGACCGTGATCAGCAGTGGCAGCAGGGCCAGGATGCCGGCGATAAAGGTTGTCGTAAGGTACTGCAGCATCCCCCCGCCCTACTCTTTGTACTTGTTGACCAGCGGCATGCGGCGGCCGATGCCAAAGGCCTTTTCAGTGACCCGCAGAATCGGCGGGGCCTGCCAGCGCTTGTATTCGCTGATCCGCACCAGCAGCAAAACGCGATCGACCTCTTCAGCCGTGTAGCCCCTCTCCAGCAGCTCTGAGCGCGAGAGATGCTCCTCGACAACCAGATCGGTCAGCGGGCTGATACGGCTGTAATCAAAGGGGTCTACCTGCCCGCTGCGCAGTTCAGCCGAGGGCGGCCGGGTCAGGCTGCGCTGGGGGATGCAGTTTTCAGGCCCGCCACGCAGGCGCCTGTGCTCGTTGTACCAGTAGGACAGCGCGTAGACCGCTGGCTTGGCCACATCGCCCAGCACCGCCAGGCCGCCGCACATGTCGCCGTAAAGCGTCGTATAGCCCAGCGCATACTCAGTCTTGTTGCCGGTGGATATCACCAGCGCACGCCGGTCGTTGGATATTTCCATCAGGATCTTGCCGCGCTCGCGCGCCTGCAGGTTTTCCACGGTTACGGCCTCGTGGTACTCGCCAAACTCCGCGCGAAAGCGGGCCATGGCCAGCTGGACGCTCTGCTCTATCGGCAAAACATGGAACTCGATACCCAGATTGGCAGCCAGCTCCCGGGCGTCATCCAGGCTATAGCCGGCATTAAAGCTGGAGGGCATGCCAACGCCAATCACCGCTTCGCGGCCCAGGGCCTCGGCGGCCAGACAGGCGCACAGCGCGCTGTCGATACCGCCGGACAGGCCCAGTACGGCCTTGCTGAAGCCGACCTTCTGAAAGTAGTCCCGGATACCCAGACACAGGGCGCTGAACAGCTCGCTCATACCTTCCGGGTCCTCATCAGCACCCTGCAGCGCCGCCGGCTGCTCCGCAGTGCTTACCAGGCTGAGGGCGCCGCTGCTTTCGTCCCAGTCAAGCACAAGCAGGTCCTCGGCAAACTGCGCACCCTGCGCCACCAGCTCGCCGTCAGCGCCGTAGCACAGCGACTGGCCGTCGAAGATCAGCTCATCCTGCGCGCCCACAAGGTTGCAGTACAGCAGCGGCAACTGGCTTTGCAGCGCATGCCGCCGCATCAGGGCATGCCGGATTTCGCCCTTGCGGTAGTGATATGGCGAAGAGCTGAGATTGATCAGGATCTGCGCGCCGGCAGCCTTAAGCTGCGGGGCCACCTTGCAGGCATAGCCCTCGTCCCAGAGGTCCTCGCAGATCGTCACGCCAAGCCGCAGCCCCCGGAAGTCCAGCGGCTGGTTCTCGCCGCAGTGTCCGGGCGCGAAGTAGCGCCACTCATCAAAGACGTCGTAAGTTGGCAGCAGGGTCTTGCGCACCTTCTGCACCTTTATTCCGGGACCGGCGAGCAGGGCTGCATTGTGCAGGCTGCCGCGTATCTGGTCTTCCTTAAAGCCATCATCAGCCTGGTCGACATAGCCAATCAGCGCGGCGATAGGCAGCGCGGGCAGGATCGTCTCATGCAGCACCCGCAGTTGTTCAGCGACGAAGTGCGGCTTGAGCAGCAGGTCCTGGGGCGGATAGCCGCAGCTTGCCAGTTCCGGCGTGACCAGCAGCTCGCAGCCGGCGGATTTGGCGCTGGCGGCGGCCGAAAGTATGCGGCGCGCATTGCCTTCAAGGTCGCCAACGGTGGTATTCAGCTGCGCGAGGCCGATGCGCATGGGGCGATTATATGCTCAAAAAGCCGCCGATGCGCGCTTTGAACCAGGCCACTGTGATCTCAAAGAACATCTTCGTGCGCATGGCCGCGCCAAGCAGCAGGCCGCGCTTCTGCTCCTTCATGATGTGCGAGGCGCCGTACCACTCCACCATCACCTGCTCCACACCCTTGGTCTTCAGGTGGGCATTTAGGGCGGTCTCCACACCGTAGCCGCTGTCCCAGTCCTCAAAGTCGTCCAGCAGCTCGCGCAGCAGGCAGCGCTGGCCGCTGATCATGGGCGCAATCTGCTGGGCCAGGGTGGTCGGCTTCAGGCCTCCGCCGCGGAAGACCGCGATAACCGAGCGCTGCCGCCCGCTGAGCACGGGCTCAATCAACGCATGCAGGTGCCCGGCGTTCACATTGACCAGGTCGGCATCCAGCAGGCAAAGCACCGGTGCGCTGGTGGCCTGCATGCCGGTGCGCAGTGCGGCAGCCTTACCCTGGTTCTCGCTGTGGCGCAGTACGCGCGCGCCGGCCTGCTCAGCCTCGCGGCCGGTGCGGTCCCGGCTGGCGTCATCAACCACAACAACTTCGTCGAAAAGCCCGCTTACCAGGGCCAGCTCGACAACCTTGGCCACGCGGCCGGCCTCTTCATAGGCCGGAATGATGCAGCAGACAGCCTGCCGCAGAGCGGGGCGGGACGGCTGCTGCGCCTTGGCGCTGTCAGCCTGTTCCTCTTCCCCCCTGTGCAGCACTTCTCTGCTCACTTGGCCTGAATCCCCAGCTTTTTTGCTATCCACTGCGGCGGAGTGTAGCGCCATCCGCTTAGCAGCTCAAAATTATGTGCAACTCTCAGCAGCAGCTCGTCGCTCCAGGGGGCGCAGACAAGCTGCAGTCCGGTGGGCAACTGCACCGTGCTGCCATCCGGCGCAGTATCGCTGCCAAAGCCGTTGGGCACGCTGATTCCCGCCGTGCCCGCGAGGTTCACGAAGACGGTGCAGAGGTCGGCGATGTACATCCGCACCGGGTCCTCGTTGCGCGCGCCAAAGGGGAAGGCCAGAGTCGGCGAAGTTGGCGTCGCAATGATGTCCACCGACTCAAACCAGCTCAGCAGCTGGTCGCGGATATCCCGGCGCAGGCGCCTGGCCCGGTCATAGTAGGAATCCTGGTAACCCTTGCTGAGCACATAGGTGCCCAGCAGGATACGGCGCTTGACCTCGGCGCCGAAGCCGGCGCCGCGCGTCTCAACATAACGCGCCAGCAGCTCGTCCTGCCCGGAAGCCGGGCCATAGCGGATGCCGTCATAGCGCGCCAGGTTGCTGCTGCACTCTGCTGCTGTAATGATGTAATAAGCCGGAAGGCAATAGTCCGCCAGCGGGAAGTCCAGCTCCACGATCTGCGTCCCGGCAGCCGCCAGCTTGTCCAGGCTGGCGCGATAGTTGGCCAGCACTGGCGCGTCTATCCGGCCGGGGTCGGTGAACTCGCGGATCACGCCGACCCGCAGCTTCTCCCAGTGCACCTCGCGCCGGGCGAATTCGAAGTAATCGCCGCTGGAGCTCGGGTGGCAGGTGCTGTCCTGTGGGTCCGGCTGCGAGAGCGTGTTCATGGCCAGTGCGCAGTCCAGGCTGCAGCGGGTGAACACCGCGGCCTGGTCGCAGGACGATGAGTAGGCCACCATGCCATAACGGCTGAGCTGGCCATAGGTCGGACGGAAGCCCACTACTCCACAGAAGCTGGCCGGCTGGCGCACGCTGCCGCCAGTATCCGTTCCCAGAGCCATGACCGCCTGGCAGCCCGCCACCGAACTGACGGATCCGCTGCTGCTGCCGCCCGGCACATAGTCCAGATGCCAGGGGTTGCGGCTGTGGCCATAGGCGCAGGTCTCGCCGCTGGAGCCCATGGCGAATTCGTCCATGTTGGTCTTGCCCAGCAGATAGCTGCCACTGCGCTCAAGCAGGTCCACCAGCGTGCTGTTGAAAGGAGGGATATAGCCCTTCAGGATGCGGCTGCCGGCTGTGGTCTGCAGCCCGCTTGTGCAAAAGACGTCCTTGGCGGCATAAGGCAGCTGGCTGAAACGCCGGATGCCGTCCTGCTGCGGCGTATAGGGCAGCGGTCCTCTGGACTCCAGATCGTTCCACACCGTGAAACTGTCCAGTTGGCTGTCCAGCTCGTGTGACAGTCGGGCCTGTTCCAGGCTCAGCTCGTAGGGATGGACCTCGCGATCTTCAATCAGGTCCAGCAGTTCATGGCCCGGGCGGGCCAAAAGCTCGCGCATCAGCCCTCGCCTCCGGCCTCAAAGTCAATCACTGTCGGCACCTGGTAGTCATGAACGGTTTGCTCCGGCCACTCAAAGTCCCGCGCCACATCCCGCCGCAGCTCCAGTTTGTCAATCAGTGTCAAGGGCTCTGCATCGCCGGCCGGCTCGTAGGCCAGCACTTTCTGGGTGAAGCTCAGCATGCTGTTGAACTTACCCTCAAAGGCTTCCAGCTCCGCCTGGTCCAGGTCCAGCCTGGCCAGCGCGCAGAGGTGCAAAAGGTCTTCGCGGTCCATGGCGCTGATATTAGCAGAGCCATATTGCGGTAGCCGTCTCATTACCGCTGCTTGGCAGCAAAGCCGCTGCAGAGCAGGTAATTTCTACTATGCATCGCAGTATCGCCATTCTTCTGACGGCCCTGCTGGTCCTGGGCGGCGTGGCCGCCTGCAGCAGCGTAGGCTTTGGTTTGAGCTACGGGCGCCAGGGGCGCTACTACTTCAATGACCTGCCTTACGGCTTCGAACCCTATGACGGCTACTGGCACCGGAATCACTGCTGGTATGACGGCTATTGGTACCACGAAGGACGGAATACGCCCTACTGGAACGACTTTGTCTATGGCGACCCCTATTTCTGGTAAAGCAGGGCCAAGCTGCCCGTGAATTTGCTTTCCTTGCTTGCCTGAGGGCCTGCATAGTGCTACCATTCTGGGTTCGAACCGGCCTTAGCCGGTGGCCTTCATCGGAGAGTGTAATGTCGAACGAGTTCACCAACCTGCTGGAAGAGGATCTTACCGGCCGAAGTCTTTCAGTGGGTCAGGTTGTCAGTGGCCGGGTCGTCCAGATCAATGAAGACGGTGTCTTTGTTGATATTGGAGCCAAGAGCGAGGGGCACCTCGAGCTTGACCAGATAACTGAAGACGAACTTCGCCGTCTTCAGATCAACGACCAGATTCGTGTCAAGATTCTCAAGAGCGTCGACGGCGAGTTCAAGCTGTCCAAGAAGAGCGTCGATTTTGACGAGGCCTGGAAGAAGCTCCAGGACGACAAGGACGCAGATGTCGAGGTCGAGATCAAGGTCGTTGAAAAGGTCAAGAACGGTTACATGTGCGAAGCCTATGGCCTGATCCAGGGCTTCACGCACCACACCAACTTCCAGGGCCGCCCCAACATTGGCCAGGCCTACAAAGCCAAGATCCTCGACATCAACCGCAAGCAGCGCAAGCTGGTGTTCACCCGCCGCGACATCATGGAGCGGGAACACAGCGAAATGCTCGAGCGCGACTACAGCCAGCTGATGGAAGGCATGGTTGTGGAAGGCGTTGTTGAGCGTCTCTCTCCCTACGGGGCCTTCGTCAAGATCACCAACACCATTACCGGTCTGCTCCACATCAGCGAGATCAGCTACGATCACGTCAAGAAGCCGACCGACGAGCTCAAGCCGGGCGACGTGATCCCGGTCAAGATCCTGGCCATCGACCGTGAGAAGGGCAAGATCAGCCTCTCGCGCAAGGCCACCATGAAGGATCCGCTGATGAGCCTGCTGCCCGGCGAGGAGCTGGAAGGCAAGGTTGAGAGCGTGGCCGACTTCGGCGTGTTCGTCCGCCTGGACGGCGGCATCACCGGCCTGGTCCATATCAGCGAGCTTTCGCACCGCCGCTTCAACCACCCCAGCGAGATCGTCAAGCCCGGTGACACCCTGCACGTCAAGGTGCTCAAGGTGCAGCCGGAAGACCGCCGCGTCAGCCTGAGCGCCAAGGCCACCGAGCGCGACCCCTGGCTGGAGGTCATGAGCCGCTTCGCCGTGGGCCAGCGTGTCAGCGGCAAGGTCACCCAGCTGCTGCAAAGCGGCATCGTTGTCGACCTGGACGGCGTCTACGAGGCCTTCGTGCCCGCCGGCGAGATCAGCGAAGAGCGCATCAAGCACCCCAAGGATGTCAACAAGGAAGGCGATGAGGTCAGCGGTGTGATCCTGAGCATCGACACCAGCAAGCGCCGCATCCGCCTCAGCCTGCGCCGCAACGAGGAAGAGGTGCTCAACGAGAGCCGCCAGCGCCCCCAGCACATCGAGCGCGAGATCGAGACCGATATCCGCCCAAGCGCCGGCAAGGTCACGCTGGGCGACATCCTCGCCGGCCGCCTCGACCTGTCCGCCGCCTCCAAGCGGGATAAGGGCGGTGAGGATGGCGAAGGCGAGCCGGAGCCCGACCCCGTGCCGCCCGTTGTCGCCGAAGTCGCCCCCGAGGATGCCGGCGAAGAGGATCAGCAGGCCTGAACTGAATGATACTGGGGCTTACCGGCGGTCTGGCGACTGGAAAGAGTTCCGCTGCCGATGAGCTTTTGCGACTGGGAGCCAGGGTACTGGACGCGGACGTCATAGCGCATTTCATCAGCAACTATGACCCCACGACCCTCTACGCCCTGCGCTCCCGCTTCGGCGAGGCCGTCTTCAGCCGCTATGGCGCCCTGAACCGCCAGGTCCTCGCTGATCTGGCATTTACCTCCAGCTTTCACCGCCGCGAGCTGGAGCTGATCATGCACCCGCAGGTTACCGCTGTTATCGCGGGGAATGTAAAGGCCGCCAGGTACGCCGGTGAGCCTCTGGTCCTGATGGTGCCGCTGCTTTTTGAAGGCGGCCTGAACCAGCTTTGTGACAAGGTCTGGGTCATCAGCAGCAACGAAAGCACCCAGCTTGAAAGGCTTGGAAAGCTGCGCGGCATTGACGAAGTACAGGCAAGGCTTAGAATAGGCGCGCAAATGCCGCTGATTCAGAAGGAAAGCCAGGCTGACCTCGTCATTAGGAACGATGGAACGATCGAGGACCTGCATGCACAGGTGCGTAGCGCCTGGGAGGGTTGGGTCAAGTCTTATGAAGCAGAAAACGAGTAGGTCCCCGATGAAGCTGCCTTCATTGTTCGTCCTCACAGCTGTCCTGCTGGCGGCGGCGCTTGCCGCTCCCGGCAGCGTGCTGGCTGCGAACAAGTATGAGAAGCCGTCCACGTACTCCGGCAAGACGCAGTCCAGCCAGAAGCTGAGCAAGTCCAAGTCCGCATTTGAGCAGCCGGTAGCGCAGCCCGCCGCCGGCATCAATGAGGAGCAGGCCTACCGCGAGACTCTCGAGTGGGCCTTTGGCAAGCTTAATGACAGTGATTATAAAGAGCTGAAGGTGCGCATCGAACGCGCCTCCGACAAGCAGCAGGTGATCTTTGAGTTCGCGCTGGCCATCGTTGCCGCGGAGGCCTACTACGGCAAGCGCGTCAAGGGAGCACCGATGAGCTGGGCCCGCCTGCAGGCCTGGCATGACTATGACAAGGCCTGCTCGCAGATCGGCCAGCAGCCGATGGCGCGTTATCCAGATGTGATCAACGACCTTGACAACGCTCTCTCGGAGCTGCGCCTGATCCTGGACCGCAGCCAGACCTTTGAAGAGGTCTACACCCAGTACTGGAGCGGCCCGGACCACAGCTTCAACACGGCTACATACGCCGACTTCAGCCTGGCGGTCGGCAAACTCTATAACGGGCTTAAGTCCGTCTCAGAAGAGCGCAAGCGCCGCGAGAACCCCGACAAATACAAGAGCGATTACTACAAGGACACTCCCAGCAACTGGGAGGAGGGCGGCTGGGCCGGCCTGGCATATGGCGACATGAAGGGCTATGCCAGCCGTCTGGGTGCGATGCCCAAGCTGGCCAGCCAGCTGCGGGAGTTCCCCGGCTATGAAGAGGAATACGCCCGTACGGCCAAGCGCTTCAACAAAAAGCTGACCGACGCCGAGGCCACGGTCATTGCCCGCGCTGTCCTAAGCTACTGCGCCGACACCGACTGGAGTGTTGACCCGCGCCTGGTGATGGCCCTGGTGGCCGCCGAGAGCGCTTTCAAGCCCCGCGCAGTCAGCCGGGTCGGGGCGATGGGCCTGGGCCAGCTGATGCCCGCCACAGCGCGTGGCCACGGCATCAAGGATGCCTTTGATCCCGTGCAGAACCTTTATGCCACTGTGAAGTACCTGGAGCGCGAGCTGTACCGCTGGCGCAAGTCAGGCAACCGGGTCGATCTGGTGCTCGCGGCCTATAATGCCGGCCCGGGGGCTGTTCAGAAATACAAGGGTGTCCCACCCTACAAGGAAACGAAGAACTACATCCGGACGGTCAAGAAGTACTACAACGACTTCAAGACCACGGATTAACGGGCGGCAATCAGCATGCCCGTAAGCCGGCGGCTCTGCCAGGCCGCCACACTCTGAAGTATCTACGACCAAGGCAGTCTGGGGTGACAGCATGAACCTGGGCGGTACGATCAGGCGCACGGCTCTTTACGAGCGGCATGTGGCGCTTGAAGCGCGGATGGGCGAATTTGCCGGCTTTGAGATGCCGATGTGGTACGAGGGCATCAAGGCCGAGCACCTTGCCGTGCGCAGCGGCGTCGGCCTCTTCGACCTTTCCCATATGGGCGAGATCTACATCGAGGGCCGCGAGGCCTTTGACCTGGTGCAGTGGCTGACCTGCAACGACCTGCGCCGGATCGGCGACGGCCAGTGCCAGTACACCCTTTTCCCTACCCCGCAGGGCGGCGTGGTGGACGACCTGATTGCTTACCAGATCAATCCTGAGCATTACATGCTGGTGGTTAACGCCAGCAACATCGAGAAGGACTACAACTGGATCCTGCAGCACAACCGCTTCGACTGCGTGGTCAATGACCGCAGCGATGACTACAGCCTGGTGGCGGTGCAGGGCCCTAAAACGGATGAACTGCTGGCCGCCTTTGGTCTGAAGAACATCGCCTCGCAGTCCGCCTTCACCTTCCGCAACACCAAGGTTGACGGCCGCCGTATCACCGTGGCCGGCACGGGCTATACGGGTGAGCGCGGTTTTGAGCTGATCGTTGCCAATGATGACGCCCTGTGGCTCTGGGACCGCCTGATGGAGATCGGCCAGCCGCTTGGCGTGGTGCCGGTCGGCCTGGGCGCCCGCGACACCCTGCGCCTTGAGATGGCCTACAGCCTCTATGGGCATGAGCTGAGCGACGACATCAGCGTGCTGGAGGCCAACCTGGCCTGGACCGTGCGCTGGGGGCCGGACTTCCTGGGCAAGGACGTTCTGCTGCGGCAGCGTGACGAAGGCGTGAAGCGCATCGTTACCGGCCTGGTTGTGGACGACAAGGTTGGCGCTCCGCGCAACTCCGCGCCCGTGCTGAACAGCGCCGGCGAGCAGATCGGCTATGTCACCTCCGGTAGCCACAGCCCCAGCCTGGAGCGCGGCATCGCCCTGGCGCTGATCGACGTCAACTATAGCAAGCTTGGGGAGCCGCTGCAGGTCGAGATCCGCGGCAAGGCCGCGCCCTGCAAGGTCTGCGAGACCCCTTTCTACAGCCGTAAGAAGTAGAAGAGACGCCGCACCGGCCTGCATCTCTCCTGGAGTGCCAGCTTCAGCCAGCGTGGCTGGAGCGCTGGCTTTTGCCAGCCCTGCTTCAGCAGAGAAACGAATGGCTACTTGCTGCTGTGCATGGCTTTGTGTCAGCAAGCAGCGATGCGCCTGCTTACCTGCAGTCCAATACAAACTCGCGGCTTATCCCGGCCTTCCAGCTCTAATGCAGGAAGTGGCGGTTCGGGCAGAAGACCAGCGGCAGCTTGAGGCTGTTGGCCGCGGCCACGACTTCCATGTCGCGCTTGGAGCCCGCGGGGGCCACCACACAGCCGACCTTGGCCTTGGCGGCCAGCTCCAGGCTGTCGGCGAAGGGGAAGAAGCCGTCGCTGACCAGAACTGCCCCGGCGGCACGCTTGCCGGCGTTCTCCAGGGCGATGCGGCAGGCGGAAACCCGGCTCATCTGGCCCAGGCCCGCGCCAACCATCACACCGTCCTTCACCACGCACAGCGCGTTGCTCTTCAGGAAGCGCACATAGCGCAGGCCGGTCAGGATGTCCTCACGCAGCTTCTCAGCCGGCTGGACCTGCGAGACCACATTCAGCTGCTCCCAGTTCTCGCTTTCGTTGTCGAAGCCCTGCAGGAAGTAGCCAAAGAGGCTGGAGGTCAGGCGCGGCGTGCCGGCCATGACCTGGCGCACATCCGCCGGGCTGGCCTGCAGCAGGATCAGGTTCTTTTTGCTAGACAGCTCGGCCTTGGCCGCATCATCAAAGCCCGGCGCCACCACGATCTCAAAGAAGCTGCGGCGGATCTCGGCGGCCACCTTGGCGTCCACGGTGAAGTTCAGGCCGATGATGCCGCCAAAGGCGCTCTCTTCATCCGCCTTCCAGGCCTCCATGAAGGTCTTCACCGGGTCATCGCCGATCGCGGCGCCGCAGGGGTTCTGGTGCTTCACCACGCAGGCGGCGCAGGAGCGGCTGTAATCCGCGCTCACCACGGCCAGCGCGGCGCTGGCATCGTGGTAGTTGTTGTAGCTCATTTCCTTACCCTGCAGGAAGCGGAAGGGCACGGAAGCCAGGCTGTCGGCGCTGTAGCGCGCGGCCGGCTGGTGCGGGTTCTCGCCGTAGCGCAGGGAATCGGTCTGGCGCAGGTTCACCGCCAGCTTGGCCGGCAGCAGGTCCGCCGCTGGCTTGGCCTTCGGGGCCGGAGCCGTGCTTTCTGCGCTGGAGATAGCCGCGGGGGCGGCCTCCGCCGGCTTGGGCGCCATGTGGGCGAAGTAGGCGGCGATTGACTGCTCATACTGGGCCGTGCAGGCAAAGGCCTCGGCGGCCAGACGCATACGGAATCCCTGGTTCAGCAGGCCTTCCCCAGCCTTCAGCTCGCGGGTCACGTCCTTGTATTGCTCTACGTTGGAGACAACCGCGACGTTCTTGTAGTTCTTGGCCGCCGCCCGCACCATGGTGGGACCGCCAATGTCAACCAGCTCGACCGCCGCATCCGGGGCGGTCTTGCCCGGGATAACCTTCTCGCTGAAAGGATAGAAGTTCACCACGACCATGCTGAAGCCGCTCAGCCCCAGCTTGGTCATGTCCTTGTTGTGCTGGGCATTCGCCGGGTCGGCCAGGATGGAGGCCATGACGTTTACATGCAGGGTCTTGACCCGGCCGCCGAGGATCTCGGGCGCGCTCAGGGCGCGGCTGATGTCCTTGCTGGGGATACCGGCTTCCTTCAGCTTGGCCTGGGTTCCGCCGGAAGCATAAATCTCGTAGCCATACTTTATAAGGTCGCGCGCAAAGGTGGTCAGATAGCGCTTGTCGGCGACACTTATAAGAACTTTCTTCTTCGGTGCTGCTGCCATTGTTTGAGGGGTCTCCTGGTTAAAAGGCGGCGCATTGTACCATAGGCCAAGCAGCTTTACATGTGTTGGGTAGGCCCTTCCAGGGCCTGCGTGAATCTGCCTTCAAATGCTGCCCTGCCAGGCATTTCCGCTTGGAGCGCTGTTGATAACTGAGTGCTTTTCGCGCTATTGCGGGTATAGCACGATGGTAGAATCAATCGTCCAATCGGACAAGGCAGGTAAGGCAAGATTCTGACGTGTGAATCCATTCAGCTCCGCTCCCGAGAGGAGATGCAGGAGCTGTTCGGCGACTTCGACAGCAACCTGCGCCGCGTGAAGGACCGCTTCCGGGTCAAGGTCTATGCCAAGGGCCTGGATGTCTTTGTTGCCGGCGAGAACCAGGATGTCACTGAGGCGCGCAATGTCCTCAGCCAGATGCTGCAGAGCATCCGCCGTGACGGCGGTGTGTCCGAAGAAGTGCTGGCCAGCCTGGAGTCCGCCCCCGACAACTCCGCGGACTCATCCCTCGCCCACCTCCCGCACTTCCGGCCGATCACCAAGGGCCAGGAGACCTATCTGCGCGCCATTGAGCAGAACGAGGTGGTCCTGTGCCACGGCCCTGCTGGTACCGGCAAGACATATCTCGCTGTGGCTGCGGCCATCGACTTCTACCGCCGCAAGCGGGTGCAGCGCATCGTGCTAAGCCGTCCGGCGGTGGAGGCCGGCGAGAACCTGGGCTTCCTGCCCGGCACCCTGACCGAGAAGGTGAACCCCTACCTGATCCCGCTCTTTGACGCGCTTAACGACCTGCTGCGCTTTGAGAAGGTCAAGCGCCTGATGGACCGCAACGTGGTGGAGGTGGCCCCGCTGGCCTTCATGCGCGGCCGCAGCCTGAACAACAGCTTCATGATCCTGGATGAAGCCCAGAACACCACCTACGCCCAGATGAAGATGTTCCTGACCCGCATGGGCCATGGCAGCCGCATGGTTATCACGGGCGACACGACCCAGATTGACCTCGACAGCCCCACCAAGAGCGGCTTTATCCATGCCCTGCGCATACTCAAGAACGCCGGAGGCAGCATTGCCACGGTCACGCTGGACAAGACGGATGTCGTCCGCAACCCGGTCGTCCAGCGCATCATCGACGCCTACGAAAAGCACGAAGAGGCCTGGGACCAGCCACGCCGTACGCCCCGACCGGCGAGTAATGGCACGGAAGAGCTGGCACCCGCGGAGGCTGAACCCGGGCGCGAGTGAATCCGCTCCGGCCCCGAAGCGGCAGCTGCTGTAGAATGAAGGTGCAGAAGGGGTTAATTCCAGCGCCGATGGGTATTCTATTGGCGTAATCGCCGGCAGCGGCGGTGAGAGAAGTGTCTGCAGAGAGATCAATGGGTTGGATGAAGGAGTTGAGCGCGGCGCCCCAGGCCGGGTGGCGCGGCGTTGTCGCGCTCCTGGTCTTTTTCGTCGCCGCGGCTCTGCTGGTCTACATCCACCTTGTCCTGCACCCCATGGTCTTCCGCGAAGGTCTGATCGCCCCCTACACAGTCATCACCCCCATAGAGATCAGCTACATCGACAGCGAAAAGCTGGCGGAGCTTTCCGGCCAGTCCGCCGAGGGCCAGGAGTTCGTCGTCATTGACCCCGCGGTGACTGAGAAGTCCAGCGCGCGTCTGGAGGCCTTCAGGACTGAGCTGCTGGCCCTGCAGAAGGAACTGGGCCGACTGAACCCTGAAAGCTCCCAGGCCAGTGCCAAGGTGCAGAATCTGGCCGGCGGCTACAAGCTCGATGCCTCTTATGTGATCAACCTGCTGAACTACAAGCCGGAAGACATCCGTGACGTCTTCGCCGCCGCCGAGCGCCGTCTGCGCCAGCGCATGAGCGAAGCAGTCGCCCCGGCGCTGATCCGCGAGCTGCAAACGGCCGGAGCGAACCGCGAGCTGGAAAGCCCCGAGGGCTGGTACGTCTTCTTCCTGCTGCCCAACCTGCGCAGCACAGCCAGCCCTCAAACGGAATTTGAGCAGTTCGCCCGTGTCACCCTGCCCGCCGGCAGCGTGCTTGTACCCTCCGGCGGCATTATCAGCCGCAGTGTGAAGGACCGCCTGGCGCAGGTCAGCCCGCACATTCTGGAGCAGGACTACCAGCGCTTTGGCGCCATCGGCCTGCTGCTGCTGGGCTGCATCCTGGTCTGGTACCAGTACCTGCGCCGCTTCGCCGACCGCCGCCTGCTGCGCACTGGCGTGATCATGCAGCTTGGCATGCTCTTCATCGGCTTCCTCGCCGCCGGCATCCTGCTGGGCCGCATGCAGCTTGACTACGCCTACTACAGCGTGGCATTCGCCGTGGCCGCGCTGGCCTCAATCGTCGTCCTGGTTTACGACACCCGCTTCGCCATCTACCTTTCAATGGGCCTCGCGGCTGTCCTGACGGTCGCGCTCAAGATGGGGCCGGAGCTGACGCTTTACACCCTCTCCGGCGCCGCCTTGCCCACCCTGATCCTCAGCCCCGGCTGCCGCAAGCGCGCGCAGGTGACTTTCGCGCTGCTCAGCGGCTGTTTCTATGCCATGCTCGCCGCCACGGTGACCCTCTCGGCCGCGCAGCCGCAGCACTGGCAGATCCTGGTGATCGCCTTTGCCTCCGGCTTTGGCGCCTCGGTCACCGCGCTTGGCCTGCTGCCGATGATCGAGAGCTTCTCCAGCCAGTGCACGCCCGGCAAGCTGATTGACCTGGCGAACCAGGAAAACGCCTTGCTCAAGCGCCTCAAGCGCGAGGCGCCGGGCACCTATGCTCACAGCATGATGGTGGCCGACCTGGCGGAAGAGGCCTGCAAGGAGATCGGCGCCGCCAGCATGCTGACCCGGGTTGGCGCGCTGTACCACGATATAGGCAAGCTCAAGCGGCCGGGTTTCTTTGCCGAGAACATCCACGATTTAACGCAGAACCCGCATCTGGGGCTGCCCTCTGAGGCCAGCGCCCGAATCATTAAGGAACACGTGCCCGATGGTCTGCAGCTGGCCCGCGAGAACAGCCTGCCCAAGGACCTCTACCGCTTCATCGCCGAGCACCACGGCAGCTACCAGATCAAGTACTTCTTTGTGCAGGCCCAGCGCCGCCATGAAGCGGACCCGGAGAACAATCCCGAGCCCGAGGCAGCGAATTTCCGCTATGAGGGCCCCATCCCGCAGAGCCGTGAAACCGCGGTGCTGATGCTGGCCGATGTCACCGAGGCGGTCACCCGCGCACGCGGAGATTTCGACGAGATGGAACTCAAGTGGCTGCTTGACGAGATAGTCGAAGAGAAGCTGCAGGAAGGCCAACTGCTGGACAGCGCACTGACCGTCGGTGACCTCGAGAAGGTCAAGTCCGCCTTCCACCGCATCCTCATCGCCCAGCGCCACCACCGCCTGCGCTATCCGCAGGAGCCGCCCGCACCCATGCACTTCCACATGGTCGGCGCGCAAAAGCGCATATCCGAGATTCGCAGCCAGTCCCCCATGGACTAGGGCCGGACCGTCTGGGCTAGAATATCCACGTCTCCCTCCCTCGCCGGCCGCTTGTCGCGCGGCTCATACCAAGGGGCGGGAAACCAGTTTCAATGACTTTAAAATCACTTAGAAGTGTGTGCCTGAGCGCTGCCTGCCTCATCCTGACGCTGGCGCTATCCACCGGCGCCGTGGCAGAAGGACGTCTCGCCCCGCTTTGGCAGGGCGGCGATTTTGACGCGGTGGCCGAGGCGCTGAGCCAGCTCGGCAATGGCCCGCAGGAAGCCGCCACCCTGGCGGATGCTGCCCGCGCGGCCGAGGAAAGCTCAGACTTCGCTCTTGCCGCGGACTACTACGGCCGTCTGGCGGCGGCGCTGAGCGAGCGCCAGACCGACCTGTATCGTGAGGCCCGGCGCCGCGAGTGGCTCTGCGCTTCACAGGCCGACATCAGCGGCTGGGACCGCGACGCCGCTGCACATATCACACAGCTCCTCAATACGCCCACTGTGGGCAGTCCACGGCAGCTGGGCCTCGAGCTGGAGGCCATCCTGGCGGAGGTCCAGAGCGGTGAGCTCAAGCCCGGCCAGGAGCTGCGCAGCAAGTTCCCGCACAGCGAAGTCACTCTGCGCGCCGCCAAGCTGCGTCTGAATGCCGCCGCTGCCATGCGTGACGACCGGCAGCGACTTGCTGCGGCAAAGCAGGCCCTGGCCGACTTCCCCGGCTGCTACTGGGAGCACATGGCCTACCGCCTGTGGCTCTACAGCGCGGTACGCCTTGGCGACGCGGCAGAGCTGAAAGCGGCCGGCACGGCCTACCTGGCGGCGCGCCCGGACAGCGCTCTGGCCCAGGGGACGGTGAGCCGCTACTACCTTGAAATGGGTATTGAAGGTGCCGCGGGCTATGAAGCCGCGAAGCGCAGTGTCGAGTTCTACGCCAAGGCACTGGGGGTCACTACGGACTCCGACCTGGCCCGGGTCAACTCCAGCACGATGGAGCTGGCCGGCATCCGGCGCCGGGACTGGGTCGCACCTGACCGGCGCGAGCAGTTCATCGAGTATCTCGGCAGCCGCTTCAACCTGGCGCGTTACGAGCTTTCGCGTGGCCAGCGCAAGGCAGCCCTGGCCCAGGCGGAGCCGGTCATTGCCTTGCGGCCCTTCAGGGCTGGCGAGGAACAGTCCCTGGCCGCCTTCTACCTTGTCGCCGGCCAGGCCAAGGAGAGCCTGGGTGACTGGCCCGCCGCCTACCGCTACTTCACCGGCGCGCTGGTGGAGCCGGATCCGCAGGGCCGCTACGGCCTCCAGGCTGAGCCGGCTCTGCGCAGGGTCAGCCAGTACCTCTCAGACAAAGAGAAGCAGAACGAGCTGGCCCGCTTCCTGCCGGTCAACGCCAGCCTCCTGCCCTCCTTCAGCGATATCACCGAGCCGGCTGGCCTCAAGGGCGTCGGCGCGCTGCGGGCCAGCTGGATCGACGCCGACGGCGACCAGGACCCCGACCTGTTGCTGGATGGCTCGCGCCTCTTCATCAACGACGCCCGCAAGGGTTTCACCGATGCCGGCCGCGAATGGGGTCTTGGCCAGGGCAGCAGTGGCCGCAGCCGCTTCAGCGGCGGCCTGGGGGAAGAAGAGTCGCGCGCCAAATCTGTCGGCGCTGCGGTCGCGGACTTCGACAACGACGGCGACCAGGACTTCTACGCCTTCGGCAATGGCCCGGGGGCGGACATCCTGTGGCGCAATGAAGGCGGCCGGCGCTTTGTGGACGTCACCCCGGCCAGTGGCGCGCCGGCAGATGAGGCCCAGACGGACGCTGCCTGCTGGCTGGACTTTGACAGTGACGGCTGGCTGGACCTGGCGGTGGCGGGCTTCGGCCAGCGCATCGGTCAGGGGCTGCGCGGTCCGCGCTCCGCCGCAGAGCAGCGCCTGTACCGCAACAGTGGCCGCGAGACCTTTGTGCAGGTCAATGCAGCCCAGGCCGGCCTGACCCGCCGCGAAGGCGCGGCTGCATCCTCTTCGCTCAGCTCCGTTGACGCAAACGGTGACGGTTATGCCGACCTCTTTTCGGCCGGACGCTTCGGGGCTGAGAACGCCCTGTGGCTGGGCGGGCCGGATGGGCAGTTTATTGAGAGCGCGCGCGGCGCCGGCATCTCCGGTCTGGCCGAGCCCCTGCTGCTGGCAGGCAGCCCGGACAGCAGCGCGGTCTATGCCCGCAGCATCGCCGGCGATACCTGGGGCTCTGCCTGGGGTGACCTGAACAACGACGGCATCCTCGATCTGGTCAGCCCCAAACGCGGCCTGCCCGGCGAGCAGGGCCAGTTCTTCCCGCCCCAGCTCTTCCTGCTCTCAAACCCCGGCAGCCCAGCGCGGGAACGCGCCAGGGAACTTGGGATCAAGGCTGATGTGAACTACAGCAGTGCGCTCTGCGCTGACTTCAACAACGACGGCAATCTGGATATCTTCTTTTCCTGCGCAGGCGAAGGCCGCCGCTCGGCCCTCTTCCTGAACGGCGGTAACGGCAGCTTCAGCGATGTAAGCTACCTCTCTGCCGCCCGCGCTTACAACACCTTCGGCAGCGCCTGCGCGGACTTCGACCTGGACGGTGATGTGGACCTGCTGGCCTGCGCCGCCAACGGCGTGCGCCTGCTGCGCAATGACAGCAAGCCCCTGGGCTGGGTCAGCGTGGTATGCCAGGGCAGCGGCACTGAGGGCGGCAGCAACCGCTCAGGGATTGGCGCTCGCATCACCGTGACCTGTGGGCCGGTGAGCTGTACCCGGGAGGTGCAGTCCTCCAGCGGCCTGGGCTGTGGCAACGACCTGACCCAGCATTTCGGCCTCGGCACATACGGCGGTCTGGTGGGCATCAAGGTGCGCTTCCCGAGCGGCAAGGAGCTCAGCAAGTCACTGGCGGTCAGTCCCGGCATGCGGGTGCTGGCAGATGAGGAAGGCGGCATCACCGAACTGCCGCCAGTTGCTCAGACCAGCAGCCAGACTCCAAAGCCGCCAAAACCTGAGACGATTCGCCCAGCCCCGGAGCGGCCTGAAACTCCCAGTCGGCCCAGCGGCCCCAGCCGCGGCGGACGCTAGCCGCAGCTCAGTTATGGCCTGGCCGGGCTCTCAGACAGGGCCTTGAGCCGGTATCAAGAGACACAGATGAAAAAAAGCCCCCGCTCTCGCGGGGGCTTTCGTTAACTCTTGTTTGTCAGGGCTTAACGCGCGCTGTTGACCAGGGCGGCAAAGGCGCCGGGGTCATGGACAGCGATCTCGGCCAGGACCTTGCGGTTCAGCTCCACATTGGCCTTGCGCAGGGCCGCCATCAGACGGCTGTAGTTCAGGCCCAGGCTGCGGGCCGCGGCGTTGACGCGGGCGATCCACAGGCGGCGGAAGTCACGCTTGCGCGTGCGGCGGTGCATGTAGGCATACTGCAGGCTGTGACGCACTGCTTCCTTGGCGGCGCGCCACAGACGGCGACGCGGGCCCTTGAAGCCCTGCGCCAGCTTCAGTACGCGGCGGCGCTTGGCACGGCTGGCAACATTGCTCTTAACGCGTGTCATTTACTCGCCACCTCCGTTGTTCAGCAGACGGCCAATACGCTTCACGTCCACCTGCGCGACCACGACCAGCTTGCTCAGGCGCCGCTTGCGGCCCCCGCGCATCTTGGCCAGGTTGTGGGACACACCAGCCTGCTTGCGCACCATCTTGCCGCTTCCAGTGAAGCGGATGCGCTTGGCGGTGGCCTTATGGGTTTTCATCTTCGGCATTATCTTTCCTTTGCAGCCGCGATAGGGTGGAAGGTTCGTCCTACTGCGGAGCCTGCTGCGGCGGTGTCGCCGGCGGAGCCGCGGCTGTGGCAGCCTCAGGGCTGCCCGCCGGCTTCGCGCTGGCGGAAGGTGCGGAGTTACCGCCTTCCTTCTTCACCGGCTTGACCTTGTTGGGAGCGAGGATCGCGAACAGACGGTTGCCCATCATGTGCTCGCTCATCTGCTCCACGCTGGCCACGTCGCGCATCAGCTCAATCAGACGCCGCAGCTGGGTCATGCCTTGCGTATCGGCATATGCCCGCTCGCGTCCGCGCAGGATCAGGTTGAACCTTAACTTGTGCCCCTTTTCAACGAACTGCCGGGCCTGCTTGAGTTTAGTTTCGATATCATGCCCGGATATCTTCATGGAGAAGGAGATTTCCTTCAGCTCAGTCGCACTTTTGACGTGAGTCTTCTTCTTCTTGGCCTGGTAAGCCATTTTGCCGTAGTCCATGATCTTGCAAACCGGGGGCTGCTCGGTTGAAGCGACCTCCACAAGATCCAGACCCAGCTCTTCTGCCTCACGCAGTGCGTCCGCCGTGGGCACAACACCGCGCTTGTTGCCCTCAGCGTCAATCAGCAGCACTTCGCGTACACGAATCTGCCGGTTTATACGATGCTCAGCTATTCCTTGTCTCCTTGACCATGATGACAGCGGGGAAATATATCAAAGTTCCGGTATAAGTGTCAACGTATGCATAGTGATCTTCCTAAGGACAGGCATTCTGCTTGGAAGCCCCCTGTTTAGGTATAATAAACGGTAGTTCCTGCCCGGCGTCGCCGGCTCCAAGGTGGTGGGAGCCCCAGCCGAAGTCCACGGCTGCCCGGCCGCGATGCGGCCATAAACCTGGCTGAGGGGAGAACTCATGCTTCGACACAGCACGTGCCTGGCTTTGCTCCTGCTGCTGCTTGTAGCCGCCTGCGGCGGTTCCGGCAGCGCTCCTGACGGCTCGCCAGGGCCAATTGACCAGCCCGGGCCGCAGCAGGCTGAAGCGCAGCCCAGAGGCAGTGTGCTCAGAAATACCTCCGGCGCACCCATCGGTATCCGCCTGCTCTGGGCCCAGTCCAACAACGTCATCGGCTACCACCTTTACATCAGCGACAGCCCCATTCCTGACACTGCTCGTGGAGATTCGAGCATGCAGGTGGAAATCAGCAGCTCCAAGCTGATCCCCCAGCCGCCGGGGTCCCAGCCGGTTCTGGTCGACCATATCTTCCCGGTGAGCATCGGCGAAACCTGGTATTACCGCCTCAGCGCGGTCTGGATGGACGACTCCGCCGAGGAGGAAAGCCAGCTCAGCGGCGAGCTGCAGGTGGATATCACACCCTTCACCGTCGCCTCCATCGAGAACCCCAATGTCGGCGTTGGCACCACCGTCTTCCTGCAGGGCTCCAACTTCGGCCAGCAGGACGCGGGGGATGTTGTGGAGTTCCCCGGTGTGGTCTGGACCAACGGCGTGGGCTTCGAGCCCGTGATGATCCCCGGCACCATCATGTCCTGGACCGAGACCCGCATCGGCGTTCGTGTGCCCCTTGGGGCCACCAGCGGCAACATTGACGTCACCATCGGCGGCCTGACCGCCAGCACCCCGGATGTCTTCACCAACAGCCAGCCCTACATCACCAGCCTGACCCCTCTGGCCGCGGATACGACGGAAGAAGTCACCCTGACCGGCAACAACTTCGGCAATGCGCAGGACAGCCTGCACTTCGTCAAGTTTGCCCTCTTCGATGTGACCGCGGCGGACCGCTATGTCTCCTGGAGCAATACGCAGATCGTCTTCAAGCCCCTGAACCTGCGCCAGTATGAGCTCAAGGAAGTGCGCGTCAGCTCTGGCGGCTTCCTGAGCAACATCGGCTTTGTTGAGCTGGAGAACGCTCCCCCGGTGCCATTCCTGCGGGCGCTGCCGGATACGGGTGTAGCGCCTCTGGCCGTCAAGTTTGAGCCCATCGAGGACAGCCCCGGCGGCCCGCTGCTGGCCTTTGACCCCGAAGGCACCAACCTGACCTACGGCTATGACTTCCAGGACGACGGCAACATCGACCTGACCCTGCCGGATGCCGGCCAGGCGCCTTTCACCTATGACCCCAGCACCACCCTTGTGCATACCTGCCGCCTGACCCTGACTGATGAGGACGGCGGCACTGCAGAGGACACGGTCACCGTCACCACCAGCAACCCGCCGCTAAGCCTGACCGATGACGGCTCGCCGGGTGGCAAGCCGCTGTATCAGACGGACCAGCAGCTTGAGTTGAACTACGTGCTCAGCGGCGGTGTACCCAACTACCGGGTCACCTTCGTGCTGATTAACCAGGTCACGGATGCAGAAACCATCATCGCGATTGATAATGGTGTCACCCCCGGGGCGCAGTCCCATACCTTCACGATCGACACTACCAGCGGCACCGAGGTGCCCTTCAGCAATGCCCTGCCCTATGGCTCATGGCATATCCGTATCGACGCTGACGACCTGGCCACAGAGGTTGATCCGGTCTCCCTGGAGCTGCCGGCCAGCGGTCCGCCCTATGATGTGTACCGCGCCCATGTGGGCATGATCAATGACAGCACCGGCGACCCCGGCGGGACGATCGGCACTCTGGCGACCGACGACCTGGAGCTGCTGGGCTACCAGGTGGCTCAGATTGACGCCGCATCAATGGTGTCCGGCGATCTCACAGGTCTGCATGCCGTCATCTGGCCGGCACAGGCCGTTGTCGGTCAGTCCGAGCCCTATGGCTGGATCTCAGTAGCCGAGCTTGGTCTGATGAGCACCTACCTTGACGCCGGCGGCAGCATGGTCGTGCTTGGCCCGCCCTCAAACGGAGGCAACGGCGCTTTCCCGCAGGACAGCACCTTCAACACCTTGCATCAGCCCTTCATCTCTGTTGTTGCCGGGGTCGTTTCCGGCGACCTGAACTGCATTGACTTCACGCAGAACGGTGAGTACACCATCAATTCACTGACGATCAATGGCGCCGTGGGCCGCAATGCACCGGGCACCGCGCTGACAAACGGTGGCACTGCCCATGTCCAGAACACCCAGGCCAACGGCTTCTTCAACGTCTTCACCGCCAATGCAACCGGTGTCGGCGGTGTCTATCTGGGCATGCTGGCCTACGATAGCCTGACCTTCCCCGGCGGCATCACCCGGCCGATGTACATCGACAACATCGTTTCGGGCAGTGTCGGGTTCTAGTACGTCTTCAAGCGACCAAGACAAAGGGCGGGGTCTCCCCCGCCCTTTGTCTTTGCACTTGCTTGTACTCGCCGCCCAGCCTCGGATAAGGCCGGCTTAACCTGCCGCGCCGGCCTTCAGCACGCCATAGCTCGCGCCCACCTTGGTGAAGGCCGCAATGGCGCGGTCCAGGTGCTCCTTTTCATGCGCCGCGCTGATCTGCACACGGATGCGCGCCGCGCCCCTGGGCACCACCGGGAAGCTGAAGCCGATGACATAGATCCCCTCGGCCAGCATGTCGCGGGCGATGTCCGCGGCCAGCTTTGCATCCCCCAGCATGATCGGGCAGATCGGATGCACCCCCGGGCGGATGTCGAAGCCGGCGGCCGTCATCTGCTCGCGGAAATACTGCGTGTTCCACTCCAGCTTATCGCGCAGGGCCGTGCTCTCGCTGAGCAGGTCGATGCACTTGATCGCCGCGCAGATGATCGGCGGCGGCACTGTGTTGCTGAAGAGGTAGGGCCGGCTCTTCTGGCGCAGGAACTCGATAATCTCCGCGCGGCCGCTGGTGGCGCCGCCGCTGGCCCCGCCCAGGGCCTTGCCCAGCGTGGTCGTGATGATGTCCACGCGGCCCATCACGCCGTTGTGCTCATGCGTGCCGCGGCCGGTCTTTCCAATGAAGCCGCTGGCATGGCTGTCATCCACCATCAGCAGCGCGCCATACTCGTCGGCCAGCTGGGCGATCTTGTCCAGCGGGGCGATGAATCCGTCCATGCTGAACACACCGTCTGTGGCAATCATAATGCGCCGGGCGCCGGCGGCCTTCGCCTCATCCAGCTTGGCCTTCAGGTCGTCCATGTCGCAGTTGTTGTAGCGGTAGCGCATGGCCTTGCTCAGGCGGATGCCGTCGATGATGCTGGCGTGGTTCAGGGCATCGCTGACGATGGCATCCTGCTCGCCCATCAGGGTCTCAAAGAGGCCACCATTGGCATCGAAGCAGGAGCTGTAGAGGATGGTGTCCTCAGTGCCCAGGAAGGTGCTGAGCTTCTGCTCAAGCTGCTTGTGGATGTCCTGGGTCCCGCAGATGAAGCGCACCGATGACATGCCATAGCCATGCGTGCGCAGGCCCTCGATCGCCGCTTCAATCAGCGCCGGGTGGTCGCCAAGGCCAAGGTAGTTGTTGGCGCAGAAGTTCAGCACTTCCTGGCCCCCATTGCCGTTGGCTACCTTTATTTCGGCTCCCTGAGGGCTGACGATGATGCGTTCGCCCTTGTATAGGCCGGCCTCGCGGATCTCGCTGAGTTCAGCCTGCAGTTGTTGCTTCACGTCTCCGTACATGTGACTATTCTACTTAACGCCGTCCGCGAACCGGCCCGCCCGCCGGCGGGTCAAAGCTCATGTGTGAAGCTGGAAAGCAGGGAGCTGCAGTATGAGCGACCACATTGAGATTTACAACGAACTCAGACGCGTTGTGGCCCAGCGCGAGGAAGAAGCCCAGGCCCTGGGCGATGAACTGCGCCGTCTGGACCAGGGCTTCCGCGCTGTGCTGGAAGCCTGGGTTAACAAGGAAAACGAGCGCCTGGCTCAGCTGGGCTACAGCGAGGATGTCAGCCTGGCCCTGGAAGAACCGGTGCGGGCGCCGGGCTTTTCAGTGCGCGACTGGCAGGCCAGCCTGCCAACCCCGCCGCCCAGCAGCAGCAAGCTGCGTTACTACATCGCATACCGTCCCCGGGTCATCCCCGGTCTGGCAGTGACCTACGTGATCATCTTCAGTTACGCCTTTGAGGACCTGGGCGGCGGCCTGCAGCTGATCCGCTGCGAGCCGGACACCGAGGCCAAAATGCACGAGATGTTCCCCAAGGTGCTTGGAGAGACCGAGGACGGCCACCCGGCCTATACCGAGGAAATGCGGCGCATGCTGGACAAGCTGCTCAGCGAAGCCGCCATGGACTACCGCGACCGCGTGCTGGAGCTGGCCCAGCCACTGAGCGCGGAGCGCCAGGTCAGCCCCCTGCGCTAGGCATCTGGCGCCTGGCTTGCTGCCTGGCTGGTCCAGTCGCTCAGGCCCCGGCCTCATAGAGCTTGCCGGCATTGTGGCGGGCCGACAGTCTTTCCAGCATGTCTGCAACCATAGCCGGCAGGTCAAAGGATGGCTTCCAGCCCCACTCCTCGCGGGCGCATCTGTCATCAATACTGCGCGGCCAGGAGTCGGCAATGCTCTGGCGCCGCGGGTCGATCTCATAGCTCAGTTTGAAGTCCGGCAGGTGCCTGCGGATCTCCGCCGCCAGCTCCTCCGGGGTGAAGCTCATCGCCGCCACGTTGAAGTCGCCATGGTGCTTCAGGTTCTCCACCGGCGCGGCTAGCAGGTCCATGGTGCACTTCAGGCAGTCCGGCATGTACATCATCGGCAGCGCGCTTTCCGGGCCAAGGAAACAGGCATAGCTGCCCTTCTCGACGGCGTGGTAGAAGATCTCCACCGCGTAGTCCGTGGTTCCGCCGCTGGGCAGCACCTCGCTGCTGATGATGCCGGGATAGCGCAGGCCGCGCGCGTCCACGCCAAAGCGGCGGAAGTAATAGTCGCACAGCAGCTCGCCGGTCACCTTGGTGATGCCGTACATCGTCGTCGGCCCCAGGATGGTCTCCTGCGGAGTGTTCTCCTTGGGTGTGTTTGGCCCGAAGGCGGCGATGCTGCTGGGGCAGAGCACCCGGGTCAGCTTGTGCTCGCGCGCGGCTTCCAGGGTGTTGTAAAGCCCGTTGATGTTGACATTCCAGGCCAGCTGCGGGTTTTTCTCGCCATCACTGGAGAGTATGGCGGCCATGTTGATGATCGTATCGATGTCGTGGGCGATGATCGCCTTGTCCAGCTCGGCGCGGCTGGTGATGTCGAGTGTCAGATACGGCCCGACTTCGGCGATCGGCCCGCCCAGGCGGCGCAGGTCGCTGGCGATCACGTTGTCAGCACCATACCTGGCGCGCAGGGCAACGGTGAGTTCGGTTCCAATCTGGCCGGCGGCACCGACCACGAGGATCTTCTGGACAGAGGGGCTCAAGGGGGCAACTCCCGAGGATAAGGTCGGCGCGTATTATCGCGCTTGCGGCCAGGAATGAACAGATATCTGCCAGTGTATTCTTAACATTGATGCGTTTCTCCGGCATCAGCCGCCTGCACTTCTTTCTGGGCTGGGTCAGCCTCTGGCTTGGCATGGAGTTTTTGCTGCTGGGCGAGTTCCTGCTGCGTGTCCCCGATCCGCCCGGAATGTACTTCATCGAGGCCGGTCTGGCCATCCTGGCCCCCTTCGGCGCGCTGGCGCTGGGGGACCACGAAGCCGTACGCATCTACCGCGAAGTATGGAACGGCCTCGGCGAGCGCCTGCTCAGCACGGTGCTGATCGAGCGCGACGCCGTCAGCCGCCTGCGCGCCGACCTGCGCCAGCACTGGCTGCTGTGGTTCTATGCCCCGCGTGAGGCCCGCAGCCTCAGCGGGCAGCTGCGGCAGGTGGCGGTCTGGTACCAGGCGCTCGCACTGCCGACCGACAGCCCCTTTGGCCGGCGCTTCGGCTTCATCATGCTCAGCCGCCTGGCCATGCTGCTGGCCCTGCCGGCATTCATCGCACTGGGCGCCAGTGTGATGGGCGCCGGCCTGCGGCAGCCCACGCCATTCGCGCTGCTGATCTGCGCCCTGCTGCTGGGAGTCATTGGCTACGACCGCCTGCTGATGGCCGCCCGCGGCCAGGCGCTTGGCGACTTCTTCGCGGCCTGGAAAGCCAGCCGCGAGCGACCATTGGAGCGCGACATGCAGTTTGAGCAGGACGATGAAGATGAGGCAACAGCCGTGGCTTAGTACTTCTTTTCAGTGGTCGAAGGTCGAAGGTCTTTGGTCCAAAGCCTGGATGCAAATCTCGCGGATGCTGTCTTCAGTCACATTCGACCATCGACTTTCGACAATCGACCATCACAGCAGTTACAAACGATATGAACCGCTAGCCAGTGGTCTGCAGCATCTGCGCCCAGGCATCTTCCGCTCTCTGAAGGATAAGCTCCATCTTGGCCTGGGCCTGCATCTTCGCCGGCAGCCAGGTGTGCATGCCAAATTGGAAGCCCGTGGGCGCATACTTCTTGTGCGCGGGGTTGGACATGAAGCGCAGCATCGAGCCCAGGCAGGAGCCTTCAGGCGCCACCAGCGGCTCAGCGCCCAGCACAAGCCGCGCCATGTTCTGCCCGGCCCACAGCCCGGTTGCCACCGCGCTGAGGTAGCCCTCCAGCCCGGTGATCTGGCCCGCCAGCATCACCCGCGGCTCATAGTTAAGCTGCAGGGTCGGCTGCAATACCCGCGGGGCCTCCACATAGCAGTTGCGGTGCATGCGGCCATAGCGGATGAACTTCGCCTTCGCCAGCGCCGGGATCATGCCAAAGACGCGTTCCTGTTCGCCATAGCGCAGGCGCGTCTGGAAGCCTACCAGCGACATGGCGCTGTGGAAGGCGTCCTCCCAGCGCAGCTGCACGGCGCTGTAGGGCCAGCGGCCGGTACGCGGGTCTTCCAGCCCGGCGCCCTTCAGCGGCCCATAGCGCATGGTGTCCCTGCCGCGCGCCGCCAGCTCCTCAATAGGCAGGCAGCCTTCAAAGAGCTTGTAGTCATCCCCGCCGTGTATCGGGTACACCTCCGCGCTGGTCAGGGCCTCGCGGAAGGCCAGGTACTGCTCCTTGTCCAGCGGGCAGTTGGTGTAATCATCGCCCTCGCCCTTGTCATAGCGGCTGTGGGCAAAGCTGTGCTCGGGGTCCACGCTCTCGGCTGCGACTACCGGCGAGGTCGCGTCATAGAAATACAGGCGCTCGCCGCCCACCAGTGCCGAGAGCTGCGACCAGAGGGCATCGCTGCTCAGCGGGCCTGAGGCCAGGATGATGTGCCGGCCGCGGTCGCAGTCCGCCTGCAGCTCGGCATACTCACCCTCACGCAGACTGACAAGCGGTTCGCTTCTAACGGCGCTGGTGACCAGCTCGCTGAAGCGCTCGCGGTCCACCACCAGCGCCGCGCCGCCGGGCAGCGCGGCCTCATCCGCCAGCTTCAGCAGGCGGCAGCCCAGCAGCCGCAGCTCCTGCTTCAACAGGCCCGGCGCCCGGACAGGCTCTGTGCTCTTAAAGCTGTTGCTGCAAACCAGCTCGGCAAGACCGGCCGAGACATGCGCCGGGGTCCAGGGGCTGCCGTCGGGGCGCTGCGGCCCGCTCAGGCGCTGCTCCCAGAGCTCGCAGGCCACACCGCGCGCGGCCAGCTGCAGCGCGGCTTCCGAGCCGGCCAGGCCGCCTCCCACAATGATCACAGGCTCAGGCAAGGGGATGAATGATACAAGTAGCGCCACCCACGTTGGCGGCGTCATCTCAGTAGCGCCACCCCCTGGTGGCGTCATCCACCTGCTGGCGTCGCACTAGAAACCAACCTGCCGTATGCCCTCTTTCAGGCTGGCCGAGTTGAAGTTGATCAGCAGGCCGCAGGGGATCCGGCTGATGCGCATATAAGTCAGAAGCTGCGCTTCGTGCAGACGCCAGATGCCATCAGTGGACTTCACCTCCACAATCAGGCAGCCCTCCACCAGCAGGTCCATCCGGTAACCGCAGGCCAGGCGGATGCCTTTGTACTCCAGCGGCAGGGGGATCTGGCGCCGGAACTCTAGGCCCAGCAGAGCCAGCTCATGGCACAGGCACATCTCATAGGCCGACTCCAGCAGACCCGGCCCCAGCTCGCTGTGCACCTCCCGCGCCGCGCGCAGCACCTTGTTGCCGAGGGTCGACAGTTCTGCTCCGCTGGGCGTACCACTATTCAGACGTATAGCTTACCATCAGTTGGCTGTGGCTGCATAATCAGCGCGTGGACGAGCTTCTCAACATCAACGGCGCCCGCCTGCGAGTGATCTCGGAGGGCAGTGGCATCCCGCTGCTGCTGTTCAACGGCGGCCCGGGCTGCTCTGACTACCTCGGCCCGGTGGCGGGGATGCTCAGCGACCTCTGGACGGTAGTGCGCTTCGAGCCCCGGGGCTGCGGGGGCAGCGACTGGGACGGCAACTACGGCATCGAGACCACCATTGCTGATGCCGAGGCGATCCGCGCGCACTTTGGCTTCGAGCGGATGCTGCTTGGCGGGCACAGCTTCGGCCCCGGCCTCGCGCTGGCCTATGCCCTGGCCCACCCCGGCCGCGCCAGCGGCCTGCTGAGCATCTGCGGCGGCAGCCTGCTTAACGACCGCTCCTGGGCCGAGGACTACCACCGTAACAAGGCTGAGCGTGGTGAGGATGATGGCGGGATCGTCTTCAACGCCGACCCGGAGGTTAACCGCATCGGCAATAAGACCTGGCGCGAGTACATCAAACGCCCGGCCCTGCTGCGCGAACTGGCCGACCTGCAGATCCCGGCACTGTTCATCGCTGCCGGCAATGACATCCGACCCAACTGGCCGATCCAGCAGACCGCCAGCCTGCTGCCGCAGGGGAAGTATGTGGAGATTCCAGGCGCCGGGCACTATTTCTGGCTGAGCCATGCAGACGAGTTACGAGAACATCTGCGCAAAAGCCTCGAGGAAATGGCGGCCGCGAGCGCCTGAGCGATTGACTATTGCTCCGGCTCCGAAGTCACAGAGTCCCATCCTGCCTGGGCCTGACTCTGCTGCGCCCACAGGTAAGCAAAAGGGCCGGAGCTTTCTTCCGCTCCGGCCCAGTCCTGGCAGACGCTTATCCTTGTCTCAGTAAGCTTGCTTATGCGGCGCTGGTCGGCAGGCAGCTACTTGCCGGCGGCAACCGTGCGGCCCGCTGCCGGTCCCTCTACCTCATCGCCGGTGCTTTCGTCAGCGTTCTCAGGCTTGATCTCGTACTTCTGGCCCTTCACCGAGCTGCCGCCCTTGTCCGGGGGCAGGATGAAGCCCTTGGGGAAGGCCAGGATCAGCTGGCCGCCCTCGACATAGTCGGGGTCAGCCCAGCCATGGGCCTGGCAGTCGAAGAGCAGGCCGACCTGGCCGTTGGCCTTCACCTCAGACAGCTGCACGATGCCGCTGGTCTCCCAGGGGTTGTCCTTGAAGCCCGGGATTCCGTAGCCGGTGAAGGGCGCGCGGTCCTGGTTCACCTCAAAGAGGCGCACGTAGCTGTCCGCACCCAGCGGGCTGCGGTAGATGCTGGCGACGCGGCCGGCGCCCAGCATCAGGGCCTGGGTACCGCTGGGGTCTTCCTGCAGCCAGAACTTGCCGGTGCTGTCGATGGCCACATTGTCGGGGTTCATGTAGTAGTCGGTATCACCAATGGAGGTCAGACGCAGGCTGGCGTCCTTGCTGGGCTGGTTGCCCAGGTTCAGCTGCCAGACCCGGCCATAGAGGTCATAGCTGCCAGCCCCCGTGTTGCCCGTGGTGACGAAGTGCAGCTGGCCCGGGCGGCGCGGGTCCTCATGGCCGTCCTCAGGCCGCTTGAACATGGTGGCCTTGGCGATCGTGCCGGCCCACTGGTAATAGGGCGCGCTGGCGCTGTAGAGGTCCTGCGGCGGGTTGGGGCCGGCGCCGTCAAAGTCATAGCTGCGCGGCACTTCAATCCACTTCACCGTGTTCTGCGCGTTCAGGTTCAGGCCGGCGGTGTTCACCTGCGGGACGCCGTTAACCTGCACCTGGGCCACATAGCAGGTGCCGCTCTGGAAGCCCAGGCTGCCGCCCTGACGCTTGCCAATGTAGAGCACCAGATAGCGGTCAGTGCTGTCATCCAGCAGCAGCAGCACGGTCTTGTCGTTCCACTTGCTGACCGGGACGATGTTCTCATAGGCCATCTTCACAGCGTCATCAATCACCGTGGCATCGCCGCTGGTCTCGATCAGCAGCGCGCGGCCATTAGTGCTTTCCTCGCCGCTGAAGAAGAAGGGCTGGCCATAGATCTCGCTGAGCGTGGCCGAGCAGAGGCGGCTGAGGCTGGTGCCGCTCTGGCTGACCGCGGTCTGGTCGCTGTTCAGCTCCACGGTGCCGATCAGGCCGGTCTTGTCATAAACGCACTCGATCAGGTTGCGGCCGGCGATGATGCTGAAGTTGCGGTCCAGCTTGATCAGCGAGACCCGCGCGCCCTTGATCATGCCGCTGACCGTGTCGCTGTAGCGGCTGCCTCCACTGCTGGAGATCTCATGGTTGCACCAGACCCAGTAATTGTTGCCCTGCTTCTTGATGCCAAGGCCGTCAGGGATGCCGGGCAGCGCATAGGTGCGCTTCTTGTGGGCCTTGCCGGCCGGGTAGTCGCCGGTCAGCAGGGGGATCTCGTCGCCCACCGTCAGCAGGGGCTCGACGCTGTAGTTCGCGCCGGGCAGGGCCATAACCTGGGCCGGCTTGTCCGTGCGGCCGTCAAAGTCGAGGTCATAGACCGGCGCCGCCGAACCGCTGCGCTGTTCGGGCTGCCTGTCCAGATCGCCGGCCTCCTGCGAGCCGCCGCAGCCCGCCAGGGCCAGGACCAGCCCGCCCAGCAGGGTCAGGCCGGCAATGCTGTGCTTCAGATCGCTCATGTTCCAGTTCCTCCTCAAAATTCCGGGGCGCGGCGAGGATAGGCAGACTGTGTGAACGCAGGCTGAAGAGCCGGTAAGTGCGGCGGGATTAACTCAAAGCACGGCGCAGCTTTACGCCCTCCGCCGCGCGGCTTCATCCACGCGCTTGCTGAGGCGCTACAGCAGCTTTGCTATACTCGCCGGGATGTCCTTCATGCCCACAGGCGAGCAATCAACATCCACTGCCCCGCAGGTCACCCCCCAGGTCGCCCAGCGCCTGCTGGCCGAGGTCGGCAAGGTCATCGTCGGCCAGGAGGAGGTGCTGGAGCTGATGCTCACCACCTACTTCGCCGGCGGCCACCTGCTTTTTGAGGGTGTGCCCGGACTGGCCAAGACCCTGATGGTCAAGGCCCTGGCCACCGCGGTGGGGGGCAGCTTCAGCCGCATCCAGTTCACCCCCGACCTGCTGCCCAGCGACATCATCGGCACCAATATCTACGAGCTGGGCAAAAGCGAGTTCCGCTTCCGCGAGGGGCCGATATTCGCCTCCTTCCTGCTGGCGGACGAGGTCAACCGCACACCGCCCAAGACCCAGGCCGCGCTGCTGGAGGCCATGGAGGAGCGCCACGTCAGCGTGGATGGCGAAACCCGGCCCCTGCCCCGCGACTTCACGGTGTTTGCCACCCAGAACCCGGTGGAGTACGAGGGCACCTATCCGCTGCCCGAGGCCCAGCTGGACCGCTTCCTGCTTAAGGTGCTGATCGACTATCCTGCCGAGCAGGAAGAGAAGCGTGTGCTGCAGCTATATAACGACGGCTTCTCCCCCCACGACCTGACCCGCAGCGGCGTCACCGCTGTGATCGAGCCGGAGCAGTGGCCCTCCGTGCGCCGCGAGATCGAGCAGGTGCGCGTTGAGGCCGGCGTGCTGGACTACATCCTCAGCATCGTGCGCGCCACGCGCAAGCACCGCTCTGTCGCCCTCGGCGCCAGCCCGCGCGCTGGCATTGCCCTGCTGCGCGGCTCCAAGGCCCTGGCGGCGATCCGCGCCAAGTCCTACATCACGCCGGACGAGGTTCAGACCCTGGCCCTGCCCGTGCTGCGCCACCGCATCCTGCTCAGCCCGGAAAGCGAGCTGGAAGGCGGCGATGTGACCGGCGTCATCGCGGGCATCGTCGGCAGCACACCCGTACCGCGCTAGGTGGGCGAGGACTGCGTCAGGACCGGAGCCGGCTTACAGTCAGCTTGAAGCGCTCACAGCGACCTGGTTGTCGCGCCCGTCTCGCAGAAACAGGAAGGCCGCATAGGGCACAACCGAACAGACTGCCATCCAGCCCAGTGCCAGCGACATGTACTGCGCCTCCGCAACTTCAACCAGCTTGATGGCGTGGATGCCAAGATGCAGCAGGGCGGGGGCCCAGATCGTGGCTCTGCCACGCTCGTAGAGCCAGGCCAGCGGAAAGCTTGTCGCCACAGCAACCAGGATTGAGCTGGCCGCCAGCACTGGCTCCATGCTCAGGAAAAGCATCAGGTGTGCGGCGCTGAAAGGCAACAGCGACAGCCAGGCCGCCGGCCAGAAGCTGCGTCCCGCGCGCAGATGCCCGAAAGCGAAGCCGCGAAACAGCAGTTCTTCGGCGACCCCATGCTGGGCAAACAGGCCGGGAATCAAAAGCAGCCAGTCAGGCCGCAGGTCGATTCGCGCGCCGCTGGCAAGAGAAAAAGCAGGGAAGTAGGCCACAAGCAGCAGACAAACACCGGCGGTCGCCAGCAGTGCGACGGCGCGAGGCCGCCCCAGGCCCAGCCGCGCCAGCAGCTCCCGCCAGCTGGTCCTGAACAGCAGGTACTCGAGCACTGATGCCGCAGCCAGGGTCAGCAGGCAGACAGCAATGCCGGCCTCGCCGCGCAGGCTGCCCATGGCAGCTGCACTGCGGTCCAGCACCAGCCAGATCAGCAGAGTGCCGGCCAGGACCCTAAGTACTACTTGCCATTGTGCTGTCACAGACACAATTATCTACACGGTCAGACCCGAAAGTCATGCCGGAGCTGTCAGTCCAGCTTCAGCAGCTCAAGAAGCTGCCCCCGCAGCTTGCTGTAGTTCGCGTTGACGCGCTCCCTGCGGCGCAGGCTGTCGGTCGGCAGCGAGCGCGCGTTGGCAAAAACATCGCCGCCGGAGGAGAGGTTGTCGATGAAGCGCCGCAGCTTGCCCTTTGGCCCCTCGCGACTGGTCCAGTGCACCACCGGCCGGTGCCCGGCCTGCACCGCCTCGCTGAGCATCGAGATGCTGTCCGCGCTGACATGCATCTGCCAGCACAGCTCGTAAAAGGCCGGCAGTGGGTTGCGCGGGTCGCTGGCGGCGTCAATGAAGGCCGCGAAGGCCTTCTCCCGGGCCAGCTCAGCCAGCCAGCGGCTGGTCTCCGCCGGCGTCCGCCGCGAATTCGTCACCAGAAGCTGCGAGCCGCTGGCAAGGGCCGCGCTGCGCACATCCTCCAGCCAGCGCCGCACGTGACTGTCGTTCCACTGGCTGTTCTTTGACGGCCCGCCGATGGCGATGCCAATGTAGCGCTGCTCGCGTTCCAGGCCATACTCGCTGGCCAGGGCGCTGGCCTGCAGCTGCGCAGCCGCGCTGTCATGCATGCTCAGGGCCAGGGGCGTCACCAAAGTGTTGGGCTGCATACTGAAGCCGGGCGAGAGGTCGTGATCAGGCAGGATCGCCGCACTGAACAGCGACAGGGGCAGCAGGCTGGGCGTCATGCTTACGATCGAGCGCGCACCAAGCAGGCGAGCCAGCACCAGGTTCAGCGTCGCCGGCGGCGTACCGGTGGAAATGCTGAAGAGCAGCAGGGGCGCCTGTAGGGGCGCGTCTTGACGCGCCTTCTGCCCAGCAATGGGCAGGTCAATACCTGCCCCTGCGCTCGCTGCAATCTCCTCCGCCAGTTCGCGGAAGGCCTCGGGCGTCTCGGGCTTCAGCATCGTCCGCACCAGCTCGCCCGCCGCCCTGCGGCTGATGCTCCGCGGTCCGCTCAGGCGCAGGCGCAGGCGCAGCAGAAGCTCGGTCCAGCCGCCGTCCTTGTACTGCGGCCGCAGGTACATCAGCAGCGGTTCTTCGACCCCCAGCATGCGCGCGATCACGCGGCTCTGGTTTTCGTGGCCGCGCTTGCCGTCCGAGACGATTATGGCGCGCACTGCAGTGGCTGGCGTGTCTGGCATCAGGCGGGTCAAGTTTAGCGTGTAGGTTAGCTGGCTCGGAGGGGCCGGCCTTGGCCGGCCCGCGGCACGACAAGCACCTCGCTGCTGGGACTATAGGTGGCCATCACGTCTCAGTTGATAAGCCTGTGGATTCTCAAGAATGTACTTGCGGTAAGCATAAAGCTCTTCCTCATCCTCGATAACTTCGTCGCCAAAGCTGCGTTGCATAAACTGTTCGGGCAATCTTGAATACTGCTGGCGAATAATGTTGTACTCACGGGTGCTTAGCGATTTCAACACTCGCATGAAGTCAACAACGCTCGTTCCTTTCTTTCCAGTTTTCAGGCTCAGGGAAAGTATGAAGTGGAAGTGGTCAGGCATGATGCAATAGCAGTCCAGTTCAGTATCAGCAAAGCGATCGACCGTTTGTAAAAGATGCCTTTCAACCAATAGACCAATTGCTGTGAGCTTTGGCGTTGAATCTTCAATTCTACAGAGCAGAGGCACCCGATTCTGGATGCACTGCGTAATCATGTACATACCGGGCGTCGAGTAGTCGAATCCCTTCGCGCGAGGGTTCTTGCGGCGCGGAACTTCGATCCATTCAGGCAAAGCCATCACATTGGAGATTGTATCGCCGCGGGCCGGCCAAGGCCGGCCCCTCCGGCCGGGGAAACAGGCGCCTTGGCCTGCGGCCCTACAAACTCGGCGGCGGGTCGCCGCCCCCGTCTTCATTGCGCCGCTTCTCCAGCCAGTTGCTGCCCGCCAGGTGGAAGAAGCGCAGCACGGCCCAGGCCCAGGGCACGATATCCAGCAGCGAGGCGGCGATCATGACCAGCACGGCGCAGAGAAGCAGCAGGATCAGTGGCGCCCGCCACCACCATGAATCGATGTTCCAGATGGCGAAGCCGAGGCCGACGGCGATGAGAAAGGAAACACAGCCGCAGCCCGCGTTGAACTTCCAGAGCCCGAGGGTCTCACGCTTGATCTGTTTGGATTGGTCGGGGTTTAGCATGTTTCTTGATCATCACTGCGTGCTGCTCATGGCTCATTGGCCATATCTGTCATTTCTCAGTTGCTTGAGTAGTTCTGCGCAGTTCTGTCTCAGAGCTTTCAAATGAATAGTGTGAAAGGCTATGGCAACAAGGATGAGAATTGGTGATAGGGCCCTTGCAAGCTGAAAGAACGTGCCCGAATTCTCGGATTGCATCATTAATGGGCTGAGACCAAGCAAAAGGAAACCAATGAAGCCACCATTCAAGTATGCTGTGTCGGCAGCTTTCACAAGTTTGGCAGCACTTGCATCAGCGCTTAACTCGAACTGCGTGTCAAGTGATCTCATCTCTCTTCCACCTGCTGGGGTTTCGATCTCGCCATTCGAGTGAATTCTACCACCGCACAATTCAAGTGGAGAACTTCCGGTGCGCGAAGGCTTCGCGCTTGAGCAGCTTGTATTGGTCGGGTTTAAATGAAGTTGCCTTCTGTAGGGTCTCACGGATGTGCGCCCGTCTACTTTTGGGGCGCCCATCCGTGCGCCCTACAAATACGGGTTCAGGCAGGCCTGAACCCTACGAAGAGTAGTGCTCCAGCACCTGGCCCAGCATTGCTTCGGCCCGGTCCAGGTCGCTGTAATTGATGAACACGCTGATGTCGGTCAGGCCGGTCACCATTTCGATGATGTTGATCCGCGCGTTGGCCAGCACTCCGGTCATCTCAGCCAGCACGCCGGGCTGGTCGAGGAACTTCGCGCTGCGCAGGCGCAGCTCGCCCACCCCGCCCTTCATCGACAGGCTCATGATCTCGGTAAAGCGCTCGGCAATCAGCGCATGCAGGCCGCGATAGGCCTCTTCAGCCATGCTGCTCGGAACATAGATGCAGGTAAAGCGCTCGGTGAAGCTGGCGGAGCGCATCGACAGTCCGGAGCCCTGCATCCACTGCATCAGCGCGGCGTCGAGGTCCAGGGGCTGGCTCACCTCCCCCACCAGGGTCAGCATCGACAGCTCTTCCGGATTGCGGAACAGCGTCGTCTCGCTCTTGCCCAGCACGCTGGTGCCGGTCTGCTCCAGGCGGTCCAGCTCGCGGTAGTCCAGGATCCGCACCTTCATGTGCTCGCTCTTGAAGGCCAGGGCCTTGGGGTGCAGCACCCGCGCGCCGGCCCCGGCAAGGATTTGCATGTCGGTGATCGACAGCTCGTCCAGCAGGCGCGGGTTGGCTGCCAGGCGCGGGTCGGCGGAAAGCACGCCGGAGACGTCGGTGACGATCGCCACCTCGTCCGCGCTGATATGCGCCGCGACGATAAAGGCGCTGATGTCGCTGCCGCCGCGGCCCAGGGCCACCACGCGGTCCGCGCTGTCCACCGCGAAAAAGCCGCTGATCACCGGCACAGAGCCTACCCGCAGGTGCGGCAACACAAAGCGGCGGAAACGACCGGCTGTCTGCTGGGTGCGCAGCTCAAAGGGCCGCTCCTCGTTCACCTTGCCGGTGGCCAGGGGAGAGAGGTCCTCGATGTCGGCGATGATGGGCCAGGTATCTGTGTCCCGCGGCAGGAAGGGCAACGCATTGACGCCCAGGCTACGCAGCGCGGCCACCATCAGGTGCACGCTCTGCTCTTCGCCGAGGGCGGCAAAAGCGCAGGCCTCGATGAAGCCGGCCTGGCTCTCAGAGGCGCTGTAGATCGCATTCAGCAGGGTGCTGGTGGCATTACCGGGGGCGGAGACCACCACGGCGATCTGGTCGCCGCGCTCCACCAGGCGGGCGATATGCCGCGCGCCATCGCGCACCAGTTCCGGCGTGGCGACTGAGGTTCCCCCAAACTTGATCACTCGACGCATGCGGGAGGAATTGTAGCCGCTCCTCCCGAATCTCGATGGTCGGTGGTCGAAGGGGGAAGGTCGAAGGTCGATAGTCGATGGTCGATAGTCGAATACGCTAAGTCCTCGATCCACTAAGGATGAAAGGCCTCAACCCAAAGTGCATCCAAAACCCGGGAAGAACCAAGTCGCTACTTCACCCTTCTCATTCGACCTGCGACCTTCCCCCTTCCCCCTTCCCCCTTCGACCCGCGACTGTCTTTAATCTCGAACTTGATTAAACTGCGGTAATAAGACGAATAAGACTGAATTCAGGGTAATTACATTGCGCTTAGCGTGTATCATGCAGGCTCAGCGCAGTGTTATCTCCTACACGTGGTGAAGCAGCAGTGCCCGACGTCCTATCCCTGGTCCTTGTAGTCACAGTCATCGGACTGATGATCTACTTCAACTCCAGGGGCGGCGGCGGATGTGGCACCTGAGGCTGACACCCTGGCCAGTTGGCCGAATTGACTGTCGGGGGTAACCAATGACTAACCTGTGGATTCTGACCGTGGTAGTGGCCATCTGCGGCGCTGTCGCGGGTATCCTGCAGAACTGATTCCGCTGCCCTCCAGCGTCGGCACTAATGCTCCTGGCCGCGCAGCTCCAGCTTCAGCGCCTCATAGTCTGAGGGCCGCACGCTGATCACCTTCTCACTTGTCTTCAGCACCTGCCCCGCCTTGCCGCCCTTGGGCCTGCGCAGATGGCGAATCGGCAGGTAACTGACCTCCACATCATCCTCATCCCTGCCCTGGCTGAACCAGGCCGCAATCACCGCCGCTTCATACAGGCTCGCCGCGCCCACTTCCTTACCGTTGAAGAGCACGATGACATGGCTGCCGGGGAAGTCGCGCACATGCAGCCATAGATGCCGCCCGGAGCCGTAGATCCGCAGCAGGCCGTCGTTGCTTGTATCGCCCATGCCGGCCAGGATCACCAGGCCCTCGGAGCTGACAAAGCGCTGGTACTTCACGCCGTATTTGTTCAGGCGCTTCTGCTCAGCCTGCAGCGGGTCGCGCGCCGGGACGCTGCGCCGCACTGGCGCCGCGGTGCCCGCCGGGCGGGCCTGCTCCAGCATCGCCAGCTGCTGCGTGGTGTGGTCAATCACGCGCTGCAGCTTGTCCACCCCGCGCCTGAGGCGCTGGCTGAAGCGCAGCAGGTTCTGCGCGTTCTCCTGCACGCTCTGCAGCAGCTCTATCTCTCCGGCCCAGTCCGGGTGCTCTTCCTGCCAGGCCTCCAGTAATGCCTGGCCGCGCTTCTCCTGATCCGCCTGCTCGGCCTGCGACAGCATTTCCAGGGCCAGAAGCTCCAGCTCATCCGCCCGCAGAGACAGCGCCAGACGCTCGTTTAGCTGGTCCAGGCGGTGCGCCAGCTCCTGCAAGAGGGGCACGCCAGTGCTGCCGGCCTTGCCGCGCCTTCCGCGCGCCTGCAGCCACTGCTTCAGCGCGACCGAGTTGGCCGTCGCGCCCTCGTGGCCGAGGCCAAAGAGCTCGCTGCTCAGGGTTCCGCGCTGCAGGTTGGAGATAAATCCCAGCAGGGTCTGCAGGTCATAAGTCACCGGCAGCAGGGTTTCTACCGCGGGCCAGAGCTTGGCATCACTGGCGGCAACCCGCCGTGTGAAGAGCAGCTCCAAAGGGTTCGCTCCAGCGCTGGCGCCCTCGCCTTCCTCAGCCGTCTCGCTGCTGCCAAGCTGGGCCAGCTCCGCCGCCAGGCCGTCCATGTCACTCTCGGCCGCCACAAACTTGCCCAGCGGCGGCGGGGGCGGCAGCTGCTTGCCGGTCACGATGTGCCGGACGCGGTTCTGTTCCTTGCGCACGCGCTTGAAGATGGACAGCACATTTCCGTCGCAGCGCGACACCTGGCTGGCGGTCAGCAGGTAGGCATTGCTGGAGCGCCCCACCAGCTCCAGGCGCAGCTGCTTGAGGCTCTCGCGCCCGTACATATCAGTCTTGCTGAAGCTGAAGGTCACCGAGCGGTCGAAGCCCTCCTGAAGGATGCCGATCAGCTTGTAGCCGAGCAAATGAAAGCGCAGGGCCTTGACGAAGTTGCTCTCGGCCGGGGCTTCGTCTTCTGCGTCCCGGCTGTCCAGCCCGCGGAGCTCTTCACTGCTCAGCAGGGCCAGCAGGGGATACTCCTCCATCACCGAGCACAGCAGGCGCTGGCTGGAGGAGTCCTCCGCGCTCAGGTCCAGCAGAAATGAGCGTGTGTCGATCTGCTGCACGGAGTGCAGGCGCGAGCCAATCAGGGCGGGGCCTTCGCTGTTCAGCCAGGCTTTCAGCAGCAGGACGTTCACCGCTGAATAATACCCTCCCCGGGCTCAGCAGTTTGCATTCCACCGCCGTAAAACTCGCGCCATTGCTGCAACTAGAATGAAGCGATGAGCCAACACGGCGAACTCTATGCAGTCCTCGAGGCCCTGCTGCAGGTGCCGGGCGTCTCCGGCAATGAGCAGAATGTGGCCACCCGCATCGCTGAGCTGCTCGGCCAGCGCGGGCTGTCCCCCGGCCAGCTGCAGTCCGACTCGCTGGGCAACCACTGGCTGCAGCTCGGGCCGCCCGGTGAGCCTGTCCGACTGCTGGTCGCCCACATGGACGAGATCGGCTTTCGCGTCACGTCCATCCGCCCGGACGGCTTCTGCCGCGTGGCCCCGCTGGGCGGCATCGACGCGCAGCTCTGGGAAGGCACCCTCGTGCATGTCCATACACAGCATGGAGCGGTTCCAGGCTGTATCGCCCCGGTCAGCCTGCATGTGACAACGCGCCAGGGCCACGGCCCGGACAAGCGCCTCACGGCCAGCGATCTGCTGCTTGACCTTGGGGCGCGCTCTGCCGCTGATGTAGCAGCCCTCGGGGTGCAGCTGCTCGACAGCATCACCTGGCCCAAGGTGGTCACCCGGCTCGCCGGCGATCTGGTGCAGGCCCGCAGCCTGGATGACCGCTTCGGCTGCACCGCCCTGGTTGAGCTGGCTGTAGCCCTGCTGCAGACGCCGCCCGCTGAGCCGACAGTCCTGGCCTGGGCCGTCCAGGAGGAGCTGGGCCTGCGCGGCGCCCGGGCCTTCGCCCGGCGCTTCCCGGCCTGCCGCGAAGTGATCGCGGTCGACTCCTACACGATTGGCGGCTCGCCGCGCGACAACACGCAGTTCGACGGCCCGCGCCTTGGCGGCGGGGCTGCCTTCCGCTGCTGGGACGCCACCACCATGCTGCCCGACCTGCAGCGCCGCGCTGTGCTGCAGCGCCTTGAGCAGCTCGGCCACAGCGTGCAGTTTGGCCACATGCCCGGCGGCAACGATGCCTCAGTCTTCGAAGACAGCGGCGCGCGCATCCTGGCCTTCGGCGTCCCGCTGATGTACAGCCACAGCGCCGTCGAGCGCATCCACCTTGGCGATCTGGCGGCGCTGATCAGCCTGCTGACTGACTGGTGCCGGACCGAGGTCTAACTATGCCAGCAGAGCCAACAACAGCTGAGACTGCCGCTTCTGCGGCCCGGCCGAAGCTGGCCTACCTTGGCATCGGCAGCAACATCGGCGACCGTCTGGGCCATCTGCGCAGCGCGGTCGATTCGCTGCGCGCTGTCCCCGGCCTGCAGGTGGCGCGGGCCAGCCAGGTCTACCGCAACCCGCCCTGGGGCTTCCACAGCGAGACGCCCTTCCTCAACGCGGTGCTGGAGCTGCGTTACAGCGGCAGCCCCTGGACACTGCTGGACCACCTGCTGGCCATTGAGCAGGCTGCCGGCCGACCCGCCGCCGACCGCATCCCACCTCTGCGGCCGCAGTCGGCAGAGCTGGCCGCCGCCAGGCTGGCCCGGCGGCTTTATGCCGACCGCGTGATCGACCTGGACCTGCTGTGGTTTGAGGAAGCTGTGCTGACGACGCCGCTGCTGGTCCTGCCGCATCCGCAGGCCCGCAAACGCGCCTTCGCTTTGGTGCCCTGGGCCGAGCTTGACCCGGAGATCAGGCTGGAGGGCGAAACGCTGGCCTGCTGGATAGGGCGCCTGCCGGAAAGCGAGCTGGCCGCGCTGGTGCGCATTGAAGACACTGACCTGCTGACGCACTAGCGGCAATCCCGGCGCAGCCCGGCCTCACCCTATCAGGAGCGAAAGCTCTTATGCCGTCTGGCTGACCGCGTTGGCATAGCTGACCATGCCGATGACCATCGGGTTGATCTTGGTCTTGCTGAAGATCACGCGCTGGATGGCGTTCTGCACGTTGTTGCGCAGCTGCAGGGAGTGTTCCGGCCCGCGCATTTTGTTGCGCAGAATGCTGTCGCGAACCGCAGCGTTGATGTCGTCAAAGAGCTCCGGCTGGTCCTTGCTCTGCAGGAAGCCCTTGCTCATCAGCTCCGGCCCGGCCAGGATCTCCGAGCCGTCGGCGCTGAGCACCACGCTGAAGACCAGCACGCCATCCTCAGCCAGGGCCAGGCGCTCGTTGATCACGCGGCGGCTGATGTCAGAGGCGCCGTTGCCGGCGATGAAGACCTCGCCGCTTTTGACCTCCTCAATCAGCTCCACCCCGCCGGGCTGCACGCTCCAGCGCTCGCCGATGGAAACGATGGGCACAACGCTGGAATGCCAGCCCCACTGCTCGCACAGCTTGCGGCAGCGCATCTGCATCCTGAACATGCCGTGGTGCGGGATGACGATCTCGGGGTCAAGCAGCTTCACATACTGGCGAATCTCGTCCTGGTAGCCATGGCCCGAGACATGCACGCCGGCGTTGACGCCGAAGATCACCTCGGCGCCCAGGCGGAAGAGGTCGTCGATGATGCCGAAGATGGCGGTTTCATTGCCCGGGATCGGCCGGGCGCTGAAGATGAACAGGTCGTTGGGCTGCACAGTGACAAAGCGGTGGTCACCGTTGGCCAGGCGCGCCATCGCCGCCAGGGGCTCTCCCTGCGAGCCGGTCAGGATCACCAGCAGGCGCTCGGGGCGCACGTGCTCGGCCTCCTGGGGGCTGACGATCAGCTCCTTGGGCACCTTCAGATAGCCCAGGTCCTGGGCCAGCTGCACGTTGTCCACCATCGTGCGGCCCAGCACCAGCACCTTGCGCTTCAGCTCGGCGGCAACGTTTATCGCCTGCTGCAGGCGGTGGATGTTGGAAGCGAAGGTGGTAATAAACACGCGGCCGCGGTGCGCGGCGACCATGTCGCGCAGCACCGGCTGCACCGTGCTTTCCGAGCCGCTGTGCCCCGGGTTCTCCACATTTGTGGTATCCACCGCGAAGGCCAGCACGCCCTTGGCAGCTATGCGCTCCAGCTTGGCGAAGTCGGTCAGCTTGCCGTCCACCGGGTCGGGGTCGAACTTGAAGTCCGCGCTGTGGACATACATGCCGCCGGGCGTCTCGATGGCGATGCTGCAGGTGTCGGGGATGCTGTGCGTGACCCTGACGGTCTGCACCAGGATGCCGTCAATATGGAAGTCGTCGCCGGGCTTGAACTCCGTCAGCACGGTCTCGCCCAGGTTGAACTCGGCCAGCTTGTCGCGCACGAGGGCCAGGGTGAACTTGGCGCCATAGATCGGCGGGGCCTTCTTGAGGTCCTGCAGCAGGTAAGGCAGGCTGCCGATGTGGTCCTCGTGGGCGTGCGTCAGCACGATGCCCCTGATGCGGTGCTGGTTCTTGACCAGATAGCTGAAATCGGGGATGACAATGTCCACCCCGAACATGCGCAGATCAGGGAAGCTCATGCCACAGTCGATGACAATGATCTTGTCCTCGACTTCTATGACATAGCAGTTCTTGCCGATCTCGCCGACGCCCCCCAGGCTTAGCCATGAGAAGCCGCTGCCGCTCGCGTTTGCCATTCAACTCTCTTCACAACCCCTGCCGCGCCCTGACCGGGCCCAGGCGTCGGCACGGGTTTAATACACTTCCAGAGGCTTGAGCGGATCACCGGCCAGGCCGACATTGTTCGGGGCGAAGATAAAGATGTTCTTCGCTACTTCCCAGACACTGCCTTCCACGGCCTCCACCACACCACTGAGGTAATCCACCACGCGGGTGGCCTCCTCAAGGTCCGTCGCCGCCAGTTCATTGACGTCCAGCACCAGGGCCTGGCGCGTCAGCAGGTAGCAGGCATAGGTCTTCATGCTGAATGCCGGACGGCCGCTGTCGTCAAAGGCCGGCCGCACAATAAAGACGGTCTGCTTCTCCGGCTGCGGCATGTTGATCACGCGGGGCTGTTCTGCCTGCGCCGGCTGCTGATGACGCGCTTCGTAGGCCTGCATCCGGCCGCCGGACGGCACCGGAGCCTGACTCTGCGCTGCTACGGGGTACTCAAGCATGTTGTCCTGCGGATCTTCATCGACCACGCCAAAGAGGCGCATGACCCCTGCCACAAAACCCATCTCATCCCTCCAAACCCTCAAACAATGCAGTACCGACCCTGACCATGGTTGCGCCTTCCTCGATGGCCCAGACATAGTCCTGGCTCATCCCCATGGAAAGCGTGTCCCAGGCCATCACCCCTGATGCCGGGCCGACTGCGCTTTCTATTTTATCAAACATTTGTTTAAGTGCTGCGAAACAGCTCCGGCTGCCTTTTTCAAAGCTGCCTGGGTCCGCATAGGCCTGCGGCCCCGGCGGAATCGCCATCAGGCCGCGCAGGCGCAGACGCGGGCACTCCTGCAGCAGCCAGGCGCAGAACTCGCTGCACTGCTGCGCCGGCACGCCGTGCTTTTGGGCTTCCGCGCCAATGTTGACCTGCAGCAGTACATTCAGTTGCCTTTCTGCGCTAAAGCGGTTCAGGGCCTGCGCCGCCTCACGGCTGTCCAGGGCCTGGTACCAGTCGAAGTCCGCCGCCACGCTTTTAAGCTTACGGCTCTGCTGAGCGCCAAGGACATGCGCGCTGAAGCTGTGCCCGGCAGCCCGCAGCCGCTCAAAGCGTTGGGCCCCGGCCGGCAGCAGGTTCTCGCCCAGATCCGTCGCGCCCGCCAGAAGCAGTGGCTCCAGCCATTCTTCCCGCGCATACTTGGTCACGCAGACCAGGCGCACGCTGCGCCCCTGCGCTGCGCGCGCGATGGCATCCTGTGTACGTTGCAGGTTTTCCCTGATCTGTTCCGCCGGGCGACGGGCCTGCACTACTTCTTGTTATAGCGGCGCAGGAAGGCGGGGATATCCAGGTCCTCATCCTCGCCCTGGCTGGGCGCGGCTGGCGCTGCCGGGCTGCTGCTGGCGCTCAGGCTCTCCGGCGGACGGCTGACGGAGCCGCCGTTGGTCTTGGGCTTGCCGCTGTCTTCCGAGAGCAGCTTCACCCGCGGAGCCGTGCCGCTGAGGCTGGAGCTGATACGCGCGCCGCCGTTGCCGTGGCCGTGCATCATTGTCACCTGCTCGGCGGCGTTGAAGCCGGTGGCCAGGATCATCACCCGGACGCGGTCACGCTTCTCCTCATCCACAGTGGCGCCGAAGATGATGTTGGCATCCTCGTCCACGCGGTTGGAGACCAGCTCGGAAGCCATGTTGATTTCCTGCAGGCTCATGTCGCGGCCGCCAATGAAGTTGATCAGCACGCCATGGGCGCCGTCGATGCTGCTCTCCAGCAGCGGGCTGAGGATGGCGTTCTCCACCGCGCGCAGGGCGCGCTGCTCGCCGCTGGCCTCGCCCAGGCCAATGATCGCGGTGCCTGAGTTCTCCATGATCATCTTCACGTCGGCGAAGTCCAGGTTGATCAGGCCCGGCTTGAGGATCAGCTCGCTGATGCCGGTGACCGCCTGGCGCAGGATCTCGTCGGCCAGCATGAAGCTCTCCTGCAGGCTGGTGCTTTCGCTGACCAGGTCCAGCAGCTTGTCGTTGGGGATCAGGATCAAGGTGTCCACCTGCTCGCGCAGGTTGTTGATGCCGTCGGCCGCATAGGTGGCGCGGCGCTTGCCCTCAAACTTGAAGGGGCGGGTCGCGATACCCACGGTCAGGGCGCCGATCTCCTTGGCCACACTGGCCACGATCGGGGCGCCACCGGTGCCGGTGCCGCCGCCCTCGCCGCAGGTGACAAAGACCATGTCCGCGCCGCCCAGCAGCTCGGTGATCTCATTGCGGCTTTCCTCGGCCGCGCGGCGGCCGATCTCGGGGTTGGAGCCGGCGCCAAGGCCCTTGGTAAGCTTGGTGCCAAGCTGGACCTTGTGCTGGGCCAGGCTGCGCTGCAGGGCCTGGAAGTCGGTGTTCATGGCGATGAAGTCAACGCCTTGCAGGCCTGACTCAATCATGCGGTCGACCGCGTTGCAGCCGCCTCCGCCAATGCCCACCACCTTAATCTTCGCCTGCAAATCGGGCGACTTGTAGTCGATCGTCGTCATCTGCATCTCCTGACCCTCCGGACTGCCCCAGAAAGACTGTCCTTCCCCCCAATGCCTTGCCCCGTGGAAACTCTGCGGACAACTGTCCACAGATTATCAGCATAATAGCACATACTATGACGTGGAGCAAAACGGCGCGCTGCCCAGGGGGATGGCAGCCCGAGTCTTTATCGAAGCTGAGCAGCAGGTAAATAAACTTGGCCAGGTCGGATTTGGTCGGGCACGGTTGGCAGGGCTCAGCCCTCGCTTTCTCCGCTGCCCTTCTTTTTGCCCTTGGTCATGTCCCAGAGGCCCTGGAAGATGTCGCCCGCGGCCTTGATCACATCGCCAACAAAGCTGCTGCCGTCCCGCGGCAGGGTGTCCTCATACTTTGAGCCGTAGACCAGCAGGCCCAGCACTGGCGCGAAGACCGGCGTGCGGTACTCGTCCAGCACGTGGCCGATGCCCACCGGGACGCCCAGCCGCACCTGGCGGCTCAGGTGCTTCTGCAGATAGCGTTTCAGCTGCCGCAGCTGGCAACCGCCGCCGACTATTACCACGCCGCCGGCCACCCTGTCCGCCATGCCGCTGGCGGCGATGGCCTGCAGGATCAGCTCCATCAGCTCGTCCGTGCGCGGCTGCATGATGTCAAAGATCCGGCGGCGCTTGATCTTGTCGTACTCGCGCCGGCCATAGAACTTCACGTCAACAAAGTCGTCCAGTTCTTCCGCGTCCTGCTCCAGCCAGGCCTTGCCATAGCTCTTCTTCAGGCGCTGGGCTTCCTCGTAGGACAGGCCAAGGCCCTGCTTGAGGTCCTGGTCATAGTTCTGGCTGCCGATCGGGATGCAGACCGAGTAGTTAAGCGAGCCGTTATAGAACAGGCCCACGTTGGTTGTGCCGCCGCCGAAGTCAATCAGGATGCAGCCCGAGCTCTTCTCCTCTTCGGTCAGCACGGCCTCGCCCGCGGCCACCAGGCTGTGGACATAACCGCGCACCTTCAGGGATACACGCTCCACCGCGCGCTCGAGGTTCTTGATCTGGCTCTCCGAACCTGTGACCACATGGGTATCCACAGCCAGGTGGCGGCCAATCATGCCCAGCGGCGAGCGGTTGATGCGCCGCCCATCCAGGTAGTACTGGCGCACCAGGCTGTGTACGATCATTCGGCCGGCGCCCAGCTTGCGCGGCTGGGCCCGCTCCAGAATGTCCTCGACGTCCTCGGGGTGGATCTCGCCTTCAGGGTCCTTGATATCCAGCTCGGCGCGGCAGTTCTCGCCCAGCAGGTCGCGCCCGGTGATACCGACAAAAACCTCGTCGCTGTTCAGGCCGGAGCTGTAGACAGCGCCGCTGTAGCTGGTGTCGATGTCCTGCGCAGCCTGGTTGATGTCCGTCACCATGCCGCGCGAAATCGCGGTGCTTTTCTCCACCTTGATCCCGCGCAGAACCAGCCCGCGCGACGGGTCAATCTCGCCCACAACGGTGGAGATTTTCGTCGTGCCGATGTCGACGCCAACTATGATGCGGCCGCGTGCCACCGCCGCATTATAGGGCGCAGGCCGCGATGAGCCGCGGCCAGGCGCGTTTAGTTCTGCGCAAGGGGCACATCCTTCCACTTCTGATAGAAGATGCCGCTGTCGCTTGCGTCAAGGAAAAGCAGCTTCTCGCGGTGCCCCTCGCACAGGCGCAGCGCCTTGGGCAGGGCCGCCAGTTTCATGGCCAGGCCGCTGGCATTTCCCAGCCGCACCTCGAAGCCGTCTTTGAGGCGCAGGGTCATCCGGCCCTCCTCCGCCAGCTCCAGGCTCTTTACCTGCAGCGGAAGCTGCTCGGCGCAGCAGGCCACCACGCTCAGCAGCGCTGGCGCCTGGGCCAGCTCCACCGGCTCGCGGAAGTTCTCCATCTCCGCCAGATCGCCCAGATAGCTCTCGGGCAGGGTCAGCACAGGCAGCTGCTTCAACAGCTCAAAGCGCCCGCCCTGGTCAAGCTTCTCGTCCAGCGGAACCAGACGGCCGTCATCGCAAAGCCAGGCGGCCAGCCGGCCGCTTTGCACCCGCACCAGCGGCCGCCGCTCGGAGACCTGCAGCACAGCCTCGCGGCCGGGCCGCAGCTGCATGCTTACTCCGCTCAGCCAGCGCCGTCCTTCCAGGTCCGCACTGCGGCAGCGCAGCCATAGCTGCGGCAGGCTTGTCTGTGCGGTGCAGTCCAGCAAGCCCAGCACCTCCTGCGCGGAGCTCATGTCCGCCCCGCGGACGGTGACCACGGCCGGACGCAGCTGCGCCGGCAGCCAGCCGCTGTCCCAGGCCAGCCAGCCGGCAGTGATCAGCAGCGCGGCGCAGGCCAGACGCAGCAAATGCGCCAGCACGCCCTGGCCGCGGGACTTCGCCCGCCGGCGGCTGCGCGGCGCCTCCGCGTCATGCTCCGCTTCAAACTGAGCCTGGCCTTCCCAGCGGGCGCGGGCCTCCGCCGGGGCCTGGCCCACATAGTCAAACATCCCGATCCTTGTTCTGCTCATGCCCCTGTCCTTGCCTCCGCTTTGCTGCTCTCCCAGCGCTCCAGCGCAAAGAGCATCAGCAGTTCCAGCAGCTCGCCCATCTCAATCCCCGCCGCCCGGGCCGCCATCGGCAGCAGCGAATGCTCCGTAAAGCCCGGCAGGGTGTTAGCCTCCAGGAAGTAAGGCTGGCCGCTGTCATCCAGCAGCACATCGATCCGCGCATAGGGCCCCAGCTCAAACTCGCCGTAGACCTGCCGCGCCAGTTCCTGGATCCTGCCGGTCAGGCCGGCCTCGACATTCGCCGGACAGTCATAGCGGCTCACGCCGCTGTACTTTGCTTCATAGCTGTAGAAGTGGTCACCGGGCAGGATCTCCACCAGCGGCAGCGCCAGGGCTTCGTGCGAGGGGCCGATGAGCGAGGCTGTCAGCTCACGGCCCTGGATGCGCTCCTCGATCAGCAGCGGGTCGAAGCGCTGGTTCAGCGCCTCAATCTCACGCCAGCCGGCATCGTCATTCTGCGCCATCAGCACGCCCACGCTGCTGCCCTCGGCCACCGGCTTGGCCACCAGGGCGGCCACGCCAGCGTCGATCAGACCGCGGCAGGAATCGCTGCGGCGCTGGATCCACCACTGCGGGGTCGGTATGCCAAGCTGCTCGAAGAGTCGCTTGCTGATGATCTTGTCCATTCCCAGCGCCGAGCCTTTCACACCGGCGCTGACATAAGGCAGGTCCAGCAGCTCCAGCAGCCCCTGCCAGGCGCCGTTCTCGCCAAGCTGGCCATGCATGGTGGACAGCACCAGTGACGGCACGCTGCGCAGGGCGCTGAGAATCGACGCGCCCTGGGCCAGGGCCAGACTGCCCTGCGCGGGCGCATCGCCGGCCGGCAGGGCCAGCTTCAGCGCTTCGATGGAGATGTTGTCGCCAGCAAGGGTCACCAGGGCCGCGGGATAAGCAGCGCGCTCAAGGGCCGCATGCACTGCATGCCCGCTGCGCAGCGAGACTTCTCGCTCCTGGCTGCCGCCGCCGCACAGAACCAGCGGCATCCGCGCAGCCAGTTCTGCCCGCCGTCCGGCCAGGCGCTCACGCCAGCTTTCCAGTAACACCCAACCCTCCAAAAACGAAGGCGTCGATTATACCACGCCAATGAGTATAAGGATGACGCAGTGTTCACCTGCCGCCGCGCGCGGACGTGCGCGACGTACCTTGTTGGTTCGGTGTGTGAATCAGTGTTGCGGGCGCGGGTGGCTTAGTCGGCCGGGTTGAAGTTCAGGCTCTCGCTGGTGCTGAACTCCTCCGCTTCGACGATCTCTTCAAAGTCGCCGTTCATGCTGATACCCGCCTGCAGGCGCTCGAGGTCGATCGGCGCGCTGAGCTCGCTCTTGCGCTGCTCAAGGTAGGCCCGCAGCTCATAGGCCACGCGGTCGATGTTACCCGCGCCGACGGTCAGCACCATGTCGCCCGTTTCAGTGCTGCCCTGCAGATACTCGCTGATCTCCTCAAGGCTGCGCATGCACTTGAGCTTCATCTCGCCCTTGTAGTGCTCCTGGAAGAAGCGGTTCAGGTAGTCCACGCCGATGCCGGCGATGGGCGGCTCGTTGGCGGTGTAGATCGGCGCCAGGATGATCTCGTCAGCAAGCGCGAAGGCCGGCGGGAACTCAGTCGCCAGGTTCTTGCTGCGCGTATAGCGGTGCGGCTGGAAGATCGCGCGCATGCGGCCCTTGTGCACCTCGCGCGCGGCCTTCAGCAGGGCCATGATCTCGCTGGGGTGGTGCGCGTAGTCGTCGATCACGCGCAGGCCCATCTCGCGGTCCTCATAGATACGTTCATAGCGGCGGTGCACGCCCGGGAAGGCCCACAGCGCCATGCTGACCACCGACAGCGACAGGCCCCACTCCAGGCAGACAGCCACCGTGGCCAGGGCATTAAGCACATTGTGGTCGCCGGGGAAGCGCAGCTCCACCTCGCCCAGCGGTCCGCGGGTCTTGTGGTGCACCTCAAAGCTGATGCCGCCCTCGTTGTTCAGGCGGCGGCCCTGGGCCTGGTAGTCCGCGTCGCGGTTGAAGCCATAGGTCACCACGCGGCCGGTCAGCTTGGGCAGGATGCTGCGGATGTTCTCGTCGTCGCTGCAGACCACGCTGTAGCCACTGCGGTTTGGCGCGTTCAGGAAGCGGATGAAGCTGTCCTTCAGGTTGGCCAGGCTGCCGTGGAAGTCCATGTGGTCGCAGTCGATGTTGGTCACGACTGAAACGCGGGGCTTGAACTCGAGGATCGAGTTATTGCTCTCATCGCCCTCACAGATAAAGACCTTGCTCTTGCCCAAGCGCGCGGATCCGATACCGCTGAGCAGTTCGGAACCAAGCACGATGGTCGGGTCCTTCTCGGCAGCAATGAAAGCCGTGGCGATCATGCTGGAGGTCGTGCTCTTGCCATGGCTGCCCGAGACAACAATGCTGTCCTGGCGGCTGGCCAGATAGCTGAGCATCTCAATGCGGGTCAGCAGGGTCATACCCTTCTCGCGGGCGTAATCAAGCTCGGGGTTGCCCGGCTTCACCGCCGTGCTGTAAACCACCATATCCGCCTGGCGCGCATAGCGCTCGTCATGGCCCAGCCAGACAGTCGCGCCGAGCCCCTTCAGCCCTTCGGTTACCGAAGAGCTGCTGCAGTCCGAGCCGGTGACTTCCTTGCCCATCTGCAGCATCAGGCGTGCCAGCGCGCTGACGCCGGCACCACCAATTCCGATGAAGTGGATACGTTTGGTTGATTGCTTGATCAAGGAGAGAGGCAATTATAGGCCAAGCTCTGCGTAAAGATAAGGCGCCTGTAACGCTAAATTACGGCAAAGTGCAGCTTATCTATTCCTGCGTTAAGTATCTGTGAATAGTTATCCAATTCTGTTGGCAGACTGCTTTGGGCCTCAAGCTCAATTGCCCCTTCATCAGGAATCGCAATCAATCTCATTACAGCCGCTCCGTCCGGGCCTGCCAAACACCGCGCGCGCGGCCCTCGTCCGGTCTCAAGTGCCCCGCCGCAGTGTTATACTCGCCTCGATGAATCCCCGCAGCAGCCATCCTTCCATCGCGCGCAACTTGACGCGCCTGGCGCTGCTTGGTGCCGGCCTGCCGGCCGCCATCGTTCTGCTGCTGACTTTGATGGGCATCATTGGCCCCGGCAGCGCTGAGAGCGCCCTTGACCCGGACTCCGAGGACGGCAGGAACGCCATCATCCTGCCCCTGAAGGCCAGCGCGGAGGCCCAGGCTCTGGCCGTCGAAGCGCGGCTCGGACGCCTGGCCTACAGCTCGCAGGTGCTGGCCGCCTATACAAAACAGGTCCTGCTGAAGCCGGAGGTCTACGCCCCGACAACCTCCCAGCAGGTACCTCAGCCGCAGAACACTGCCGCCCCGGCCAAAACGGCCGCTCCGGCTGGGAGCGCTGAAGGCTCTGCTGCTGGTGCAACTGATAAGTACAGCTCAGCAACGGACAAGTCCCCTGCTGCGGCGGATCCCGCAGCACCCGCTTCTCCCCCGGCAGACGCTGCAGGGGGCGGCATGCCTTCCGGCGCCAAGGCCAAGCTGGACAACCCCATCATGTACAGCCAGGGCCGCGACGGCGCCCTGCGCAAGGTGATGGACGACGGCGACGCCGCGGTCTTCTACCGCTCGCGCGGCGCCGGCACGGCATTCACCGCCTACGAGAAGCAGCGCCTCTATGCCACCGCAGCGCTGGATGTCCTGCTCAAGGAAGCTGTCTCCGGCGACAAGCTGGCCGGCCAGGCCTTCATCCTGACCAACGATTCCCTGCTGCGCACCTACCCCTTCGTCGACACCATGCAGATTGAAGGCGCCAAGGACCTCACGGACACGCCGCTCTTCGCCTGGTCGGCGGACAAGGCCAACACTGAGGGCGTGGTCTGGACTTCCCCCTACTGCTCCTGGATCTCCGGCGGCTGGGTCGTCGCCTGCCTCAGCCCCGTGCTAATCGGCGACAAGCTGGTCGCCGTGGCCGGCTGCGAGGTTTCGCTGGAAGGCGTGGAGCAGGAAGTGCTGACGCTCAAAATTGGCGGCGGCTCCGTTTCCTGGCTGCAGCGCCCCGACGGCACACTGCTGGCGGCGGCCGAAGGCGGCGAGGAGCTGCTGGGGGTCAAGGCCCTCTCCGGCGCCCCCGTGCCTGACGAAGAAAAGCCCGCCAAGGCAATCACCGACGACGCCAACGTGCTGCTCAAGAAGCTGGCTGTCTTCGCCGACCAGCTTGATACAGACGTCTTTGCCGCCGGCACCAGCCTCAGCATTTACGGCAAACAGGAAGACGGCAAGTACCTGGCCCTCGTGCCGCTGCCCAGCGAGCGCTGGGTTCTCGGCGCCACCCTGGAAAGCAAGATCGCCCGCGCCATGTACGCGGACCGCAACGAAGCCGGGGTGCGCCGCTGGCGTCAGACCTGGCTGGTCGCCGGGATTTTCCTCGCCGGCATCGCCCTCAGCCTGCTGCTGGCCTGGCTTGAGGCCCGGCGTCTTGTCCGTCCGCTGCAGGTGCTGACCCACAAGAGCCGCGAGATCGCCCGCTCGGGCAAGGTCATGCCACTGGCCCTGTCGGAGGAAAGCGAACTTGGCGACCTCTCGCGGGCGATGCAGGATGCGGTGGACAGCCTGGCCCGGCCCGCGGCGGAGTCAGCCGCGCCGGACAGCCCTGCCGCCAGCCTGCTCTTCTCGCTGGGCGCGGCAGAAGCCCCCGGCATGTCTGAGCTTCAGGAGCCAGTCGCCAGCAGCGCGGCAACCGCCGTTTTCCCGGCGAGCGCGGATGGCCCGGCGCTGACAGACGAAGCGCCGCCCAGCCCGGCCTGATAGCAGGCCTGCATGAGCAGCGGTTCAGCCCGCGGCCTTGATCCGAACTATGCCGGCGGACCCAGGCGCGCCGTACCCTGCTGCCAGGCGATCTGCAGATAGTCCTCCAGGCCGACGATCTCATGGATCAGCTCCGGCCGCTGCACCGGCGACTCCGAGAAGCTGTAGCAGCGCATCAGCGCCATGCCCAGCTCCTGGTCACTGCGCGGGTCATCCGGGCGCGCATAAAGCGTGGCCAGCACCTCGCCCTCGGCGAACTCGCTGCCTACTTTCTTCTGCGCCAGCAGCCCGGTCAGCGGATAGATCACATCGCCCTCAACATAGCGACCGGCTCCCATCGAGCGCAGCAGCTCGCCCAGAGCCTCCACCTGCATCGCCGCCACGTAGCCGCGGCGCACGGCCCGCACCTCCACCTTGCGGTAGCCGTCCAGGCGTCCCAGATCGCGGCGGAAGGCCTCCAGGTCGCCACCCTGCGCAGCCACCCAGTTCTTGAAGCGCTCCAGCACCATGCCGTACTCAAGCTGCTCCAGCATGATCTCGCGCCCGGCCTCCACGTTTGTCGCCCCCTCGGTCAGCACCAGCAGCACCGCCCCCAGGGTCACGCAGAGCTCTATCAGGTCCGGCTGCTGGCTGCGGCCTTCCAGCAGGTCCAGCACTTCCTTAACTTCAAGGGTGTTGCCCACCGCCGTGCCCAGGGGCTGGTCCATGTTGGTGATCACGCAGGCCACCCGGCGGCCGAAGTCGTGGCCCAGGCGCACAGCGATCTGCGCGAAGTTGCGCGCGCGCTCTATGTCCTTGAAGAAGGCGCCGCTGCCGCACTTCACATCAAGCACGATGTAGTGCGCACCAGCGGCCAGCTTCTTACCCATCACCGAAGCGGCGATCAGGCCGTCCTCGTTCACGGTGTCAGTGTCGTTGCGCAGCTGATAGAACAGCTTGTCCGCCGGCACCATCGTCGTGCTCTGCGCCACCACGGCGCAGCCCACTTCAGTCAGCAGGCGGTCCATGTCCGCGCGGCCCAGGTTGACCTGAAAGCCCGGGATGCTCTCCAGCTTGTCGATCGTCCCGCCGGTATGCCCCAGGCCCCGGCCGCTCATCTTGGGCACGCTGAGGCCCGCCGCCGCCAGCCAGGGCGCCAGCAGCAGGCTGGTCTTGTCGCCCACGCCGCCGGTGCTGTGCTTGTCCACAATGGTGCCCACAGAAGGCGGCCAGCGCAGACGCTCGCCGGAGGCGACAAAAGCCATGGTCAGCGCGCGGGTTTCGCTGTAAGTCAGGTGCTCGTAACAGAGGGCCATCAGCAGCGCGGAAAGCTGATACTGCGGCACAGTGCCTTCCACCGCGGCTTTGACCAGCCAGCTGATCTGTTCTTCTGTAAGCTCCTGACCGGCGCGTTTCTGGCGGATCAGTTGAAGGACATCCACAACATTACATTAGCAGCATGCATGTACCCACACATCATCGTATATAGCCCGACGCACAGTTCAATACCGGACTAGAATCTGCAGGCATGAGCAAGGCAACAATCATCGTCCACGGCGGCGCCGGCTGGATTCAGGACCACGTCTGGCCGGCTTATCAGGCCGGCACCCAGGCCGCGGCGCGCGCCGGCCAGGCCGTGCTGGACGCCGGCGGCACAGCCCTGGACAGCGTGGTTGCCGCCATCCTCGAGCTGGAAAACAATGAAACCTTCAACGCGGGCTATGGCTCCAGCCTCAACGCCGACGGCGTGGTGGAGAACGACTGCTTCCTGATGCGCAGCGAAGACCTGCGCTCTGGCGCTGCGGCCTGCCTGATCGGTGTGCGCAACCCGATCCTCGTCGCCCGCGCCGTGCTGGAACAGACGCCACATGAACTGCTCGCCGGGGCCGGCGCCATCGCCTTCGCCAAGCGCATCGGCCTGCCGCTCTGCGGTCCGGACGAACTGGCCTCGCCACGCCGCCGGGCCCAGTGGCAGCAGCTGAAAGACAGCGGCGAGAGCTTCGAGACCTCGATCTTCCTTGAAAGCAAGGCCGAGCCGCCCCAGGCCAGCCAAAGCACTTACAGGCCGGGCGGGAGAGGCCAGGATGGCGGCAGCGGCTCCGGACGCGGCGGCGCCAGTGATCTGGACTCCTCCACCCTCGCCGGCGGAGTGGAACCCACGCCGCAGCAGGGGGACACAGTCGGCGCCTGCGCCATCGACTCTGCAGGACGGATCGCCGTCGGCTCATCCACCGGCGGGATCATGATGAAGATGCCCGGCCGCGTTGGCGACAGCCCGATCATCGGCGCCGGGTCCTATGCCGGGCCAGCCGGGGCGGTCACCGCCACCGGGCACGGTGAAGCGGCCATGCGCGTGCTGCTGGCCAAGTTCGTCTATGACCGCATGGCCGAGGGCCAGGACGCGCTCAGCGCCGCACGCGCCGGCGTGGCCGAGATGGTCAGCAAGGTTGACGGCAAGGCCGGCGTGATCGTGCTGGACGCACAGGGCCGCCGCGCCTGGTGCACCTCCACCAGCCGCATCGCCTCCGGCGTGCCGGAGCAGCTTCTCGACAGCGCCGATGGCTCCCTGTAGGGGCGCGTGGAGCGCGCCCGGTGTTCTTGTAGGGGCGCACGGCTGTGCGCCCAGTGTCCCCGTAGAGCGCACCTGCATTGATAAGGCCCCTTCCCGCTTGTTAGCCTTCCGCCCCGCCCGGCTCGATAATCACCCTGCATGCGCATTGCCCTGATTCCGCTCGACAGCCGGCCGCCGAACCTGCAGTTCCCGCAGCGCCTCGCCGCTATCGGCGGCATTGAGCTGCTGCTGCCGCCGGCCGGTCTGCTGGGCGGCCTGCACTCCGCCGCTGACAGCCCGGCCCTGCTGGAGTGGCTGACCGCTGGCGCCTCGCGCTGCGATGCCGCTGTGCTCTCCCTGGATGCGCTGCTCTATGGCGGGCTCGTGCAGAGCCGCCGCGAGGGCCAGCTGCTCTCGATCCTGCAGCTTGGTCACGCGCTCTTCGACATCGCCCGGGCCTGCCCGCTCTATGCCTTCCTTTGTGTCCCGCGTCTGGGCATGACCGTCAAGGACCAGGCCAGTCTCCTTGAGCATGAGGCGCTGCGCCGGCATCTGGCCCAGCCTGATGATCAGGCCGGGCAGGCCGCGCCTGGAATCAAGGGCAGCACCGCCGTCGACCCTGTGCTGATGAAGGCCCTGGAGCTGCGCGCCCGCAGCGCGGGCAATGCCCATGAGCTCCTGCGACTGGCCAGCGAGCTCGACTTCGGCTGTCTGCACTTCGCGGTGGAAGACAACGCGACCAGCGGGCCGCATCTGGCCGAGGCCGCAAAGCTGCTTGAAGCCGGACGCCATGAAAACGCTGCCCGCCTGGCCGAGGGCCGCCGGCCCCTGCCGCTCAGTGTCTTTGACGGCGCGGACGAGTGCGCTGTGCTGCTGCTGGCCCGGGCCGCGCGGGATCTGCAGTCCGCTCCGGCACTGCCCCTGCGCCTGAGCGTCCATCCGGCCAGCCCTGGCCCGGAGCGCTACACGGGTATGTTTGAAAGCCACAGCCTGGCCGAGGGGCTCGACTTCATTTCGCACTTTCTGGGCTTTGACTTCAACGCCGCCGAGCCGCTGGCCCAGTGGCTGGTGACCCATGGTGTGCAGCCCCAGCCGGATGTCTTCGCCGTCGAACCGCGCAAGGCCTTCAACAACCCCTTCCTCTTGCCGGATGCCGGCACCCTGCAGGGAGATAACAAGCTGCCCCTGTTCATCTCAGACCTGGCCGCAGCCAACGGCTTCAACCCCTTCCTGGCTGCGCGCCTGGAACACGCCGCTGCCCGTCTGCAGGCCCTGCTGGGCTGGAACACCAACTTCAACACTCTCGGTTCCAGCGCCGCTCTGATCAGCCTGGCCATGCGAAGCAGCGCCGCCCCCCGTGGCGGCGAAGTGGCGAGTCTTGAATCGCCTTCTTATCCTTCCGTAGTGGCGAGTCTTGACTCGCCTTCTTCCGGTGTCGCAGCGGGCGGCTCAAGAGCCGCCCCTATTCGCCGCTTCCTGCTCGAACGGCTCGCCGATGACGTTGTGTACCAGTCCATCGCCAGGCCCGAGATCCTTGCCCGCTGCAAGGCCGACGGCATCAACCCTTTTGACTTCGGCGACCTGGCCGAGTCAAAGCTGCAGGGCCTGCGCCTGATCGTGCGCCGCCATTGGCGCGAGTGGTGTGCCGGCGCCGGGGCCGACCTGCTGGCCGCGCTTGGCATCCCGCAGCAGGCCGCAGCGCTGTTGCACTTCGACTTCCCCTGGCGCCGCGCCTTTGAGATTGAGGCAGAAGCGCCCGAGCTCTAGACGGAGCGCGGGACATCGTCCCGTTCCCAAAGCGTGGCACTATTGAAGATTGAAAGGGAATACTGGCTGAGGCGTAGTCTTCGACCGATTCTTGATCGACAAACCTCAGCGCGTTAGGTCAGGCAAAGATGGCACATACTCCCAGTTATTGAAAATCAGGTTTCCGCCACCCGCAAACCGACCATTTAGGTAGGCAGCCCACTCCCTCCCTAGCGCAAAGTCCATATATCTCAATTCTATAACTTCACCTCGCGACCCAATACCGCAGTATGTGCCCTCTGGCCCGAGTACAAGACACAGCTTCTCCTTAGTTAAGCGCCGCATCTTCTCTTCATGTTGCGTGTAATCTCGAATTCTTGATAAGTCCCAGGCTGAAGGAAGCTCGCCCCTAAAGCTGCTTACGTATAGTTCATCCGCAAACAAATGTAATGGGGTCCAGGGATCCAAGGCTGACCACAGTGTGAACCGTGTACCGGCATGTTCTGCTATCCAAAGAGCGTCGTTGAAGGAATCAAAGCTAAGCTCAACTTCACGCCACGGATCCAGGAAACTGTCTCGCCACAATTCCCCCATAGACTCCTTCCAAGTCAGCGGTATCTGCCATAGTTCACTGGGCTTTGACATCAAGGACCTGCGGGCGAGACGGCGTTCAACAAAGCAGTACCAGGAAGGGTCATCGAAATCGGCGCCGTACAGTAACTCAATTTCAAAGCCCTTAAATCTACACGTCCACAGCGACCAGCCGCAACACTCAAAGCTAAGCCGTAGTCCGCGAGCCTCCTCGATAAGCGATCTTCGCTCACTGTGACTCAAGACACTGGGCATATTCCGACGGCCTGACTCGACCATCCTCCTCACATAGTTTCTTCGCAGGAGGGAGACAAAACTGCCTCTGCCAGATACGGGACGCAGTCCCGCGCTCCTCTAGCCCGCCACTTCCTCCGGCGCATGGCCATAAGCCTTGAAGAACTGCTCCGGCCAGTCATCCGGCGGGTTGTCGTTGTCGATGCTCAGGTGGCACTGCTTGTACTTCTTGCCGCTGCCGCAGTAGCAGCGCGTGTTGCGGCCCAGCTTCGGCGCCGTGCGCACCGCGGCCACCCGCTGCACGCCTTCGCCGCCGCCCGCCTGCCCCGCCGCCGCCCCGCCAGCCATGCCGCCCTGCGGGCTCGGGCTGGAGGTGCCAAGGCTGGTCGCCACGGGCTTGGCCGCCGCCTTCACGTTATAGGCGCTGCGCTGCTCAGCCGGCTCCGGCACATCCACGCGCACCAGGAAGCACTTGCGGATCACGTCCAGCTGCAGCTGGTCCTTGAAGGCGTTGTACTCCGTGAAGGCCTCCTGCGCGAAGACCACCACCGGGTCCTGCTGGCCATAACCGCGCAGGCCCACGCCGCTGCGCAGGTGGTCCAGCATGTTCAGGTGCTCGATCCAGCCCTCGTCCAGGCTGCGCAGGGTGATGACGCGCTCGATCTCGCGCATCTGCAGCTGCCCGGCCTCGCTGGCCTTGGCCTGCTGCTCTTCCTCCGGCATGTCGGGGCGGAAGCGCTTCAGGATCGCCAGGCCGACTTCCTCTTCCTTGTCCTCAAAGAGCTTGATTACCTTGGCTTCCAGGAAGCGCACCAGCTCGTCGGGGCTCTTGCCTTCCAGGTCCACCGGCTGCAGGTCGTCGATCGGGAAGTTGCGCATCAGCTCGGGCAGCAGCTCCTCCAGGTCCACCTGCGCGTTGCGGCCCTCGCCCACCGTCGCGCCCTGCACCACCAGGCGCACCGCGCTGGAAACGAAGCCCAGGGTCTGCTCGCGCAGGTCGTCGCCGGTCAGGATGCGCTTGCGCTCGTCATAGATCACCATGCGCTGCTTGTTGACCACGTCGTCATACTGCAGCACGTGCTTGCGGATGTCGAAGTTGCGGCCTTCCACCTTCTTCTGCGCGTTCTCGATCGCCTTGGTCAGCATGCCGCTCTCGATGGGCACGTCCTCCTCGATCTTGAGCAGCTCCATCAGCTTCTCGACGCGCTCGCCGCCGTACATCCGCATCAGGTCGTCGCCCAGCGACAGATAGAAGCGGCTGGCGCCGGGGTCGCCCTGACGGCCGGAACGGCCGCGCAGCTGGTTGTCGATACGGCGGCTTTCGTGGCGCTCTGAGCCGATCACATACAGCCCGCCGGCCCCGACCACCTTCTTGCGGTTTTCTTCATACTCCGGCTTGAGCTTATTCACGATGCTGCGGAACTCCTCATCGTGCTCTTCCGGGTTCAGGCCGCGGCCGCGCAGCTGCTCGCGCGCGGCGAACTCAGGGTTGCCGCCCAGGATGATGTCGGTACCGCGGCCGGCCATGTTGGTGGCGATGGTCACCGCGCCGGGGCGGCCGGCCTGGGCCACGATATAGGCCTCCTGCTCGTGGTACTTCGCGTTCAGCACCTGGCAGGGCACACCCTTCTTGCGGATGATCTCACCCAGGCGTTCACTCTTCTCGATGCTGATCGTACCCACCAGTACCGGCTGGCCATTTTTGTGGCACTCCTCCACGTCGTCTGCGATGGCGAAGAACTTGGCCTTCTCGTTCTTGTAGACCACATCGGCCCAGTCCTTGCGCACCACCGGGTTATGCGTCGGCACCACCACCACGTCCATGCCGTAGATCTTCTTAAACTCTTCTTCCTCGGTCTTGGCCGTACCGGTCATGCCGGCCAGCTTGTGGTAGATGCGGAAGAAGTTCTGGATCGTGATCGTCGCCAGGGTCTGGCTCTCGGGCGCCACTTCCAGGCCTTCCTTGGCCTCGATCGCCTGGTGCAGGCCGTCGCTGTAGCGCCGTCCCACCATCAGGCGGCCGGTGAACTCATCGACGATGATCACCTCGCCGTCCTTGACCACATAGGCCACGTCAATCTCATACAGCGCATGGGCCCGCAGGCTCTGCTGCACGAAGTGGTTGATCTCGGTATTGACGAAGCTGAAGAGGTTCTTCTCCGTCGGGTCGTCATGCGGGTCGATCTGCAGCAGGTCGGCCAGCTCGCGCTCCACCTTGGTGATACCGCGCGGGGTCAGCACCACCGAGTGGTTCTTGCGGTCATACTCGTAGTCCCACTCTTTCTTGGCGTCCTCGTCAACCTTGTTGCGCTTGCGAGCGATCTGCTCAAAGATGTCCTTGGGCTTGTCCTCGCCGGTCACGTCCTTGCTGCTCAGCTTGCGGATCACGCGGTCGACGCGGCTGTACAGCGATGTGTCCTCGGTGCTGGAGCCGCTGATGATCAGCGGCGTGCGGGCCTCGTCGATCAGGATGCTGTCACACTCGTCCACGATGCCGAAGTTCAGCTCGCCCTGCACGATATCCCGCGCGTGCAGCACCATGTTGTCGCGCAGGTAGTCAAAGCCGAACTCGTTGTTCGTGCCATAGACCACCTCCTGGCTGTAGACATCCTTGCGCTGCGGGATGCGGGTCTCATGCTGCAGCACGCCGAGGCTGATGCCAAGGTAGCGGTAGATCGGGCCCATCCACTCCGCGCCGTGCTTGGCGAGGTAATCGTTAACGGTAATCAGGTGCGCGCCGCGGCCGGTCAGGCCGTTGAGGATCAGCGGCGGCACGGCGGTCAGGGTCTTGCCCTCGCCGGTCTTCTGCTCGCCGATGCGGCCCTCATGCAGGGCGATGCCTGCGATGAGCTGCACGTCATAGTGGCGCAGGCCGATGGTGCGCACCGAGGCCTCGCGCACCAGGGCGAAGACCTCCGGAAGATGCTTCATCAGCAGCTCATCCACCTTCGGGCTGATGCGCTCGCTGTTGCTGCCGTCGGGCACGGTATAGCCGTTCTTCTCGATGAAGGCGTGCATCTCCTGGCGGATCTCGTCAATGCGCCCGCGCATCTGCTCCTGGCTCAGGGCCTTGATCTTCGGCTCCAGGCCGTTGATCTCCTTGACGATCTTCTCCAGGCGGACAAGATCACGCTTGTTTGAATCAAATAACTTGGCTATGAAGTCCATTGCTGCTTCCTGTCAAAACAAGATGCCGGCGCTGAGGGCGCCCTGGCGGTGGGTGGCTGAATAGTATGGCTGCCTGCTTAGGGCCCGCGCAGCAGGGCCGGCCGCATTCGCGCCTGTGTTGTGGGCAGCGCCTCGCTCTGGCATCGTCGGCTCAGGCCGCTTTGCACGGGCGGCCAGCTCAGGGCTGTCCCGGGGCGCCAGGCCTCCTCGCCGCCAAGCCAGACCAGCACGGTCAGGCCGGGGGCCAGAATGCTCAGGCCGCCGGGCCGCACCGCGGACTGCGCTGCCGGACCGCCATCAAGCTGCACCAGACGGGCCAGCTCAAAGAGGTCGGGGCGCGCCTGCTGGGGACTGCCGGACGCGCTGAAGGCCGGCCCGCTCAGAGCGGCCAGCAGCAGCAGCGTCAGTGGCAGATAACGGCGCACGAAGCGTGAATTATACCCTGCGGTCCGCGACATTGTGTTGGGCTCTCGCAGGCGCAAAGGGGCCTTCGTGATGTGGCTGCTGAACTGCCAAGGGGCGGCAGGCTGTGGCCAAACGCGTGACGGCGTGAATCAGCGGGCTTTCCCTTACTCGACGGAAATCTCGTAGGCGTCGATCTCTTCCTGCACCTCGATGCAGTACTTGGCCCAGGGGATCGCCTGCAGGCGCTCGGTGGGAATGCTCTTGCCGGTCTTCTGGCAAATGCCGTAGTAGCCTTCCTCGATCGCCACCAGCGAGTCTTCAATGTCTCGCAGGGTCTTGTCGAGGTTGCGGATCATCAGCTCGTCCTTGGCCAGCTCCGAGCTCTCGGTGATGAAGTCGCTGTCGGGGTCGCCGCTGTTGCGCTCGAAGACGCGGTCCTCGTCCAGGCTCTTCTTGATCTTCTTGCGCAGACCGGTGATCTGCTTGGTGATGTCCTCGCGGTGCTGCTCAAGCAGGGCCTGGTAACGCGGCAGATCGGATTCACGGATTGAAGTTGCGGTGGTCGCCATACGGCAGATGATACCTCTCGGGCGGGGTTACAGTTTCAGGCAGTCGAACCCATTATGATAGCCAGCGCCGCCTGCCAGCGCAAGCTCCGGCGGTGCCCGGCATCTTTACCGGGAGCGCCGGCTCTAGCCGGCCTCTTCACGGAGCGCGGGACATTAGTCCCGTATCTTCTGTCCTGCATGGGTGTGGCTGGTCCCATCCTCCTGGGAACGCCGGCTCCGTGCCGGCATCTTCATGGAGCGCGGGACATTAGTCCCGTATCTTCTGTCTTGCAGGGGTGTGGCTGGTTCATCCTCCTGGGAACGCCGGCTGCGTGCCGGCATCTTCATGGAGCGCGGGACATTAGTCCCGTATCTTCTGTCCTGCAGGGGTGTGGCTGGTCCCATCCTCCTGGGAACGCCGGCTTTAGCCGGCATTCTTCGCAGGGGACCGCAGACTTTAGTCTGCATCTTCAATTGGAGCGCGGACACCCTGTCCGCATCCCTCTCTCCCCCCGCGTTACAATTGCCCCAGATGTCCACTGCCCAGCTCAGCCGGCAGCTTTGCTCCGGAGGCCGCGCCTCGCAGCTCTCCGCGCGGAAGGTCGCGGCTGCGCCGCGCGCTGGGAACGCCGGCTGCCAGCCGGCCTCTTCCCCCAGTAGCAGCGCGGCCCTGTCCGCGCGTTCTCCCTATACCGCCAGCCAGGTGAATCACAACATCGGAGCTAGCAGCTTCAAGGGTATCCCGCGGCTGCTCCGCCGCTCGCAAGCTCGCAGCGGCCTGGGTTACGCGGGCCAAAGGAGTCCTTTGGGCCCCGCAGCGGAGTTGCCGGGCTTGGCCCGGCGTCGACTAGACCGCCGCAAGCTCGCGCGCGGCGGCACGTCCTCCCGCAAGCGCGAACTCTTTGGCCAGGGCCGCCCGCAGGCGAAGGACAGCGTTGCCGCCTGGGCTACCGGAGTATCCTCAGATCCCCAGAATGTCATCCAGGGCGTGGCCGAAAGCCGCTTCAGCTTCATCGGCACTGTTAGCAGCACGGACATGAGCCGCGCGACCGACAGCCGCGAAGCCGGCCGCATGGGCATCTTTGGCTCCGCGCTGAGCTACGGCGGCAGCTATGGCCGTGTGACGAACGAGGCTATTGGCAGGGATGTGAATCCGTTGGGGAGAGGAGACGGTGAGACTTATGTTGGTGGAAGCAACAACCTTTATACGACCTTGCCTAGATTGCCGTATTCCTTTGTTGAAATTGGCACAGGAAACAGTGTAAACAACTCAGAAGCAATCAATACTCTCACAGAAATTGCAAGTTGGTACAATGTCGGCTGTTTCAGACGCTGGTTGGATAGCTATACTGAAAAATTCCGAAACGGCTCCGAACCTTGTCCGCATAAACCTAGCTGTAAGTACTGCCCTTCATGGGGATGCTCTGGTGCAGACTTCTATCGTGATCCAGTAGGATGCGCGGCGCGCTGGTGCCAATGGTACCTCATTTATTCTAAAGCACTGGGCAACTGTAACTGTGCATGGCTCCATAGCGACAGCCTTGAGTGTGTACCGCCCTGCATTAAATGTAGTAGTGATAGGTATCCCTGCGCAAAGAAACTAGGCTTTACTGGGGCCTCTAAGTTCGCTAATGGTCTAGGAATGTACAGTACCACCTGCTGTGGTAGCAGGCAAGTAAGTAACGTTAAGGGTAGTGCCAACTGCCAGCGTCTTATGCAGAGCGCTAACTCTGATGTTTGTGCATGCATAAATGGCAATTTAGCAAATGCCCAATCGGACCCTGATTGGAGCAAGTACGGAAGCAAAATACTCGAATGCTGTAGCATAACAAATGTCTTTCGCGCGTTCGATCAACATACTCATTGCAGAACTGGTCCTCAAACGTCAGTTTTGTTAGTAGAATACCAATCCATCTTCACTTTCCTACCTCGCTGTAGGTATTATGGTTGTTGTCGCGAATGGGAAAGTCCAACTCCTAACAACAACCAGGGGCAATATACTATGCAGGAGAGTCAACTCCTATTTTCGGATGTTAGTTGCTGGCGCTTGGCTGTTATGGCTGCCAAGATGTATCAGTGCTGCGGAAAGAAATCAAGTCTCAACGTCCCACTTTCTACCGCCGATGCCAATGCAGTCGGAGCATTCATTGATAGGATATGTTGTTGCCCGCAAGGCTTGGGTACTGTGGAATATCCTACCCAGGGCTTGAATGAAGGTGAACAAGGAGAGTGACAACTATGTCACACAATTTGAACCGTGTTAAGACGATGATCACCATTGGGAGTTACCTTGGGCATGCATTTCTTCTTGGTACTTTGTACTATCAATTGGATACCATAATTAGATATTGTGTACGAACTTCGACTGCAGAGGCCCTAGATCTTGTCCTTGAAGTTAAACCAAATCTATATATGGATACGAATGCTGTTATAAACCAGATCGATGTGATACAATCTGAATTTGACGGCCATGTCAAATTGTTCTCCGCATCGGTTACGGTTGTACTCGCATTGATGCTGTTGAATGTTCAGTCCTTTTCAGATCCAAATTTCTCGAATCAAGGTCGTGTAAAGCTCATGGTTGTTTCGATTGTAGTATCCCTTGCAGTATGCTTACTTCTGACAAGAATGCTAGCAGCATGGCCGCTTTTTTGATCACTAGGAAGATCGTATGTGAAGTGACATTGAAGATGTCTCACGCCCGCCTCGACCGGGAATCACACCTGCCCGATACGACTTTCAACTGCAACGGCTGGGCCTTGAAGAGCTTTGACAAGGTAAACAGCGCCCGGACCTACTTCACCGAGCGTAGCTATGACAACTGGGGCCAACAGTCCAGGACTTTAGGTTCTAGTTTTAATCTTAATTGGATCCCGCGCACAGTCGATTCAGGATTGCGCCGACCCGCCTTACTGCTCTCCGAGCGGCGGGAGATACCGTGTCTCTTGTCAACACCTTCCGTCTGATTTGCTCACTTGCTTGTTATTGAATCCGCGCGCACAGGACTGCAGGCGAGAACGCCTGTCTTTGAAGACCATCTGTATGGTGCCCG
>JADZFO010000014.1 GCA_020849855.1 bacterium | reverse complement strand
CGGAAAGATGTGAAGCCCTGAAGAGTTATTGTTCAAGATACAATTCCACTCGACCACACAGTGCTATCGGCCATCTGCCACCCACATCGCGCCTTCCGGCACTGAATAACCTGTTTGGCGGCCACATCTAGCCACCTGACATTCGACTTTCAAGCCCGCCTTGCGAATCTCGTGGCTTAGGCACTGCTCATAGATGGTCTCAAGCAAACCAGGCCCCAAAGCTCTGTGAACTGTATATGCAGAGTTGACAACAACTCGTGCCGCCACGTCCAGGCGTTCATCAAAGACCGAAGTCTCGCCTTGCATGGGATTTCCTTGGTGTCTTGGTGTCTTGGTGGTTATCTTACTTCTTATCCCTGAGCTGCGGGAAGGCCAGCACTTCCCTGATGCTTGGCGTGCCGGACAGCACCATCACCAGGCGGTCGATGCCGACGCCGAGTCCGCCGGTCGGCGGCATGCCGTATTCCAGGGCTGTCAGAAAGTCCTCGTCCACCTCGGCGATGCCCTCGGCCTTGTCCGCCACCTGGGCCTCCATGCGCGCGCGCTGGTCGATGGGATCGTTCAGCTCGCTGAAGCTGTTGGCCACCTCCATGCAGGCCAGGAAGAGCTCGAAGCGGTAGCAGATCTCCACCTCGTCCGGGTAGCCCTTCTCGCGCGCGATGTCCCGCGGCATGCTCTTGGCCAGCGGGCTGAGGCCCTTGGGGTAGTCATAGATAAATGTTGGCTGGATCAGGTGCGGCTCGACCTTTTCCTTGAAAATCTCGTCAAGGCTCTTCTCATAGCCGGCTTCCCTGGGCATGTGCAGGCCCAGGCGCTCGCCCTGCGCGCGTACCTGCTCCAGTGTGGTCAGGTCCGCAAGCGTGCAGCCGGCATAGCGGCCGAGGGCCTCGTTGAATGTCATCTTCGCAAAGGGCGCCTCAAGCTTCAGCGCGTAGTCGCCATAGGTCACTTCGCGGGCCTGGAAGACATTGTCGGCCAGATGCACGACCAGGTCCTCCGTGAGCTGCATGATGTCGCTGTAGTCCACATAGGCCCAGTAGAGCTCCAGCATGGTGAACTCGGGGTTGTGGCGCGTGCTGACGCCCTCGTTGCGGAAGACGCGGCCGATCTCGTAGACCCGCTCCATGCCGCCGACGATCAGGCGCTTGAGGTGCAGCTCCAGGGCTATGCGCAGGTAATAGTCCGCCTTCAGCGCGTTCCAGTGCGTGACAAAGGGCTCGGCGGTGGCGCCGCCGCAGACGGCATGCAGCACCGGCGTTTCGACTTCGAGGAAGTCGCGCTGGTCCAGGAAGCGCCGCACCTCGGCCACGGCGCGGCTGCGCTGGGTCAGGCGGGCCAGGCTTTCGCGGTTGACGATCATGTCAACATAGCGCTGGCGGAAACGCTGCTCGGTATCCGTCAGGCCGTGCCACTTCTCGGGCAGGGTCTCGAGGGTCTTGCACAGGAGCTCATAGGCCTGGACCTCAACACTAGCCTGGCCGGTGCGGGTGCGGAAGACCGTGCCACGCACGCCGAGGATGTCGCCGAGGTCAAGCTGCATGGCCGCGTCAAAGCTGCCCTCGCCCTGGGCTTCGTCAAGCTTGTCCTTCTTGAAGTAGAGCTGCACGCGGCCGCTCTCGTCCTGGATGTCCAGGAAGGCCGCCTTGCCCATGTCGCGCTTGCTCATCACGCGGCCGGCCAGCACCACCGTGCTGCCCTCGAGTTGCTCGAAGTCCGGCGCGATGACGCCGCAGTTGTGCGTGCGGTCCCAGCGCACGTGGCGGTAAGGGTCGCGTCCGCCCTCGCGCAGCGCGGCAAGCTTGGCCAGCTTGATGCTGCGCAGTTCGCTGTGACTCGCGCCTTCAGGCTGACCGCCGCTGTGGCCCTGCTGCTCTTGATCCTCTGTCATTGCTCTCACCTCGCGCTGGTTGCGCGATCTGGGAGCGCAGATTCTACTGCAAAGCTCAGGAGGCCAGAGGTCTGGCCGGGCGCGGGGACTGCTTCTCGCGGGCGATGCTGGACTCCTTGCGCACATAGAAGAAAGGCTCGGGGCTGAACAGCCCGGCCTGCTCCATGTTGGAAATGCGCTCGGAGGCTCCGATCATGAACACGCCTTCCGGGTCCAGCGCGCGGGCAAAGCGCACATACAGATCTTCCTTGGCCTTGTCCTTGAAGTAGATCACCACGTTGCGGCAGAGGATGATGTCCACGCCGCCGGGGAAGTTGTCCTCCAGCAGGTTGTGGCGCTCAAAGCTGACCCGCCGGCGCAGCTCCGGGCCGACCTGATAGCGGCCGTCGGGCAGCGCGGTGAAGTAACGCTTGAGCTGGTCCTTGGATACCAGGGCCAGGGTCTTGGCGTCATAGATACCCTCGCGGGCGCGGTCGAGGATCTTCTTGTCGAAGTCCCAGCCCAGGATCTTGGCCCCCGCCGGCGCGTTGTGCTTCTCCAGCAGCAGCGCCAGGGAATAGGGCTCCTCGCCGCTGGAACAGCCCGCGCTCCAGAGCTTCAGGTTCGGCTTGCGCTTGAGCATCGGGATCAGGTAGCGGCTCTCAAGATGGGAGTACTTCTCCGGGTTGCGCATGAACTCGGTCACATTGATGGTGATGCGGTCGATGAACTTGCGGTACTCGGCATCACTCTTGCGGACCGAGTCGAGGTAGTCGCAGTAGCCCTTCAGCCCCGACGCGCGGATGGACATGTTGATCCGCCGGCGCATCTGGTTCTGCTTGTACTGGCTGAGGTCGATCCCTTCCTCGCGGTACAGGCGTTCCATGAACTTGATGTAGTCGTCACGGTTACTGAGGAACTGCGCCTCAGCGCTGATGTTCTCCCCCGCGTCCAGGTCGATAATGCCGCTCAGTGGCATCCAAGGCACCTCCTGTGCTGTTTGATGTGTAGCCGGCGCGTCCCTGCGCCACCATATTTGTATCGCCGCTATCGGGCCTCTGCTTTGGCTTTTTCCAAAGACTGACTTCTTTAACCCAAGCTTAGCCTGCGGGCCCCTCAAGGCGGCACAGCAGAGCGCCGATAAGACCAGCGGGAGAAAGTGAAATGGTGCGAGGCCTCTACACAGCCGCAGCCGGAATGCTCACCATCGAGGAGCGGACGGCTGTCACCGCCAATAATCTGGCGAACGTCGACACTGCCGGCTTCAAGAACGACCTGCTCACCTATACCTCTGCTCCCGGCATCCATACCTGGCGCACCGGCGACCCGTCAACGCGGGACAGCCGGGGCTACAGCGTGCCGCAGTACATCGGCGTGACCAACGCCGGCGTGCTGGATACATCGATATGGCGTGACTTCAGCCCCGGCGCCCTGCGGCATACCGGCAACCCCCTGGACATTGCCATCAACGACGAACTCGGCTCCGGCCTGGTCTCGATGCTGCGTGTGGTGCCGCAGTCTGGCCCCGGCGCCGGCGAGGTTTTCTATACCCGCGCCGGCCAGCTCAAGATCAGCGGCGACGGATTCCTGGTGGATAACCAGGGCCGCCGCGTGCAGGGCGATGGCGGGGATGTCGTGATCAGTGAGCCGGCGCAGGTCGAGATTGACAGCTCGGGCAATGTGCTTGCCGGCACACAGCAGATTGGCCGCCTGAGCCTGGCCGCCTTTGACGACCCGCAGCAGCAGCTTGAGAAGGCCGGCGACAACCTCTGGCGAATCAAGACCGAAAGCGGGGCCAGCGCCCCGGCGGGCAACAGCCTTGACGACAGCTGCAGCCTCGAAGCCGGCTGCGTGGAGGGCAGCAACGCCAGCACTGTTACCAGTCTGGTGGAGCTGATCTCGCAGATGCGGCACTTCGAAGCTTCGCAGAAGCTGATCCAGACGCAGGACAGCCTGCTTAACCTGGCAGCGAACCAGATCGGCCGACAGGCCAACCAGTAAGACTTGGACATGCGGCGGTGCCGCAGGGAGATAAAGGGAAATGATGCGTTCACTCTTCACCGGGGCGAGCGGTATGGCGGGGCAGCAGTTCCGCATCGACGTGGTCAGCAACAACCTGGCCAACGTCAACACCGCCGGCTTCAAGGGCTCCAGCGCCGAGTTCTCGGACCTCCTCTACCAGCAGCTTCGCACGGCCGGCGGCACCTCGGCCACCGGAACCCAGTGGCCCACGCCGCTGCAGGTGGGCCTCGGCGTCAAGGCCGTGGGCACGACCATCGACCTGCGCAGCGGCAGCCCGATTGAGAGCGGCCAGCCCCTGGACATGATGATCATGGGCGAGGGCTTCTTCAGGATCAACGCCAACGGCCAGACCGCTTATACCCGCGACGGCACCTTCCGCCGCGACACCAACGGCAGCGTCGTGACCAACCAGGGCTTCCTGCTGGACCCGCCGATCACCATTCCGGCTGATGCCACCGGCGTGACCATCACCCAGGACGGCACGGTCCTGGTGACCATCAACAACGACGACAGCGCGCAGGAACCCGTCGGCACCATCGAGCTGGTGCGCTTCTCCAACCCGCAGGGTCTGAGGTCCATCGGCAACAACCTCTTCACGGCGACTGATGCCACCGGAGAAGAGATCGTCGGCACCCCCGGCAGCGAGGGCTTCGGCATGATCCTGCAGGGCAGCTATGAGAACTCCAACGTATCAGTAGTGGACCAGCTGGTCCAGCTCATCGTCAGCCAGCGCGCCTTCGAAGCCAACAGCAAGAGCGTGCAGACCAGCGACGACATGCTGCAGGTCGCGGTGAACCTGAAGCGCTAAGGATGAAGCACTAGTCCGGCGGTGAGCCGGCAGCCTGGAACGGAAAAGGAACATTGGGGGAAAGTGATGCTCAAGATACCGAACATCTCAAAATGGGAAACCATCAGCCTGGAGGCCGCTGAGGAAGTCAGCCGCCAGATGGCCGCTGCCGCGGAGCGCAACCGCAGGCACTCCTATAACGCGCTGGCGGGTCTGGCGCTGGGCGTGGCCTGTGTGCTGCTGGCCCTGGTCAAGGTGGCGCCGGCGAACAGCTCCGAGGCCACCGACGAGCAGCTCAGGCTGATCTACAAGGAAGTCGAGTACCAGACCCAGGACCGCCTGGGCGTGGACGTGATCATCCGCCAGAAGGAGGACGCCCCGCGCCCGCGCCTGCCCGAGAGCTATGACAAGGTCGAGCTGCGCCAGGAGACCCGGCCCGGTGACTGGCTGCCCGAGAGCGTGCGCTTCATCTATGACGGCCGCCTGGTGGGCACCCTGCAGCTCAAGCGCTTCGTGGAGTTCGAAGTGACCGCGGTCACTGTGCTGAGGGATGTTGAGGCCCGCAGCCTGCTGGACCCGGCCTGGCTTGAGACCAGCACCCAGCTTCTGCCTGCCGGCAGCCCGCTGATCGTCGACGCGGGTGAGCTGGAGGGCTTCATGACCCGCACCCGGCTGCATCAGGGCGACCTGCTCTATGCCAGCCGCGTGCAGAAGGCCTGGGATGTCCAGCGCGGCGACACCATCAGCCTGGTGCTTGAAGGCCCCGGCGTGACGATGAGCGCGCAGGGCGTGGCCCAGGGCAATGCCTACGTGGGCCAGCGGGTCACGGTGAAGCGCCTGGGCGACAACGCCCGCTTCAGCGGCATGCTGGTGGAGGGGCCCGCAGTCCTGGTGGAAGCCGAGGGAGCACGCTGATGGACAGCCTGCGCAACAAGACAATCCTGCTTGCGATCCTTTGCTGGGCCGCCCTCAGCGGCGCCGCCCGGGCCGACAGCCTGCTGAGCGTGGACAACGAGAGCGACGCCAGCAAGCAGGGCCTCTATGCCACCCACTTGCCCTCTGTTGAGGTCGGCGAGGTGATCAAGGTCCGCATCCGGGAGAAGAGCACCGCCACGGTTGACCTGTCTGTGTCGACCAAGGACCAGTCCAAGCAGGACGTGAGCCTGAACAAGGACGGCGGCCTCTTTGGCAAGCTGCTGGGCAAGGCCCTGGACCTCTTCAGCCCCGGCGGCATCAGCAGCGACAACAAAGGTGAATTCAAGGACAGCGGTTCAACGGACCGCTCGATGCGGATGGACGCGGTGGTGACCGCGATGGTGGTTGAGCGGCTGAGCAGCGGGATGCTGGTCATCGAGGGCCGCAAGAACGTGAAGATCAATGCCGAAACGCAGACCGTGGTGGTGCGCGGTGTGATCGACCCGCGGGACCTGGACCAGGAGCGCATGATCGACAGCGACCTGGTGGCTGACGCGGAGATTGAGTACGTCGGCGCCGGCCAGCTCAGCAAGAAGTCCAAGCCGGGCTTCCTGAGCCGCGTGCTGGACGTGCTGTTCTAACAACTCAGGCCCTGTGCGGGCCAGCTTGGAACTGGTGAGAAAGAAATGAAGACAGTAAAGACACAACTGGTACTGGGACTGGCGGCAGGACTGCTGGCCCTGCTCAGCGCCCAGCCGGCCATGGCGGCCAAGGTCCGCGACCTGGCCCGGATTGACGGCGCGCGCAGCAACCAGCTGATCGGCTTTGGCCTGGTGGGCGGCCTCAGCGGCACGGGCGACGACCCCAAGAACACGCCCTACACAGCCGAGGCCATCGCCAACCTGCTGGCCAGCCAGGGCTTCCAGTTTGATGCGAACCGGATCAATGTGAAGAATTTCGCGGCGGTGATGGTCACCACCGACCTGCCGCCCTTCGTCAGCAACGGCGATGTGCTGGATGTCACGCTGAGCGCCATCGGCTCAGCCAAGAGCCTCTCGGGCGGGGTGCTGTACCAGACCCTGCTGAAGGGCGCCGACGGCCGGATCTATGCCGCGGCGCAGGGCGAGGTGAGCCTGGGCTCGCAGGTCGGCGCCTCCGGCAGCGGCGGGCGTGGCGCCAAGCCGCACCTGACCGCCGGGCGCATCCCGGGCGGGGCGCTGGTGGAGCAGGAAGTGCCGTCCACCATGCTGAAGGATGACGGCGCGATCAAGCTGAACCTGCGCGAGCCGGACTTCACCACGGCCAGCCGGATGAGCGAGGCGATCAACGACGCCCTGGGCGGGCACATCGCCCGGGCGGAAGACGGCGGGACCGTGAGTGTACGCGTGCCGGCGAAGGCCGCTGATGACCTCGTCCCCTTCATCGCCATGCTGGAGGACCTGGATGTGAATCCGGGCCAGCCGGCCAAAGTGGTGATCAACCAGCGCACCGGCACCATCGTGCTGGGCGAAGAGGTTGAAATCCTGCCCAGTGCCGTGACGCATGGCGGCATGACCCTCAGCTTCGGCCGCAAGCTTAAGGGCAGCAGGTCGGATGAAGGCGGCCGCGGCAGCAAGGCCGGCAGCCCTGAAGAGCTGGACGGCCCGGTGCTGGACGGCTCGACCACGGCCGCGGAAGTGGCCCTGGGCCTGAGCAAGCTGCGCCTGAGCCCCAGCGATGTTGTAGCGGTATTCGAGGCGCTCGCGGCCTCCGGCGCCCTGGTGGGCGAACTTGAACTGATCTGAGAAATGAATAACTACGCGACAGCACTTTGCATGGCTGCCTTCAGGGGCGGCAGAGCCTGCGGGCGACTGAATCGCTATCTGAGTCTGCTGGTGCATTACCAGCGGCAATTGTGGCTAGGGCGTGCCACGGAGGGCGCGCCTGTTTATCCCTAACTTGCTATCCACCTGTTCCTTTTCCAAGCGGGACCGCCATCTCACCAATGGCGGTCTTTTTTTTCTTGCCTCAGGCCAGGCGGCCCACACGGTCCAGCAGCTCGCGGACGGCCCGCGAGAGCTGCTCTGGCGTGTAGGGCTTTTGCAGGAAGCTGGTGGCGGTGGAGCGGTGCTTCAGCTCGTCCATCGCCGACTCGTCGTAGCCGGAGGTCAGCAGGATCGGCGTGGCGAACTCGCGCCCGCTGCTGCCGTGCAGCTCGGCCATCGCCGTCAGCACTTCCTCGCCGTTCATCTCAGGCATGGTCAGGTCGAGGATCACCAGCGAGACTTCTTCGATGTTCTTCTTGTAGGCATCGAGGCCGATGCGGCCGTTCTCCGCCAGCAGCACGCGGTAACCCAGGTTGGCCAGGGTCAGCAGGCCGAGCTGGCGGGCCACCGGTTCGTCATCGACGAAGAGGATCGTCTCCGTGCCCTGCAGGGGCTTGGGCAGGTCGCTGTCCTCGCCCTCCAGCACCATGCTGCGCTTGGCCGGCAGGAAGATGGTGAAGCGCGAGCCGTGCCCGCGCTGGCTTTCCACCATCATCGCGCCGCCGTGGTTGCGCACAATGCCCTCCACCGCCGAGAGGCCAAGGCCGCGGCCGGTGAACTTGGTGGTGAAGAAGGGCTCGAAGATCCTGGCCAGGGTATCGGGGTTCAGGCCGATGCCGTCGTCCTCCACCTGCAGGAACACGAACTCGCCGTTGATCTGGACATCGCCGATGCCCTTGAAACGGTTGCGCTCCATATCAAAGGTCTTGACGCCCGTGCGCAGGGTGATGGTGCCGCCCTGCTCCTCGAGGCTCATCTGGCTGTTCTTCTCGGCGATGGCCTCCGAGGAGTTGATGCAGAGGTTCATGATCACCTGCTGCAGCTGCACCGGATCGACCACCACCCAGGGCAGCTCGTCCGCCGGCTCATGCACCATGTTGATCTGCTTGCTGATGTTGGAGCCGATGATGTTGAGCATGTCCGTCACCATGTGGTCCAGGTTGACGTAGACGCTCTGCAGCTTGCCGCCGCGGCTGTAGGCCAGCAGCTGGTTGGTCAGGCTGACGGCGCGCTCGGCCGCCTTCTCGATGGTGTCCAGCATGCGAAAGGCGCTGTGGCCGGGGCCCAGCATGTCCTTGACCAGGCTGGAATAGCCCAGTATGCCCATCAGGATGTTGTTGAAGTCATGGGCGATGCCGCCCGCCAGCAGGCCGATGGAGTCCATGCGCTGGCTTTCCAGCAGGCTGCGCTCCCGGCGGCGCTGATCAGTAATGTCGCGGGCGATCAGCAGGTAGCCGCGCGAGAGGGTCTCGGCCGCCCGGCTGTGGGTTGAGGTGATGACGATCTGGACCAGGCGCGGATAGCCTTCATAGTCCTTGACCTGGTCATGCTCGACCTCGGCCTCCCAGCGCCCGCCGGTCCCCAGCGCCGCCCGCACCTCGTTAAGGTTCGGGGCGCGCAGGATCTGGGCGATGCGCTCGTCGCTCAGGGGTTCGCTTTTGGCCGCATCCGCGGCAATCTGGAACAGGGCATCGGCGGCGGCGTTGTAGTGCAGGACCCGGTACTCGGAGTCCATCAGCACAATGCCATAGCCGGTTGAGGCACGCAGGATGCTGTAAAGCTGGGCCTGCGTCTCGCGCAGTTCGCGGCGCAGGCTTTCCAGCTCATGAGCCTGGGACGCGTCGGAAGACACACCGCTGGGTGCGCCCTGGCCCGCTGCCTGCTCTTCAGTTCCCGTGGGGTTATTCATGTTTGGCCTGTAATTGTAATAGGCAGAAAAATCCTAACCCCGCCTGCTTCGCTGCGCTGTGTCTTACCTGAAACTTAACTGCCGGGCGGCCTAATCGTCCGAGCTGTCATCAGTTTCAAGCGCATCCGGCGGTGGCTGGCTGCGGCGGCTGATGCGCCATTCGACAAAGCGCGTCACCAGGGGGTCGAGGATCAGGCCGATCCAGGCCAGCAGGGCCGCGCTGATGCCGACCACATACCAGCCCGCCCCGATGGCGAGGCCGACGCCCGCCATCATCCACACAACCGCGGCGGTGGTGAGGCCCTGCACATGCATGCGGGTCTGGATGATCACGCCGGCGCAAAGGAAGCCGATGCCGCTGATCACCTGGGCCGCCAGGCGCGCCGGGTCGGTCACATCGCCATAGGCATCGTGCAGGCGGATGCCCAGCATCATGATCAGGCAGGAGCCGAGGGTGACAATGCCGATGGTCCGTACGCCGGCGGGCTTATGCAGCATCTGGCGCTCCAGCCCGACCAGCACTCCCAGCACTATGGCCAGCAGCAGACGCAGCAGCTCTTCCCAGCTCCAGCCCAGGCTCATCTCAGGCTTTGCCTCTGCCACTGCATGTCAATGCTGACTAGGCACCTCCGGCCGATGTTTCCTGCCCCTCTTCCGTTTCGTCCTCCGGCAGGTCGACGGCGCTGGGCTGGATGTCGTCCTTCTCCTCCGCCCCGGCCGCCGGCGCCTCTTCATAACCTGTGCCGTCCTCATGCTGGGTCCACTGGCCGCGGATCAGGATGTCTCCGCGCCAGAAGAGGGCCCGCTCGCCGCCTTCATTGATGAAGACCTTGAGCTCGGTGTCATCCGACCACCAGCGCGGGTCGATGTCCACCTTTCCGGTAGCCGGTTCGACCCGGACCATGGCATAGCGCCGCCGGTCCATGTAGGCGATATAGGCACCGCTGGGGTCGACCGCGACATCCCAGACCGGGTTGCCCTGGTAGGGAATGGTCTCGGTCATGCCGGTGGCGGGGATCAGGCGGCCCAGCTTGGGCACGCGCACACCGGTCTGGCCCTCCTGCGGGGCATAGGTCTCGCCTTCAGCATTGCTGGCCGCCGGCGAGCGTGAACCGCTGATCAGCCAGGGCTCGTTCCAGACGCTGATCGTTCCCACGTCGTAGACAATCCAGTCCAGCTCGGCGACCTGCAGCCACTGGTAGTTCTGCAGGTCCAGCACGAAGAGGCGGCAGAGGTCCTTGGGCCCTTCGGTGCGCCAGATGGACAGCCAGACAAACTGGTCGCTGCGCTCATCGGGCAGTGCGCCCATGGTCAGGCCGCTGTAGCCGCCGGGGAAATCGGGATATGGGGCGAAGTGCATGCCGATCCCGGAGGCCGGCACAACGCAGACGCCATGCTCCTTGAGCGGCACGATGATCTTGTCGCCGACCCAGTTATAGAAGGGGCTGAGGTCCATCGCGCTGTTACCCAGTTTGTCCAGCGGGAAACCCGGGGCATTGTTGTAGGGCACCATCAGCCGGCCCTCGGCCTCTTCAGGGAACTCCTTGCTGAAGCGGCTGATCAGGTCAACGATCGGTGTCTGCTGGCTGCGCTGGAAGTACTCAGCGCCCATCGCCTCCTTGCCGCGCGGATGGCTGGCCACAAAGGTGCGCAGCAGGCGCGGATCCTCCAGCAGGACCTGGCCAGCGCCGAGAGTCTCTTCCAGAATTGGTACCTGGACCAGGTAATAGTTGCCGCTGGCCTTGTTCAGGCCGTGGGCGAAAAGGGTGTTGCCGTCGCGGCTGATGTCCAGCGCATCCGGCGGGTCGGCCGCCATCGGCGTGTTGCTGAGCAGGCTCAGCTCGCGGCCCAGAGCAATGCGCTCGCCGATATCCATGCTGGCCATCTCAGAGGCGCCGGGCGCCTTCTGGCTGCTCTGCGAGCCGCTGCTGGCCGTGCCGGAGCTCCCGCTGCCGCTGCCCTGCTGGCCTGCCTTGTTGCAGCCGGCGAGCAGGCCGCTGAAGCCCAGCGTGCAGAGCAGCAGGGCTGCAGCAGCCCCGCGTGTGAATAGTGCCTTGTGCTCTTTCAATTCCCTCACCTTCAGCCGCGCTAAAGTCCGCATTGAGATTCTAGCCGCTCCCTGCCCGCTAGGATACTGGCATGCCGAGTTCCCCCAAGCCGCAGGTTTGCGCCCCGGCCGCCACCCCGGACCTTGAAGCCGCCGGGCTGCCGCTGGCGCAGCTCCTGGCCGGTGATGTGGTCCGCGCGGCCGCGGGCCTGGTGGGCTGCGTGCTGGAGCGCCGGCTGCCGGACGGGCGCGTCATTCACGTCCAGCTTGTGGAGCTTGAGGCCTATCACCAGAGGGAGCCGGGCTGCCATGCCTACCGGGGCATGACAGAACGGACGCGGGTGATGTTCGGTCCGCCAGGATCGCTGTACGTTTACTTTACCTACGGCATGTGGCACTGCGCCAACATCGTCTGCGAGGCGGACGGCTGCGCTGCGGCCGTGCTGATCCGCGCCGCCGTGCCCTACGCGCCGCATGGCGGAGCCGGGGTGGATGCAGCACAGCAGGCTGCCGCACTGCGCCTCAGCGGCCCCGGGCTGATCTGCCAGGCCCTGGAGCTGGACCGGCGCTGCAGCGGCATGCTGCTGCAGCTTGACGGAGATCAGCAGGCGAGTGGCACTGGTGATTCGGCGAGCGGCAGCGTGCGCCTGTACCGGCCGGAGGGCTTTATTCCGCCGCCGCTGGCCTGGAGCACGCGGGTGGGCTTCAGCTTCCAGGATACCCTGCCCTGGCGCTGCTACTGGGCCGGCCATCCGGGTGTGGGGAAGGTGAGCCTGAAGCCACTTAAACGCAAGCCTCGCGGCTAAGGGCAGCGCGAGGCTTGAGCGGGTTTGTGCCGGGGCACTGACCTAAGGCACCGCGGTCCGGACGCACATGACGCTGTTGCTCTCCAGGTCAAGGTAAGCCAGCATCCAGCTGCCGTCCTCCAGCACCAGCAACTGCGGCCAGGCGATGCGGCCCAGCCAGTCCGGCAGCGCGAGTTCTTCAAAGTCGCCCAGGTTGCTCCACTCGAGGCGGCGCTCCTTGCCGTCCAGGCTGGCCACAATGCCAAGGGCAGTGTTGCCCCAGGCCATGGCAGCGCTGCAGGTGCGCCGTCCGTCCGCGAGCGCTGGGTTGGCAGCGAAGCCCGGCAGGTAGTCCTGGCGGCTAAAGACCGTCCCGCCCAGCAGCGCCGGGCGCTGGGCGAAGCGGATGGGCTTGAAGCTGTTGTCCGTCGCCAGCCAGGCAACGTTGGCATAGTCATCGCTCAGGCCGAGGGCATAGCTGGCGGAGGCCGCGGACTGGCCCAGGGTCTCGTCATTGGCAATCAGGTAGTAGCTCAGCGGGCCGTAAAGCGGCAGCGAGACCTGCAGGCGGTCCTGCAGGTTATCCAGGTCCTCGCTGTACAGCCCCGTCACATCGCCGAGGTCCAGTTTCAGTGACTCATACAGGGGCTCATATGTCCCGGCATTGAAGCCGTTGATCGCGCCGCTGTGGACATTGCGTCCGTCCACATGGTCGTGGAAGCTGGTGCTCCAGCCATCCACCGGGTTGCCCTGGCTGAGGATCACGCGGTCCAGCGCAGAGTTGTTGCTGAGCCAGGAGACATTCGCCGACTGGTTGTGGCGGCTCAGCAGCGGGACGGTGCCGGTTTCATTCGTGCGGAAGACATCGTCCACCCAGGCGCCGCCGTCCCAGTGGCGCAGCTCGAAGTTCGCGCCGTCGTTGAGGCTGATGTAGGCGGTGTCCGGATGCTTGTTCATGTCCACGCTGTAGCTGGCGCTGAGGCAGGCGCTGTGGAAGGGCGCCAGGCCCTGGATACTCCCGGGGAAGGTCCAGTTGTCGCCCTGGTCATTGCTGATGCTGTGCACCACCGCCGGGATGCCCTTGTTGCGCCACAGGGCATGCAGCTGCCCCGTGGAAGCGGTAATCTGCAGTTCGCTGCCCTGCCCCATCACACCCGGCAGGCTGTTGATGACGGTCTCAGTATCGCCCTCGCTGGCGCGGCAGAAGTAGATTGTGCCCGCAGCGCTCTCGTCGGCGATAGTGGCGCCATAGCCGGTCTGGGGCTCGACCATGGCCAGCGAGATGCCGGAAAGCGCGGAGTAGCTGTGGCCGCCAAACAGGTTATTCAGTGCCGGAAGGCGCGATGTGGGTGGCAGATGGCCGATAGCACTGTGTGGTCGAGTGGAATTGTATCTTGAACAATAACTCTTCAGGGCTTCACATCTTTCCG
>JADZFO010000013.1 GCA_020849855.1 bacterium | reverse complement strand
TGCGCAGGCGTGGTTTTCGCTAAACTGTGTATGTTCATTCGGGTGCTCCGGCTTGACTGGTGTCTTCGCAACCAACAGTCTCTCAGCCGTCACCCGAGTGAACAACCTATTTAGCAACTACAGCTAGCGCCTATAATCGCTGAATGCTCGAGCTGCAGGGCCTGGGGTTCCGTGCTCAGGGCCGTCAGCTCCTGGACGGCTTCAGCCTTGCATTCCCCGACCCCGGCCTGTACATCCTGCGCGGCCCGGCGGGCAGCGGCAAAAGCCTGCTGGCGCGGGTGATGGCCGGCCTCTGCCGCCCGCAGAGCGGGCAGGTACGCCTGGACGGGCATGAGATCTACCCGCGCCTGGGCATCTACGGCGGCAGTATCTTCTTTGCCGACGGCCGTGCGGACTTCGCCGAGCTTGAGACCGTGGAGGAATACAGCGCCGCTGTGCTTCAGGGTCTGGGCAGCCGCAAACAGCTGCGCGCGGTGCTTGAACGCCTGGCGCTGCATGTGCCGCGGCCGGCGGAAGCCGAGGCCGCGCTGCTGCCGGATGGCCATTTCGCGCTGCTGGAGATTGCGCTGGCCTGCGTCTGCGGCTGGCGCCTGATCGTTCTGGACGGGCAGCTCAGCCGCCTGGATGGCGACAGCCTGCGCCAGGCCCTGGACTGGCTGCGGGAGCTGGCCCTGCGGCAGGAAAGCCTGGTGGTCTGCACGGCATCAGCCAGTCTGCGTGAGATACCGCAGGAAGCCCAGCTGCACAGCCTGACCGGGGCGCTTCCGGTGGAAGTCCTGCCGGACCGGGAGCAGCCTGTGGCAGGAGCCGCGCAGCAGGAGGCGCTGTCAGAGGGCGGGGGCAGGGTGCTGCGGATAAAGCTGGGGGCAGCGGAGCAGCCGATGGTGCTGACTTCCGGCAGGCACTACGCCATCCTGGCCCGGCGCGAAGGCTGGCTGCGCGTCCAGCTCAGCGGTTCGATCGACGAAATGCTGCAGGAGCTTGAGGGCCTTGGGGTGAGTGTCAGCGCGCTGGAGTTTGTGCAGTAGCGCTTATTCCGTCTCGGCGACAACCTGGCTGTTGAGGAAGTCAACGGCCTCCGGCTGGCTTTCAAAAATCGAGACGTACTTATCAATGCGGATGGTGGACAGAAGCCGCTTGACCAGGTTGTTGGGGCTGCAGAAGACAATCAGGTGGTTGTTCTGCTTGACCTGCTTGATCAGCACCACAAGATAGCCCAGGCCCGAGGAGTCGAAGAAAGAGACCTTCTCCAGGTTGACGATGATCCGCGGGTACTGATCGAGGCGCAGAGCATCGACCTTGCTGCGGGTTTCCGTCAGGCTGTTGATGTTGATCTCGCCCGCGAGGTGCAGGACGAAGATCCCGTCTTGGGTGCTGCTACTGACCATGGTTTTAAAGGCTCTTCCAGCCGGCCCCCAATGTTAGCCCATATAGCTCTGCATTTCAAGACAAAGCTGAGTTAAGCTGTCGGGGTCGCTGATCGCCTGATTTAGCTTATCGGCCCGGCGCACCCGGGCTTTACAACATTTGGGGTGCTGAGCGCCGCGTTGCTCGCTATACTTCCCGCCGTGCTTTTTCAACGCAAAAGCGCCGAGGAGCTGGACTTCCTGGTCTTTGGCCTGGGCAACCCCGGCCCGAAGTATGCCGCGACGCGCCACAATGCCGGCTGGTGGGTGCTGGACGAGCTGCTGCGCCGCCACAAGCCTTTCAAGACCGTCAGCCTGAACCAGAGCCAGGCCGCCTATGCGCGCATCCAGCCCGGTCCGCTTGACGATGCGAAGCGCGTGGCACTGATCAAGCCCGTAACTTACATGAACCTCTCCGGCCAGAGTATCCGCGCCTGGGTCAAGGGCCAGGCTGGTACGCCCTTCATTGTTGTGTATGACGACTGCTCAATGGCGCTGGGCAAGCTGCGCCTGCGCCGCAAGGGCAGCGCCGGCGGGCACAACGGGGTAAAGAGCATCATCGCCAGTCTTGGCGGTCAGGAATTTGACCGTCTCAAGCTGGGGGTAGGAGAGCCGCCGGGACAGATGGACAGCGCGGATTATGTCCTGCAGGAGCCGGGCAAGGCTGAGCGCCTGGAGCTGGATCTGGCCGTGGTGCGGGCTGCCGATGTCCTGGAAGGGCTGATCGGCGGCATGGACTGGGAGGCGGCGCTCAGGATGATCGGCGATCCGGGGCCTTCCGGGTCCCAGGACGGCTAGGCGGCAACTCCCGGGCCTATTCCTCTGGTTCAGGGATGGCCGGGCCGGTGTAATCGAAAGTGACGCTCAGCTGCTCGGTCTGGTCCGGGAAGACAAAGGTGCCAACCAGCGTATCCGGCAGATCTCCGTCCATGCTGACCTGGCCTTGGAAGTAGTAGTCATCCGTGGTGCCACGGTCGAAGTTCAGGATCAGATGGCTGTTACCAAGGGTGCCGACGCCGTCATCCTCGCCCAGCTCACCGCCTTCCTCGCCGCTGAGTGTCGCGTCATAAATGGTGAAGGTGTCCTCGCGGCGCAGCAGGTTCAGGGTCAGGCGTCCAAGAGGACCGACCTCTTCCTGGCTGACGAAAAGACCGCTGACCACCAGCACCGGCGACTGCAGCTCTGGCGTACGTTGGCCGCTGCAGGCGCTCAGGCCAGCACAGGCCAGCAGGGCCAGCAGCAGCACAGTGCGGCGGAAGGTGAAGAGACGTGTCACTGTCACGCTGGGATTATTGCATCAGTCGGGGCTTGTTCAGCCGCGCAGCAGCGCCAGCCCGGCCTCAAACTCGGCCTGCAGCCGGGCCAGCTGCTCCTCGTCATAGCCGTGCAGTCGGATCTCAACCTCCCAGCCGCCCTCGATCTGCCGGGGGTAGGAGCCGATCTTGACCTGCGGATAGCGCTCGCCAAGCTCGCGCATCAGCGGGCTGAAGCGGCTTTCCGGTACGCCGGCCTTGAAGCTGAGCCGGAACTCCTGCGGCCCGCTGAACTCGTCGCAGATGGTGGCCCACATGGCCTTCATGATGCTGGGTACGCCGGGGAGCACATAGACCCGGCCGGCCACGCAGCCCGGCGGGCCGACTGAATCGTTGCGGATCAGGCGGCAGCCCCTGGGTAGGCGGCACATCTCAAGCTGGCCCGGGTTCAGCTCGCGGCCCAGCTTGGCGCTGTAGGCCTCCGCCGCTTCCCGGTTCAGCTCCAGTTCCACGCCCAGGGCCAGCGCCACAGCCTCGCGGGTCATGTCGTCGGGTGTGGGGCCGATTCCGCCGGTGGTGATGACAAAGTCATGCGCGGCCAGGGCCGCCTGCAGCTCAACAACTATCGTGTCCAGCTCGTCAGGCAGAGTGAGAATCCGGCGCACCTGGACCCCGCGGGCGGTCAATTCTGCAGCAAGAAAGGCGCTGTTGGAGTCTAAAGTTTCACCACGCAGGACCTCGTCACCGATGGGCAGGAGGGCTGCTGTGGGCGGTAGCCGGACCATGGGCCGGTACAATAACACAATCGATGGGTTACAAGGTCTTCATAGTGCTGGTCTGGCTCACGCTGCCCCTCAGCGTTGGCCTGATGCTGCACGAAGACCATCAGCGCTTCGAGATGGAAGGCGAGCTGCAGCTGGCCCGCAGCCAGGCCTGGGAGGCGCATATCGGCGACTATGTGCGCCAGGCCGGCCTGCAGGCGCGGGACATCGACAGCTTTGACGACCCCTATGACCGCGTGCGCTGGGAACAGGCCTGGCGGCGCACCGAGGACCTGCGACGCAGCGAGGAAGGGCGGCTGGGTAAACTGGCCCTGGGCCACTTCCCGCAGACCCAGGAAGGGCTGGAACGGGCCCTGGCGGCCGCCGGTCTGCAGCGCCGCTCAATCACCGAAGCGGCCCGGCTGAAGGAAAGCTATCTGGCCACCGCTGAGTCGCTGTGGAAGATGCAGCAGGACATCGATATCCTCGAGGACAACCTGCGCTACTGGCAGTTCCACCAGCAGATCGGCATCTACCTGAACTTGCAGGAGCATCTGGCCCGGCTGGAAAGCGCCTATCGCCAGCGCCGCAGTGCCCGCAACGAATTGAACCGCAACATCGCGGCCGCCCTGCATGAAGCGGAAAAGCAGGCCCGGGAAGCCCTGGGCGAGCTGCGCCAGCTGAGCGCGGCCCGCCAGCAGGATGAAGCGCTGACTTACCGCGCGCACCTGGCCCGGCGCTTCAAGGAGTTCAACCTGCGCACCGAACTGCAGGCCATGCTGGGCGTCAGCCCGGCGCAGGCCAAGACCCTGCGCTGAGACAGGTCTGCCAGGCTGAGGTTGACCCGCCGGACTGACTTTGCCCCTAAAGCCTCAGCCGGCGCTCGCCATGCCATCGCACAAAAAAAGGGCGGCCCGCTGGCCGCCCTGATCAGGTCACTGTTACAAGGCTTAAAGCATGCCTGTGAATTCCGGCGTGGAGGAGATCTCCGCGCGCAGGGAGGGGTCAAGCTGGATGGCCGCCTGCAGGCTCTTGCGCACCTCGTTCAGGTCACGCTTCATCACATAGGCCAGGGCCATATCCACCAGGAAGCGCGAGATCTGCGGGAAGCGCTCCTGAGCCTGCTTGAAGACTTCCAGGGCGCGGTCGTACTCCTTGGTGCGGATGATGCAGACACCCTTGTAGTGGTAGGCCTGCCAGCGGTCGGGGTTCAGGCGGACCACACTGTCAAAGTGGTCGACTGCCTTGGCGAACTGCTCCAGCTCCGCCAGCAGCAGGCCGCGGCGGAAGTAGGCGCCCTCGTGGTTCTCGTCCAGCTTGAGCACCTTGGCCATCGTGTCCGTGGCGGCCAGCTGGTCGCCCAGGCCGTCCTGCGCCAGGCCCTTCTGGTAGAAGACCTCGGCGTTGTTCTTGTCATAGCGCTCGAGGAACTCGATGCACTCCAGCGCCTCGCTGTAGCGGTGCAGCTTGTTGAGGCAGACCGTCTTCATCAGCCAGGTGTTGGTGTCCGTGCGCAGGATATCCAGCGCGCGGTCATAGGCCCGCACGGCCGCAGTGAAGAAGCGCTGCTGCGCCGCGGTGTCGGCTGACATTTCGCCCAGCTTGCGGTTGGCCTCGCCCAGCTCGAACCAGCCGCGCAAGTCCTGCTCGTTGCGGTCGAGGAAGCGGGTCAGGAACTCAATCTGGCCTTCGTACTGGCCCATCTCGCCAAGCAGCAGGGCCTTGCGGTACCAGACCATGTCGAAGTCGTCGTTGATCGAGAGGCTCTTGTCCCAGGCGGCCATGGCCTCGTCCTTGCGGTTCAGGTCGTAAAGGACCAGGCCCTTGTTGTACCAGACCCGGGAGTCGCTGGGGTTGCGGGTGAGGTAGCGCTCGGTGTAATCCAGCGCTTCGACCAGGCGGTCCACACCGCGCAGGGCGATGGCATAGTTGACCCAGGCCTCGGGGTCGTCGGCATGGACGTGCAGGTACTCCTCGTAGCTCTCCACGGCATGCTCATACTGGCCGGTCATGACCTCGGCGATGCCGCGGCTCTTGAAGCTCTCGTCGTCTTCCTGGTTCAGGTGGATGCAGGCGTCGAAGTTGATGATCGCCGCCAGGTCCTGGCCCATGCGGCCCAGCAGGACGCCTGTGTTGTAAAGCGCGTTGAAGTTGCGCTGGTTGATGTCCTTGGCGCGGGAGAAGCAGCGCATGGCGGACAGCAGGTTGCCCTCGTCGCTGCGGCAGAGGCCCAGGTTGTACCAGGCCAGGTGGTTGGCGCCGTTGACGCTGGTGGCCTGCTCGTAGCTGGTGGTCTCCAGCGTGCGGTCATTCAGGCGGCTGGCCGCCAGGCCGCGGTTGTACCAGATGTAGTCAAGGCCGGGGTTAAGTTCCAGGGCCTTGTCATACATGGCGATCTCCTGCGTGTACTGGCCTTCGTTGTGGAAGGCCAGGGCCTTGACCACATAGGTGGCCCAGTTGCCCGGGTTGCGTCGCAGGGCCTCATCCAGGTGCTGGTGCGCCTCGCTGTAGCTGCCGGTGGCGTACTTGGTCCAGCCCAGGCCCCAGTGCAGCATCTCGTTCTCGGGGAAGAAGGTCAGGGTATGGCCCAGCTTGACCTCGGCATCCGCGAAGTTGCCGTGCTTGAGGTCGTTGAAGCAGTGGTTCAGAAGCTTGCGTTCGGCCTCGCGGGCCGCGCGGTCCTTGACATCCTGCTTGACCATGAAGCCCTTGATGTCTGTCTTCCAGGTGTCGTGGATCAGGTTGTAGTCCTTGACCAGGAAGCCCTCGTCCAGCAGGTCGCGGTGGACAAGGTCCTTGAGCTGGGGCACCTGCATTTCGCTGCGGGCGCGCAGCTTGCCATAGGGCATCTTGTTGAAGCGAAAGAATGCCACCGAGAGTTCGTCTTCGATGGCGGTGAACTTCAGCTCGTGGGCGATCTTTTCGAAGAGGAAGTCGCACTCCTCCATCTCGAAGATGCGGAACTCCTTGCCCTTGTCCATGCCGACTGCGATCAGGTCCGTGATGGCCTCGGGGATCATCTTCAGGTTGCCCTGGTAGCCCCAGTAAAGGCCGCCGGAGAGCACTTCCGGGTTGTCATGCACGACTTCCATCAGCATGTTCATCACGGAGTACTCCATGCCGCTGTAGCCGAGCACGACGAGGCCGACATTGCTCAGCGAGGAGACCATGAAGTCGCGCAGGTCGTCGTGATGCCGCGCCATGCCCTCGCGCAGGTAGCGCACGTCATAGCGGTCATAGTCGCCGTGCATCTTGATCACGTAGCGGTGGTCAAAGTCCTTGACCTCGCGCAGCTGGTCCGGGCCCTTGATGGTGACGCAGTTAGTGCCGCGCAGCCAGTAGAAGGCATCCTCGGTCAGGGTGTCCCAGTTGGTCGTATAGCAACGGGACGCCAGCTTGCCTTCCTTGACGCCGATGGCGTACATAAGCTGGGCCGGAGAGGGGAAACGGCCCTTCATGTAGCGCTTGAAGAGCTCCGTGCGCAGGTAGACCGAGGGGTACTCCTTCTCCAGCGCGGAGATATAGGCGAAGTTCGGGTTGAACCACTTTTCGCGGCTGACCCAGTCCTTCAGCTCTTCAGCCGTGACCTGTCCGCGCTTGGCCGGGTTGGTCTTCTCGAAGACGCGCACAATGATCTCGTCGATCATCTGCTTGCTCAGCGGGATGCCGGCTGAGATGCTCATACCCGCGCCAAACATGAAATGGAAGCGGGTCGGGCGGGCAAAGAACTTCTGCAGGAACTCGTCCTGCGTAATGACGGCCTCGCTGAGAACGTCCTTGCGGTCGCGCTGCTCCACCTTAATACGACGGCGGATGGACATGGCTGCCCCCTCTGATTTACGGACTTCTAGGGAAGGTGAATTATAGCTCAGGCAGGGCGGAAAGTGCCTTCGGGCAGCCTCCTGAGACTGGAGCCCGCCACCTCTCCGGGAGCCTTCGGCGCGCGCCGGGCCTACAATTCCCGCGTGCGCATCATCGCCGGAGACCTCAAAGGGCGGCAGGTAAGCCTGCCAAAACACAGCCGGACACGGCCGATCACCAGCTTTGTGCTGGAGCAGGCCATGAATCTCTACGCCTCCTATGGCTGCGAGCTGGGCCAGCGCCTGCCCTCCGGGCCCTTCCTGGACGTCTGCGCCGGATCCGGCCTGATCGGCTTTGAAGCGCTCTCCCGCGGCGCCAGCAGAGTGATCTTCATTGAGGCGGACGCCGACACGGCGGCCAACCTGCGCTCCACGGCCGAGCGCTTCGAAGTCCGGGAGCGGGTGCAGGTCATGCGCATGGATGCCCGCAAGTGCGTCAGCGCCGTGGCCAAGGTGCTGCTGCCGGAGGAGCGGATCAGCGCGGCCTTCCTTGACCCGCCCTTCATCCCCCGCATGGCCGCCGATGTCCTGAGCCACTTCGCCCGCGGTCTGGAGCTGGCCGGGCCGCAGAGCCTGCTCAGCGCTGACTGCCTGCTGCTCATCCGCGCTGACGACCCGGTGCCCACCGAGCTGCCGGCGCTGAACTTCCTGGAGAAGCGCCCGGCGGGCAATGCCTGGATTTATATGTTCAAGCCCCGGCAGTGACTGTTAACTGACACGCCTGCCGTCCGGCGCGCGAGCTTACTGAAGACTAGAGTTTGTCCACAACAAAGCACCCATATCAGAGGTATTAAGTTTGATATTGGGGGTGGCAAATGTGGAAACTTGTCGCACGCAAGCGTGAGTTGCTCCTGCTGCTCCTGCTGCTGCTCTCCTCCACATTGCTTGGCTCCGCTGCAGCTCGCTGGGAAGAGCAGGCCGTAAGAGTGGATCTCAGGCTCTCTACTGACTCAGCCTATCTCTGCGCGGACTACCCCCGCGCAGAATTACGCCTTGACTTCGTACTCAGATATGCAACAACAGGAGTTCTGCTGGACAGTATGGGCCGCAGCGGGCCGCAGACTGGCGACTGGCTTGTGCGCCTTCTGAGCAACGGCAAACTGCAGCTCCAGATTTACGCGCCAGAGTTGTCGAGCCCGGTCAGACTGGATAACGGCTGGCACCTGTTCAGGACAAAACTCGAACTGCAGCCGGCCAAGGACTACTGGATTTCGATTGTGCTGGCGGACGGTGATTGCGGTGTCATTGTCGATGGACTGACAGAGGTGCGCGAATCCCTGCCGGTCAGCCTCTCCGGATCGCCGCTTTTTGCTGGTGATCACCCAGTTGACGACCAGTTTAAAGGTTTCACATACGCTGAACTTCATCCCGCGGCCAGTGCCAGCCTTGACATTGTCTACTTCGGCCCCTTTGCAGCGAATGTAGGTGCATCCGACTATGCGCGCTCCGTTATCCGTCGCGAGACCCATGGCGAGCGAATCGCTGCCGGCCCTGCGCAGCCACTTGTAACAGGCGCGGCGGACCTGCGCGAGAGCATCACGCCCGGCGCCGCTCTGGATGCCGGTCTTGGCGCAGGCGCAGGCACAGGCGCCGGCCGCAATGAGCCGCTGCGGATAAGCGCGGTTGGCCCCTTCGCTTCGCCGGAGGCCGCTTTGCGCAGCTTCCTGCAGGCCCAGGTTGCCGGAGATGTTCCGGCGCTAATGGGGCACCTGTGGCTGGACGGCGTTGAGGAGCAGCGTCAGCGCCGGGCTCAGCGGCTTTTCAGCGTTGTGGCCAACCGTCTGCGCTTCGGCGAACTGGAGCTGGAGGTCACAGCTCGCGTCAACAGCCGCCTTGGCCGGTTGGCCGTATTGCGCTTTCGCCACAGTCTGCAGATCGAGGGGGCTGAAGGCGGCCTTGAGCGCTTTGGCACCTTTGCCCTGCTGCGGCGCGACGAACATGGCTGGAAGGTGGTCGAGCTGAGCAGCGACCCGCTGCAAAACATGTTGCTTGAAGATGCACAGCGCGCTGCGCCTGGCGGACGCGCTGTTGCGCTGGGCTTTGGCCTGCCAGGCCCGGCGACGCCCCGCGAACCAGAAGCCGCAGGCCTGCTGGACTACAACCAGATCAACGAGCTGTTTCAGCGGACTGTCAACGAAACCAGCATTGACGAAGCCAAACTCTGGTACGACGCGCACTTTTCCGCGGCTGGCTGGATACCGGGTATCGGCGATGTGATTTCCGCGGGCTATACCGCGCTGGACACCACGAAGACCCTGTTCACAGAGGTGATTCCGGATTACATAAGCGGCGACCAGCAGATGTTTGAGCTTGGCATGCAGCAGGTTGTCTGTGGAGTGGTGCAGATCGCGGTTGAAGTGGGGCCCGGCATTGACTCGCTGGCTGACGGAGTGGGTGCAGCTCTAGAGCAGCACAAGTACGCGATCAAGCAGAGCCGCAACTTCGACCGCCTGCGGGCCGCGATGCTCTTCACGAACCTCAGCGCCTGGCCCAAGTATCTCTTCCTGCGAGAAAGCCCCCTGCACGCCGACTCCGTCAACGGCCAGTCTGACCTGCGCCTGGAGTACTACGACGACTGGCCCGGGACCTTACGTCCAATCAAGAAGATCGTCTTCGAGTCGGATGTACCACTGCGCGTCTGGAAGTACCTGGACTTCGACATCGGATTCTTGATGCGGATTCGGAGCTCTGAGAACGAGTCGCTGTTCAACGCGGCGCAGGCGCTGGGCCTCAAGGTGCGTACTCTGGGCAACCCAGCCATGCACGACTACGAGGTGGCCCTGCCGATCCGCCTGCCGACCGTCGGCCCGCGGCGCACAGTTGTGGATGGAGAGCTTAGCGGCGATGTGCTGGCCCTCGATCCGGCGCGCGAGGTAGCTGCGTCTGTGCAGACCACCGGCATGCCGATCCTCCAGAAAGCTCGACTGCGCGGCGAAGACGATCCGCGCGACCGCTGTTTGCGGCTGGACATCTCCCCAACCAGCGGACCGGACCAGGTGCTTCAGCTGAAGCTGTTGATTGCACAGGGTGCGCTGACTGAACCACTCACCATAGAGAACGCCGTTTACAACGATGTCTCCGGTGTCATACAGTCCGAGAACGGCCGTCTGCTGCCTGACGCACCGGCCGGGCTCACCATCGGTGTAGGACAGGAGCTTGCGCTGAACCTGCTTGGGCGGACGAGCCGCTACCCGCCGCCGCGGATTATCGGCTGGCCGGTCTCTGAATGGCGGATCGAGGACTCTGAGGTAGCCTCCCTGAAACAGCAGGGCGAGTTTCCAAACGCGTTCCTGCTGCTGCGCGGGCTGAAGCCAGGCCACACCCAATTGCATTATCTGCTCTATGCCGGTCTTAGGCCGGATCAGGAACCCCTCAGCGGCAGCCTGGAGATCGAGGTTTTTAGTGGTGGCTGGCTGCTGCGAGAGGCGAAGATCAGCAGTGTGCCCCGTGTGCTCAGCAGGAGCAGCGATGCTCAGTTCACCTCGCTGGAGCCGCACGATGGCCAGGTCTACGGAAGTGGCGCAGCATACCTTCCGGGTGACAGTGGGCCTTCATGCGTGCTGGGTGGGACGGTCAGCTGGACGCCGCCGCCGGCCCGGGTGACGCAGTCCGGCACCAGTTGGAACTGCCGAGTGAGCATGAAGCTCGAGATGCTGGACCAGAGCCGGCTGAGCAACGCCTGCCTGGAGGCCGGCCGTGGCCTGATGCTATGGAACCTTGGCGGATCTGAAGCGGCGGATGGCGGCTTTGGCGCCGCGTCTACATCTTTCAGCGTCCGGCTGGGAGAGCTGGCCAGCATTGCTGAGGAAGAGAGCTTCAGTATGAGCGAGCTGCTGGAAGAAGCATCGGCTGGCGGCAGGCAGGCCACTATCCGGATTGAAGTCTCTACGCCTGGCGGCGGCGCCTGGGTCGATTACATCTACGAAAAGAGCGGTGGCCAGTGACCTGCGCGCTATGATCTTCCTGCCGCATGATCACTGAGCTGAACCAGCAGCAGCAGATGGCTCTCTGGGAGAGCCGTGCGCGTGACAGCGATATGCGCTCGCTGGAGGCTGACGCCGAGCTGTGCAGCCGCCTTGATAAGCTGGAGCCAAAGCTGCGCCAGGCCCTGGATATTGGCTGCGGCTGCGGGCGCCATACCCTGGAGCTGGCCCGCCGGGGCTGGCGGGTGACCGGCCTCGACTGGAGCGCCGATGCTCTCACCCGGGCGCACCAGGTGCTGGGCGAGGCGGGTCAGGTGGGTACGATGTCCCGGGGCGACTGGCGTCGCATGCCTTTCACCAGCGGCTTCTTCGCGCTGATCGTTGCCACCAGCGTCTACCAGCACGGTCATCTGGCGGACTTCAAACGCTCCATGCTGGAGCTGAAGCGGGTGCTGAAAGTGGGCGGAACGGCGATCGTATCGGTCCCCGCCAGAGAGAACGCCCCGCCGGCGCACTGGGGGGTCTGGCCCGAGCCCGGCACTGTGGTGCTGGACCGGACGGCTGAAGCCGGGCTGGCGCATCACTTCTTCAGCCTGCAGGAACTGGAGCAGGCTGTGCGCGCCTTTCCGCGCGGCGCCAAGGTTTCCCGTGTGGAGCAGCCCTTTCCACGCGGCTTTGAGCCCTGCCACAGCGAGCAGCGCAATGTCTGGTACTGGCTGACCCTGACGGGCTGAGCCTGCTGCCCCGGCGCGGCGCGAAAAGGCGGCGCTGCATTGGTATAATCCCAGAGGCACTGGAGAGGTGGCCGAGCGGTTTAAGGCGCTCGCCTGGAAAGCGGGTGTGCTGTAAAAGGTACCGAGGGTTCGAATCCCTCCCTCTCCGTTTTAGCCTTCCGGCCAGTCCGGGTCAGCGCCTGGACGAAACTCACTTTCAATGCCCTTCAAGCAAGCACAGACTCTGATCTCTGTGGCAACTGACTATAATCGCCATTAACCTGCCTGGAGTTTCTGCTGGCAGGTTCCAAGCCTGTTGGGGGTCGCCATGCGCCTGTACTCCATTCAGCGGCTTTTGATCCTGCTGCCGGGGCTCTCCGGACTGACAGCCGGCCTGCTGTGCTGCGGCTGTGTCAAGGACCTCCGCCAGACTTCCGGGGGGCAGGCAGGCAACAAACTTGTCGCGCTCCCGGCACCCGAGGGACAGCCGCTGACGAGCCCCAGTGCAGGCACCGGCGCGGTCTTCACTCTGCTCAGCGCAGATGAGAGCGGGATTGACTTCACCAACAAGGCCGACAGCCGCGAGCTGCGCATCGAGTCAATCAACTTCTGGGCCGGCCTGGCCAGCGGTGATTACGATGCGGATGGCGACCTGGACGTGTATCTCTGCGGAGTTGAATCACCAAACAAGCTGCTGCGCAATGAAGGCGGGATGCGCTTCACGGACGTCACGGCCGAGGCCGGTGGCGCCCTGGACTGCGGCTTGGACTGGAGCAGCGGCGCGGTCTTTGCCGACCTCAGCGCCGACGGCCTGCTGGACCTTTATGTCAGCAACACGAAGGGCCAGAACCGGCTCTTTATCGGCGATGGCAAGGGCGGGTTCACCGAGGAGGCGGACAAGCGCGGCGCGGCGGTCGAGCGCTGCACGACCCAGAGCGCGGTGCTGGATGCTGACCGCGATGGAGACCTGGACCTCTATCTGGCGAACTACCGCTTGACCAAGGTCAGGGAGCGCTATCTGCTGCAGGAACTGACGGCAAAGGGCGCCGAGCTGAAGATTGACCCGCGGACCCATGTGGCCATAGCGCCGCCCGAGGCCGCGGGTGTGTATTACCTTGAGCCCTCCGGCAAGCTGACGGCCTGCGCGAATGCCGACATGCTGCTGATCAACGACGGCAAGGGTAGCTTCAGCGATAACAGCAAGGCCGCGGGTATCGATTTCCACGGCTGGTCCCTGCAGCCCCTGGCCGCCGACTTCAACGATGACGGCTTTACGGATATCTATGTCTCGGGCGACTTCGAGTCTCCGGACAAGTACTTCATCAATAACGGGGACGGCACTTTCACCGACCGGGCCCGCGAGATGTTGCGGCGGACCAGCTTCTTCTCCATGGGTTCGGATGCGGGCGACCTGAATGCCGACGGCCAGCTTGACTTCTACGTGGGCGACATGCTGCCCAGCGACTACAAGGATGCTCGCAAGCAGAGCGGCGATATGAACGAATGGCGCTGGGAGCTGATCCAGCTGCGCCCGCAGCAGAACATGCGCAACACGCTCTTTGTGGGCCGCGGCGGTGGCTGGATGAGCGAATGCGCCGAGTTGGCCGGCGTGCAGAGCAGCGACTGGACCTGGTCCTGCCGCATCGCTGACCTGAACTGCGACGGCCTGCCGGAGCTCTTTGCCTCCAACGGCTATCCCAGCCGCGCAGTGGAAGTGGACAATGTCTTGACCGCCGCCCGCATGCAGCAGGAAGGCAAGAGCAATGAGGAGATCGAGGACTTCCTGCTCAGCCTGCCGCCTTACCTCAGCGACGACGCCATCTTCACGCCCAGCGCGCCGCTGAAGTACCAGAAGGCGGCGGACAACTGGGGAATCCACGACAACAGCATCGGCACCGGCGCGAGCCTGGCCGACTATGACGGCGACGGCGACCAGGACCTGCTGGTTAACTGCGTCAACTCCCCGGCGCTGCTCTACCGCAATGACGTGGCGGTCGACGGACAGCGTGTAGTGATCGAGCTCGCGCAGCCCGGGGCGAACAGCGCGGCGGTGGGCGCACGGGTCCTGGCCAGCTTTGGCGGCGGAGTGCAGGCCCAGGAAGTGGTGCTGGCCCGCGGCTTCGCCACCGGAGAAAGCCCGCGGCTGTACTTTGGCCTGGGCAGCGCGCCGGAGATTGAACGCCTGGAGATCCGCTGGCCGGACGGCAGCCTGCAGCTGCATGAGCATCTGGCCGGGGGCAAGTTTTACCGCATTGAGCGGGCCGCGAAGCTGAGCCGCTGGGAGCCTGAGGACCCCCAGCCCCTCTTCAAGCTGAGCGAGCTGGACTGGCGGCACGAAGAGAACACAGCCATCGGTCAGACCGAGTATGAGAAGGAACCCCTACTGCCGATCCAGCAGAGCATGCTGGGCTCCGGCGGCGCGGTGGCCGACTATGACAACGACGGCGCGCTGGATGCCTATCTCTGCGGGGCGGCGGGCCAGCCCGGGCAGTTACTGCGCGGCGACGGCAAGGGCGGCTTTAGTGCCGTGGCCCTGCCCCTGGGCATATTCCCCGACGACGCGGAGCAGATGGCCGCGCTGTGGCTGGACGCCAACGCTGACAATAAGCTGGACCTGCTGGTCACGCTTGGCGGCATGGAAGCGCCAGCGGGGTCGGAAAGCTACGGTGTGCGCCTATTGCTGCAGACGCAGCAGGGATTCCAGCCCATGCAGCTGCCGGCGCGCCAGGTCAGCACCGCTGCGGCCTGTGCCGGCGACCTGGACGGCGACGGCGATGTTGACCTCTTCCTGGCCGGGCATCTGGTGCCCTTTGCCTATGGCAAGGCCGCACCCAGCGCAGTCTGGCTCAACAGCGGAAAAGGCGAGTTCAGTGATGCCACTGCGGCCTGGTTGCCCAGCCCGGCGCCCGGACAGATCAGTGATGCCCAGCTTGCCGACATGGACAGCGACGGCCGCCTGGATCTGATCACCGCCCAGCGCTGGGGCAGTGTCTGCATTTATCCCAACACGGGCAGCAGCTTTGCCGCGGCCAGGCCGCTCAGCCCCAGCGGCTGGTGGCAGAGCATCGCCGCCGGAGATCTTGATAACGACGGCGACCTGGACCTGCTGGCCGGCAACAGTGGCGGCAATACCAAGTACCACCCGAAGGATCAGCGGCCGGTGCTGATGTACGCTGCCGACTTTGACGGCAACGGCACCCGCGACCTGATCGAGACCAAGTGGCGCAACGACGGCTGCCTGCTGCCGGGCCGCGGACGCTCCTGCAGCGGCTATGCCGTTGGCTATATCCCGCAGAAGTGGCCCACCTGGGCCAGCTTTGCCGATGCGACCTTCGAGGAGATCTACGGCGCCAGGGCGAGCCAGGCGGAGAAGTTTGAGGCCAGCGAGCTGCAAAGCCTGCTGCTGCGCAACGAAGGCGGCTGGAACTTCAGCCCGGAGCCGCTGCCCGGGCCGGCGCAGTGGGCGCCGGTCTTTGGCATCGCGCTGGCCGACTTCAACTGCGATGGCAATCTGGACGCCTGGCTTTCGCAGAACTTCGACGGCCCCCAGCCGGAGACCGGGCACTGGACCAGCGGCTATGGCGCCCTGCTCAGCGCTGACGGTAAGGGCGGCTTCACTGTGCTCGAACCGGGGGAGTCCGGCGTGCTGCAGTGGGAGGACGGCCGCGGCGCGCTGCTGGCCAACTTCGACGGCGATTCGCGGGCCGATATGCTGCTGACCGTCAGCAACGCGGCGCCCCGGCTGGCCCTGGGGCAGGAGAGCCGCCGCCGGCTGGGCAGCGATCTGTGGGTCAGCCTGACTGGCCGCTCGCCCAACACAGCGTCTGTTGGCGCACGGCTGAATCTGAAGCTGGACAATGGCCAGACCCTCAGCCGCGTGGTTCAGTGTGGCGCGGGCTATCTGTGCGGCTACAGCGGCGCCCAGCACTTTGGCATCCCTGAAGGCGCGAAGCCCCTGGAGCTGCAGGTACTCTGGCCTGACGGCAGCAGCGCTGTGACAAAGCAGTTCAGCGCGGGCAAGGCTGAGCTGAAGCAGTGAGCTGGCAAGCCCTTGTTATAATCCGGCTCCCGAGAACTGGAAACTAGGGAGACCTGAGGAAATGAGTGAGCTGGCCGCATCCGCCAACCCGGCCCATGACGAGCTGCAGGGCCGCGCCATCTTCTTTTACGACGGCGTCTGTGCCTACTGCAAGGGCATAGTTGAAGCCTGCCTGGCCAGCGACAGTGAAGGGCATTTCTACTACTCCCCGCTGCAGTCGGCCTTCGCCCAGCGCGTTCTGGGCGAGTACGGGATCGACAGCACCCGCCTGCTGAGCATGTATGTGGTCAGCGACTATGGCGGCAGCCATGAGGCGGTGCACCGCGCGGCTCCGGCCTCCAACTTTGTGCTGCTGCGCCTGAGCGGCGAGCTGAGAAGCGTGGGCGAGACCAACGCTGCCAAGCCGAGGCAGCAGCAGGACGCCGAGTACAAGGACACCGCCGACAACCGCTATGAGCGCTATGGTGTGTTGGACGAGCTATGGTTCGCCGACGACCACCGCCGCGGCCGCTTCGTGCTCTAAGCCGCGCCCGGCCCTGACTTCGCAGGTTTGATTGCGCGCTCCAGCAGGCCAGCAAGCTTAAGCGCGGTGCCAGCACGCAGGCGCTCCCGGCAGCTGGCTGGTCTACTGCGGGTCCTTCGGGAAGTGCAGCAGCTCGCGCTCGGCCTGGCCGAGAGGACTAGGCCAGTGCAGGCTGACAATGTCATTAAAGCCAAGCTTGACGGTCGTGCTGCGCGGTCCCTGGCTGCCCTCTGCGCTCAGGGTATAGGTCCCCGGCCCCAGCAGCACCCCGGCGAAACCCTGCTCATTGACACTGACCTTGGCCACCTGGCGCATGCAGCCATAGTTGTAGACATGCACGTAGACTGCTTTGGGCAGGCTGCCATCGGCCAGTGGCTCGAGCTGCACGCTCAGCCGGCTGGTCTGGCGGTAATAGGGCGTTGTGTTGATCTGGCAAAAGCGCGCGCCGACGGTGCTCTGGAAGCTCAGCACCTCCATGCCGTCCACCATCGGCCGGCCGCTGCTGCTGTCCATCTCCGGCAGGCCGAAGCAGGGGCTGATGACGATGCTGCACTGCTTGGCCGATTCGCCGAACCAGGCGTTATCGAGGGTCGGCGCAGGCTCGCAGCCGCCGGTGTAGTGGAAGCGGCCATCCTCGGCATAGACCTCGACCCAGGCATGGTTGTTATCTGTGATGCTCCACCAGGGACAGTAGGCCATGCGGGCCGGGATGCCCACCGCGCGGCAGGCGTCGATGTAAAAGATGCACAGCTCCTCGCAGCGGCCAAAGCCGCTGGCCAGGGTGCTCAGCGGGCCCTGGTCGCGGCGCTGGGTCTGCACGAAGCGCACCTTGGTCGCGCACCACTTGCTGACCTCCAGCGCGGCCGTCTCCATGCTGGGAATGTCCTTTACCAGTTCCAGCAGCTCGCCGTAAAAGTAGGGCCGCCAGGCAGAGAGCGGCTCCTGGCTGACCCGCGGCGGCAGGACGTAATGCGCCCAGACCGCGTCGCTGTAGCCATAGCCTGTTGAGCTGCCGCTGGCGGCGGGCATGCTGCGGACGCAGGCCATCTCGCTGCGGGCGGCCGAGGCCAGCTCGAAGTGCTCGATCAGCTCCTCGCCAGTGATGGAGCCAAGGTCAGCCAGGGGCAGCGAGACCAGCACAAAGCGCATGGCCTGCAAAGCGAAGGGCTTCTGCGCGGCGTAGTCCAGGGCTTCCTGCAGCTCCGGACGGTTACTGCCGGACAGGGCCAGCGCCTGCTCCAGCTCGGTATAAGTAACCGAGGGGATATCGCCGCTGGCCGCGAAAGCGGGGCAGCAGAAAAGGCAAACCACCAAGACACCAAGGCACCAAGTCAAAGCCTGAAAGAGCCGCAAGCTTCGATTAGCCACATTCGATTGATGCCTGAACTGGGTGCCTAAGAAATACATTCTTCTTGGTGCCTTGGTGCCTTGGTGGTTAATCTGCATCTTGCAGCTCCCGCATGACCCAGTCGTAAAGGTTGAGGTTGTAGCCCCGCTGGTACAGCCGGGTCTGGCCGTCGACCACCAGAATGACGACCGGCTTGGGATCGTCGTCCTTGACCTGCAGCACGTCCTTGATGAAGGCCGAGGTGAACTTGCCGGAGTCGGCGTTGTCCTCCACGGCGATGTTCATGGTCTGATACAGCACGCTGCTCATGCTGGCGAAGCGCTCGAAGGCGGCCAGGGTGCGCACTGAGGGCTCCTGGTTGTCGTGGACCACAAACAGGAAGCGGCCCTGCGGCGGCAGCCAGGGATGCCCGGCTTCCGGCAGGCTGACCTGGCGGTCCACCAGCGCCTCGCGGGGCAGCTCCGCCGGCGGGTCGAGATCTATGCTGATTTCCTGCATATCGCCGGGGTTCAGGGTGAACTCCTGCTGGCGCACATCAACATAGCCGCCGGGGTAGCGCACGCCGCATTCAAAGCGGTAGAGCGGCGGAGCGCTTTCAGCCTCCATCGCCCAGGTGCCGAGGGTGTAGTACTTCGTCTTGCCGTCCTCGCCGACCGCCCCGCCTTCGGAGAGCGGGTAGTCCATGTCGCTGAGGGGATACTCAAGGTCGTCCAGGGCGACAAAGCGGCCCTCGAACCAGGCCGTGATGGCCCAGTTGTTGAAGTCGCTGACCTCTGTGCCGCCTCGCATGAAGCGCGGCATTACGAAGCCCACCGGGCCATAGCGCCCGGTGACCTGCTCCCGGCCGAAGGCATCGCCCGCCGTCACCACGCTGCAGTTGCCGCCGCACAGGCCGCGGGCATAGCTGAAGTCGCCGTTCCACTCAGGGGTCAGGGGATACAGCGGCTCCCACATCTGGCTGTCATAGGGCTGCGCCGGGCCTGTGTATACCTCGATCCAGCTCTTGCCGGAGCGGTTGTCGGAGGCGAAGCGGCAGGGATAGCCGTTGGCGCGCAGGATCGCCGCCAGCACCACCGTGATCTCGCGTTCCGTGCCGGCCCGCGCCATCGCCACCGCGCCGGGCGAGGCCATGTTGCCGAAGTAGCCGCGTTCCACCACGGTGAAGTCCTCTACCGCGACGGACAGCTGCTCCAGGTCATAGGCATCGGGATGCGCGTCGCCGGGGACAGGCATGCCGGCATCCAGCAGGTCGTAGGTCCAGTGAGTCACCGGCTCGTCGTCGAAACGGTAGTTCAGCAGGTTGCGGCGGAAGAGCTCGCTGCCGGTGTCGTAGCCTTTTTCTTCAGCGTAGCTGTGCGCCCCGAGGCAGGTCTGGACCAGCAGGTCCCGCGTCAGCTCCAGGCGGTCAAGGTGCGGGGCGGTCAGGATCAGCCAGCGGCAGGAGTCATACATGCTTCCGGGCTTCTCCGGTTGCGCCTTGAAGCGCAGGAACTGCAGGGCGGAGGCAAGCTGGGGCCAGTTGGCCCCGGCGTCCGCCAGCGCTGTCTTCAGCGCTTCCTTGTCCTCATCCGGCAGGGCATAGAGCCCGACAAAGTCCTCGACTGTGGGGGGCAGGGGCGAGTCCATACCCGCCTTGCTCCACTGCTCGCGGAAGGCTTCAGCATTGGCGGTGTTCTCCGCCGCGAGCTGCGCCGCGGAGGGAAAGGCCAGGTCTTCCGGCCCGTCGGCCAGGGCCCGCGGCCAGCGTAAAGGCGCGGTAATGGCCAGGGCGAGGAGGATGTAAAGGATACGCTTGAGAGGCACAAATCATGCTAGCATGCCGTCGCTGCCGGGGCAACGCTGCTGGCAGGCTGGATGGCACTATTGCGGGCTGGCAAGCCCCTCTCCGGGCTCGTTGCTGGTGGCAGTGGCAAGGAACTCCCGGACCAGCCTGCGCATGCTGCTGATCTGAGGCAGCAGGCCATGGCCGCCGCTGTCAAAGCTCTGCAGCCGGGCGCCTTTAGTGCTGCGTGACGCGTGCTCGGCATGGCTGAAGCTGACCAGCGCGTCATCCCGGCCATGCAGGATCAGGACCGGCGCTGTAATGCCGCTGCGGTCCACTTCCTCCCGGCGGATCATCGCCTCGTCGTTGATGGTGCCGGCGTAGCGGGCGGTCATAGGATGCATGGTGTCCAGCATTTCCTGGGCCAGGGCGCGCTCCTCCGGGCTGAAGGCCGAGTAGACCCCCGGCGGAATGCCAACCAGGGAGAGCATCTCGCGGCGGCCGTATCTGGTCACCAGCCAGTAGGCATAGTCGGACTGCTGGAGCAGATGGATGATGCCGACATAGAACGGTGCCTTGTCACCCGGCTGCGGCCCCTGGCTGACCGCGGAGAGCAGCAGCAGCGCGCTGCAGCGCCCGGGATAGCTGCTGGCGAAACAGGCAGCGGAGGGGCCGCCAGCGGAGATACCGATGACGATCACCTTATCAACGCCCAGGTAGTCAAGCAGCTCGCGGTACAGCCGGGCCTGCCCGCTGATGCTTGCGTCGGCTGGGATGGGGCTGCGCAGGTAGCCAAAGCGGGAGACAGCAATGAAGCGGTAGCCATCGCCAAGCACCAGGCGGCCCAGCCAGAGGCCCTGGTCATAGCCGCCGCCGGCACCATGCAGTACCAGTACCGGCGGGCCGGAGCCCTGCTCGGCATACTCAAGGCTGCCCGAACTGCCGCTGAAGATGCGGCTGCCGGCAAGCAGTGAGGCCTTCTTGGCGGCGATCTCACGGGAGAACTGGGGGTAAGGCAGGAAGAGCGTGATGGCCGCTACAGACAGCAGCGCTGCCAGTATGGCCGGGAACAGCCTTCTCCGGGCACCCTTGTGTTTCTGCGGCCGCATGGCCTTCTCCAGGGGCACGGGCACAGCCTGCGCGCTGGGTCATCTACCCGGCAAAGCTGCAGAATCATTCAGCTGATCGCCTGAGCGGGACAGCTTCTACTCGGCCACGGCCATGGCCAGCTCTTCGCGGCTGTGGAAGGAGCGGTAAGGCTCGCAGCTGGCCAGCAGCTCGCTGTCGCTGCCGATGCCGGCGACGCGGCCGTTCTCCAGCATCAGGATCAGATCGGCCTGCCGCGCGGTGCTGAGGCGGTGCGTGACGATTATGCAGGCGCTGTCCGGCAGGCGCTGGCGGAAGAGCTCCCAGAAGGCGCGTTCGTTCTCGGCGTCCAGCGCGCTGGTGCAGTCGTCCATCAGCAGCAGGTCCGGCTTGCCGGCCAGGGCGCGTGCAATGGCCAGGCGCTGCTTCTGGCCGCCGGAGACGGTCAGGCCACGCTGGCCCAGGACCTGCTCCAGGCCGTCGGGTTGGGCTTCCATCTCTTCCAGCACGCGGGCCACCTGCAGGGCGTCGCGGACAAGCTCAATGTCCAGGCTGCGGCCGAAGCGCACGTTCTCAGCAACACTCTCGCTGAATAATGTAGCTTCCTGTGGTATATATCCTGTTAACCGCCTGTAATCCGCCATGGCATATTCAGCCAGGGGCAGGCCGTTCACCAGCACGCTGCCCGCGCTGGGCCGCAGGATGCCGGCGGCAAGCTTGATCAGCGTGCTCTTGCCGCCGCCCACCGCGCCGACCACGGCGATCCGCTGGCCGCTGCGCAGGCTGAGGCTGACATCCTCCAGCGCCAGGGGAAGATCATCGCCATAACGGAAGCTGACGGACTGCAGCTCCAGGCTTTCAATCCTGTGCAGGGGCCTGAGACTGCCACCGCCGCTGAGATCCCGGGCGCCGGCGTTTACCCCATGTGTGGCCGGGTTGACCGGCATGCGGTCGGTCTCAGTCCCGCCGGGTGTTTCCTCCAGCTCGATCTCGCGGTCGATGGAGGCAAAGGCCTGGCGGCTGGTGACAAAGAGCTGCGGGATATCCGTCAACGGGCCCAGCAGCAGGCTGAGATAGACATAGAAGGCGTAGAACTCGCCGATGCTCAGCTTGCCGTCCACCACCATCAGGCCGCCGGCGATGATCACGATGATCTGGCCGGTGGCGTTGATGGCCTGATACAGCGAGCCGACGCCGATCCAGAGGCGCTGCACCTGCTGCTCTGCCTCGATGCGGCCATCCATGATGCGGGCGAAGCTCTCGGCCTGCCCGGCTTCGGCGTTAAAGGCCTTTACGATGCGCACGCCGCTGAAGGCCGCTTCCAGCGCGTCGTTGGTGCGGCTGACAGCCTTCTGGCGCTCGGCGCTGCGCAGGGCCAGGGCCTTCTTGATGCGGTAGAAGATGAAGAGCATTACCGGTAGCGGCAGCAGGCTGAGCAGGGCGAGCTGCCAGTTCATCCAGAGCATCGCCGTGAGGCAGAAGATGAACTTGCTGCTGCTCTCGACTGCGCGGAAGATGCCGCTGCAGCAGAACCAGGCGATCTTGGGGAAGCCGCCGATGTCGTCGGTCAGGCGGGTCACCAGGTCGCCGGTGCGGAACTTGTTGAAGAAGCGGAAGCCCTTGCCCAGGATCGTGTTGAAGTGGAACTGGCGGACATCCATTTCAAGCTTGGCGTTGATCAGGGCGCGGACGCCGGGGTAGAAGTTGGCGATGGAGCGCGCCAGGCCGATGGCCAGCATGACGCCGACCAGCTTCCAGGTAGTGGCCTGCGCCAGCTCGGGCCGGCCCTCGGCCAGCTTGGCGCTGAGGTTGTCCAGCAGATAACGGAAGACCAGCGGATAGCTGATGGCGACAGCAGAGCTGATCAGGGTCATCAGCGCCAGGATCCACAGCCAGGCCAGGTGCGGCCGCCAGAAGCGCCAGATCCAGCGGATGTGTTTCATCGCGCCACCTCTGTTGCCGGGATGCTGTCAACCGCGGACTCACTTTCCAGCAGTGCGACCTCGGTGAGGTCCTCGCACTCGTCGATGTACTTCGCACCGGCGGGCAGCGGCGCGCTGGCGTCGCCGAACTGCAGGCGGCAGAGCTTGGCGTACAGCCCGCCCTGTTCCAGCAGCTCCTGGTGCCGGCCGCGCTCGGCCACCCGGCCCTTGGACATGACCAGGATCTGGTCCGCGCCGGTGATGGTGCTCAGACGGTGCGCGACGATTACCGCGGTGCGGCCGGCCAGCAGGCGCTCCAGCGCCTCCTGCACCATGCGCTCGGTCTGGGGGTCGACGCTGGAGGTCGCCTCATCCAGCACCAGCAGCGGCGGGTTGAAGCTCAGGGCGCGGGCAAAGGAGATCAGCTGGCGTTCGCCAACGGAAAGGTTGGCGCCGCGTTCGGACAGTTCTCCCTCGAGGCCGCCGGGCAGGCGCTCGATGATCGTATCGGCGCGGGCGGTGCGGGCCGCTTCCAGGGCGCGCTCATCGCTGATAGCGGGGTTAAAGACGCGCAGGTTCTGCCCCACGGATCCGGGGAAGAGGTAGATGTCCTGCAGCACCAGGCCAATGCGAGCGCGCCAGGCCTGCACCGGGAAGTCCCGGATGTCCTGGCCGTCCACGGTGATGCGGCCGCGCTGCGGGTCATAAAAGCGCAGCAGCAGGCTGACGATGGTCGTCTTGCCGCCGCCCGAGGAACCGACGAGCGCCAGGCTCTGGCCCTTGGGCAGGCTGAAGCTGACATCCCGCAGTATCCACTCGGGCTCTGCGGCAGCGGCATCCGGCGCATCGGCGTTGTCCGGCTTCTCCCTGCTGTCCTTGTAGGCGAACCAGACGTTCTCGAAGCGGATCTCATGCTCGAAGCGAAGCTCGGCCTCCGGGCGCGGCCCGTCCTGCACTGAGGGCTTCGTTTCAAGGATGCCAAAGATGCGCTCGACGGAGACCATGCCGCGCTGGACGAAGTTAAGCTGCTCGGAGAGCTGCATGATCGGCTCAAAGAGCTTGCGGATATATTCGATGAAGAGGATCAGGGTGCCGACGGTGAGGGTGCCGGCGAAGACGCCTTCGACGCCGATGGCCAGCACGATGATGATGGCGAGGACCTCGCCCATCATGAAGAGACCCCAGAAGCCGTATTCGGTCATCTGGGTCGGCACGTCGATGGAGAACTTCTTCCGGTTGACATCGGCCATGCGCTCACGAGCGCGCTGTTCATAGTTGAACTGCTGGATCACCTCGACGCCCTGAACGTACTCGGTGACATAGCCGGTCACCATGGCAACGCGGGCACGCATCTCGCGCCACATCTTCTTCATCCGGCTCAGATAGAAGAAGGTGGCGCCAAAGAGCAGCGGCACCAGCAGCATGACCCAGGCCGCGATGGTCAGGTTCTTGACGGCCAGCACGATGAAGATGCCGACAAGCAGCATGAGGTTGCGGATCAGGTTGACCGTCACATCGCCGAACATCTCGCGCAGGGTCTCGGTGTCCGATTCCACGCGGCTGATCAGCTTGCCGGGCGAGTGCTGCTCATGGAAATCGAGGCCCAGGCGCAGGACATGCTCAAAGAGGCGCACCTTGAGCTGGCTGATAATGCCGATGCCAAGGCGGAAGAGCGTCATCGCCTGCAGGTAGCCCAGGCCAAGCCCGGCGGAGACGATGGCCAGATAGAGGCCGGCGGCGTACCAGAGCTTGTCCACGGCGCCGGTCTTGATGCACTGGTCAATGATGTACTGCAGGATCAGGGGGGCTGAAAGCTGGGCGCAGGTGACCAGCGGCAGCAGGACCAGGGCGCCGAAGAGCAGGCGGCGGTGCGGCCGGATCAGCGGCAGCACCTTGGGCAAAAGCTCGCGCAGGCTCTGCGCGCGCACGCCCTCCTCACTCTCGCTGAAACGCCACCACATTAGAAGCCTGCCTGTAACAAGTGAAGTGCTGCCCTGAAGGCAGATTGGATGCCTGATCCCGGCCGCCAGCGCGGCGCGTAAGTCTACAGCCTGCGCCGGGCGCGGGCTTGTCCAGGGAATCTAGTGATACCCCGATCCAGGCTCCGGTAATGCCGCGGAGCAGAGAAGCCGGATAGATTCCGGCGTGGGCTGCTGCTATGCGGCTGGCCTAGGCCCCGTCAGCTTCCGTGCTGCCAGCATCGGCCCAGGTTTCTCCCTCTGAGCTACTGGCGGGCTCTGATCCCTCGGACGCGGACTGCGCTGTCTCTTCAGGGGCGGCATCAGCTTCAGCCGGGGCTGCGGCGGGGGAGTCGGCCATAGCCGCCTGTTTGCCGTCCTCAGCTTCCAGGCGCTTATGCAAGCTGCTGGTGTCCGGCAGGGCCTCGTTTGAAGCATCGTCCGCCAGGCCGGCCAGCGCGGCGTCATAGGCCGGGAAGCCCTGGGCCCGCTCAAGGTTGGCCTGGGCCACCTGGACATTCACCAGGGCGGTGAGATAGCCGATGGCCGCGGCGATGTTGGCGTTGAGGGCGCTCTCGAACTCGATGTAGGGCGTGACACCGGCGCGGTAGCCGACATTGGCGGCGCGCAGGGCCTCGGCCGTAAGCTCAAGGTTCTTGCGTGCTGCATCCGCCGAGCCGCGGTTGGCCACGACACTGTTCCAGGCCGTGGTGGCATCAAACTCGATGCGGGCCTCGAGGTCGTGGATGGACTCTTCGATGCTGCGCAGGTTCAGATCGGCCTGCTCGCGCTGGATGCGGTCCTTGCCGCCGGTGCTGAGCTGCCAGACCAGCTGCAGGCCCACTTCATAGCTCTGATAGCCGGCCTGCTGCGTGTGCGGCGCCAGCAGCTGGCCCTGGGCGTAGGCATCCAGCAGCGGGCGGTTGCGGGCCAGTTCGCGGGAGACCTCGCCGGCAAAAAGGGTCTGGTACTGCAGCTCGACCTCCGGGCGTCCGACAAGGGCATTGTCGATGGCCTGCTGCAGCTCCAGGGGCTCAGGACCCAGATCAACCAGATCCGGGGTGATGACCGCCGGGACATAGCGCTGGTCCTCGGCCCCCAGCAGGGAGAAGAAGAGCGCGGCGCTGTTGCCAAGGCTGGCCTGGGCCTGGATCAGGGAATCGCGGGCCTGCTCAACGCGGGCCTCGGCCCGGATGACATCCAGGCGCGGCACGGTGCCCACCTCGAACTGGATCTGCGCGATGCGCAGGAACTCGACGGCCAGGTCCAGCTCGTCGCGGCGCACCCGCAGCTGGCCCAGGGCCAGGTTGTAGCCGTAGTAGGCGAAGATGACGTCATAGATCAGCTGGTCTTCGGCGATGCCGGTGCTGTAGTACTCAATGGCGTGCCGGGCCTCTGCGGAATCCACAAGGCGGGAGCTGAGGCCCCAGTCGTAGATCCGCTTGGTGACCTCCAGTGCCACGGAGAGGGTGGGGTCGCCGGTTACGTCAGCGCTTGTGCTGCCGCCGCCGGGCAGCGCCGTGGTTTTGCGGTCAAGGGTCCACTGCTGGGAAGCCTGGGCCTGCATGCCGATCTGCGGCCGCAGGTCGGCCCAGACGATCTGCTTCTCCTTCGTCGCGGCGGCGGCGCGCAGGCGCTGGCTGTTGAGGCTGTGGTTATGGGCCAGGGCCAGCTCCAGGGCTGCGTGCAGGCTGAGGGCCTGGTCGGGGTTGTCGTAGCCTTCGATGATGTAGCTGATCAGCTCCTCATGCCCGGAGGGCAGCGAGGGCAGGGCGGGGTCAAAACGCGGGCGCAGGTCCATTGAGCTGTCGAGGGGCTGCAGCAGAGGCACGTCATCGCCGGCAGCGGGCTGGCCGGCGTCGGCCAGCAGCAGGCGCTGCGCGTCATAGCCCTCGGCGGAGGATTCGTCCTGCGTCTCTTCTGCGCCATCCGTGGAGTCAGGGTCAGCGCCGGCGGCCGGCGGCTGGGATGGAAGTACGTCAACGGCGTCGTCGGCCTGCACAGGCTGGCCCGCCAACATTACCACCAGGACAGCCAGTCCCAGCAGACGCGCATCCCAAAGCAGCCAGTTCCGCGAGTCAGCGGCGCGCGGAGCGCCATTAACGGGGGGCGCCGGAGACTCCGCTCCGGTCTTGTCTAAGCGCATACCTTCCTCAGTGGCTCACTGCCGCGGCGAGTTTAGAGGCGGCGTGGTCCAGTGTCAAATCAGTCTGAGTGTAATGGCCGGAAGTGAAGTAAATGTCAGCTTGCGGCGGGCTTTAGGAAGCTTCGCAGTTCGAAGTGCCTGGCGCACCCTGCAGCGCAGTATCTAAGGTATATGCGCAGCCACAATGCAGGTGATTAGGCGGCAGGGGTTAAAGCTCC
>JADZFO010000012.1 GCA_020849855.1 bacterium | reverse complement strand
GTGAAAGGTATAACAATCCGAGGCTTTTGCACTATTTACTCATTGCGATCATCCACTACACTCAAAACTGCACATTTGTTCAACAATGTGCTTCCAAGCCGCGCTTGTAATCTCCGCCGCAAGCCGGTCGAGCTTCGACCAGCAAGGAGCTATCTTGAAGGCCATACTTCACGGGGCTTACGGCCCAGCCAGTCTCCTCGAACACGCTGACATTGCCAAGCCCCTGCCTGGACCTGGACAGGTACTCATCCGCATCCTGGCGACAACAGTTTCCAGCGGTGACTGCAACGTGCGCAATCTGACCTTTATCCCGCCCTCTATGCGGCCGATTGCGCGGTTGATGTTTGGCATCAAGCGGCCCTGGAAGAAGAAGATCCTGGGGACGGAGCTTGCCGGTGTAGTGGAAGCAGTCGGTAATGAAGTAACCATGTTCAGTCCCGGGCAGCGCGTTGTGGCTTCCACTGGTGCTCTCGGCGGTGGACACGCCCAGTATGTCTGCCTGCCTGAGAAGGGCGCGCTGACGACAATCCCAGATGAAATGACCTTTGAAGAAGCCGCAGCACTGCCTTTTGGCTCAACGGTTGCTCTGGCATTTCTGCGTGATCTTGGAAAGATTGCTGCAGGCGACGAACTGCTCATTCTCGGCGCCTCCGGCAGCGTCGGGACGGCGGCAATCCAGCTGGCAAAGCACTTTGGTGCCACGGTCACAGCGGTATGCGGGCCCACAAATACACAGCTGGTCAGGGAACTTGGCGCCGATGCGGTCATTGATTACACGCGAGAGGATTTCACTGGTTCCGGGAAGAAATATGACCTGATTCTGGATACTGTGGCGGCGACCAGTTTCAAGCATGCCAGGCTGGCGCTCAAGGATCAAGGCACTTATCTTCAGTGTGTAATGAGTCTGGCTGACATGTTCCTGCGCAATCCTTGGTCCGCCATAAGCGGAAGCAGGAAGTCAAAGGGAGCAGTAGTCATGGAAGACAAGGTCCGACTGGAAAGCGTCATCAAACTGGCAGCTGAGGGCCACCTGCGCCCGGTAATCGACAGAATCTATCCTCTTGAACAGATCTCAGAAGCCTTTGACTATGTTGAGAAACGCCATAAGAAGGGAAATGTCGTTATCAGGGTCGAACATTCCTGACAGATCGAGCCCTCGGGATAGCTGAAGCAGCTCGGGCTGAAGAGCTGGCAGCTTGGTGCTTGTTGTGTGATCTTTCATTATTAGGGTCACCGGACAGTTTGCAGCGGTAAGGCCTCACTGCTTCAGGCAGCAGCTCCTTTGTCCGATATTGCTGGCAAGCGGTGTCCGCAGTCTGTTTGGCGCCGCGATTCATTTGCCGGGCAAGTCAAGCTGGTGCAGTACAGACAGCGCTTGTTAACTGCCGTCACGTTCCTGTGAGCGCGGGGCTGAGTCCGGCCAAATGGCGTACGCCTCAGGCAGATGCGGAACACAGAATCCAGCGGCACACCACTGCTTTCCCTCTGGGGGCCCAGCCTCTGGCGTCTGCTTATCGTGGTTCTGTGCGCTGGCGGGCTGTTTGCCTGGTACGCTGTCCGGCGCTCTGACCAGGCGCTGCGTGAAGAGCTGCTTGGTCATGGACACCTCCTGGCCCAGGCTATCGAGCCCTCCCGAGTGGAGCGCCTGACCGCGACCCGGGTCGACGTCTCAGACCATGACTATCTGAAGCTCAAGCAGCAGCTTGCCAGCGTGCTCTCAGAGATCCCAGGCAGCCGCTTTGCCTATCTCATGGGCCGCCATCAGGACGGCCGTGTTTTCTTTTACATCGACTCTGAACCAGTTGGCTCGGAGGACGAATCGCCACCGGGCCAGATTTACGACGAGTTTCCAGATGCCGCGCAGCATGTTTTTGATGACAGGCTGCCTCAGGTCTGCGGACCGGAGTCGGACCGCTGGGGTGTCTGGGTCAGCGCCTATGTGCCCCTGCTGGATCAGGAGAGTGGCCGGCTGGTGGCAGTACTCGGCCTTGATGTGCACGCGGAGTCCTGGAGCCGGCAGGTCAGCCGCCAGGCACTCGTGCCCTTGTGGCTGACGCTCTGCGCGGCAGCGCTGATCATTCTTGGCGGGGCCCTGCAGCAGCGCCGGGCCAGCCTAAACTCACAGCAGATAAGTCTGCCCCTGAAGCACCTCGAAGCCTTCTTTACCCTCGCGCTGGGGTTGCTGCTGACCTTCGGCGCGGTATGGTCCGCACGGGTGCAGGACCAGATAACTGCGCGGCAGCAGGTCTGGCAGATCGCCAGCCATAAATCGCTGGATGTCCTTGAGATGCTCCTGCACCTTTCGGATGTGGAGCTGAAAGGACTTGCCACCTTCGTAGAGAGCAGCTCCCATGTCGAGTTACAGGAGTTTCAGCGCTACGCTGACTTCCTGGGGGCCCAGGAAGCAGTAGAGGGCTGGGAGTGGGCCCCGCTGGTGCCGGCCGAGAAACTGGGCGACTTCAAGCGGCAGATTCGGGAACTCTACGGCGAAGAAGCAGAAGTCTGGGAACGCGGAGCCGACGGCCAGAGGCGACCGGTGGCCCAGCGTGAGAATTACCTTCCGCTGATGATGGCCTGGCCGGGAGTGATGGGCGAAGTCGAGGCCGGCTTTGACCTTTACTCTGATGTGGAGCGCCGGCTGTTGTCAGAGGAAGCTGAAGAAAGCAACACAGCGATTGCCTCTAATCTGGTGGACGCCGCGCGCAGGCAGGAGCAGCTTGTGGTAATGGCCAGACCCGTGTTTGACCCAGCCAGCGGACGGGTGAAGGGCCAGGTGGCCGCTGTCTTGAATTTCTCAAAGCTGCTGGCTTTCGCTGCGCCACTCAGCCAGGATCTGGACGGTTCAAGCCAGATCCATCTGAGCCTTTATGAGCTTGGTCCAAACCACGTCCCGCGCCTGCTGGCTTCAAGCAACGAGGCGGGCAACCGGAGAGTGGCAGAAATGCGGATCAACAGGCCCATTTTTGCCTTTGGCCGCAGTTACATGGTTGCGGCCCAGCCCGTTGCCGGCATGGAAGCGCCTGGATTGGTACGGGCCGAGAGGGCTTCAGCCGTGGTCGGCCTGGTGCTGACAATCGCACTTGCACTGGTGATTGGAACCTTGACTGGCCACCGCGCCGCCCTGGCCGCCGAGGTCAGGGAACGTACAAGTGATCTGCTATCCGAGCAGGAGCGTGTCCAGCGCTATACACGTGAACTTGAGCATCAGAACGTCGTGCTTGATAAAGCCCTGGCGGAAGCTGAGGCAGCAACGAAGGCCAAGAGTGAGTTCCTGGCCCGGATGAGCCATGAGATCCGCACACCGATGAACGGCGTGCTGGGCATGACAGAACTGCTGCTGGAAACCAGCCTCAGCCGGGAGCAGCGCGACTTTGCTGAGACGACCCATGCCTCTGGCAAGGCCCTGCTGACGGTCATCAACGACATCCTCGACTTTTCAAAGATCGAGGCCGGCAAGCTGGAGCTGGAAATCATCGAGTTCAGCCTGCGCGGCCTGGCTGAAAGTGTGATGGAACTGCTGGCGTCCAAGGCCGCGGAGCGAGGCAACGAACTGGTCCTCGACCTCGCTCCGGATGTGCCCGATGAAGTGCAAGGAGATCCGGGGCGCATAAGGCAGGTCCTGCTGAACCTGCTCGGAAACGCCATCAAGTTCACCAGCAACGGCGTTATTCAGCTGCGCATCCGCTGCGAAGACTGCACTGCCGGCGCTGGCTGCGGCATCTTCCGCTTTGCGGTGATAGACACCGGCATCGGTATCCCCGCAGAAAAGCTCGCCTCAATCTTTGATGCCTTCAGCCAGGTGGATGCCTCGGTCACGCGAAAGTACGGCGGTACGGGGCTTGGGCTCTCCATTTCGCGCCAGCTGGCTGAACTTATGGGTGGAACTGCAGGAGTCGAGAGCGAGCTTGGCCGGGGCAGCACATTCTGGTTTACCGTGCGGATGCAGCTCTCAGATGCGTCCGCACAAGCCTCAGATCCCTGGCCGGAACAGCTAAGCGACCTTTGCGCGCTCATCGTGGACGATACACCCCAGAGTATCGTTGTGCTCCAGAGGGAACTGAGCACCTGGGGCATCCGATCACTATCAGCTGCTAGCGGAACAGCGGCGCTGCAGCTTCTCAGCGGGATGGCTGCAGACGACTTTCTGGCCTTTGCACTGATCGACCTTAACATGCCCGGGATGAGTGGAGAGGAACTGGGCCATGAACTGCGCTTCAATCCGAGGTTCGGCGACCTGCCGCTGATCCTCCTCACTTCTGCCGGGAGCAAAACCAGCGCGGCGCGCCTGCAGGAAGCGGGCTTTGCCGCGGCGCTGAACAAGCCGGTCAAACGCGCCGCACTTTACGACTGCATTACAGGCGCCCTGGGCATCCGGCAGAATCCCGCAGAAGCCGGTACAGCTGTTGAACCTGATCAGACAGTGACACTGCAGCAGCCCGGGCATGGCCTAAGTATCCTGCTGGCTGAAGATAACCCGGTAAACCAGAAGGTCGCCCTCAACGTGCTTGGCAAGCTGAATTGTCGCGTTGACCTGGCGAACAACGGCCGCGAGGCAATTGCCTGCGTGTCGAGCAAGAGCTATGACCTGGTGCTGATGGACTGCCAGATGCCGGAGCTGGACGGCTATGCCGCCTCGGCGGAAATCCGCAGGCTGGATGGCCCGGCCTCCCAGGTGCCGATCATCGCAATGACCGCGCACGCCATGGCAGGCGACCGCGAGCGCTGTCTTAGCGCCGGCATGAGTGACTACATCACCAAGCCCATTGACCGGGAGGCTCTAATCGCGGCGCTGAAGCGCTGGACGGCGGAGCGCCATGACGCTTCCGGCTCGGCGCAGGCAGCACAGTCGCAGCCAGATTCAGAACGCAGTCAAGCAATGCAGCCTTCCGATAGACGAGGGGCAAGACGCACGCCTATGGATGTGGCGGCGAGCATCGAACGCGCTGGCGATGCAGCCTTCTGGCGCGAGCTGATGGAGGCCTACTTTGAAGAGACCGGCCAGCGCATGCAGCGCCTGGGCGAGGCCATTGCAGAGGCTGATCTGGCAGCCATGAACCGCGAGGCGCACACCATCAAGGGCGGCTCGTCTGAAGTGCTGGCCGAGCTTGTCCGCGAAAGCGCTGCTGAACTGGAGAAACTGGCGCGGCAAGGCAGCTTTGAGGGTGCGCCAGAGCTGTACCAGCGCCTGCGCGCGGATTTTGAGGAGCTGTCACTCTTCCTTGAACCCCACTTGAGCAAGGCCGACCACTTTGCTGCCTGATACAAGAAAAACCACGGCTGCGAGGTTATAATCAATGTTGGTGCTAGCTCGTTTCCGTCGTATGCGGCTGCTGCATGCCCTGCTGCTCGCGCTGATGGCCCTGCACCTGGGGCCGGATGGCGCAGTGGCCTGCATGCGCGCGGACGGAAGCAAGAGCTATGGCGCCGCCTGCACCTGCCACCACTGCAACGCTGAGGACCAGAGCAGCTGTGCCTGCGGGACTCAGACTGCCTGTCACGACTGCTCTGCCTTTGACAAAGCGAGCGAGAGCAGCAACGCCGACGCGCTTGATTCGGCCAGGGTTGAGAAGCAGCAGCATATCTGCTGCGTGGACCACAGCCTGAGCTATGGCCAGGCAGCCAAGCTGCAGCAGCCCGAGAGGGATGGCAGTTTTGTGCTGGCCGCGCCTGCCCCCAGCCAGCTTTTGAATTGCCTGCCGCAGACGGCAGTGAATCCGGCAGCGCGGCCCAAGGCCCCGCCAGGACTGCGCGGACCGGACGCCCGCGGACTACTTATCCTGCGCATCTAGCTCCTGTGCACCGCCACTGGCGGTTGAACGCATGCACAAGGAGCAACTATGTCTTACAGAGCAGAACACCAGTCTTTGACTGCTGTTGAGCTGTGCCTGCAGTGGGTCCTCAGGAGCCGGCAGCATGGCTAAGATTGAAGATCTCAGGATTGACCAGCCCGTCCCGCGGCCGCGGCGGCGCACGCCGAACTTCTGGCCCTGGCTGATCCTGGCCGCGGTTGTGGCCGGCTGGTTCATCTTCCGGGGCGGACTGAAACTCCCGGCCGCCTCGGATATGAAGCAGCTCGTCGGCCAGGCCCGGGAAGTGGAAGTCTTCACAGTACCCAGTCAGGCCAGCGGGCCTCCCGGCAGCATCTCGGCCGGCGGCTATCTGGAGGTCATCCCTCCCGGGCCGCAGCTGGTATCTGCGCTTATCCCCGGCATGGTCAGCGAAATGCGGGCAGTGCCCGGTCAGCACGTCGAGGCCGGCGAGCTTCTGGGACGCATTGACGACAGCCTGCTGCTGAGGGAGGCCAGCCTGCGCTCCAGTGATGTGGAACTGGCCGCCAGCCGCCTGGCCAGCGTCCGGGCCGGCTTTCGCAGCCAGGAGATCAAGCAGGCCGAGGCGGCCCTGCGCAGCAGCGAGGCCCGCAGCGCCAAGGCGGATGCCGACCTAGCGCGCATGGAGGAGCTTTACAGCAAAGGCGTGATCTCCATGTCGGAGCTTGAGAGCTTCCGCAGTGAAGCGGCCCAGGCCCGCCAGGATGTACTGAGCAAGCAGTCCGCAGTGTCACTGCTGCGCAGTGGTGCCCGGCCCGAGGAGATCGGCATCGCCGAGGCAGAGCTGCAGGCCGCGCGGGCGCGCCTGGATGAAGTGAACTTCCGCATCAGCCAGTGCAGCATCAAGGCGCCACAGAGCGGAACGGTGTTTGAGCAGCTGGCCCAGGTGGGTGACTGGCTCTCGGCTTCTGACGGCGGGCCGGACGGCGCCGCCCTGGTGAGCCTGATCGACCCGCGCCAGATCCAGGCTTACGTGGATGTGAACCAGCGGGACAGTGAGAGCATCAGCCCGGGGCAGAGAGTCAAGATCAGCACGGATGCGCAGCCCGGGCGCGAGATCAGCGGCAGCGTCAGCTCAATCATGCCCAAGGCGAACCTGCAGAAAAACACCGTGCAGGTGAAGATCAGCATCGCCGACCCGCCGGCCGACCTTCTTCCCGGCCTCAGCGTCAAGGTCACATTCCTGCCGCTGGATCAGCCTGAGGAAGAGCAGAAGAAAGTCCTGGGGACGGCGCTGCCGGCGGGCGCGCTGCTCAGCAAGGATGGGGCCAGCGGGGTTTTCGTGATCGAGGGCGAGCTGGCCCGCTGGCGCCAGGTCGAGCTTGAGGACCCCCAGAACACGCAGCAGCCGGTGGCACTCAGCGGCATAGGTGCAGGCGACCAGGTCATCCTAAGCCCCCAGGGCCTGAGCGATGGCCAGAAGGTGAAGATCAAGGCCGCGGAGCAGCCCAGTGAGTAAATCAATGCCAGAAGGTGCAGTCATGAACGGCGCGGCGCCTGCCGCATCCGCCCGCAATACCGCGCAGCAGCCGGTGGTGATGCTGCGCAACGTAACCAAGACCTACAGCAAGGGCGGGCACAAGGTAACCCCGCTGCACAACGTTGACCTCGACATTTTCCCCGGCGACTTCATCGCGCTGATGGGGCCGTCGGGATCCGGCAAGAGCACCCTGCTCAACCTGATCAGCGGCATCGACAAGCCGACCGCCGGCCGCGTGGTTGTGCACGGCGAGGACATCACAGACTGGTCCGAGGACGACCTGGCTGAATGGCGCACGCGCGCCATTGGCTACATCTTCCAGCAGTTCAACCTGATGCCTGTGCTGACGGCCTACGAAAATGTCGAGCTGCCTCTGCTGCTTGTCCCCCTGACGGCGGCCAAGCGACGCAGTCTGGTAATGACCGCGCTGGATCTCGTCGGCCTGTCGGACCGCGCCAGCCACTATCCGCGCCAGCTCTCCGGCGGCCAGGAACAGCGCGTCGCCATTGCCCGCAGCCTGGCCACCGACCCGCTGGTCCTGCTGGCTGACGAGCCCACCGGCAACCTGGACCGTGAAAGCGCCCTCGGCGTGATGGATCTGTTTGTCGAGCTCAACAGCCGCTATCAGAAGACCATCGTGATGGTCACACATGACCCGCAGGTGGCGCAGCGGGCCCGTACGCCGCTGCACCTGGACAAGGGCGAGCTGCTGGAGCAGGCTGAGATTGACGCGCGTATCGCGGCGGAGGCAGGAAAGTGACCGGGGTGCGCTTTGGAAAGCTGATCCTGCGCAACCTGACCCGGGCGCGGGCGCGCACGCTGCTGACGGTGCTGGGTGTGGCGATGAGCGTGTTCATCTTCGCTGCCCTGCTCAGCCTGGACCATGGCGTGCAGCGCATGATCGAGACCACCGGCGACGACAGCGTGATCACAGTCTTTGAGAAGTACAAGGCCTGTCCGCCTTTCAGCCACCTGCCGGTCCACTACGGCGAGAAGATCGCCGGGATTGAAGGTGTCGATGCGGTCATGCCGGTGCGCTTCCTGCTCTCGACCTGCGGCACGACGACTGATCTGGTCGCCGTGCACGGCGTGGATCCCGCTGTGCTGCGCGAGTTCATGGAGATCAACATCTCCGACGAACAGTACAGCGCCTTCGCCTCCGAGAAGGGCGCAGCGATCTGCGGGCGCCAGGTGGCTGCCAAGTACGGCTGGCAGGTGGGCCAGCAGGTCAGCCTGCCGCAGCTTAATGGCATCAGCTTCGCCCTGCGCGGCATTTACGACGCGCCGGGCTCCTCGGCAAACCAGCTGGTCTTGGTGGACCGGGTCTACCTGGACCAGTCCCAGGAGCAGCAGGGCATCGTGACCCTCTTCAGGGTCCGGGTGGCGGATGCCTCGCAGGTCGGCAGCGTCAGCCGGGCGATTGACGCGAACTTCGCCAACTACGAGACGCAGACCAAGAGCAGCCCGGAAAAGAGCTTCATCGCCGCGATGATCCACGACTTCAAGGAGATGGTCTCCTTCAGCCAGCTCATCGCCTATGCCGCGCTGGTCCTGCTGCTGGCCGCGGTGGTCAACAGTGTGTCGATGAGTGTGCGCGACCGCCTGCGCGAGATGGCGATCCTCAAGCTGCTCGGTTTTGACAGCGAGCGTGTGGTGACCCTTGTTACCACTGAGACCGCCCTGCTGGGCCTGCTGGCCGCCTTTATCGGCGCTGGCCTGGCCTGGGCGCTGACCACCTTCGCCAACCTCAGCATCAGCGTCGAAGGCTTCACCATCCGGCCCTGGATGAGCGGGGACGTAATCTTCCTTGCGCTCGGCGCCGGCCTCAGCCTGGGCTTCTTCGGCGCCTGGTTCGCCGCCCGCGGCTCCGCGCGGCAGCCGATCATCGCCGCCCTGCGGGAGGTGGACTGATGAAGCTCCCGCTTAAGTACAACCTGCAGAGCATGGGCCAGCGCAAGCTGCGCAGCCTGTTGACGATCCTCGGCGTCGGGCTGTCGATCTTCCTGGCCGTGATGATGATCGGCCTGTCGCGGGGCCTGGTGGCCACCAACCTCAACAGCGGCAACCCGCTGAACGTAATCGTGCTGTCCAAGGGCGCCGACAGCATGGAGTTCTCAGCCCTCGACCCAGAGGCCCTGCATCTGCTTGGTTCGATGAGCGGCATAGCTCCGAGCCAGATGGAGGCGCTGGCGGGGCAGGCCCTGGCCAGCCCGGAGGTGTACATCACCAGCCTGGTACGGCCCGAAAGCGCTCCCGCAGGCACAGAGAGCCTGGGCCTGATCCACGGCGCCTATCCGATCGCCTACGAGCTGCACGAGAACATCAGGGTCATCGAGGGCAAGCTGCCGGAGCGCGGCTTCCAGGTGATGGTGGGCAAGCTGGCCGCCACCAAGCTGGGCCTGCCGGAGGACGCACTGCCGGTGGGCAGCCAGATTCACTTCGAGGGCCAGGCCTGGGATGTCGTCGGCCGCTTTGAGGCGCCGGGCACGGTCTTTGAGAGTGAGATCTGGACCAACCTGGACGACCTGATGACTACCAGCAAGCGCGAGGACTACAGCGCCATCGTGATTCGCGGGACCGACCCCAAGGCGCTGGAGGACATCAAGTTTGAGCTGGATACCCGCACGGATGTGCGCACCACCAGCTTCCTCGAGCGCGACTACTACGCGGCCATCGGCGAAAGGCTGAAGCCGGTGCAGGTAGTGAGCTGGGTCATGACCTGCATCCTGGTCCTGGGCGGGCTGATGGCCGGCATGAACACCATGTTCAACTCCATCGCCGGCCGCGTGCGCGAAATGATGGTCCTGCTGGTTGTCGGCTACAAGCGGCGCTCGGTCCTGCTCAGCTTCATGCTGGAGTCCGTGCTGCTCTGCCTGATCGGCGGCCTGCTCGGCGGGGCTGCGGGTCTGCTGCTCAACGGCCTGCCGATGCGCGTGCCGATGGGCGCCTTCCGTTTCATCATCGATCCGCTGACCATGGGCATTGGCCTGTCCCTGGCTCTGCTGATCGGCCTGCTGGGGGCCCTGGTCCCCGTTGTATCTGTTCAGAGAATCTCAATTGTCGATGGGCTCAAGGGGCGCTAGGAATGGCAAAATTGAACGAAAACCCCGGCCCTGACGTTATTAAACTAATCCCCTGGAGGTTGATTCCGATGCACAAGTACATTGCCGCGCTGACCCTGTCCGTGCTGCTGATCATGGCCCTCGCGGCCTGCAACAGGCCCGCCAGCACCGAGGGCGGCAGCGCCAAGGTGCCCAGCGGCACCGTCGCCGCCAACATTGAGCCCAGGACGCAGGGCTCCGACACCGCGGGCCAGGGCCAGGCTGGCCAGGCCGGCAAGTGCGCCGAGTGCGCCGCGGCGGGAAAGGCCTGCAGCTGCGCCGAGGGTGGCTGCCAGGGCAAGAACTGCGCCAACTGCCCGGCCAAGTCTGGGGATGCCTGCAAGGACGCCAACTGCAAGGGCTGCCCGTCGGACGGTGGCAAGAGTGCCGCCCCCGCTGGTGCCCCCGCCGGCGCGCAGGAGTCCGGCAGCATCAAGCTGGCGGATGGCAGCGCTGCCCCGGTCATTAACGTTGGCCTGCTCGACGGCGACTACAAGAACCACAGTGGCCTGGTGGCCGTGGACGGTGAGGTTGCCGCGGTCTTCGTCGACAAGGGCACCTTCATGCTGAAGAACTGCGTCGACGAGTCCATGAAGGCCGATGGCTGCAGCAAGGCCTGCTGCGCCGAGGCCCAGATCCCGGTCAAGCTGGACATGAGCCTCTACAGCGGCGAGCTGCCGGCTGTGGGCACGGATGTCATGGTGATCGGCGATGTGTCCCTGACCGAGACCGGCTACACCTTGGCCGTGCGCGAGGTGCGCACCGGCGAGAAGACTATCCTCAGCCGCAAGGGTGAGAAGAGCGCCTAAACTCTTCCTGTGAGTACAGAGGGCCCGTCAGGCGATTGCGCCGGCGGGCCCTTTTGCTTGCGGGCTGCTAGGTCCGGCGCAGTTCCTCGCGGGTCGTCTCGCCGGCCGGCTTGAAATCTGCCGTCGGCGCATACATGGCGGCGCTGCGCGCGGCAAAGCTCTTGACGATGCGTCCGTCCTGCACAATGAAGATCCCCGGTAGCTGGTCCATGTTGCGGCCGGCGCGGTTGATGCCGGCGCCCTTGAAGAAAGCCTGAAGGGCCCGCCAGATCACCGCCGGGCCGATAAGCTGGCCAAGCTGGCCGCGGCGCAGGCCAAAGGCCCGGTAGATGCGCCGGTCCGGGTCGCTGATCCGCGGCAGGTCATCCAGGCCAAAGGGCGCCAGCCGGCGCTGCGCTTCTGCTTCGCTGCCCATGTGTACAAACACCAGGCCCAGGCCGGCGGCTTCGAAACTGGCGCGGCCGCGCTGCAGGTCTCCCATCAGTTCTCCGCAGAAGATGCAGCCCAGATGGCGCAGGAAGACAAGCAGCTGCGGCCCCTGCTGCGACAGCTCCAGCAGCGTGCGACCCTGCTGGTCGCGGGCTTCGCTAAAGGCAGTCGCCAGGTCGGGCGCCGAGGCCTGGTCCTGCTGATCGCGCAGGCGCCACTCTGCGTTGATGCTCCAGCGCAGGGTCAGGGCAAAGGGGATCCACCAGATGAGGTCACAGAAGATCACATGGATGCCATAGCTCCAGGGCAGCTCGCCGCTGAGGGCAGTGAAAAGGAAGCCCACCGGGCCGATCAGCTTGCCCAGCATGCCCACGGCCACGTTCGGCCAGAAGCGCACCGGGTTGACTGCGGCCATGGCGTAGCAGATCCCATACAGGGCGATGATGAAGCCCACGCAGCGCCATAGCGAGAGATAGTTAGGCGGAGTGATGCCCAGCAGCTCAAAGCTGTGGGCCGGGAAGAGCGCCACCCAGCCGCCCCAGAGCAGGTTGAAGCTGGCGGCCAGCCATATGCTTGTGCTCAGCCAGCGCGGCGGACGGACATCGGATGTGTCAAACACAGACCATGCTACCGCATAGCCCGCAGGGTCATTCAGCCTTGACTGATTCTTCAAGCACTCCTGAAACAGTCTGAAAAGTAGCCTGCCTGTCCTGCGCTCAGCGCTTCGCGGCAGCGCTGCGCATCTGGTCGTAAGCGGCAAGGGCCCGGTCGCGGGCCAGGCCGTGTTCCACGATCGGCAGCGGATAGGTACCCGGCCCGGCTAAGGGGCCCACTCGGTGGACCGGCAGGGACTCGGCCGCGGACAAGCTGTCGACAAGCCGCAGGCCGCTTGCCGCCAGGTCCAGGGGGCTGGCGGTCCAGGGGGCATGCAGTTGCTTGTCCGGCAGGGCGGCCAGTTCCGGGCACCAGCGGCGGATATAGCTGCCCGCGGGGTCGAACTTCTGGGACTGCAGCACAGGATTGAAGATGCGGAAGTAGGGCGCGGCATCCGCCCCGCAGCCGGCGGTCCACTGCCAGCCCAGGGTGTTGTTGGCCAGGTCCGCGTCCACAAGGGTGTCCCAGAACCAGGCCGCGCCCTCCTGCCAGGGGATCAGCAGATGCTTGCACAGGAAGCTGGCCACGATCATGCGGCAGCGGTTGTGCATCCAGCCAGTGTGCCAGAGCTCGCGCATGGCGGCGTCGACTATCGGGTAGCCGGTCTGGCCGCGCTTCCAGGCCAGAAGCTCCGGGCCGGGCGACTGCGGCGCAGCAGCGGCCCAGGGGAAGTGCCTGAACTCCTCGCGCAGGGGTTGGTCTGCCGTATGCGGAAAGTGGTGCAGGAGCTGATGGGCAAACTCGCGCCAGATAAGCTGGCGCAGGAAGGCTTCCACGCCCCGGCTCTCCGGCGAAGGATGTGCTTCACGCTGCTGCCATGTCGCCGGCGCTGCAGGGGCGGTGCTGCGCTGAATGCCCTGCTGCTCCTGCCATTCGCGGCAGGCATGCCAGATCTGTCGCGGGCTGATATTGCCGAAGTGCAGGTAGGGGCTCAGGCGCGATGTGCCGCTGATGGCCGGCTGGTCCCGCAGCTCAGGATAGTTTGCCGGCCCCTGCTGCTCAAGGAAGGCGGCCAGCGCAATTTGTGCGCCGGCTTCCCCCGGCTGCCAGTGACCTTCCATACCTTCATACCAGGGCAGGGCAGGCAGCAGGCCCAGCTGCTCCAGGCGAGTGCTGGCCGGCCAGCACAGCCGCCCGGATGCGTCCTTTGGTGTGCGCAGCTCAGCAGGTTCAGGCGTCAGTTCCAGCGGGTCCGCCGGGCCAGCCTGCGTCGCTGCCAGATGGCTCAGGCAGGCTTTGTAGTACGGGGTAAAGACCTGGTAGGGCTTGCCCGCGCCGCTCAGCACTTCAGCAGGGCTGAAGATGCAGTTGCTTCGAAAGCAGCCGTGGTCCAGACCGCTGCGCTCCAGGAGCTCCCATGTACGCTGTTCAGCCGCACTGAGGCTCCCCTTGACCCCGTCGTTCCAATAGATTGCACCTGCACCGCACTCGCTGGCCAGCAGCAGCAGCTCTTCTGCCGCACTGCCGCGGGATGTCCTGAGCGTCAGCCTTGAACCCCGCTTCTCGAACTGGCACGCCAGGTCTTCCAGGCTGCGGTGCAGCCACCAGCGGCTGGCTGCGCCGGGGGCACTGTGCGGCTGCGCCGCGGAGTCATGATGCTCATGTATGTAGACAGGAATGCAGGGCCCGGGCCAGCCGCTGGCCGCATAAAGCGCAGGGTTGTCGCTCAGGCGCAGATCGCCGTTGCGAAGCCAGACCAGGACGGCTTTACGGCTTTCAGACGTCATATCGAGATGCACCATTGGGCAGGGCAAGCTGAGTCTAGTCCGCGCGCGGCCTGATTTTTGCGGAAAGTGTCAAGCTTAGTGGAAGTTTGCGTCAGCCTCAAATGGCCTGCCTCGCGGCTTGGATAGGCATTACAGCAGGCAGTCCAGCCTGACTATGCTTCGTGGAGATGGTAATGCAGACTCTCAACCTGATCACCTTCCTTCTGGTCGTCATCGGCGCCGTCAATTGGGGCCTTGTGGGCCTGGCCAAGTTTGATCTGGTGCGCAGCATCTTCCCGCCCAGCGACCGCAGCAGCTTTGACTACAGTGGCATCAGCCGCGTGGTCTATGCCCTGGTCGGTGTGAGTGCGGTGGTGCAGGTCATCCTGCGCTTTGGCGGGGCGGCCTAAGCCCGCCCCCTTCGCTGCAGCCTGGTAAGGGGACCAGGCTGCCGGTCAGGGCTTCTCGTCCGGTACGGCAGCCTGCTTGCCCAGCAGCATCAGGCCCACCAGCACCTCGGCCTCTGCCCGTGTCATCTCGTCCAGGCGGCGGCTGATGTCGTCGGCGGCGCTGTCGAAGTCGGGGTACTCCTGCTCAAGGATCTCCTCAACATGACGGCGCAGCGGGCTGCCTTCCCTTCCAAGCTCCAGCAGCGCACTCATATGGGCGTCGGACAATCCGATGGATGCGCGGGCCAGCTCAGGGTGCAGCTCGCCCTTGTTGCTGAAGACGGGAATAAAGTAGCGCTCGAAGGCCCAGTCAAGGCCTTTCCAGAGTGCCCAGGCGCCGGCGCTATTGGTGATCTTATGCAGCATCACTCAGAGTGTAACCCATCACGGCTCCGGCCGCAGATGAACTAGAGCTACTTGACCAGCGACCAGTACTGCGCCGCTCCATCGCCATAGAACTCGGCGCGGGTAAGCAGTCGTTCGTTGTAAGTCAGCACAATGATCCAGTTCTGCACAACCTGCTTGCCCGTGGAGACAGCCGTATCCGTCTGGCGGCCGGCGACGATGACCACATCGCCGTCAGCCCAGATGTTGTCGGCAACAAAATTCTGGGTAGTCCAGAGGGAGCTGGAGGTGTCGAGGAACTTGTTGATGCCGTTCACGCCGATCCAGCGGCCGGCGGTCTGGATGATCAGCGGCGAGCCCTTGACGTCCCAGACCACGTCGCTGGCCACATGGCTGAGCAGGAAGTCCCGGTCACCAGTGATGAAGGTCTGCACCAGGTCCTTCGTGATCTCGACATTCTGCTGCTCTTCCAGCGAATGGTCGGGGTTGATGTCCACCACCTCCAGCGGGTTCTCCTGCGCGGAGGCGCGGTACAGGTTGCTGAGCGTCAGGGCGCAGATGCTGGCGCAGACCAGGCATCCCATCACAAGCAGCGAGCTCTTCATGGCTATCCTCACTCCAGTAGATTGGCCAGCCGGGCCGGCAGGTCCAGCCCTTTCGGCCGGGGTAAGCGTGTGACCCCTTGCTTCAGGATAGAGTTCCGGCGAAGTATTTACTGAAATCCAGTTGTGGTCGCGCTTTTCAAAAGTAATACGAAATGGTATTATACGATTACGTTATAAATGGAGGTTCAGTATGCTCAATGAGCACTTTGCTCAGAGTTTTGCAACAGCCCAGATGGTGATGCTGGCAAATCTTCAGGACGTCAGTCATGAAGACAGTCTGAGGCCGGTTGGCGAAGCCGGAAACTGCATAAACTGGCTGGCAGGGCATCTGCTGCATGTTGCCGATTCCCTTGCCCGGGAACTCGGTGCTGCACAGCCGGTGCTCAGTGAAAGCGAGTCGGCCTTGTATTCGATGGGCTCCTCCCCCCTTTCGACTGAATCTCAGTGCTGTCAAATCGACAGACTCAAGGAAGGACTCGCCCTACAGCACAAGCAGATTTCAGCCCGCCTGGCGGCCATGAGCGACGAGGAATATGCTGCAGAGATTGATCCGGCGCTGCTACCGGTGCCTCTTAGCAAACCAAACCTCGCAAGCCTGATCACCACGCTGGCTTTTCATCAGGCTTATCACAGCGGACAGCTTGGACTGGCCCGCCGGGCATTGGGTATGCAGTCTGGTCTGCGGATATGATCGCTCTGTGAGTTCCGGGCAAGCACAGTTTCAGATTTTCTCCCAACTGCACAAGGCATCGCGCCAGATCCAGTTGTTGATGGATGAGCGTTGCAGAAAACACGGGCTGAGCAGTGGTGAGGCGCATCTGCTTGGCTACTGTGCGTCTTACGGCCCATGTCCGATTACAGAGCTTCACCGCGTGTTCGGGATACAACGTTCCTCTTTGACTTCGATCCTCGACCGACTGGCTGAAAAAGGGCTGCTGGAGCGCCGGGCCAATCCTGCAGACAGACGCTCGCTTCTGATTTCAGCAACGGCAAGGGGAGGCAGACTGGCCGGACAGATGCGCAGGCTGCATATTGAACTGGAGACCGAGATAATCAACGCGCTGACAGGCGAAGAACTAAGCGGATTTCAGCGCGTTATGGAATGCATAGGAGTAGTGACCGGCATCCAGGTGCGGACGAAATCCTAGGGTCCCGGATGCCGGCCTTCAAAGGTCCTTAGATTCCTACGGGGTTCTTCTCCAGCGCCTGGACGCCGGCCTCAACCGCGGAGAGGATGTAATCCAGCTGCTCCTGGCTGATGATGAAGGGCGGCTGGAAGCGCAGGGTGGTCGGGTTGTTGATGGTCTGCGCCACCAGGATGTCGCGGCGGAAGAGCTCATCCGCCATGCGTGTCCCCAGGTCCGCCGTATGCAGCTCGAAGCCGATCCACAGGCCCAGGCCGCGGACTTCCTTGATCTGGCCCGGGTAGCGCTGCACCAGCTCGCTGAGCCGGCTCTTAAGGTAGGCGCCCTTCTCGCGGCACTGGGTGATCAGGTCTTCCTGCTCATAGACTTCCAGCGTCGCCAGGGCCGCGGCGCAGCCCAGCTGGCTGCCGGCGAAGGTGTTGGTCAGCCACCAGGGGTTCTCAGCCATACGGCCAAAGGCCCGCTTGTTGGCCACCAGCGCGCTGTGCGGGAACATGCCGCCGCCCAGGGCTTTGCCCAGGGTGATGATGTCGGGCGAGATATCGAAGTGCTCAGTGCAGAACAGCTTGCCGCTGCGGCCCCAGCCGCTCTGCACCTCATCCACGTGCATCAGCGCTCCGGTTTCGTCGCAGCGCTTGCGGATGAACTGCAGGAACTCCTTCTGGCCGGGAATGATCCCGCCCTCGCCCTGCACCGCCTCAACGATGACGCTGGCGGTGTCATCCTGCACCAGGCGCTCAACATCCTCCATCGAGTTATAGCGCGCCACGGAGAAGCCCGGGATCAGCGGCTCAAAGGGGCGCTGGATCCGCGGCCGGTTGGTGGCGGTCAGCGATCCCATCGTCTTGCCATGGAAGGCATTCGTGAAGCTGACGTGCTTGAAGCGCCCGGTGGAGAGCCGCGCCAGCTTGAGGGCCGCGTCATTGCTCTCGGCGCCGCCGCAGTGGTAGTAGACGTATTGCAGGTCGCCGGGGGCGCGCAGGCTGATCTCGCGGGCCAGGATGGCCTGCAGCGGGTTGAGGAGCTCCTGGCTGTACATGCCGATGCGCTCCATGGTCTGCTGCACGCGCTTCACAACATGCGGATGCCGATGGCCCAGGGTGAACACGCCATAGCCGCCAAGGCAGTCCAGGAAGCGATGGCCGTGGATGTCGTACATGTAAACACCTTCACCACGCCATTCAACGCCATGGCTGTCCAGCTTGGCGGAGCGCTTGAAGGTGATGAAGCCGGGGTTCAGGTGGTCGTGGTAGTTGGCGAAAGTCTCAGCCAGGATGCGCTCGCTGGTCGCATCGTCAGGGTCCGGGTTGAAAAGATAGTCAAAATCCGCGCTCGGCACGCCTTTGCTGATCTGCTGTTTCTGGTGGTCGCTGCTCATGATCTGCCTCCTGGTCCAGTATGGAGATGCCGCGGCCGCATTAAGCAGTACTATGGCCGCGGGACTGCGCTGTTGCTTTGCGCCGGAGCGCAGGACCCTAGCCCGGGATCTTTTGCGGGACCAGGCCGGGAAGGTTCGGGTTCAGCGGATCGCGTGAGTCATCCTGCCAGCCGCGCCGAAGCAGCGGCGTCAGGGCCGGGCTTTGGCGAGTGCAGCTGTAAGAGGTGTTATTCACCGCAGCAATAATCTACCAGAATAAGGCTGCCGGCGTAACCCCCTGCGGCCTGAGCTTTGGACTACCGCTTATTTGCACATTATCGGCGGCCGGATGCTGCCACTCAGCATTTCCAGCGCGCGCTTCTCGGCCTCCGGGCTCAGCCCCAGCTGGCTGATGTTCGCGGCTGTCAGGGATGGCGGGGCCATGCCGCCCACCAGGCCGCTGAGCCTGGCAACCGCCGTGCTGTGGATCAGCGCGGCTTCATCGTTGCCAAACAGGCGCCGCAGTTCACGGCTGAACACGCGGTCGTTCTTCAGGTAGTACTTCTGGTGATAGTCCTCAGCCAGCCAGAAGGTGCCGGCCGGCTCGATGGCCGTGTAAAGGTTTCGCCCGTCCTTCTGTTCCAGCTCGGCAATCACCCTGCGGGCGACCGCTTCCTGCTGCGCGCTGCTGGTGAAGATCGCGCTGCGGTACTGCACGCTGTAAGGCTGGCGATAGGCCGCGTGCGCCGTAAAGAACTGGCGTACCAGCTCCTCAAAGCTGATCTTCGCCGGGTCAAAGTCGATCTGGATGCTCTCTGTATGGTCGCCCAGGCTGTGATAGGTCGGCCGCTCCTTGCTGCCGCCCATATAGCCCACCCGGGTGCGGATCACTCCGTCAAGGCTCCCGAACTGGGAGTCCGGCCCCCAGAATCAGCCCAGCGCGAAGGATGCTGTCTCGAAGCTCTCCGGCTGGACAGTATCAATCGGCGGTACAGCGGCTGTCCCCTCGGGTGCGGCCGGCTTCGCAGCGCTGGAAAAGATGTTCAAGTCAGTGTTCTCCTTCGCTGGTCCAGAAACAGCAGAGGCCCGGCCGATGCTGCGGCCGGTGGATAAGAGCGCCGCGGACAGCAGCAGGATCGCCAGCACTGCCAGCAGCACAGACCAGAGGTACTTTTTCTGCAGTCCCACCCGCTCTACTACCCAGTTGAGACCGCTTCTGATTTACCTGCATAGCGTTGCGAGGTCCGGCTTATACTTGCAGTCCATGAACATCATCCGCTATGAAGAACTGCCCAGTCTGGAAGACATCCTGGAGCTGGAAACACAGCGCGAGCGCAAGGGGCTGCCGCCCGATCCCGAGCTGCTGCTGCAACGCGGAGACGCTTTGGCCCGCCGCGGGCACTTTCAGGAAGCGCTGGAGGCGCTGCAGCTTTCAGAGGAGATCAGCCTCGACAACCGCAAGCCGGTGGATCCGCAGCTCTACAAGTATCGCGGCAATATCTATGCCGCTCTGGAGATGCACTCGCAGGCGCTGGAGGCCTATCGACAGGGCCAGGAAGCGCGGCTGAACCATGGCCTTGAGCCGGATCCGGGGCTGACGATGAACGCTGGCAATTGCCATGTCCGCATGGGCTCCTATGACATCGCCGTCCGTTTCTATGACGAGGCCGAGAAACAGACGCTGGAGCAGGGTCATGAACCCAGCTTCTCGCTGGTCAAAAACCGCGGTGCGGTGTTGATCGCGCTCGGGCGGCGCGAGGAGGCGCTGGAACGGCTGGAGCTGGCGTCGAAGATGCGCGAGGCCGCCGGCCTGCCGGCTGACCCGGAGCTGCCGATGAACCGCGGTGTCCTGCTTAAGGAGTCCGGCCGGCTGAAGGAGGCTCTGCAGGCCTACGCGGAAGCGGACCAAATACGTGTCGACCGCGGAATGCCGGCCGACCCGAACCTGGCCTTTAACCGGGCCCTGGCCTGGGAAGAACTGGGCGACAAGGCCCAGGCCTGCCAGGCCGCCCGGCGCGCCGCTGAGCTGTACGGCTTGCGGAGAGCGCAAGGTGGCGCCATGGCCGCCGAAGTGGTGCGTATAATCGAGCGCTGTTGCGGCGAGAAAGCTGCGGAATAGTCAAATTTTCTCCCACCGCGCAGCTACTATATATGTAACCAGGCGGCCCGGTAGCCGTCTGGGTAGAATGTGATCGCCTTGGCGTTAACACGCAGTGATTCGGTGGCAGCCCGCAACGAGGCTTTCGTGGCGCACTATGAAGAAGTGCACCAGCAGGCCTGGCGGCTGGCGCTGTACCTTTGCGGACGCCGCGAGGATGCCGAGGACCTGCTGGCGGAGAGCGTGGCCCGGGCCATCAAGGCCTACGACAAGCTCAAGGACCCCACACGCTTCCACTGGTGGTTCATGCGCCTAATGCGCAACTTGCATATCGACCACTGCCGCGGGCGCAAGCGCCAGCTTGATGTGGCCGATTATGGTGGTGACGGTATGCTCTGGGAGCGCCTGGAGCGTTATCCCATGCACGGCAACCCCGGCCGCAAGCTGGAGAGCCGGCAGGTCTTCCGGGCACTGGACAGCTTGCCTGAGCAGCTGCGTCTGCCCCTGGCGCTGACCGCGCTGGAAGGCTACAGTCTGGAAGAAGTCGCACAGATCATGGGCCTGACCGCCGGTGCGGTCAAGGTACGTGTTCACCGGGCCCGCAAGAAACTGCTCGAGATCCTGGGCCCTGAATTCGAGGTGCAGCAATGATGCTGCTTGGCAAAGACCTGAAAGATATCCACGAGGAGGACGTGTACGGCGGGCCAGACCCGCTGGCCAACGCGCGCAAGGATCTTGACTTTGCCGCCATGGCTTCCGCCGCGCCCTCTGTTAAGAGCATTCTCTTCAAGGCCCAGACCATGGGCCCGCTTCCGCGCACCAAGCCGGGTGGCAAGACTGTTGGCGGCGTGGTCGCCGGCGTCCTGGCCCTCGCGCTGATCTTCCTGCCCTGGCTGCAGATCCACAGCTCTGTCATGGCCCTGCAGATGGGCTTTGAAAAGGAACTGACCCGCCGGCAGGCGAATGAGCTTTTCAGCGCCATGCTGCGCAACGAGCCGCGCAACACTATCCTCAGCGCCGGTTTTACCCAGATTGGCCAGGCGGATGCCGAGGGTGGCCTCGGCCACCTGCGGATCTATGCCACAGGCTTTGACCTCAGCCGCCAGCGCATGGAGGAGTCCCTGCGCAAGCTGGTCATCGTGCATGGCAGCGGCGGACTGGAGCCCATGTTCTCGCAGTCCGGCCTGCTGGAGTCCAGCAGCCGCGTCAGCCCCGCCGGCCTGCTGCTGGCGCGCCTGCGGCCGCAGCCGGATGCCTACATCGGCCTGCAGCCCCAGTCCAGCCCGGCTCTGGCTGCCACGCGGCACAGCCGCCAGCTGGCCAGCGGCCTCGCCGAAGCGCTCAGCACCCCGCTGCGCAGCGTGCAGGTGCTGGACAGCGGCTTTGTCTCGCCGGTTGAGGCGCAGGAAGCGTTGGAAAGCGGGAAAGCGAACTTTGTCCTGCCGGCCTGGCCCAGCGACTATTACGTCAAGCTGCAGCCCTATGCCGACCTGACCGCGGCCGAGCAGGAAGCAATGCGCAAAGAGGCCGGCGGTTATCTCGATTCACTGGGCCTCTTCCGCAATCCTGATACTACAAACACCGGCCTGGTGCAGGCCGCCGGGGTCTGGCTGCCGGTGACGGTGACTGTGCGTGACCGCAGCGGCAACCCCGACGCTTACCTCAGCAGCCGCGTCCAGGCCCTTGTGCAGCAGCCCAGCCTGGAGAAGCTGCTGGCCGGCCCGATTGACGCCGAGTCCCTGGTGGGCTCCGCCGTGGAACAGCTCCTGCCGCGCAGCCAGCACCGTGAAGTGGCCGGCGACGAATATGCCTGGGTGGAAGGCCGCCGTGTGCACGTCTATAACGTGCAGGTCTATCTGCAGACAGGCGCGGATACAGGCACTTCCAGCGGCAAGGCGGGCGGTATGTTCGATGAGGCGCAAAAGCGCCTGGATCAGGCCGCAGCCACGGAATGGTAGCCCGCTTTGCCTGCCTGACAACCTCTCCAGGCTGCTGAAAGAGCGCTGCTGGAATATCCGCTTCTGCGGCAGTTAAAGTCCACACATTCCTCGCCGAAGCAAAGATAGGCTTGCGCGCGGCACGATTTATCCAAAGTTCATCCGCAGGATCAATCCGCTGCGCTATAATGCCCGCAACGTTCTGGCTTGCCAGGGCGGGAACAGGAAGGGGGAAGGCCTGTCGATTTAGGCGTCTTGCACTTCTCAAATCGCGAAAACCTGTTCTATAATTACCCTCAGCTTTCCATCGTGGAGGACGTATGAAGGTCTTGGACAACATCCTCAAGGGCATCGCCGTGTCGGTCCTGATGCTGGCTCTGGCCAGCTGCTGCTGCACCGGCGGTGTTGATGATGATCCGAACGATACCGATATCAACGGTCCGGGTCAGCACAACGAGGGTACTGGCGGCGACGCCTAACCCTGCCCATTTGGGTAACACAAGAATGTAATGAACCAGAGGGTGGGAGACTGCCCTCTGGTTCATTAGTTCGTTTCTCTCGATGGCACCAGGTTTTTGGAGGGTTGAGTATGCACAAGCTTGCGTGGCTTGTTAAGGGTCTGGTGGCGGCGCTATTACTGGTCTCACTGGCCAGCTGCTGCTGCCTGGGTGGAACGGATGATGATGATGACTTCAATCCCGTTCCGCACAACGAGGGTACCGGCGGCGACGCCTAGTACTCTTGCCAAAGTCTTGAAGACACAGGGGCAGCTAAGGCTGCCCCTCTTTTTTTGGTTCTTCGCCAATCAGCGTGGAGAGAGAGCAGAAGGGGTGGACGTCCCCTGATTGATATGCTGAGAGTTCTCACACAAACGCATATCGGAGACGTCCGTGGAGCAGTTTACCTGCCTGTTCT
>JADZFO010000011.1 GCA_020849855.1 bacterium | reverse complement strand
CTGATGGGTCCGCTGGGATTCATCCCACCGCGAGAGTATGAGGAGGACTGGTATCGTAACCAGCTACACTGTCCTTCTGGCAGCGTAACCACAGACTAATGCCTCCAGGAAACCCGGGATGGTTCACAAGGAAGGCCTGCGCCGGGTCTCGCTATGAGTTGATGCTCAGAACTTGTCAAAGGCTTGTCGCCCTCTTCCATCTCCGTGTCTCAGTGCCTCCGGTTGGATCGGATTTCCTGACGGATCCACATCCTCCTTCAACAATCGGCCAACGACCGGACGCGAACCCCAGAGCCGCCTTACCCGTCACATCCCCATCGTCTACACTAGGCCCAGCATGAACTCTGCCCCCACCCGCGACGCGCTGACCAGTCTGGTCGTCACGCTGGCCGTCATCATCATCCTGGCCGACCAGCTCAGCAAAGCCTGGTTCGTCTACGAGCTGAGCAGCTACAAGATGATCCGGCCGGAGGCCGGATTTGGCGAGTTCATGCAGGACTACTTCACGCGCTGGGACGGCCTGGGCAAGGGCGACGGCCTTGGCATGGTGACCGAACGCTATGGCCCCCTGGGCGGCGAGCAGATGGTCTGGGACCCCTGGGTGCGCTGGCACCTGACCACCAACACCGGGGCGGCCTGGAGCATCTTTGAGGGCAACTCCTTCGCCCTCAGCTTCGTCAGCCTGCTGATCGTCGCCGCGCTGGTCTATGCCTGGAACCGCGCCTTCAAATACAACCTTGGCATGTCCATCGCCTGCGGGGCGATCCTCGGCGGCGCGCTGGGCAACTTCCTGGACCGCTTCCGCCTGAAGGAAGTGGTGGACTTCGTCTTCGTCAAGATCCCCGTGGTCGGGCGGATCTTCCCCGGCCTGGGGGATCCCTACGACTTCCCGATTTTCAATGTCGCAGATGCCTGCGCGGTCTGCGGCACCCTGGCCCTGGCCTTCTACCTGCTGGGCGTGGACCTCTCGGCCATGCGCAAAAAGAAGCAGGCGGCGCAGCCCGCCGGCGGCTTCAAGCCTTATCCCGGCGGCATGATGCTGGACGACAAGGCCGAACAGAAACTGCACGAGATCGATACCAGGAGCCTGCCGCCCTGGGAGCCGCCGAAGCAGGAGCCTCAGGCACTGGCCGACGATACGCAAAGCCCGCCGGCACAGATTGCAGACAGCGCCGAAGCGCTGGCGGCGCCGGCCCAGCGCAGCGGCCCGGTCACTCCGGAAGAGCACACCATCGAGCAGATCGTGGTCAGCCCGGAGCTGGCGGTCGGCGATACCCCGCCGGAGAAGGACGAACGAGTCCTGTAGACCCGCTGCGCTGTCAGCGCGCAGTCTCCCGGCTTTGCACCCCTCTGAGATTCCAGCCTATGTGGAACTCGGTTTGCCGGATAACTCCTTTGGATCGGTTTCCCTGCGCCTCTGCCTGAGTTATGCTCACAGCGATGGAAATCAGCGCGCTGGAGCGGGCACTGCTGGCCGAGGGCAAGCGCCTGGTCTGCGGCTGCGACGAGGCCGGCCGCGGCGCGCTGGCCGGGCCGGTGGTCGCCGCTGCCGTGGTGCTGAACTACGAGGCCATCCCCGGCGGGCTGAACGACTCCAAGCTGCTGAAGCTGGAGGCCCGTGAAGCCGCGGCCATCCTGATCCGCGAGCAGGCCATCGCCTGGGCTGTCTGTTCCATGAGCCCGCGGGAGATCGAGCGCGTCAATATCCTGCAGGCCTCTTTGGCCGCCATGCAGGCCGCGGTGGGCCAGCTGGGCCTGCAGCCCGAGTATGTTCTAATTGACGGCCCGCACCTGCCACAGATGCGCGGCCTGGCCGGGGCGGAATCCCTGGCCGGCGGGCGCCTGCCCGTGCAGGGCGTGATTGACGGCGACGCCGAGATTCTCTGCATCGCCGCGGCCAGCATCCTGGCCAAGGTGGAGCGCGACCGCATGATGCGTGAGCTGGCGCTTGCGTATCCGCACTACGGCTTCGAGCGCCACGTGGGCTATGGCACACCGGAGCACCGCGCTGCCCTGCTGGCCCACGGCCCCTGTGAGATCCACCGCCGCAGCTTCAGGCCGGTGCAGGAGATCCTGCAGGGAAGTCTCTTCTAATCGTTGTGTGTTAGGTTTACAAGCGTCTCGACCAGCAGAATAAAATCAAGAAAAAGTGTGACTTGGTGCCTTGAAATGTCTCCTTTTTTTTGGTAGGCTTGCTTTGATCTGCATTTGTGAGGATGGTTTAATGCTAAGAGCTCCCAAGAGTCACTGGATTGCTATGTCGTTGGTATGTCTACTGGCGACGCCTGCTGGTGCCGATTTAGGTACGCCGACCTGGGATGTCGGCGATATTGACTTGGTTCATCAACAGATTCCCGATCCTCAGTGGGAATGTCAGCAGAATCAACCACTAGGCGCGGCCAGTATGACTGCCACGCCCAGAGTGCCAGGTTGTATTTGCAGTAACAATGGTACTTCCACCGAGCAGCAGGAAGTCCAGACATGGACACAGTCTGTTTGCGGGACATTGATCTCCGGCTATGAAAACGCATATACGACAGATGTTTTTGATCGTAAGCATCCTGTGGTGGATTCACAGATAGTAACCCAATGGACTCTTCGTGTATGTTACGATTCGAGCACCGGGCTCGTTACACACTGGTGCGAATACGACGAGGTTTCAACAGTACCTCACTTTGATTGTGATCTTTGCACTACATAAGGAGAAGTTAATGATTGAGAGAAACCGCTTAGGCACCGTTGTTGCCCTAGTGATAACCGCCGGACTTATGGGGTGCACCAACGGCGAGGACGTTACACATTCAGAGGCCAGCCCGCGCCAACGAGTCTCATTCACTGCCGACCAATCCTGCATGGCAGAACTGTATACACTCGATTACTCCGCGAATCTGGGGCTCGTAATCGAAGAAAGCGAAGCGCTACGTGGGCCTGGCAGTCCACCAGCCTTCTCTGTGGAGAATCTCGTCGTTGACCCCGCTGATCCCAGCCTGACCGCAGGTGAGAAGGCTGCCATCTCCGGATTGTTTTTCAACTCGAGGCGTCCCGGCGAAAGCTCTGATGCTCCCGCACGGCATGTAACCACGATGTCGGCATCCACACTTGCTTACTTTGCGGAGGACTTTTACCGATCGGAAGGCAGGATTCCATCCAGTGGAGCCGAACTACTCTTGTTTCTGCATCCAGAGTTGAATACTCCTACAGGTATTGATAGTTTCAAGAAACTAGCATGGAGAGAGCAGCTCTTGAAGCTAGATTACAGCATTAACCCCATCACCGGTCGCGTTTATACCAGCTTTACGGAACCAGTCTGGTCACCTGGTGGAGTTTACATTCGCCGGGCCAGTGAAGCCGAGGTCAATTCAGATAAGCCCATCCTGGGTAGTATCCTAGACTCAATCGCCGGTGAGCGGGCTGAATCCAGAGTCGTTACATACTTCGGTGAACAGCCTGGCAGGGTTCTCGCTCGAGAGATGAGGACCAGAATAGAAAAGGACAGTGGCTACTTTCAGCACCCTGGTGTAAAGCTTCCGGGCAACACTCCGCTTCCAGACGATCCTAATGCTCCCAGTGATGCTACAAATCCTTGTCATACAAACCCATGCAAGACAGATAACCCATGCAATCCTTGCGGCCATTGAGGTTTACAGGCCACCATGGCCAGCATCCTGGCCAAGGTGGAGCGCGACCGCATGATGCGTGAGCTGGCGCTTGCGTATCCGCACTACGGCTTCGAGCGCCACGTGGGCTATGGCACGCCGGAGCACCGCGCGGCCCTGCAGACCCACGGCCCCTGTGAGATCCACCGCCGCAGCTTCAGGCCGGTGCTGGAGATCCTGCATGGAAGCTTGTTTGAGAATGGCTAATGGCGAATGGCTAATGGCAATGGCTAATGGCGAATGGAGAATGGCTAATGGCTAATGTAGGGGCCGCAGAAATGCGGCCCGGCTCAAGGCACAAGGCTGAAGGCAAAGGGCGGTTGTGGAGCAAGGAGCAACCAGGACATAGGCAACTGTTTTTGGTTCAAGACATTGTTGGCTCCTTTCTCTATTGCCGATCGCCAGCCCATCACACACCACGATTTTTACTCCTTTCTCCTCTCTCCTTTCTCCTCTCTCCTTTCTCCTCTCTCCTCTCTCCTCCCTCCTCCCTCTTCTCCATTAGCCATTAGCCATTCTCCATTAGCCATTAGCCATTAGCCATTAGCCATTAGCCATTAGCCACTAGCCATCTCCCTTGTTTCGCTCAGGTAAACTTAGTACGCCATGAATCTGTACTCCTCTTTTGCCCAGGCGGCTGAGTCCAACCTCAGCAAGGTGGCCCTTATCGATGGCGAGCAGAGCTATACCTATGCCCAGCTCCTGCATGCCTCCCAGGCCTTTGGCGCTGTACTGGCCGCGTCCACGGACAAGCCGGCCATCGGCATCTTCCTGCCGACCAGCGCGGCCTTCACCATCGCTAATTTCGCTGCCCAGCGCGCGGGCCTGGCGGTGCTGCCGCTGAACCTGCTGGCGCCGCCCCGGGACCTGCTTTTTGCCATCACCGATTCCGGCATCGACACCGTGGTGACCAGCGAGCGCATGGTGCAGATGCTGCAGGGCCTGCCGGTGAAGTTCGTGCTCTTTGAGGAGATCGCCCGCGCCGCCGCCGCCGGCAGCCAGCCGCCGCTGAGCGCGCTGCAGGGCCGCGAGGAACGCAAGGAAGACGACCTGGCCGTGATGCTGTATACCTCCGGCACCAGCGGCACCCCCAAGGGTGTCTGCCTCAGCCACGGCAATATCCTGACCAACATCCATGACTCCCTGGCCTCCTTTGGCGAGCCGGTGGGCGAGGTCACGCTGGGCGTGCTGCCCAGCTTCCACACCTTCGCCTATACCGCCACCATGGGCATCCCGCTGCATACCGGCGGCACCTACATCACCCAGCCGCGCTTCATCCCTGCCGATGCGCTGGGTGCCATTGAGAAGCACGGCGTCACCCTGATGCTGGCGATCCCGACCATGTACCGCGTGCTGACCCAGATGCAGAAGGCCCGCGGCTTCAAGGTGGACAGCCTTAAGCACGCGCTGGCCGGCGGCGAGCCGCTGCCCCCGGTGGTGGAGCAGGAGTTCCACGAAGCCTTCGGCATCCCGCTGTGGCAGGGCTATGGCCTCACCGAGACCAGCCCGGTAATCAGCTTTAACACCCGGGCCAGCAATGTCAGCGGCACGGCCGGCAAGCCGATCCGCAACGTCGAGATCCGCATCATTGACGACGAGGGCCGCGAGCTGCCGGCCGGCGAGGTGGGCGAGATCCTGGTCAAGGGCCCCGGCATCATGCTGGGTTACCACCAGCGCCCGGACCTGACGGCCGAGGTGATCAAGGACGGCTGGCTGCACACAGGTGATATGGGCCGCCTGGACGAGAACGGCCACCTGGCGATCACCGGCCGCAAGAAGGAAATGATCATCGTCGCGGGCCTGAAGGTCTTCCCGCCGGATGTGGAAGCCGTGCTGGAGGGCCACCCCGCGGTGAAGAATGTCGCGGTGCTGGGGGTCAACGACCCGGTCAAGGGCGAGCAGGTCAAGGCTTACATCGTGCCCAGGGATGAGGAGCTCTGGAGCGGCATGGCCGAGGGCGAAAGCGAGGAGTCAGTCGCCGCCCGGACTGCCGCGCTGAAGGCCCTGGAGGCCGAGCTGCGCGCGCATGCCGAGGCGCATCTCTCGCCCTATAAGCTGCCCAAGGTCTATGAGTTCCGCAAGGAGCTGCCGCTGGGCCCGACCGGCAAGGTCTTCAAGCGCGCACTGCGCGAAGAGCTGCAGTAGCAGCGCGGCAGTGTCCGCAGGTCGTGGCCTTCAGGGCGGACCTTGGTCCGCCCTCCTATGTAGTGGCGGGTCTTGACCCGCCTTCCTGGTTTGTGGGCCATGGGCTTGTCTCTGCCCGGCTTTTTTGCATCCACAAAGAAGACCAACAGGAGTCACAGAGGCACCGAGAATTGTGAGGGCAAAGTGCTCCTCATCCGACCTTGAAGTCATGAGAAATCAGCTCTTCGGTCAACGAAGCCGGGCCACCCTCAAAATCCTCTGTGCCTCGGTGTCCCCTGTTAGTCCTGGCCTTACCAGCTGACCATGAGGCCTGAGAACCCTGCTCTTCGCTCAATTAAGGCAGGCCACCCTCAAAATCCACTGTGTCTCAGTGTCTCCTGTTGGCCTTGCCGTCCCCTGCCAGCACTACTGGAGCCCAAAGGCAAACGGCAGCAGCTCGCTCATGCGGTAAGCCGCCGCCACTTCCAGCGCATCTTCCGCGGGAGCTGCACCGCTGGCATCCACCGCCAGCACGATGCAGTCCGGCGCAGCGAATTCGGCCAGCACCTGGCGGCAGGCGCCGCATGGAGTAATCGTGAGCTCCGTGCCATAGCTGCTGTCGGCCTGCTCTGCCAGCGGTCCGCCGACCAGCGCCAGCATCGCAAGTTCCCCCGGCCGCATCCCGCCGGCCACCGCAGCAAAAAGCGCATTGCGCTCGGCGCAGACTGTCAGGCCATAGGACGCGTTCTCCACATTGCAGCCGCTGAAGATGCGGCCGTCGCTGGTCATCAGGGCCGCGCCCACGGCGAAACTGGAGTAGGGACAATAAGCGCTACCCCGCGCGGCCAGCGCCGCGGCCAGGAGCTCGTCTTCATAGCCGCGGACCTCGATCTCTGTATCGCTGTTCAGCTTGTCCACCCTGCGTTTATACACCCCTTCCGCCGATGCGCTATATATGCAGCAGCACGCAACTGGAGGCCTCATGTTCCGCCCGGCTATGCAAATCGCCCTGAACTGCTCCTGCTGCGCCTTCCTGCTGTTCAGCGGCCTGAGCGCCTGCGGCTCCAGCAGCCATGCCGCTCCGCCTGACGCCTCGCAGCCGCCCGCGGGCCTGCCCGTCAGCCTCAGCGATGGCCGCACTGTTGCCGCACCGCAGGTAGTCTGCCTGGATGGCAGCTACAGCATCAGCCCTCTGCTGACCGTTGGCGACCGCGTGCCGCTGCTGACCGGCCGCTGGGACGAGCTGGCCTGGGACCAGACGCACACTTACGCTGTCGCAGGCAAGCTGGACGGCATGGGCTTCGCCCCTGTGCAGGACGGCTTTGCGCTGTGGGTCAACCACGAGATCGCCGAGGACAAGGTCTCGCAGTTCAGCCCGGATGTCAGCGGCAGCTTCACCGGCGCGCGGGTTTCGATCTTCCGCTTTGACGACCAGTGGCGCTGCCTTGGCGGCCGCAATCTGATCACTTCATACTCCGACAGCAACGGGCCATACTGCTCTGGCCGCTACAGCGAGGGCAGCTTTACCCAGACCTGGCTCAACCCCGAGGCGGCCGAGGGCAAGTACTGCTCGGCCACCCTCTTCAGCGCCTATGGCGGGCAGCCGCTCTTCTTCCCCGGCGAGGAAAGCGGGCACGGCCGGGCCAAGGTGGTCTATCCCGACGGCCGCGCCGTTGTGCTGGCCGACAGCCCGGTGGGTTCCTGGGAGAACGTCGTGCCCCTGGCCGCCAGCGCCGCGCAGGACAAATCCGTGATCCTGCTGCTGGACGATGTGCAGCGCGCCTACCTGTTCATGTATGTCGGCACGCGCTCGGCCACCGACCCCCATGGCCTTTTGAACGGCGAGACCTATGTTGGCGCGCTCTTCCACGACGGCGCCTTCATGCCCACCAGCTACGGCCTGGCGCCGGGTGCGAGCGCTGAGCTGCGCTGGACTGCGGTTCCCCGCGAGTTCTACTGCGGCCATGCGACCGAGATCGACAAGCGCAAGGAGCTCTTCACCCTCAGCCGCGACTGGTGCGCCGAGGCCGGGACAATGCGCGCCACACGATTCATCCGCATTGAGGACGGCGATGAAGACCCGGCCGAGCCGGGCTGCCTTTACTTCACCACGACCGGCGACGACAAGGGCGAGGTGGAGGGCGATACAAACCCTGACACCTATGGCAGCCTCTGGAAGCTGCGGCTCAGCAATCCCGGGGATCCGCTGGCCGCGGCGAGTGTGACCCTGGTGGCCGACGGCGGCCCGGGGGCGCAGATCAGCCTGGACAACCTGGAGCTTTATGGCCGCACGCTCTTCGTGCAGGAGGATGTCACCGCCGGACGCCCGGAACAGGCCATGGCCGCCGACGGCCGCTCCAACTCCTGCTGGAGCCTGAGCCTGGACACCCTGCAGTGGTCGCGGCCCTTTGCCGTTAACCAGTTCTCCGCCGGCCAGCCCCTGCTGCCGGGCAGCGGCCAGGCGGTCTGGGAAACAACCGGTGTTACCGCCCTGCCGGAGAGCTTCGCCAGCCAGGGCCGCCCCGGCCTGCTGCTGAATGTGCAGGCGCACGGGATCAACACAGAGGAACAGCTGGGCGGGGCCTACATCGAAGGCGGCCAGCTCCTGCTGGCTCTGCCGCTGCAGTGGTAAGGGACGCAAGAAAGTGAAGGGCCGGATTGCTCCGGCCCTGTGTTTGTATCGCGCTTGTCGCCCGCCCGGCGGGCCTGGATCCGCTAGTAGCGCATCGAGAACATCAGGTCCTGGCCTGAGCTTTCGTAGTAGCTCACCGCATGATGCCCGCCAACCTCGGCCAGCGAGGGGTTGATATAGGTCTTTCCGACGACCGGAACTTCGATGGTGCTGTAGTCCCCGGTGCTGCCGTCAGGTGTGGTTATGGTGGCCAGATTAAGGCTGCCGTCGCTGCTGGCGTAAGCCACCGCCGGCTGGCCGTTCGCAAACACGGTTCCGCTGATGCTGCTGAAGCTGTTCGCCCCGCCGAGCGTCATGGCCCAGGCCAGCCCGGTCCAGGCATTGCCCTGGTTGTCGTCAGCACGCTTGTACAGGACGCTGTTGTTGGTGATGTCCAGGAAGAAGACTGCCGGCCGGCCCTCGACATAGACCAGCTGGGGCGAATAGCCCACCGTGTCTCCGGCAGCTGCGTGGGCCACTACCGGCGTGGGCGAATTCCAGACCGTACCGGAGAGGTCGCTGGCCCGGACATAGCGCAGCTCACCGTTGGCCTCGTCGTAGTAGGCCACCGCCGGGAAGCCGCCGATCTGGGCAATGGAAGTGAAGCTGCCGACGTTGACGCCCGGTGCTTCGGGCTCGCCTTCGACCGGCTGGACCGGCTTCCAGTTGAGGTTCACATAGTCGTTCGCGCCGCAGACCCGCAGGCTGCCGGTGGCCAGGCCCAGGCTGTTGTGGTAGGCCAGCAGCGGCTGCCCATTCAGGTCCAGGATGCTGCTTACATTCACGCCGGTACCTATGGCGTTGTCCACCGAGAAGGCTGTCGGGAGGCCGCCGCCGATGGTGGAGAGGTAGCTGGTCAGGGGAGCCGGCGCCATGCCGGTGTCATCGCAGACACTCACGATCAGGTTGCTCGCGCTGCCGTCATACACTGCCGACAGACCGCTGAAACCGCCCTCGGCATACTTGCCGAAATCGTTCCAGAACTGGCCCAGCCAGTCTGTGGGCACGGCATGGAACACTCCATCGCCGTCCGTGGGGTCCTGGTTGTAATAGAAGATGTCCGGGGCTCCGTCCACATCCAGCAGCACGCTGCGCACGCCGGTGTTGTTGCCGCCGCCATCCCGGACGATAACCGGATGCCAGGAGCCGATGAAGGCGCCGTTGGTGAACTGCACATCGCGGCTCAGGGTGGCGCTGCCGCCATGGCCGTCCGTCACCAGCACCTGCACCTGGGCGGTTTCCTCAATGCCCGGCGCGGGCAGGTAGGCGTTGCCGTTCAGGCTGCTGATGCCGCCAAAGAGCATCACGCCGCTGCCTGACACCACGCTCCATTGGTAACTCAGGGAATCGCCGTCCGCGTCAGTCGCATTGGCATAAAGCTGCACCGTGCGGCCCGGCAGCGAGGGCGCGTTGACTGCGTCAATGCTGCTGATCTGCGGGTCGGTATTGGCCGCCGCGGGCAGGGCCACGAAATCCTGCGCTGCTGCCGGAGGCACGGTTACCGGCACGGCCGCCGGCAGGAAGCTGTAGCCGGCCAGGCTGGGGGTCAGGTCATAGGTGCCGTCAGGCACAGCAACGATGAAGTACTTTCCGTCGCCGCCGCTCACGGCGCTGCTGGCGCCCGCTGTGACGGTCACGCCGGCCAGGGGCACGTCGCCGATGCCGTCTTTGGGTACGCTGGTGTCGGCCAGCACCGTGCCGGAAATCGTCGAGCCACTGCCGCCGCTGATGTCCAGCAGCGCACTGGGCGTGCCGTAGTTGCCCTCGCCGTCTTCAGGCCGCACCCAGAAGAAGGGCCCGGCCAGCGCGGCGGGGTGGAGATAGTTGTACTCGCGGCGGAACTGCGAGATATCCGTGCTGGAGAAGGTCAGGCTGATCCCGGCGGCTGCGGACGCTCCGCCCCCGTTGGGCCCACTGTTGCTGGCCGGGTAGTCTGCCGCGCTGGCCGACTGGAACAGCGTGAAGCTGACGATCTTGTTGCCGAAGTTGACGCCGATGGCCGTCAGGTCCTGGACATTGATTACGCCGTCGTCCGAGCCGTCGATCACATCCAGCACGCTCTTGAAGTCGCGGCCGTCAGGGCCGCCACCGGCAGGCACGCTGTCACCGAAGTTGATGCCGATCGGGGTCAGGTCCTGCACAGCCACCACACCGTTCTGGTCGTAGTCACCGGGGTTATACAGGTTCCACAGGAAGTTGTCGGTGCCAATGTATGTCAGGCCGCTGCGCGCCGCATCAGAAGTGGGTACGGCGCTGACGCCGCGGGCCGCGCTGAAGGGACGGCGCTCGAAGAAGATCGTGGCCAGCACTCCATCGCCGTTGAAGCCGGCGCCGCTGCGCTCCTGCGGGCGGGTCAGCATCGCGCCCAGCTCCACCTTGCCCGGCTGGCCTGTCAGCACCAGCTGCAGGCTCTGGGACTGCGGGGCAAGCGCCTCGTTGATCCTGGCCCCGGCCGGGCTGTAGCGCGCCGGGTCATAGCTGACGCTGGCAAAGAGCGCCTTTAGCGCGCTGGCATCGCGGGCCTGCAGCTCAAGCTGAACGGTGCTGCCCTCGCTGCTTTGCTGCAGCTCGATGGCCTCCACACTGCCTCCGGCGATATAGCTTTCAGGCAGCAGTTGCAGGCCGAAGCCATCAGCTGGAGCGGCAGGAGCAGTGTCCAGCTTTTCTCCGGTTCCACATGCGGCAAGCCCCAGCAGGGCGAGGCAGAGCAGGACAGCGGGCAGCGCCAAGAGTCGGGACATCGTTTCCTCCAAATTCAAACAACCGGCGATTATACCCAGACTGCCAAGGTTGAAAGCGCGGGTCGGCCCGGGCAGGCAGGCGCAGGAAACTGCACAGCGGACCGGGCCCATGACGCCCCGCCAGGTCCTGTCAAAGGCGGCAGTGCAGATAGCCTGAAGGTCTTAGTACAGCACTGCGTACTTCAGGCTCTGGTTGGTGAAGTCATAAAAGCTGACCGCCGCCCGCCCGCCGACAAGTGCATATGAAGGGTTGCCATAGACCACACCCGGACTTGAGGCGATAGGCAGATTGTTGGATGTGTAAGGGCTGAAACCGGTGATCTCATCGTAAACCAGGTTGCCGCTTGAGGCATTGAAGTAGACCGCCGCCGGGTCACCGGCGGGCGACTGGCCAGCCGACATGCCGCGCAGGGAGTCCCCGCTGTCCACAGAGAAGAAGCCGCCGCCCCAGGCGCTGCCGTCGGGGCTGGAAGCCCGCGCATAGAGCACAGTGGAGTCCGTGGCGTTGAAGTAAAAGATGCCGGGGGTTCCGTCGGATTCGGTTACCAGCTGCGCGCCGCGCCCAAAGTCAAGACCCGGCGAAGCGTCAACTGTTATCGGCAGCACCGCAGGGGGAGTGGTCCAGTCGCTGCCGACTGAATTGAATGCTCCAGCGAACTTCAGCGCGGCATTTGCCTTGTCGTAATAGGCCACCGCCGGGAAACCGCCGATTATGTTGATGGAGCAGTCGCTGCCCACGTCCACACCCGGCGCCTCCGGCTCGCCCTCAATGCCGGTGAAGAAGCGCCACATATTGGTCTGGTAGTCATCCGCACCAAGCGCCCGCAGCGAGCCCGTGCTGAGGCCCTGCTCGCAGTGGTAGGCATAGAGCGGCTGGCCGAGTGCGTCCAGAACGCCGTCCACGCCAATCCCGGCGCCCGCGTCAGAGTCAAGACCGGAAGTGCTCCAGCCGCCGCCTGTGGCGGGATAGAGCGAGTAAGCCAGAGGCGAGGGCGCCATGCCTGTATCGTCATAAGCCGCCACGAGAACGTCCACCGGTGCCGACCGTGGGGCATACAGCGCGCTCAGCCCGCCGAAGCCGCCGGGGATTGGCCCGGACGGAGCGTTGCCGCCGGGGACCTGCGTGGTCCAGACCTCACCAAAAGGACTCTCCGTCAGGGCTTCATAAACGCCATCGCCAGTCACGCTATCCTGCCTGTAATACAGGATGCGCGGCAGACCGTTGACTTCGATCAGCGAGCTGCGCACACCTGTGTTGTTGGTGCCGCTGCCGCCGAGATCAACGTCGAATACATGCCAACTGCCCTCTGGCGCGGCGTTGCTGATGGTCAGCGGCTGAGTAGTGTCAATGCTGCCGCCCCGGCCGTCGTCCAGCGTGACCCTGATCTCCACGCTCTCTTCTCCGAAGCTGGTGTAGCCGTTGTAGGGCGTTGGCGAGGTAATGCTGTGGATCAGGGATCCGCCGCCGCTGATGACCTGCCAGGTATAGGTCAGTGGGTCGCCGTCAGGATCAGCGCCGTCGGCATAAAGCGAGACGGTCTGGCCAGGCCGCGCAGGCTGAGGGGTAGCGATCACGCCCAGAATGGTCGGCGGCTGATTGGCAGCGCCGGGGTTGCCCACAAAGTCCGTCGAGCCTGCATCCGGCGGGACGGCAATCGTCCGGTTGATCGGGGTAAAGCTGTAGCCGCTCAGGCTGGGGGTAACCGTATAGGTGTTGTCGCCGACGCCGCTGAAGCTGTAGCTGCCATCCCCGGCCGTGGTGGTTGTCGCCACGCCGCCGCCGAGGGTCACCGTCACTCCAGCCAGCGGGACATCGCCGATGCCGTCTATGGGCACCGAGGTGTCTTCAAGGATTGTGCCGCTGATGTTGTTGGATCCGGCCAGCGCCGGGTCATAGACATTGCTCGGCGCGCCCTCCATGTCGCTGGCATCCGCCGGGCGCACCCAGTAGACCGATCCCGGCACCGGAGCCGGGATGCTGAAAAAGAACTGCTTTCGTTCGCTGACCGGGTTGCCGATGGCCGTGCTGAAAAGGACGGAGTCCAGCAGGCTGATGCTGCTCGGCGCTGTATCGCTGGCTGGGTAAGCACTGCTGTCCGGCGCTTCGTAGATCGTGTACTTGTTCACCTGGCGGCCGAAGTTGACGCCGATCGCGGTCAGGTCCTGCACATTGATCACGCCGTCGCTGGAGCCGTCGATGGCGTGCAGCGCGGTCTTGAAGTCGCGCCCGTCGGGCCCCGGGCCAGCCGCTACGCTGGCGCCAAAGTTGATGCCGATGGGCGTCAGGTCCTGCACGGCCACAATGCCGTTCTGGTCATAGTCGCCGGGGGAGAAGTAGTACCACAGCAGCGTTCCGGACAGACCACCGCTGCCCAGGACGGCGTTGCTGTTGGCGCCGCTGGGCGGTGTGCTGACCGCTCGGCCAGCGCTGAACGGCCGCCGCTCGAAGCGCAGCGTGGCCAGCACGCCGCTGCCGTTGAAGCCGCGAGTGCTGCCCGGCTGCATGTCGATCTGCGGGTGCAGCAGCAGCTGGCCGTGCTGTACTAGGCCAGCTTGGCCACTCAAGTTTAGTTCCAGACGCTGTGCCGCCGGGGCCAGCTCATCCGTCGCGCTGACGCTGAGCGGGCTGAACTGCGTCGGGTCGTAGTACAGCTCGAAATAGAGGGCTCTCAGGCTGTGCGCGTTGTACGCGTGAACATCCAACAGGATCTCGCCGGCTTCCTCGCGTTGGCTGAGGCGGATGTCGGCGCTGCCGCCGAAGTCAAAACTTCCAGGCAGCAGCTCCAGTCGGAAGGCCGAAGACCCGCGCTCCTCCAGGTTCTCGCTGACTGAGCATGCGCTCATCTGGCCATGCTGAGCAGCAGGCCGGCTAGCCACAGCTTACGCATCGGCTTCCCCCCCGAGGAAACAGTTACTGCGGATTATACCTAAAGGCTGGTTGCGCACGACGCCGGGCAGGTGGACAGTCAGCTTTCGGAATCGCAGTGCCCAAAGATGCAATGCCCTACCTGACCTGGCATCACGGCTATCGGCCCAGCAGCGAATGGAAGATGGAACTGACCCGCAAGGGCTTCGGCGACGCGCTGGTAGAGCTGGGCGCGGAGAACGAGCGCGTTGTTATGCTGGATGCCGACCTGGCCGAGAGCACCTACACGAAGTTCACCCGACGCGCTTCCTCGAGTGCTGCATTTCCGAGGCCCACTTGGTTAACACCGCCGCCGGCCTCAGCAAGATGGGCTTCATCCCCTTCCTCTCCAGTTACAGCATGTTCCTCGCCGGACGCAGCTGGGACCAGGTAGCTGCGCAGCACAGCCGCGCCGGCCGGGAAACTGGAGTATGGGCACCAGGCCCGCCCGCGGGCGGCCCGTGCCGCCGCCAACAGCTCGTCCTCAGCGCCGCGCACTTCGATCTCTCGACCCGGATCCTGCTTTAGCATCACTGGCTTTATACACCCCTGCCGCCGGTGCGCTATGTTATCTGCAGCCCAGCTGCCGGGCTCAGCCCGCCGCCCAACCGGCGGCCTGACTGTCAGCGCTGCTAAAAACGGATATTGAAGTACAGGTCCTGGTTGGTCTGGTCATGGACGCTCACCGCCGCCCGGCCGCCGACAAAGGCCAGCGAAGGGTTGATGAAACTGCTTCCGGTCAGGCTGCAGGCGACCAGGTCTGCGTAGCTGGCCAATCCGCTGCCATCGACACCGGTGATCTCCGAGTAGTAGCAGTTTCCCGCGGCCGGCGGGGGACCGCAGTAGGCCACGGCCGGATTTCCGTTGAAGCTCTTCCTCGCGCTGATCCTGCTGTTGGGGTTCAGCGACAGCGCGATCTGGGTGGATGCCGGGTACCAGCCAGTGCCGTTGGCATCCAGCGCCACCTTGAACATGAGCTGCGTCACGGCGAAGTCGTCGGCCTTGCGCTTGTAGAACACCGCCGGCCGGCCATCCGCCAGCGTAACCAGCGCGGGCGAGGCGCCAAGCTCGGCCACGCCGGCCTCGTCGACCACCACCGCTGGCAGCGGCGCGTTCCAGTTGCTGCCCTGCGGGTCACTGGCGCGCACATAGAGCAGGCGCTGGTTGCCGGTGTCATGATAAGCAATGGCCGGATTGCCGTTGACATTGCTGATTGAGGACTCACCGCCCAGATCGACGCCGGCTGTCTCCGGTTCACCAGCCACCGGCAGAGGTGCACCCCAGTTGTCACCCAGCGGGTCCTGGGCGCCTATAAATCGCAGCGACCCGGTGCCAAAGCCTAGGTCATTGTGATAGGACAGCGCAGGCAGGCCGTCGCCGCCCGGGTTCTCCAGAAATGTGATACTGGGAAAGAGCCCGGTCGCCGGCGTACTGTCCAGCACCGTCAGATTGTGATTAAGGCTGAAGGGAGCGTCCTGAAAGTACCACACCAGGTTGCCTGCGCCACCGGGCTGGTCATAAGTCGCAAAGCCGGACTGCTGAAAATAGGTCCACGCGGCCAGCCCGCGGAATCCGCCATTGCCGACCTGGCCAGCCAGGGCCCACTCATTGCCAAAGGGGCTGCCGGCCAGGGCCAGGAAAACCCCGCTGCCTTCACCACTTTCGTTGTAGTAGTAAATTCGTGGCAGGCCGTCGATACCCACGGTCAGTGCACTGTGCAGCCCGCTGCCGTCCGTCCAGCCCTGTACCTGGGTCGGACTGAACGGGAAGTTGCCCTCAAAACTGTTATTGACGGCGATCTGCCCGTCATGGATGGCGGTCCCGCCCCGCCCGTCGTCAGCCGTCAGCCTGATCGTGGCGGTTTCGTTGGAACTGGGGCAAAAATAGCCGTTGTAGACGCTGTAACCGGGGTCGTCGCGCAGTAGATAGCCGCCACCGGAAATGATGCTCCAGCTGAACAACAGCGGATCGCCGTCCGGGTCGCTGGCCATGGCAATCAGCTGGGTAAGCCGCTCCGGCATCGACTGGGACGGCTGGACGGCAAAGCCGCTGATCTGCGGTGGCTGGTTCGGGTTGCCGGCGTCATAGATCTGGCTTGGGGTGCCTTCTGTGCCGGCGCTGTCGAAGGGCCGAAGCCAGAAGATCGGCCCCGGTGGTGCGCCGGGGATGGTGTAGTCGTAGGCGCGGCGGAACTGCGAGGTGTCGGTGCTCGAAAAACCGGTGTCAACGCTGTCGTCGGGGTTGATCGAGCTTGGTGCGCTGTTGTCCGCCGGATAGTGCGAGGCATCAATCCCGCTGTAGATATTGAAGCCGGCCACGCGCCGGCCATAGTTCACGCCGATGGCTGTCAGATCCTGCACGTTGATCACGCCGTCGTCGCTGCCGTCGATCACATCCAGCGCGCTGGTGTAGTCCCGGCCGTCGGGGCCGCTGCCCGGCGGCACACTGGCCCCGAAATTGATCCCGATCGGCGTCAGGTCCTGTACGGCGACCACCCCGTTCTGGTCATAGTCGCCGGGGTTGTAGAGGTACCACTTCAGGTTGCCCGCCAGGCCGCTGCTGAACAGCGGAGTCTGCGCCGCGGCGCTGGTTGGCGGCGTACTGACTCGCCGCGCAGCAGCATCGGCGCGCCGCTCAAAACGCAGCCTGGCCAGCACGCAGTCGCCGCTGAATCCGGCGCCGGCAGTTGGCAGCTGCGGATGCAGCAGCATGCTGCCGTGTTCCAGGCTCCCCGGCCGGCCACTGAGGGTCAGCTCCAGGCGCTGCGTTGGCGCGAGGAATTCCGGGTTCAGTTCCAGCCCGGCTGGGCTGTACCGCAGCGGGTCATAGTCGAGGCTGAAGTACAGCGCCTTCAGCCCGCTGGCACCCTCCGCCCGCAGCTGCAGCTCAATGCTGTCGCCACGTTCGCTTTGCTGCAGGCTGATCGCGCGCGCGCTGCCGCCGAAGGCATACGTTTCGGGCAGGACGCTCAGGCTGAATTGCTCCGGCGCCGGCGCGCCGAGTCTGGAGGGAATCGCGGCTCCATTGGAGCAGGCGGCCAGCGTTATCAGGCTGGCAGTGGCAAGCAGCATTGCGGCGTTGCGCATAACGTCCTCCGCCCGGGGAATGACCGCGTGATTTTACCCACGCGCAGCGCTGAAAAACCGCTTGCCCACGAATGAGAGTGGCTCGCATTTAGGCTGCAACATGAGCAACTGCTGCATCTGCGATAATCTCCCGCTGGAACGGCCCCCGGCCGCATCCGCAGCGCACTTGCCCTGATTATTGGAGACACCCGATGGCGAACCTGACCTTCCACAACGGCTATCTGCCTTCCAGCGAATGGACCATGGAGCTGACCCGCAAGGGCTTCGGCGACGCGCTGGTCGAGCTTGGCGCGGAGAACGAGCGCGTCGTCGTGCTGGATGCCGACCTGGCCGAAAGCACCTATACCAAGTTCTTCCGGGATGCCTATCCCCGGCGCTTCTTTGAGTGCGGCATCTCCGAGGCCGATATGGTCAACACCGCCGCCGGCCTGTCCAAGATGGGCTATATCCCCTACCTGGCCTCCTACAGCATCTTCCTGTCGGGGCGCGCCTGGGACCAGATCCGCAACACGGTGGACTACAGCTACTGCAACGTGAAGATCACCGCGGCGCACGGCGGCATCAGCGTGGGCAAGGACGGCCCGACGCACCAGTCCAACGAGGACTGCTCCTGCATGCAGCCCCTGGTGAACATGGGCCTGCTTTACCCCAGCGATTTCTGGGAGGCCAAGAAGGCCACCAAGTGGCTGGCGGAGTGGGACGGCCCGATGTACAGCCGCCTCGGCCGCGAGAAGGTGCCCATCACCTCCAGCGAGTCCACGCCCTTTGTCTTTGGCAAGGCCAATCTGGTGCTTGACGGCCCCGACGGCACCTTCATCGCGCATGGCCTGATGCTGCCGCGGGCGATCCAGGCGGCGGAGAAGCTGGCCGAGGAAGGCATCTTCTGCCGCGTGCTCAGCATGCCGACGGTCAAGCCCCTGGATACCGAGGCCGTGCTGAAAGCGGCTGCGGAGACCGGCGGCATCGTGGTCTGCGAGGAAGTGTCGATCTACGGCGGCCTGACCAGCACGGTGGCCCGCGTCGTCAGCGAGAGCGAGACCCTCGTCCCGGTGAAGGGCGTTGCCGTGCGGGATATGTACCTCTCGTCGGGCGACCCCTATGAGCTGATGAGCATCGCCGGTCTGGATGTCGAGGACTGCATCAAGGCGATGCGCGACGTGCTGAGAAGGAAGAAGGGCTAAGCGGACCGCCCCTTAACGGGCTTCCCGGATAGAGGCGCGGATCAAACCTGACTCAGCAATGCGCTGGCCGCCGGGCCTGGCTCACTTGTGATAATGCCGCCTGAAACCGCTAGGCTAGGCGATATCTAGCCCCTGCGCAGGGTATGACAAGGGCGTGCGATAAGCGCCTAAGCCCAGCCCGGAGATTCGTCTTGCCTGCAGATTGCCTCCTGCCGCACCGGCCTGCCGCGGTTTCGCTCAACTCCCTGTTAAGGCGGGCCCGCGAGCGTGTGGCTCAGGCGGAGGGGCGCCGCGGCGGAAAAGACGGGATTGACGTTCGAAAAGCAGCCCGGAGGTTAAAATCGGGGGCTCCGGGCGGCGTGAAAGACCTCTCTGACGTTCAAAAAGGGACCTCAAGGTTAAATCCGGGCCCGGCCTGCCTGAGCCCTGCCGCGGCCCCGGCACCCTGTTTTGCCTTTCGCCTCCGCCCAGTCACCTTCGCCTTGCGCCTTGCGCCTTGCGCCTTGCGCCTTGCGCCTTCTGCCTTCCGCCTTCCGCCTTTTCCCGCCTTTCGCCTTCCGCCTCCGCCTTCCGCCTTGGCCCGCCTGCCTATCATTGGGTATCTTCGCCATATTGAAGCCGGCCCTGGCTGGATATTATTCCGGCGGCAGCAGTGCTGCCGGAGGATTCTATGCACCGCTTGTGGATCGCCGCATTGACCCTGCTTCTGCTCAGTCTCGCCGCCTGCAGTGGCGGCCAGGCCCCCCTGGGCAGCCCCGCCGGTCCGGACCCCGGCCAGACCGCGCCAGACATGAACACCAGCGCCGCCGGCCTGCCGCTGCCCAGCGAAATCAGGCTCAGCTCTGGCAGCGTCGGCAAGCTGATCGAGGCCTCGAATTACACGATGCTCTCGCTGGGCGCCGAGCCCCTGCCGGACGAGACCGACATGCGCCTCAGCGCAATGTCCAGCAAGCGCGAGTGGGCGATCTACTACAGCCAGGTCGGCAACGCCCAGATCGGCGGGCTCGACATCGAGCTCAAGGCGGGCAGCATCCACACCGGCAACTACTGGGTTGGCTACGCCGACTATGCCTATGATGTCTGGCGCTGGCACGGCCCCTTTAGCTACTCGGCCAGCCTGCCCGCCCCCCTGCTCAGCGACGATCAGAATGTGGTCTTCGCGGTAGTGACGCCCCGGGATACGCTGTTCACCTTTGACCGCATGGAGCTGCAGCTCAGCGGCAGCGGGGTGGAGGCGATCCTCAGCGCCGACCCGCCGCAGGGCGAGGCGCCGCTGGGCGTCGGCTTCAGCGCGGTCAACAGCCAGTGTTTCGATGCTCCGGTGGCCAGGTATGAGTGGGACTTCGACGGCGACGGGACCTACGACCTCGACAGTGGAACTGACCCGACTGTGGACCACGGCTACAGCGAGCCGGGCTGGTTCTACGCCCGGCTGCGGGTGACGGACGCGAACGGCGAGAGCGACATCGCCGAGCAGCTGGTCAAGGTGACCCTCGCCGGCACAGTGCCGCCGGTGGCCGCGCTGGAGATCCAGCCGGCTTACATCGAGACCGGCGCGCAGGTGCTGCTGGATGGCAGCGGCAGCAGCGACATCGACGGCAGCATCATCTTCTGCTCCTGGGACTTTGACGGCGACGGCAGCTACGATGCCGACACGGGTGCTTCCAAGTTCACCAACCACGTCTATCAGCAGGCGGGCGACTACAACGTCAGGCTGCTGGTGGTGGATGACGGCGGCATGTCGGACGAGATCAGTGTGCCCATTACCGTCCAGGATCCCTAGCGTGCTGGAGCTGCCGGCGGCTGGGTCCTGCCGGGCCGGTCAGATAGCACCTGCGGAATAGAACCAGGGCAGCGAAAATGTTCTGGCCAGCAGGACATCTATACAAAAGTGCGGCACTTTTTGTTATGATGCCCTTATGAATGAGCCGAGCCGCAGACTTCAGGCCCTCTATCTGCTGGCCATGGCGCGCAACTTCAGCCCGGCGGACCATGACCGTCTGGTGCTGCAGCTGGGCGCCCTGGAAGCCCTGCTGGATTGCCCGGAAGAAGAGCTGAAGGCCCTGGACCTGCGCGGAGGGCAGCTTGGCCGCCTGCTGGAAGCCCGGCGCGGCTGTGACCCGCCGGCGGAGATTTCGCGCCTCGCCGAGCGCGATATCCTCCTGGCCGGCTGGGGCGAGCCGGAGTATCCGGAGCTGCTGGCCCAGTGCGCCGACGCGCCGCTGCTGCTCTTCTGCCGCGGCCAGAGGGAACAGATGCTGCATCACGGTATCGGCATGGTGGGCAGCCGCAAGTGCTCTGAGCGCGGCGCGGAGATCGCCCGCCAGTTCAGCCATGAGCTGGCCGAGCTGGGCATCCCGGTGGTCAGCGGGATGGCCCTGGGTATCGACGGGGCAGCGCATCAGGGCGCCCTGGAGGCTGGCGGGCCGACTGTGGCGGCGGTGGGCAGCGGGGTGGATGTGGTTTATCCGCCGCAGCATCGCCAGCTTTACGAAGAGCTGTGCGAGCGCGGCCTGGTTATCAGCGAGTACCCGCCCGGTACCGAGCCCCTGCGTGAACACTTCCCGCAGCGCAACCGCATCATCAGCGGGCTCTCGCGGGGCATCGTGGTGGTCGAGGCACCGATGGGCTCCGGCGCGCTGATCACGGCGCGCTGCGCCATTGAGCAGGGCCGCGAGATCTTCGCTGTGCCGGGACCGATCAGCAGCCCCTATGTGAAGGGCTGCCACCATCTGATCAAGCGCGGCGAGGCCAAGCTGGTCGAGGGCATCGATGACATCCTGGCCGAGTTCGGCACCAACCGCGCCAGCCTGCGGCGCGAGCGCCAGGCCCAGGCCGGCCTCTTCCAGCCGGCCGGAAGCGCGACGGATACGACAACCGGCAGTGAAGCGTCAGTCTCAGTTGCTGGTTCTGCGGCCTCAGCCGCAGCAGCTTCGGCGCCGGCGGCACCCGCACTGCCAGAAGGCGAGCGCCGCGTTCTGGAGCTGCTGAGCTATGAAGGTACACATGTAAATGAGGTCGTCAGGCGCCTGTCCCTGAACACCGCCGAGGCGGTCTCGCTCTTGACGCTGCTGGAAATCAGGGGTTTAATCAGCGCCCAAAGCGGCGGATATTACGTCCGTCTCTGATACCTGATCCGCCCCGCACAGCAGCCCGAGCATAAAGATAATGTAGGCTATTGCGCGCGGCTTAGGGTATAAGGCTGTTTGAACGCGCAGGATGACGCGCTCCTTCGAGGGGAAATGGGAAAGAAACTGGTCATAGTGGAATCGCCCACCAAGGCGAAGACAATCAGCCGCTACCTGGGCCCCGGCTACCAGGTGCTCAGCACGGTCGGGCATGTGCGCGACCTGCCCAAGAGCAGCCTGGGTGTCGACCCGGAGCACGGCTTTCTGCCTGACTACCAGGTAATCACCGGCAAGGCCAAGACCATCAAGGCCCTGAAGGACAGCGCCAAGGAGGCGGATGAGATCTTCCTGGCCCCTGACCCCGACCGCGAAGGCGAGGCGATTGCCTGGCATGTGGCAGAGATCCTGCGCAAGCCGGTCAAGCGCATTGAGTTCCAGGAAGTCACCAAGCGCGCCATCCTTGAATCCCTGAAGCACCCCCGCGAGATTGATGTCGACCGCGTGAACGCGCAGCAGGCCCGCCGCGTGCTGGACCGTCTGGTGGGCTATTCGATCAGCCCGCTGATGTGGCGCAAGATCAAGCCCGGCCTGTCCGCAGGCCGCGTGCAGAGCGTGGCTGTGCGCCTGATCTGCGAGCGCGAGAGCGAGATCCGAGCCTTTAAGCCCCAGGAGTACTGGAGCTTTGAGGGCCAGTTCTCCTGCGGCGGCCAGAGCTTCGCCGCCAGCCTGGTGCGCATTGGCGACAAGCGCCTGGCCCGCCCGGCGGCCGAAGGCGAGGAGCCGCGCCGCGACGAGGAAGGCGACAGCGCCGCCACCGGCGGCAGCATCACCATAAGCTCGGCGGAGCAGGCCGAGAAGCTGGCCGCGGAGGCGCGGGCCCAGAGCTACGTGATGGGCGAGGTGACCCGGCGCAGGACCAGCCGCCGGCCCGGCGCCCCCTTTACCACCAGCTCGATGCAGCAGGAAGCCGCGCGCAAGCTGGGCTGGACCGCCCGCAAGGCCATGCAGGTGGCCCAGTCGCTTTACGAAGGCGTGGATGTGGGTTCCGGCTCTGAGGGTCTGATTACATATATGCGTACCGACTCCGTCCGCGTTTCCACAGAGGCGCTGGACAGCGTGCGCGATGCGATCGGCGGACGCTTCGGTGCAGACTATCTGCCCGAGAAGCCCAACTTCTACAAGAGCAAGAGCGATGCCCAGGAGGCGCATGAGGCCATCCGGCCCACCGACATGCAGCGCCCTCCGGAGAGCATCGAGCGCTATCTGAACGCCGACCAGATCAAGCTCTACCGCCTGATCTACAACCGCTTCCTGGCCAGCCAGATGAAGCCGGCGGAGTTCGAGACCGCCAGCGTGGAGCTGAGCGGCGGCGCCTATACCTTCCGCGCCAGCGCCACAGTCACCACCTTCCGCGGCTTCATGGCCGCGTATGGCGACGAACGCGAAGGCGAGCCGGCGGCGATACCGAACCAGCCTGCCGGCAGCAAGGCCAGCCTGGATGAGCTCAAGAGCAGCCAGCACTTCACCAAGGCCCCGCCGCGCTTCACGGACGCCACTTTGGTCAAGGCCCTGGAGGACAACGGCATCGGCCGGCCCTCAACCTATGCCGCGATCATCGAGACCATCATCGCCCGCGGCTATGTTGTGCGCGTACAGCGCGCCTTCGAGCCCACGGAGTGGGGCTTTGTCACCACTGAGATGCTGACCCACTACTTCCCCGACATCGTCGATATCGGCTTCACCCGCGACATGGAGGAGAAGCTCGACGAGGTTGAGGAAGGCCGCCAGGACTGGCGCCAGCTGCTGGGCAGTTTCTATACGCCCTTCAAGCACAAGATTGACGAAGCCGCTGGCGAGAAGCGCTACTTCAAGGCCAAGCCGTTTGAAACCGACGTGATGTGTGACAAGTGCGGGGCGGTGATGGTCCTGCGCCATGGCAAGTTCGGGCGCTTCCTTTCCTGCAGCACCTATCCCAAGTGCAGCAACATCAAGAACCTTGACGACAAGGGCAACATCATCGAGAAGGTCAGCTCCGAGCAGGGCCAGGAGGCCGGGCGTCCCTGCCCCAAGTGCGGCAAGGGTCTGGTGGTCAAGGTCAGCCGCTGGGGTACCAAGTTCCTTGGCTGCTCGGGCTATCCCAAGTGCGACTTCACCTCGGAGCTGCAGACCACCTGCCCCAAGTGCGGCGGCACCTTGATCCGCAAGCAGCTGCCCAGCCGCAAGGTGATTTATGTCTGCGAGAACGTGCCGGATACCGCGGCCGACGGCACAGTGACCGCCGCCAAGGGCAAGGCTGGCGACAAGAACTGCGACTTTGTGCTCTGGGGCAAGCCCCTGCTGGAGACCTGCCCCCTGTGCGGCTTCTGGCTGGCCGAGCAGAAGATCCGCGGCACCGACCGCTGGAAGCGCTACTGCCCCAACGTCGCCTGCGCCAACCACAAGGGCTTCAGCGAGGACAGCGAGGGCGAAGAAGAAGCGGAAGCCGAGGCCGATGGCCTCACTGAAGTTTCCTCAGAGTAGATGCTGCAGAGAAGTAGCTGCGCTTCAGTGTCTGTGCAGTAGCAAAGACAAGGTTCGGTGGTGAATGCGCCTCAGGCCGCCCGCTCCGTCCTGCGGTTCTCCCAGGGATGCAGCGTAATCTCCTGGTCGCGGCGGCTGGACCAGGGCCAGCTGTAGGTCACCACGCCCAGCAGGCTGACACAGGCAAAGAGGAAGGGCAGCAGGACCGGAGGTCCGCCCATGAAGGCCTGAGCACCCAGCGGGATACCCTCACCGGCCGCGTACTCAATCACGCCCTGGTAGTGCAGGTAGCTGCCATACAGGCCGCCCAGGATGCCGACGTACTGGGAAAAGATATACAGCCCGCGGCTGAAGCGGCCGCGCCAGAGCGTGAGCAGCCAGGCCGAGGCTATCTGCAGGGGAACAAACACGACCGGGATCCACATCAGCGGGTCCCGAAAGTCCGTCCGGCCGTGGAAGAGGGAAACCTGGGCCCAGACCAGCAGCAGCGCCAGTCCGATGAAGAAATACATGAACCTCTCGAAGGGCCATCCACGCCAAGCCGACATAATGCGCCTCCTGAATTACGATCGTCCCGCTGCTTAAGACAGGCCGGAGGGCAGATTGTTGCGGACTGCAAACTACAGCAGGCTGGCGCGAAGGTCAATCCACACTGGCACCGCGCTCGCTAAGGCACTGCCTTAAGGCGCGATCAGTACGCGGTCCTGCATGATCAGCGCGGCGTAGTCCTTGCCGCCCTGCACCAGCTTATAGCCGCCGTAGTAGGGCTCGCCGAACTCCTCGTAACTGATGCTGCGTCCGTCCAGGGAGAACACAAGAATGCCGCCGCAGTCTGGTGTGCCGGCGTAGACCAGGGCCTCAGGAATACCGTCATGGGTGAAGTCGCCCACCAGGACCCGCCCTTCCAGATACAGGCGCTCGGACTCGGCGGTCTCACGCACCGGCGTGGCGCGCGTCCGCTGCAGGCGGTCCCACTCCAGCTCGAACTGCTCAAACTTGTTGAAGGTGCCGAGCGCCGGGTTGAAGTAGCCCCGGCCCCCAAAGACCTCGCAGCGCCCGTCACGGTTGATGTCGGCGCAGAGGCTGGCCATGCAGCGCTGGGGCCAGCCCTTGTAGCGCTGGCGGCTGTCGTCCAGCGCTACGCCGACCAGGAAGGCAGGATCCGTGCCAAAGTCCTCCAGTACCCGTTCCTGCCGGCCGTCGCCGTCCAGGTCCCCCACGGGATTGGCCAGCGGGCTGATGCCGCCCTTGAAGCTGCTCAGCAGGCGGCCTGAGCTTGCATAGCAGCTCAGTATGCTCTCGCGCTCGACGCCGTTTTGCAGCAGCACTTCCTGGCGCCCGTCACCGTCGTAGTCCAGGCAGAGGCTGCGCTCGGGAAGGCTGGACTGCGCACTCAGCGCGCCGACTTTCTGCCCCTGCAGGCTCAGGAACTGCAGCTCCGGCCTGCCCTCGGCGCCCGCGCCCATCACGCCCACTTCGCAGACGCCGTCGGCGTCAAAATCCCAGGCCGGTCCGCAGACGGCCTGCAGCGGCAGTCCCAGGCTCTGCGTGCTGCCATCGCCGCTGATCAGCACCGCGCTCTGGGCCGCGGCGTCGTAACACAGCAGCAGCTGGAGCTCATCACCCGGGCCAAAGTCGGCGCTGAAGCAGCTCACCTGGTTTGCCAGCACACCCCGGCTGTCGGGTTCGCGGTACACAGTGTGCCAGCCCAGGCTCTTGCCCCGGATCAGACCTTTGGGCGCCAGGCGCTCATAGCTGTCCGGAACAGTGGCCTTGAGTTTTGAGGGCGGCTGGCGGGCGCCTGCGCCGAGCAGGACTAAACAGGAGGGCAGGACCAGCATGAAAAGCGGCAATGCGCGGATCCGCATGGGCGGATTCTAGCATCTCAGGCACAATAATTGTTATGCACTACGTTGTTTCAGGCCTGGCCAGCATGGCTATACTAGCCGGATGCCGCGTTGCTGCGGGAGGTTCTTATGCGCGCTGTGCTGCCCGTCCTGCTCTTCCTGGCTGTCTGGCTGGGCCTGTCCGGCTGTGGCAGTTCCAACAGCAGCCCATTTGGCCCGGCTGCTGACCCGGCCCTGTCTGCGCTTCAGGGGCCAGCGCCCCAGCGCAGCGCCCTGCCGGTGCAGCCGCAGTTCAAGGGCCTGCCGGCGCTGAGCCAGCTTGAAGGCCTGCGCAGCGCATCCATTTCCGGCCCCGGCTGGCTGGATATCGCCGCCTCCCTGAGCCTGCGCTCGGCGCAGTGCACAAGCCAGCCCGACGGGGACCTGGCCATGCAGCCCGGGGTTGCCGAGGCCTTTGCGGTCTTTGGCGCCTTTGGCTTTGATGGTGACAGTTTCTCCACGGGCCTCAAGGTCAGTCTGGAAGCCCCGGCCGGGCCTTACTTCGTGGCTTACAGCGACTACATCGCCGGCCGCTGGGTCTTCGCCGGCCCCTTCAACGGCGATGCTGAAGTCGAGATTCCCAACATCACGCCTTACACCGACCCGCGGGCCTACTGCGCATCCGATGGCACGCACTACTTCGCGCTCATCGCGCCCGAAGCCCCCGGCATCGTCCTCCGCAAGCTGGAGCTGGGCGTCAGCGGCGGGGACGATGCGCCCCTGCCGCCGCTATCGCTGCTGCCGATCTCCGGCGACAACGGCGCGGTGGCCTGGCTGAACGCCTCACCCAGCCAAAGCGATCCGGACTTCGCCGGCTACATCATCGAGCGCGCCCCCCTGCTCAGTGGACCCTTCACTCGTGTGACCACCGAGGTTTATCCTGGCCTGCAGTTCCACGACCCTGATGCCGTCAGCGGCGAAGCTTACCGCTGGCGCGCGGCCGCCGTGGACAGCAGCGGCAACCAGAGCATCTGGCTGACCACAAGCTCCGGCATCAGCTCTGGCAGCAGCCTCCCGCCGGTGATCCGCATGAAGCTGCCATACGGGCGCTACTACGCGCCCTATGACCTGAAGCTTGACTTCGGTGATTGCTTCGACCCTGACGGCGATGCAATCACCGCCTACGCCGCCGCTGGCATCTATGGCGTCAGCCCGGTCAGCGGCAGTGACCCGCTACTGACGCTCACTCTGCCGGCGGGCTGCCACCGCATCGCTGTGCAGGTACTGGACTCCAGCGGCTCCTTCAGCCGCCAAAGCTTTGAGGTCAAGGTTTATCCGCGCTGGGAATCAAGTTCAGTGGTGGTACGTGAGCCCGAGCAGAACCTCAGCACCCTCATTCCACGCCTCTTCAAACCGCAGATCGTCAGGAACCCCGCCACGGGCCTGCTGAGTATCGTGGGTTATGACATCAGCCAGGCCATGTTCAGCGTTTATCAGCAGCAAAGCGACGGCAGCTTTGTCCAGGAGCGTGTTCTGGTACCAGTGAGCAATCAGGCCAGCAACCTGGTCCTGATCTGGGATCCGCTGGCCAATGGCGGTAAGGGCGAGGGCGAGTTCATGGATGTGGCGAATCCCGGTGCTCTCAGCTCTCCGGCCCCGCCGCCCTTTGCACCCTGCGCGCTAGCCGAAGACGGCGGAGGCAATGCCTGGCTGTTCTTCACGGTTGTCGACGGCCCGGACATAAATGTGCGGGCCAGCCGCCTCGGCCTGCTCAGCGGGGCGCTTTCAATGATTACAGACCCGGTGCCCGGAATTGGCAGCCTGACCGCCATCGATGCGGAGTTCAACCCCGTAACGGAAAGGATCGAGCTGGCCCTCAGCCTGCCCGTCGGCACCCTGAACTATGAGTTCAACCCACTGGATGGCACCGTGGGCCCGTCCAGCGTGATCAGCCCGGATACGCTTGCGCTGGGCGGGCTGGACCTGGAGGTCAACCCGGACAGCGGCCGGGCCGCCGTGGTCTATTACACAACACTGCCGTCGGCACGCTGCCGCTTCAGCGAGAGGAATGATGCCGCTGTCTGGAGCAGCCCGCTGGTCGTTGACGACAGCGCCGACAATGGCCAGGAGTGCCGGCTGGAGTTCCTCAGCGACGGCACGGCCCTGTGCCTGACCCGGGCCAACAGCGGCGACCAGGTCAGCCTGCACCAGGTGAGCACGGCCGGCAGCAGCCCGGTGTCCGCGCCGGCCCAGATGAAGTCGGACTACGGATACTTCCAGTTCTGCCCCTCCGGGCCCGCGCAGGTTATGGTCATTTGCGAGGACCTGAACAACAGCTTCAACGTCCTGGGCCTTGATCTTGGCGGCGGCGATTCGCCGGTGACGCAGATTGTCTCCATCGAGGGCCAGGGCCAGAACCTGCAGGCCGTCTTCGGTGGTGACGGCCTGCACGCGATGTGGACCAGCTACGCCTACCTGACCCGGCACATGAGTTCAGCGGACACACAGACCTGGGTCCAGGAGGTGGATGAGACCTATGTGCCCTACTTTGACCTCGGCAGCGGAAAAGACGGCGAAGTCCTGATCACCGCCGCTTCCGCCATCGGGCATGGCCTCTCAAGCTGGGATCAGGTGGCGCGCAGTTTCAACGGCGAGCTGCTGGCCAGCGGGCAGCCTGAACACCATCCGATCCTCAGCGATGACCCCACCAGTGATACGCATGTCTGGCTGCATTACGACGACTCTATCCCCGGGGACCTGCAGATCGCCACCGGCAGTACAGGGACATTCAGCAGCTACAGCACCAGCCCGGATCTGCTGCCCCTCTGGGACGGCGCGGTCACCGGCTCAGATGAGTTCTTCAACTTCTACAGCTTCAGCAACGGCGGCGGACTGCTGGGTCCCAATGTCGGCTACACCTCCTGGATGGAGAACGGCACCAACAACAACTGGGCCTTCCCGCCGCCGGGCAACCCACCCAACGACCCGATGACAAGCGACTCTGTCCGCGGCCAGAGTTTTGCCACCGCCTGGTGTCTGGGCGGGGCGGCGCCTGGACTCATCTTCAGCCTGGTATCCAGCTATGACCAGGTCTACTACACCAGCATGGGCAACACCACTTCACCGCAGCGCTATCTGTTCCCAGACGTTAACGGTGACCACAGCTCCATCATTCCTTTCGAGTCCGACCTGAGCGACTTTTACAGGCAGGAGCTGCGCCGGACAGTCAGCGCCTATACAGTCGCCGGCCCCACTGCGGTGGCGGTGATCACCAGCCTGGACGGCCGCGAGCAGTACCTTGAATGGAGTGACTTTGGGAAGTTTGAAGAGCTGCCGCTGCCCGGCGGCCTTGGCAGCATCAACCGCGCGGTCATCACCGCCGGGGTCGATGGCCGCTGGCATCTGATTTATCACGATCCCGCCAGCGACCGCGTCCTGTGCCGCAGCACCCTCTGAGCTTCAAGCGCTCCGGCCATTCTGCTAACATCGCTCAGCCGCTGAGCGGCAAGGAGCATTGGGTCCAATGAGCGGTGTCTGTCCCAAGTGCGGCAGCGATAACCCCCCGGGGGCCAGTTTCTGCGGCCACTGCGGCTTTATGCTTGGCTCCGCCCCCGGTGGCCCCGGGCTGGAGCGCCTGGCCGGAGGCGATCCATCTGGCCAGAGTGCCACGCCCGCCGGGCCGGTTGCAGCGCCTCCGGGCTCGGCGCCTGGCACGGGTGAGATTCCAGTCAGCACAGCCTTCCCTGACGGCACCGAAGGCGCGGGTATCTGGGCCGGCAGCAGCAGCTCCGTCCAGCCGCCGCCAGCGCCGCCGGGTGATTCGACCACGCCTTCGCCGGCCTGGCCCCAGCCGGATGCCCAGCCGGTACAGGGCTACAGCGCGCCCCCGGCCCCGAAGAAGCCGGACAACACCCTCAAGATCATTGGCTGGGTTGTGGGTGGCTGCTGCGGCTGCTCTGTGCTGCTCTTCGCCGGCTTTGCGGGCCTGGGCTTCTACCTGGACAAGCAGGAAAAGGAAGCCGCCAAGAACGGTGGCGTGGTGACCAGCACAGATGCCAGCAGCCCGGGCCTCGACGGCGGTGCCTTCGCCCCGGACGGCGGCTCTGCCGTGAGCATGGACGGCATGGAGCAGGTCTACGGAATTGCCGAGGCGGTTACAGCTGCCAGCGATGCGGAAGTGACGGACTGGGCCATCGCCCAGGAGCTTGGCGAGTACTACCAGCCCCAGGATGCGCTGGTCTTTGCCTGCGCCGCCGGCAATGCCCCGGTTGCAAAGTACCTGGCGGCCAGCGAGGGCGTGGACGTCAACGCGGCCAGCAAGACCTTCGGCTCACCGGCCCTGCACTCTGCGAGCTACAACAACTATGTCGACTGCGTGGCGATCCTGATCGCCAATGGCGCGGACTTCAACCTCAACGCCGGCGGCGACCTGGGGACACCGCTGCATCAAACGGCCATCGGCAACGCAGCCGACAGCGCCCGCATGCTGATCTCCTGCGGCGCTGAGATCGAGAGCCGCAACGACCTGGGCCTGACCCCCCTGCACGATGCCGCGAACGCCAATGCCGTGGAAGTGGCCACACTGCTCATCGCCAACGGTTCAGGCGTGGATGTGCCAACGGACTTTGAAGGCAACACGGCCCTGCTGCTGGCCGCCAACCAGGGCAATGTCGAGGTGGGTCAGGTGCTGATCGACTCCGGCGCGAACCTGAACTTCCAGGAGCCGCAGTATGGCCTGACCGCCCTGCACTCCGCCGCCTTTGTGGGCAGCGCCGGCTTTGTGCAGATGCTGATCACCGCCGGCGCCAACCCTTACCTGCGCACAAACGACGGCCAGTCGCCGGAAGACCTGGCCCTGGCCGGCGGGCACAGCTCTGTCGCGGAGCTCCTGCGATGAAGCCCGGCCTGCAGCTCTTTAGCATTCTTCTTGGCTCCGCCGGTCTGCTGGCCACGGCCTGCCTTGCGCTCTGCCTGCCCTCTCCCGCCGGGGCTGAAGCCAAGGCCATTGATCCTCTGCGGGTAATGAGCTTCAACATCCGTTACGGGACTGCCGATGACGGGCCGAACCGCTGGGACAGGCGGCGCGAGCATGTGCTGGCGATGCTGAAGCAGCGTGATCCGGATCTGATCGGCCTGCAGGAGTGCCTGGATTTCCAGCTCGAACAGATCAAGGCGGCGTTGCCGGGCCATGCTGCTTATGCCCTGGGCCGGGAGAAGGACGGCGGCGGAGAAATGTGCGCCATCCTCTGGCGCGCGGATCGTTTTGAGCTGATCGACTCCGGCTCCTTTGGGCTTGCGCCCGAGGGAAAGCTGGGCGAGACTGCCTGGGATGCCGCCCTGCCCCGAATCTGCTCCTGGGTCCATCTCCACGACAGGCTGAACGCCAGGAGCTTCTGGCTTTACAACGCGCACTTCGACCACGTCGGCGAGCAGGCGCGCCTGGAAAGCGCGAAGCTGCTTCTGCAGCGCATCGGCGAGAGCTTTATGGCCAACGGCGCGGAGATGCCGGTGCTGCTGACCGGCGATTTCAACTGCACGCCGGACAGTGCTCCCATGCAGGCCCTGCTCAGCCAGCTCCAGGACTGCCACGCCCTGGGCAACTTCACCTACAGCAGCAGCAACGAACGTCTGCCCATGGACGAGTCTGCCAACGGGACCTTCCACAACTGGACAGGCGAGGCCGGCAGTAGGCGGATCGACTATGTCCTGAGCAGCCCTGACTTCAGCCTGATCAGCAGCGAGCTGATCCGTGACAGCTGGCGCGTCGGCAAGGGCAGGCAGGCCACGCTGGGCTACCTTAGCGACCACTTTCCGCTCATGGTTGAGCTGTACTGGGACTAGTCCGCCAGGCCGTCATCAGCTTCATTGCAGCACAGTGTAAAAATGAGAAGCTCACACTAAAACTGCATCGCTCGGTAGTAGCCTGTTTGTGTGCAGCTCAGAGTTCCAGCTTGCGTTATCGGGGGTTAGCTTGTCGAAGCACCACTGCATGTCGTTGATTCTGTGCACACTTGCCACCGCAGCCAGTGTGCTCGGCCTGGCTGCCTGCGCCTCTGGCGGTGCCGCGCGCTACGCGGAGCAGACGACGACTTCCAATGCGCCCTCCGGAAGTGCAGCGCGGCCAGTTCGCGATGGCCTCCCCGCCCTGACAGCGCTTGAAGGCCAATCGCATGCAGTCTCCGCGGTCGGCAGCCTGAGCGGTGCAGACTTCAGCCGCTCCGCAGGGCCCCAGGCTCTGGATGGCACTTCCCTGCAGCTGACCCCGGGCACGGATGAACTGAGCTATGGCATCTATTCCTTCACCGTCCCGCATGGCGCGCAGCTTGCCAGTGTCAGCATCGACTGCAGCGCTGCGGAGCCGCAGCAGTTCTGGATCGGCCTGAGCGATTACTCGGCGGGCAACTGGAAGATTGCGCCGCTTCTAAGCGACAGCGCCAGCCTGACAGTAGATCGCCCCGCTGAAGATCTGTCCTCAGACAGCTGCCTGATGCATGTTGCCGTGCTTGCCTATGGCTCAGCGTTGACGGTAAACAGCGTCAGCATCCAGCACAATGGCGAGACCCTGAACTGGGCGCACAGCTGGGGCACCTCAGCGTCTGAGGATGGCCGCTTCTGCGGGATGGATGCGGAGGGCAATCTGTATGTGTCGATTGACTCCGAGGCGCTCAGCGACGAAGTCACGCCGTCGATCCTCAAGTTCTCCCAGGACGGCACCCTGCTGGTCGCCCGCCAGTGGACTGACCCTGAGCTGTTTGGCTCTCAACTTGGCATCAGGGAGATGCTCGTCAACGCGGCTGGCGATGTCTACCTGGCCTACACCGCTGGCAGCTCACGCAAGGCCTTCATCATGAAGGCTGACTCAGACCTGAACACGGTCTGGTGCCGGCGCTGGGACACAGCAGGCACAGAGAGCGTGGGCGGCCTGGGCTTTGACGCTGACGGCAATCTGGTGGTCCATGTTGTTGTGTCAAATGACGTGCTATCAGACCCGGATGACTATGGGGCGCTGGTCTGGCTTTCTCCGGATGGCAACCTGGTCCGGGAACTGCAGCATAACTGGGCGGTCGCCAGCCACCGGCCCCTGTATCGCCGCATCATTTCCGAGCCGACGACAGGCGACCTGCTGCTGGTCGGGCACCGTAGTGCCTTTGACCCGCCCTCCATGGGCACCCCGAGCTTGCTGCGCCTTGACTCGACGGGCCAGGTTCTCTTTGACAAGTATCTCGACTCAAGCCTCTCCTTCAGCCTGACCTTCTCTGAAAATGGAGTGGCCTACGACGAAGCAGGAAACATGGTTAGCGCCAGCGCAGTGCCACGGCAGGATGTCTCGTCCTTCGATGATGGCGTCCTGCTCGTACGCAGTGACCGCAGCGGCGCTCTGCTTTCAGCCCAGAAGCTGCTCACACCACGGTCGAGTGTGTCTCTTGAAACACGCCTGATGACGGAGCGCTTCACTAATGGCGACCTGCTTGTGCAGACCCGCAGCGATGCGGGTGAGGGTACAGAAAGCGGCTTTATCCGCCTGAGCAGAGTTGATGCCAGTCCACAGGAATGGCTGACCTTCGGCGTGCTCTACTTCAGTTTCCTGGAGGACTGTGGGTCCTTTTTCTGTCTGGGTGACGCCCTGACACTGGCCGACGCCCAGCCGACAATCAACCGCGGTACCGACCTGACTACTGAAGACTACTCCGGCATCGTCAGTCTGGTTGACTCAGGCGATACGCTCACAGTGCTTACGCAAAGCCAGCTGATTGATCAAAGCGCCAGTGAACTTGTGGATGCCGCAGGGGATCTGGACCTCTTTGAGACCGCGGCCAGCAGCGAAGCATTGATCGCCCGCACTGTGCCGCTCGACTAACTGGCCTGCCGGCGCACCCAGCACTCATTTGCGACAGAGATTCGCCAGCTAGAATGCTCAGGCCTTGGGCCAAGGAGATTTCTATGGCGGATGAGCATCTGAACGGCAACAGCGACGAACAGCCCCGAATGCCCGGCCAGGGAGCCGGCGAGCCCGGCTCTGCTGCCGGCCCCCCGCGGCGCTACTCCCAGCGCAGCCGCTTTATCCACGGCGAGATGTACACCCCGCACTGGGATTACAGCCACCATGTCGTCCCGCCGATGAGCGCTTCGGCCACCTACCGCCTCAGCTCCGCTGCCCGCGGCGCGCTGGGCTTCTGCAACTTCGCCAGCCCCGAGCTGAGCCTCGCCGAGCAGGCCCAGCAGGACATCTTCATCTATGACCGCCTGCATGAGCCCACCGCGGCCATGCTGGAAGAGCGCCTGGCCGAGGCCGAAGGCGCTGGCGCGCTTGAGTCAGTGACCCACGGCCAGCCCGTGCGCGCCGTTTCCTTCGCCACCGGCATGGCCGCTATCTCCGCGGCGCTCGGCATCCGGGCCCAGAGCGGCACTCACGTGATCGCCCACAACTGCCTGTACGGCTGCACGGCCAGCCTGCTGCGCAACTGGTATCCACGTCTGGGCATTGAGGTCAGCTTCATCGACATGACCGACCTTGAAACCCTGCGCGGTGCCATCCGCCCGAACACACGCCTGGTGTACCTTGAATCACCAGTCAATCCGACCCTTGAGCTGATCGACCTGGCCGGCGTGGCCGCGGTTATCGCCGGCGCGAATGCCGGGCTCCCCGAGCCCGAGCAGATCCTCTCGGTCTGCGACAACACCTTCAGCACCCCGGTCTGCCAGCGGCCGATGGAGCAGGGCATTGATATCGTCGTCCACTCGCTGACCAAGGGCATCGGCGGCTTTGGCACCGATATGGGCGGTGTGGTCATCGCCCCGGCCAGGCTTGAGCCTGAGCTGCTGCTTTACCGCAAGGACTTCGGCGGCAGCCTCTCGCCCAAGGCCGCCTGGCCCCCGCTGGTCTATGGCCTGCCGACCCTGCCCGTGCGCATGCGCCAGATGCAGCATTCCGCCGGCCGCATAGCGGAGTATCTGGAGGCGCATCCCCTGGTGGCAAAGGTGCGCTACCCCGGCCTGGAGGCTGACCCCCAGCACGCGCTGGCCAGGAAGCAAATGCGCGGCTATGACGGCGCTTTCATGCCCGGCAGCATGGTCTATTTCACCCTGAAGGAAGCGCCGGGTTCCAATGCCCGGGCCGAGGCCTTTATCGACTATGCGGCCGACAACAGCTACTGCATCACCCTGGCGGTCAGCCTGGGACAGGTCAAGACCCTGATCGAAAACCCCTGCTCAATGACCCACAGCGCAATTCCGGAAAGCGAGCGCGCGGCGGCCGGCCTGGAATCCGGCGGCATCCGCCTGAGCGTCGGTATCGAAGAGACCAGCGACATAATCGCCGACCTTGAGGCCTGCTTTGCGCATGTGGCCAGCCTCGATCAGCAGCCCGCGCCGGCCCTTTAAGCGCCCGCAGACTTCAGCAGCGCGCAGGCCCGGCAGTCCGGGCCCCGACTACTTCAGGGTGTTGAAGCGCTCGAGGAACCAGTCGCGCAGCCACAGGGGCTGCTTCGTGTTGCCGTCCTGCTCATAGATCTCCTGGCTCAGCTCGAGTGTCAGCGCCGCCAGCAGGCTGGCCCTGCGGCTGTCGTAGCCCGGCAGCGAGGGCGCACTGTTGCTGTATGCGCGCTCCTTCAGGTAGCGCGGGTCGAAGTCCAGACCGGCATTGTCCAGCAGTTCGGCCACCAGCGCATTGCGTACCAGGGGCTTTACAAAGACCTGCGGCTCGCCGTCCAGCTCGGGCCGGGTATAGGCCGTGATCCAGTTATCGATCTCGCGCCAGGGCTCGTCCTTCGTCTGGAAGGGCGTCACCAGGCGCTCGTGCAGAGCGCTTTGCCCCATACCCTTGAACTTCTGCCAGTGCGGCGGATAGCTCAGGGCTACGCAGCTCAGCCAGGCCTTGTAGGCCGGAATGCGCGTTATCCCGAACCACTCGGCGTCGTACATGCTGAAGTAGCAATACAGGGCGGCAGTGTCGCTCAAGGCGGTCGCATCGGTGAAGAACTCAGGATGCTCACCGGCCGTGTAGTACTTCATGTAGCGGCTGGCCGGCAGAGTCGCCTTGCCCAGGCTGAGATAGCCTTCAGTGACAAAGAAGGGCACCGGCGGCCTGAGCATTTTCGTTTCGCGCTCACCGTACTTCGGCAGCTCGTTAAGCAGCGCCAGCGTGGCCTTTGCCAGCTCGCTGCGGCTGGCATCCGCCGCCGGGCGCTTGCCGCTCAGTTCTTCCAGCGCGATCCAGATGAAATCGTCCTCATGTTCGTTATCAAACCAGGCCCTCTCCTTGTCCTTTTCGCTGTGTTTGCCCGGTGTCCACTCCACGATCTCGGCGGCGCTGGCAGCCCGCGGCGCCAGCAGAAGGCAGACAGTGGCCAGGGTCAGAATCAGTGTGAAATGCGAAGTGCGCATAGCTCCTCCCAGGTGCGGATCGCAGCAGCATAGATGCGCCCGATCAGCCAATTGTTTAGTATGCAAGGAAATGCAGTCGACCTGACCGCGGGCAGAGTGTAACCGGCGGCGCAGCGAGTCTGCGAATATGATGCTCTTTGATGCGAAACAAGCGGCAGGCCGGTCTCAGCGGCATTATGGCCCTTCTGCTGGCAGTTCTGTGCGCCTGCGGCGATGGCACCTATCGCGGCGAGTACCCCAGCGGCTGGCCGCTGGCGGAGCTTAAGCTGCCCGCCGGCGCGCGGGACATCAAGCTGAGCAATGCCTCTCCGGGCAGCTATGAGATCGAATTCACCGCTCCGGGCAACCCCATGTCAAACGCCGAGCTGATGACCCGCGAACTCGCCGCTGCGGGCTGGCACCCGGAGCCGGCCATGAAGGCAGGCTCGGACGTCTACGCCCTGAGGCTTCGCAGCATGGACGGCCGAAGCGAGGTGTTCATCAGCTCGCGTGGCCTGGGCCATTCCGTCAGCCGCAAAAGCACGCTTGATGACCTGCTGGGCTACACCTGCACCATCACTGGCTTGCCTGCGCCCTAGCCCTGCGTCACCTTGAAGGCGCCCCATTTGCCGCGGCCACCCTGGCCTTTATTGGACACGCTCTTGCCATCCACCTGCTCGTGCAGGGTCAGCAGGCCGAAGGCCAGGAAGAAGCTCTGCGGGTTCATCAGGATCTCGCGCTCATAGCCCACCTTGCCGTCGACAATCCAGCGCGCCATGCGGCTTTGCGGGTCAAACTCCACTGCCACCTCGTGCTCCATCCCCGGCGCGGACTGCACGCCCAGGTCATGGAACTCGATAAAGGGCTCCACCGGGCTGTCGAGGCCGGGGATCGGCAGGCGCTCGACAATGGCCCAGAGCCGGTTGCCATTGCCCACTACGTCCATCACCGTGCCGGAATGGAAGTCCAGCACATGGAAGCCGGCGAAGCCGTCGCGATAATCCGACAGATCGCCGTTGAACTCGCAGCTCATCCGGCTCTCGAAGCGGATCGGCCGGCCGCCGTGCTCCCAGACCTTGCTGGAACAGAACAGCACCTTGGGGTTGTCGAAGATCCCTACCTCGTGATGCTCCGCGCTGAAGACCGGGATGTTCAGCTCGCAGTATCCGCCGCCAGTTTTGACCTGCAGATCCTTGTCGCGCCAGGTCCAGATCACCTGGCCGTCAATGACCATCTGGCCGATGACCCACTTGCCCGGCGTCGGTTCACCATCAGGGGTGGTGATGCTGAAGTCGTCATAGATTTCAAGGCTGCTCAGGGCGCCCGCATTGCTGTCCATTTAGTCTGCCTCCCCGCAGAAGCTGCCACCAGTTCCTTGACTGGAAGGGCAGAATCCTAGCATGTCCCGGGCCGCCCCGCGCCCGCCCCAAAAGCGTCCTCGATTTCAGCGCAGCAGTGCTCCCGGCGGGCGCTGCATCTGCCATAATCCCCGCGCCATGAGCGATACACCTAGCCCTTCGATGAACGTCCCCCCGCTGCGCCTGCCCGAACAGCACGCGCCGATCCGCGATGCGATGGCCCAGCGCCTGCTGGCCGTGCTGGACAGCGGCGGCTATATCCTGGGCAAGGAAGGCAAGGAGCTGGAGCAGCGCCTGGCCGCCTACTGCGGCGCCAAGAGCGCCCTGGCGCTGAACAGCGGCACTGATGCGCTGATCATCGGCCTGGCCGCGCTGGGCGTGGGCTGCGGGGATGAGGTCATCACCCCGCCCTTCACCTTTATCGCCACCTCGGAAGCCGCCCGCTGGCTGGGCGCACGCCCGGTCTTCGTGGACATCGAGCCCGAGACCTTCAACATCGACCCGGCGCGGATCGAATCGGCCGTGACGCCGAACACCAAGGCGCTGATCCCTGTGCACCTGTATGGCCACCCGGCGGACATGGACGAGATCCTGCCGATCACCGACGACCTTGGCATCAGTGTGCTGGAAGACATGGCCCAGGCCATCGGGGCCACCTACAAGGGCCGCAAGGTCGGCGGCCTTTCCGCTGCTGCCGCCCTGAGCTTCTATCCCACGAAGAACCTTGGCGCCTGCGGCGACGGCGGCATGCTGCTGATGAACCGCGAGCGCCTGCTGGAGCCGGCCACCCTGCTGCGCAACCATGGCCAGCATGAGCGCTACTACCACCTCAGCGACGGCCTGAACAGCCGCTTGGACGAGTTCCAGGCCGCGGTGCTGAACGTCAAGCTGGACAAGCTGGATGAGTGGAACGGCCTGCGGGCCGAGGCTGCGGCCTACTACAACGCACATCTCGATGGCGTCCCGGGCATCACCACCCCGAAGGTGGCCGAAGGCTGCACCCACGTCTACCACCAGTACACGATCCGCGTTTCTTCTGAAGGCTGGGTCGAGTGGCAGGCGCCCCAGGGCTGGGGCGCGGCCAACAGCCCCGCCGGAATCAAGGCCGGCGCCCACCGCTGCAGCGCTAAGGCACACAGCGAGGACGGCGCGGCCTACCGCTCCGGGCGCTATCCGGAGGGCGAGGTACCGCCCACGCACGGCAAGAGCCTGCCCAATCCGGCCCGCCGCGACGCGGTGATGGCGCACCTGCGTGCTTCCGGCGTGGTGGCGATGATTTACTACCCAGTGCCCCTGCACCTGCAGAATGTCTACAGCATCTATGGCCACCGCCCCGGCGACTTCCCGGTCACCGAGCGCGCGGCTGCCGAGGTGCTGAGCCTGCCGATCCACCCCGGCATCACCCGCGCCGAGCAGGACTACGTCATAGCGAAAATCCGCGAGGCGGTGGTCGAGCTCTAGGTACTGTGCAATCATCTGCTGACAGAGATCAGCAATGAGCTGTATTCAGCACTGGCAAAGCAGCACTTTTCGCGGGCGCGGCCTTGCAGCCTGCGCGCTGCTTTGCGTCTGCTGCCTGCTCAGCGCCTGCAGGCCTGCACCTGAGATTGCCTTCGTGGACCTGGTGGAGCAGCCCGAGGGCTTCAGCCTGCGCGCCGGTGTGCCCAGCATCCTGGGCCGGCCGGCGGCCCTGCTGCTGCTCGCCCAAAGCTCCGGCCCGCGCCTGCCGCTCTCGCGCCGGGAGAGCTACTACATCCCGACTGCCGCGCTGGCCGCAGGCGGATTGCAGCTTGACGGCGCCAGCTTTGAGCTGCGGGTCCAGGCCCTTGCGCCGGGCCTGGAATCGGTGGCCCGGGAAGGCCTACCCGTGCACCCGCTTGAAAGCTGGCGCTGGCTGGGCAGCGAGTGCGTGACGGCCAGCGGACTGCCTGCCGCAAGCTCCGCGCAGCTCCGCGCAGGCGAGCTGCAGCTTGCATTGCTGCTCAGCAGCGGCCCGGGTCACGCCGGCCCCTGGCAGGCTTATCTGCTTGCGCCGGATGCTGACTGAGAATCACGCTGTGACAGCCCGGTCAGGCTGCGGCATAATCTAGGCACTTCCGGCTGAGGTGAACTATGCGCCTGATCGTGTCCCTGGTCCTGATTGCCGTTTGTATGGCTCTCGCATCCTGCGGCCCCAAGAACTCTGACCTGCACCCGCTGCCCACCTTCCGCGTCCACATTAACAGCGTCAGCGTGCCCGCCCCCGCCCCCGGTGGCAGCGAAGTGACGCTTAGCGCGGTCTGGGAAACCGGCGGTCCGCCCTTCCTGGTCACCTGGGCCTTCCCGCCGGAGTTTGAGCGGGTTCTGGTCTCTGAGGAGACCAGCCAGCGCCAGTCCACGGTTCGCATCCGCCTGCCCGCCGGGGCGGAGGCGGCGCAGTTTGTGGGAAATGTAACAGTGGCGGACGGCTCGCCCTACCGCGACACGCGCAGCTTCACGCTGCAGCGCTCTGCCGCACCGGCCCAGCCCTGAGCCAGCGCCCGGGATGGACCGGCCCTCTTCCAAGCCGGCCCGATCCTGTTATAATCAGGCTGTACTACGCGCCGGGGCAGCGCTCGCGCTCTGCTGCGGCCTGGCAGCTTCACTCAAGGAAACGACATGGCGATTCACATTGACGACATCCTCTTCACCATGATGAAGAAAGGCGCCTCTGACACCCACCTTGGTGTCGACCGTCCGCCCTTCTACCGCATCGATGGCGACCTGATGCCCAGCGAATACGACCTGCTCAACGAGGAGGACATGGAGCGCCTGTGCAAGCAGCTCCTGACTCCCAAGCGCGAGTACCGTCTTGAGGAAGAGAACGAGATCGACTTCTCCTATGTTCTGACGAAGGATGGCAAGCGCGGCCGCTTCCGCGTCAACATCTTCCGCCAGAAGGGCAGCCTGGCCAGCGCGATCCGTCTGGTCAACGACCGCATCCCCAGCTTCGAGGAGCTGAACCTCCCGATCATCATGGAGGAGCTGGCCCTCGAGCACCGCGGCATCATCATCATCACCGGAACCACCGGTTCCGGTAAGTCGACCACCCTGGCCTCGATGATCGACTATGTGAATAACCGCCGCCCGGTGCACATCCTGACCATCGAGGACCCCATCGAGTACGTCCTCTACGACAAGGAAGCGATCATCAACCAGCGCGAGCTTGGCGTGGACACCAACTCCTTCGCCAACGCCGTCCGCGGCGCGATGCGAGAGGACCCGGATATCATGCTGGTGGGTGAGATGCGCGACCGCGAGACGGTCAACGCCACCTTCCAGGCCGCCCTCACCGGCCACCTGGTGCTTTCCACCCTGCACACCCTGGACGTCGTGCGTACGATCAACCGTATCGTCGACTTCTACCCCGAAAGCCTGCAGCAGCAGGCCCGCATCATGCTTTCTGAAACGATCAAGGCCATCGTCTCGATGCGCCTGCTGCCGATGGTCGGCGGCGGCCGTATCCCGGCGATGGAGATCATGAAGTCCACCGGCCGTATCAAGGAGTTCATCGAGGACCCCGAGAAGACCGAGATGATCAAGATGGCGATGGAGGAAGGCGAGAGCGAAGGCATGATCACCTTCGACCGCTACCTGCTCAAGCTTTACCAGAAGGGCAAGATCACCTACGAAACCGCCCTCAACGCCGCCACCAGCCCGCACGACTTCAAGCTGCTGGAGCAGAAGGAAACCGACTTCTCCGACAAAGTGCTCAACCGCGTCGACCAGTTCGCACGCACCCGCGCCCAGACCGGGCCGGTCGGCGGGATTTAGGACTGCTGCATGCCAAAGGGGACCAAGGCCATAAGAGCACTTGTGGCATTTGGCGCCGCAGGCACGGTTCTTGTCCTCGCATGGTGGGTATGCGACTTTCAAAGCATGGCACTCTGGGGATGGCAGCCCGAAGTCGCGCAATTCACAGACATACCACAAGCTACTAGGACCCGCCTTGCCGCCCTTGATCTCGCCGACTACTTCAGCACTGCAATACCTGAGCAACAATCTCATATTTATCCGGGGAACCTGGCGCTGAACAGTGTAGAGGTTAGCTCGCTGAGTACCCAGGAGTTGAGACTGGTCAGGTCCTTGTCATGGCAGAATGGACAGACGTTCCATGGGACACTCCCAATATACAAGGCTATGTCCTTCTACGCAGAGCATGGCAGGCTGCCACAGGACGGACAAGAGCTGGTGGTCGCTAGCTCAGGAATTTTGGCGACAGCTGAGGGCCACTTAACTATCAGTGACGCAGCTTTCGACACGGCTATCGACAAAGACAAACTGACGTTGGTAAAAAGTGGAATCAACGCTGCGACCGGCAAGCTGATTACATCCTTCGAATCTGGCGGTGAACCTTATGGAATCAGAATTGTGCCACTCAGGGGGTTTGGCTCCATCAGGAAGACGAGGGGTGGCTCTATACCTCCTGTTCAGGTTGGAGCAAAGAGAAGCGAGAAGATTCAGCAGGGCTTTCATGTCACTGTATATGGCGCCAAGGTCAGGACCGTACTCTTCTCTGGCCATTTTTGGATGACGCTTAGCGAAAACGGCAATTGGTGTCCGGGCAGAGATTTCACCTCATTTTAGGTTGCCAATATACATATATATATATATACTGCCTATATCTCCACAAGAGATTCATAATGGAGACAGCTATGCTAAGGAGCTCTAAGTTAGTACTTCTGCTCATCTGTTCAGGGCTTGTATTGGGACCCGCGACGAGCAGTGGGCATGATGCTGACTGCGTTGAAGTCCCCGACGAACCAATCACCGATGCTTGGGTAGAGGACGCAGAGCTACTGCATCAATCTCTGAACATTCCGCACTGGTGCTGCTACAACAACGTAGCGACCGAGCATTTCTCTGTCACAAACACAGTAAATTTTGACTGCTGCGGTAGCTTCTCGCTCTTCTGTCATACCGACACGGAGGAGGGTTACATCACAATCGAGACAGAGTCACACAGCGATGAGATGAACGCAAGGGATGGGGTCGGAAACCTGATCAAATCAAACATCAGGCGGCGCAGTTTCACTCGCGACGTCTGCCGATGCACAGCTGGCGCAGATATGCCTTGCAGTATGAGTCAGTGGGGAGAGGCCTACGTATTCTATTTGTGCGAAGACTGCTAACGCGGCAGCCAGCATCCAACTTCCCAGGGAGGTTTCTATGATTCGCGATTCTCTTCTTGCCTGCTCACTACTGTTCGGGTTGCTGCAAGCACTGACTGGCTGCGTCAATTCCGAGTCTGCTCAGCAGGTCAACGACCGCCAGTACGTTTATTCCGCAGCGAAGATAAGGCAGGCCTTGGTCAGCTCAGACTTGGAAGCCAATTTCGCGGAACAAGTCACTATCCACACACTGGCTTCGTCTCAGGCCTCCATGCCTGACTCCGCGCGTTCGCTGCTGGACGAGTACCGCAGATGCGAAGGCAAGCAGGTAGTTTCGTCGGAGCTGAGCCCAAAGGACCTGAAGCGACTGGGTGCCGTTCTATGCGGACAGACTACTGCTTCGCTCCCAACTACTGCCCACTATGTTGGCCAGTACTACTTCGCACATGGCGTAATGCCCAAAGATGGGGCCGATCTACTTAGTGCAAGGTTTACTGATGGCAGTTCTTGGGAGCAATTCAAGAATAGTGACGCGCGAACTCAACTGTGTCAGGCCCTTTACAGCATTGACCCGCTGACAGGCAAGTACTACACGTCATTTGAAAGCTCAGCCTGGGCTCCACTGGCGCTGGATTTCCGAGCCTTGACAGAGGATGAGATTCGAAACCTGGAGTCCGGAGAACTGCTGTTGAGTACCCCAAGCGAGGGAATGCCCCTCAGCGGTGCGATCCAAGTCACCGCCTATGGCGAGCAGGCTAACGAGGTGCTTTTCAGGGATGTTTTCACCTACTACGGTGGAGATGCAGTTCGGCATCCTGATTGAACTGCAAACTTACTGAGGCACCGCCCGCAGCTAACTTGAACCATCAGGTCGGAGGCAATCCCGCCCTTTCCTCTGTCTTTGCGGAGGGATGATGCGGGCTTAGCCAGCACCGGCTCAGGCTATATCCGGCAGCACCAAGCCGGCGCGGTCGAGGCCATATATCGCCCAGCGCACACTGTGCGAGGGCAGAAGCAGCCGCACAGCCCGCGCGTACCACTCAAGCTGCTGGCTGTAGCGCGCAAGCAGGGTCTCTGCAGATGCGCCGCGGTCGGTCTTGTAGTCCACTATCAGCGCTTCTGTGCGACCCGCCAGCAGCAGGTCGATGGTGCCCTGGACATACACACTGCCGCTGCCATATGCGCTGTCTGCGGCCTGGCCCGCGCTGAAAGCCGGCAGGCGGGCCAGCTCGGCCTCGGGCACCAAAAGGCCGATGGGCAGCTCGCGCCAGGCCTGGCCACCCTCGGCCAGCAGCGCCCGGGCCCGCGGCTGCAGCTCCGTGACCAGCGCGGCGATGCGGTCCAGCCTCAAAGCAGAGGCCGCCAGCGGATCCAGCAGCCCGCGCTGCAGCAGGGCATCGCGCAGCCCGGCCAGCTCTTCGCGCACCGCATAGCGCGCAAAGCCCGGCGCCGCCGGGTCCAGCTCCTGCAACAGGCGGTGTGTGGCCGTACCAAGAGCGCGCGGATCCGGCCCGGCAAGGACAGCTTCTTCTGTGTCAGCTTCGCTGCTGGACAGCAGCCGCGGGGGCTGGTAATCGCGCAGCTCAATGGCTGGCTGCTCAAAGCCCTCCAGCACAAACTCGCTGTCCGGGGCATCCGGGCCAGACTGCGCAGGCGGCTGGTGCGCGATGTGGCTGACGCTCAGTTTGCCCGGCAGGCGCTGCTGGGCCGACTGCGCTCCTGCCGCCTCCAGCAGCCTCAGCATCCCGCGGCCCTGGTCGCGCAGCAGCGCGGCCGCCAGCGGGTCCTGCTCCTGCGCCGCGCCTCCGTCATGCTCCGCCGCCGCCGCTCCGCCCGGCAGCATTAGCTGCAGGCTGATTCGCGCCTGCGCCTCGGCCAGCTCCGCGCTGCCCTCTTCCAGGCACTGCAGCAGCTGCGGGCCCAGCTGCAAGGCCAGCCAGTCCAGCCAGCTGCGGGCCTCCTGCGGCCTGGCGGCCACGGCCTTCTCCGCCTTGAAGCTGCGCGGCAGGCCGCTGATCAGTTCCAGGCGTTCACGGGCGCGGGTCAGGGCCACATACAGCAGGCGCAGCTCTTCGCTGAGCAGGTCCGCGCGCTTGGCCCGCCGCACCTGTTCCAGCTGCAGGGTCACGGCCCGCCGCGGCGGCCGGGCCTGATAGTCATAGAAGCGGCCGCCCAGACCGGCGCGGGGATGCCACAGCAGGTCGCGGCCCAGGTCCTGCTGGTTGAAGCGGCGCTGCAGGTCCGGCAGCAGCACGATGGGGAACTCCAGGCCCTTGGACTGGTGCACGGTCAGGATCCGCACCTGCTGCTGGCCGGACTCGCCCAGCACGGCCTCGCCGGTATCGCCGGCAGCCCGGCGCGATGATTCAATGAACTGCAGGAAGCGGCTGATGCCCTGGCGCTCGAAGGAGCTGAACTCCCCGGCCAGGCGCAGCAGCTCCTCCAGGTTGGCCCGGCGCTGCTGCGCGCGGTCCTGCGCCGCCGCCGCGGCCAGCAGCCCGGCTTCGCGGTAAAGGCGGTGCAGCAGCAGGTTCAGCGGCTCATCGCGGGCCAGGTCGCGCCAGTGTTCCAGCCGCGCGATGAACAGCAGCAGGCGGGCCCGCAGGCCGCCGTCAGGGTGTCGCGCCGCGCTGTAGCGCAGCCGCAGCCAGAGGGGCTCGCGGCTGGTTGGCAGCGGACCCGCATCGGCGCCCTCATCCTGGGCGGCGAAGATGTCCGGCCGCGCGACCTGCAGCAGCTCCTGTGCGCTGAGGCCCAGGGCCGGGCCGCGCAGCAGTGCGGCCAGCGCGGTGTCCTGCAGCGGGTTGTCCAGCACCTTCAGCAGGCTCAGTGCGTCAAGCACCTCCGGCCGCTCATAAAAGCCGCTGCGGCCCAGGGCCAGGCAGGGCACGCCGGCGCGCTCCAGTTCCTCGCGCAGTGTCTCAACCCGCCCGCGGGTGGAACGCAGCAGGATCACCATGTCGCCCCACTGCGCCGGACGCAGCGCCCCGATGGCGTGGTCCAGCACGGTCAGGTGGCCGCCGTCGGCCTCGGCCTTCAGCTCAAGCAGCCGCCGGGCCACCGCGCGGTAGACGCTGCGCTGCAGCTCAGGGCTGTCTTCATCCTCGCCGCCGCCTGGGCCTTCTTCTTCAGTGGCTGGCTCTTCCATGCTGCTCTCGCGCTCAGGCAGCGCGTCTTCAGAAGGGCTCGGCTCCGGCTCAGGCACCAGACTGATCCGCAGTGCCGGCTCGGCCTGCCGCGCCGCAGTCTGCGCCTCGCTTTCAAAGGCCTCATAGCCGGCGCTGTAAATCAGCGCCGCCTCTGCATAATCCTCGCCGCCAAGCTCCAGGCTCATCAGGCCGCCCAGCAGGCGGTTGATCCCCGCCACCACCCCCCGGCGGGAGCGGAAGTTCTCGCGCAGCAACACCAGGCGCTGCCCGGCCATTTCCGCGCTGCGCAGCCGGGCCTGCAGGCGGATGAAAAGCTCCGGCTCGGCCAGGCGGAAGGAGTAAATGCTCTGCTTCACGTCGCCCACCACAAAGCGCGGGCGGAAGCTGCCGCTGCCATCCGGCAGGGGCAGCTCCGGACAGACCAGCTCCAGCAGCGCCGCCTGCAGCGGGCTTGTGTCCTGGTACTCATCCACCAGCACTGCCAGATAGCGGCTGCGCAGCTCCAGCGCAACTGAACTGGGCCGCAGGCCGCCCGATTCATCGCGCAGCGGCCGGCCGGCCTCGTCCCGCGCGCTAAGCAGCTCCAGCGCGCCGCGCTCCATGTCCGAGTAATCCAGCCAGCCGCGCTCGCGCTTGTAGGCGCTGATGCGCTGCTCAAAGTCCGCGGCCAGTGACCACAGCAGGCTGATCTGCCCGCGCACATGGTTCTCGTCCGCCGCCACCTGGGCAAAGGGTCGGCGGCTGAAGTGCTCCTGCCAGTCCTTTATCTCTTCCGCGAAGGCCGAGTTGTACTGCGGAATCCGCTCGTACCAGGGACTCTCCTTGTCGATGTCCCGGCGATAGCCCTCGGTCAGTGCCGGTTTGTGTGGCAGGTCCAGCCTGGTCTTGCGCAGGGACTCGTCCAGATGGATACCCAGCTTGTCCCAGTGCAGATCAAGGCGCAGGTCCTGCAGGGCCAGGCGCCGCGCCGCAATGGTCTGCAGGAAGCCGGCATCCGGCAGCTCGCTGCCAAGGCTCAGGCCAAAGGCCGCATCACTGGCGATCCACCTGTCGCGCCAGGCCCGCAGCTCTTCTATCTGCGCCGCCAGCAGGGGATGGCCAGGGTCACAGTTCTGCGGGTCAAGGTCAGCCCAGCCCAGGTGCTGGCTGTACCAGGCCTCGTGGTCCGGCAGGCTGCGCCGCAGCTCATAGACCATCAGCAGCAGCGGGCGCAGGCCGCGGCCGGCGCTGCTGCGCGACAGGTCCTCGGCCCCCACGCCGTCCTGCCCGCCCCAGTCAAGGCCCAGGCGCAGCAGCTCCTCCTGACCGCTGCCCAGTTTCTCGTCCAGAAAGCGCGAAGCCTGCTCATGCAGCAGCAGGCGGCTCTCATGCTCGCTCAGCACGCGGCTGGAGGCCAGTCCCTGCTCATGCCCATAGCGCCGGATCAGCTCCAGGCAGAAGCCATGCAGTGTGCCGATGGAGGCCAGGGGCAGCAGCGCCAGCTGCTCGCGCAGCAGGCGGGTCGGCTGCCCGGCCTCCACCCGGCGCTGCAGCTCACGGCCCAGCTGCTCATGCAGGCGCGAGCGCAGCTCAGCCGCCGCGGCGTTAGTGAAGGTCGCAATCAGCAGACGGTCGAGCGGAATCGCCAGCGCGGCGCTGTCACGGGCCAGCCCCTGCGCGTCAAGCTGCTGGCCCAGGGCGCAGCGCAGCACGCGCTCCACAAGTACGGATGTCTTGCCCGAGCCTGCCGCGGCGCTCACCGCCAGCTCGCAGTCCCGCGCGTTGATCGCCTCAAGCTGTGCCGCTGTCCAGCGCCGCCCGCTCATCGGCCGCCTCCCCGCGGGCGGGCTAAGCCCTCGCGGGCCAGCTCCCGGGGATTCAGGCCGCTGCGCTGCAGGTTGCGCCTGGCGACAGTCTCCGTGCTGCGGTACTGGCCCTGGCTCAGCGGGTCGAAACGGCAGACGCTGCGGAAGTCGCAGCTGCTGCAGGCCCGCCACTGCGGCCCGTCGCGTAGCGGGCTGACCGCCAGCGAGCCGGAAGCGATATCGGCGGCAATGCCGCTCAGCAGGCGCCGCACCAGCTCCAGGCTGGGACGCAGCTTCTGCGCCGCGCCGGCGCGCGATGCTGCTTCCCACTCGCCATCCTCAGCCGAGGCCAGCTCACGCTGGCTGGCGTTCAGCTTCAGCCCTGAATCGGCCCAGCTCGGCTCGATACTCTGATAGCAGGCGCTGTGGGGCCGCAGCTCCAGCTCAAGCTGGGCGGGCCGGCGGCCGGCCTCCCCCTGGGCCAGGGCCAGCAGATACACATACATCTGGATCTGGGCGCCGGCCAGCAGCTGCATGTCCTTGAAGCTGCGCTGCCCCAGTTTGTAGTCCACCACACTGGCCTGGCCCTGACTGTCGCGGTCCAGGCGGTCAATCTTGCCCGAGAGCAGCAGCTCGCCGCCGGGGAAGTCCAGGCGCAGGGGCGGCAGCTGACTGCCGGGCTGCTCGCCAAAGGCCAGCTCCGCCGCCAGGGGCACACGGCCCTCGGCCAGCATCGCGGCCAGGAGCTGCGCATGCTGGGCCAGGATGGCGCGCGCGCGCAGCAGCAGGAAGTCAATCCGCTGATAGTCCGTTTCAAGTTTCAGCACCGCGCCAAGCTCGCTCAGCACTTCGGCGGCCTCGGCTTCAATCCGCTCGCTGTCGATGGCCGCCCAGCTTTCCTGTGCCGCGCTCACCTGCAGACGCCGCACGAGGCCCTCAAAGAGGCTGTGGTAGAAGGAGCCCATGGTGCGGGCGTCAAATAGCGGCGGCTGTTCCTCACTGAGGCGCAGCAGGTAGCGGCTGTAGTGCCGGAAGGGGCAGAGCGCGAAGGCCTCAAGCTGGGAGGCACTGGCCCGCAGGCGGGTCTGGCCTGTGCGCTGGAAGAGCAGCTCCAGTGTCGGCGCGTCCAGCGGCAGGGGCTGGCCGCGGCGCTGATACTCGGCCTGCGACCAGCGCACCGCGCTCAGCGCGTCCGGCGCCTGCGCCAGCAGCAGCCGCTCAAGCTGCGGCAGCGCGGATAACAGCCCGGGCTCCGCGCCGGCCAGGCGCGCGGCCAGTTCCGCCGGCGGCAGATACAGGCTGCCGCGTTCCAGGCGCTCGGCGCAAAGCTGCTCTGCCCCGCGCTCCTGCAGGCCGATGCTGTCCAGCAGCGCGCGCAGATATGCCGATGCCGGGCGCAGCTGGCCATCCGCTGAGGATGCCGGCCGGCTGAGATACAGGTGCCGGGCCGGGCGGGTGATGGCTACCAGGAAGAACCAGGGTTCGCGCTGGGCCTGCTGGCGCGCACCGGCCGCCAGCAGCTGCATATCGCTGTCGCCGCCGCCCTCCGGGCCCGCGTTGATCAGCTCGCGCTCAAGGTCGGAGAACAGCGCGGACTCCGCCTGGGCCGGCGGCCACAGGTCCTCGCTCAGTCCCAGCAGCAGGGTCGCATCCACGCTCCCGTGGCGGCCGCGGTCAATCTGCGTCACCAGCACTGTGTCCAGCAGAGGCGGGGGGAAGCCGGTATCCAGCGCCGCCAGGCCGGCCTCCAGCCAGGCGCAAACCTCCGCCGGTTCCATGCGCTCTTCGCCGGCGACGGCATCCAGCGCGTCAAGCAGCGCGGCCAGCGCAGGCCATACCGCCCGGTGCAGCTGCGCCTTGTCCCCCATGTAGGAGGCTTCACGGCCGCTGCCAGCCGAGCGCTGCTGCGCCTGCAGGGCCCAGCTTTCCATCTGCTGCGCCGTCGCCGCGCTGAAGAGCTCTTCCCAGGCGCAGGCCAGCAGCTCCCGAAGCCGCGGCCGCTCCAGCCCCCTCAGCCGCCGTGAGAGCGCGGCTATCGGCGCCAGGATCTTCCGGCGCCAGGCGTTCAGCCGCGCCAGGCTTTCCTCGCGCTGTCTCAGGCGCTCATCGTCAAGGCTCTCCTCGGAGCCCAGCAGGCCGCCGCTGAAGCGCCAGTCGCTGTCGCTGAGCCACAGCCCCGGTCGCAGGCCGTGTCGCCGCGCATAGGCCAGCAAGGCGTCGGCCGCCGCGCGCAGGCTTTCATCCTCCGGCGCCGGCAGCAGGCCGCAGCGCAGCAGCGCCGCTATGTCCTCCTGGCCGGCCAGGCCCAGTGCCAGACGCAGGCCGCTGCGCAGCAGCTCCACCGCGGGATGGTGTGCCAGGCTGCGGCGCTGGTCCAGAAAGAAGGGAATCTCATAGTCGTGAAAGATGTTGCGGATCAGCGGGGCATAGTGCTCCACACTGCGCAGCACCACTGATATCCGCCCCGCCGGGATGCCCCGTCCGCCGGACTCCGGCGGCAGCAGCAGCTCGCGGATATGCTGGGCCGCCGCTTCAACCTCCTGGCGTTCGTCCGCGCAGGCCACGGCCAGGATCTCATCCTGCTCCGCCGCGGCGATGCGCATGCCAGCCTGCGGCAGCTCCAGCGCCAGCTGCCCCAGGGGGTGCCCCGGGGGCCAGGCCTGCGGCTGGGGCAGCTCAAGCAGCTGTGTCTGCGCCGCCGCGCTGCGCTGGGCCAGCAGCTGCCAGCGCTCCAGCAGGGCTCGCCCGGGCGCGTACCAGTCGCGGGTATCCGACTCCAGCGGCCCGTAGCGCCGCCGCGGGTCCAGCAGCACTGTGGCGCTGACGCTCTCGCAGTGTTTCAGCAGGGCCTGCAGAGCGCTTTCCTCAGCCGGCGTGAAGCCGGCAAAACCGTCGACCCAGACCCGCGTGCGGCTCAGCCCGGGCCAGTTCTCCTCACTCAGCAGTTCGGGTATCCGCGCCGGGGCCGGCCGGAAATCCAGGCCCTGGGCCTCGCAGGCAGCGATATAGCGCCGCTGCAGCGCAGCCAGGGTGCTCAGCTTGGCGGAAAGCTGCTCCAGCTTCTGGCGCAGGGGCAGCTCGGCGGCCGCAGCGGCCTGCAGCGAAAGCTGCGCGCTGCACTGTTCCAGCTCTTCCGGGCGGGTCTGCCACAGGGCCAGCTCTGCCAGCAGGTCCGAATAGACCTGCGCACGGGCCTCGCGCTCTCGGCCAGGCTCCAGCAGGCGCCAGACCAGCAGGCGGCGCTGCAGCTCGCTCAGGGGCTGGCTGTGCCGGCCACTGCGCTCCTCCAGCAATCGCGCCAGCCGGCTGAGGCTGAGCACGCGGATCCTCGAGCTGGCAGCAGTCCCGTCAGCGCTGCCGCGCAGGCGCGCGATGCGCTGCAGGGCGGCTCGCTCGGTCTGCACGCCCTGCTGCTCCGGGACAATGATCAGCAGCGGCGGGCCCAGAGGCTGGTCCAGGGATGCCTGGGCCGCCTCATTGAGCACCAGCTCTGTCTTGCCGGAACCCGCCGGACCAGTTATCAGCCCAAGCCGCGCCACTGCGCCAAGTTTAGCCGAGGCCCTTTAGTTCCAGGGAATTTCGGCGTCGGGATACACATCCGTCGCCGCCCTGGTGGCATCCGTCAACGGGAAGTCCCAATGGTCAAACAGGGGGCTGAAGTCCAGGCTGTAGGCCGCGCTGAGCCCCTCCACCAGATAGGCCGTGCGGAAAGCGTCGTCCGGCGCTGTGACGCCGTTCTTGGCGTCGAGTGCCGCCTCAGCCAGGAAGCTCTCCATGCCCTCCCAGCCATACTTCTTCCAGATCAGGTCCAGCAGGCCCAGCCAGATCCAGGCGCTGGCCTGCACATCGCTGTAGTTCTGCGTTGGCGCATAGTGATAGTCATAGCCGGCCTGGTAGTAGTCCGGATGCCCGCTCTGGTTCAGGTCCCAGCCCATGCGCTCAAAGGTGCGCACGCTCCAGATGTTCGCGCAGGGTTCGACCGCGTCCGCGCCGAAGAGGTATGCGCAGGCTGAGAGGTGCATGTTGTGGCCGTGCTCATGCGGCAGGCCCCAGCCCGGATGGCCATGGTCATTAAAGCTCTGCACCAGATCCCCCGAGGCATAGTCCTGGATCACGATCGGGTTGCCGGAGTGCATGTACCAGCCGGCTGATGGCGCATGCTGGGTAATGATCCAGGTCAGCTCGCCGCCGTAGGGCCGGTTCTGGTCTCCAACCATCGCCACCTGCTCCAGGTACATCTGGTCCAGTGTGTTGATCGTGGCCAGGGGGTCGTTTAGCAGCGGCCAGTCGCTGCTCAGGAGCTGCAGGCCCATGTGCTGGCCCTCAACAACGTAGATATCGTTCGGGCTGGCTGCGGCCAGCTCCTTTACCGTGTTCACATCCGTCTCGCTAGTGCGCAGCACGATCACCCGCGCGGGCTTGTACTCGCTCAGCGGCGCGACGGCAAAGTTTGGCGTATCGGCCTGTCCATTAGGCGCCGAGGCATCGCTGAGCAGGCCGTTGCTGATCCAGCAGCCAAAGCGCGCGCCGAACTGGTTCAGCGGATGCAGCGGCAGTTCCTCGCCGCTCCAGACCCAGCCCTGAGCCGCCAGCAACAGACTGCCGCCAGCCTCCAGCCAGGCCATCACGGTGTCCACTTCCTCCGGCGTATAGCTGTCGCCATGGCCGATGTAAACCAGGTCGTATTCCGCCAGCAGCTCGGCCGTCGGAGCCGCATTGCTGTCTGTGAAGCTCACGCCCTCGCCGGCCAGCGCGGCCTTGACCGCCGCGCTGAAGCCACTGCTGTCCGGCCCGCCGCCATGGCTGCGCAGGCACAGCACCTTCGTTCCGCCGTCCAGCAGCCAGCGTAGCGCCTGGGTGCGGAAGAGATCATTGTCGCCCTTAGCGTCGTTGCCAGTGCCCCAGAAGCCCTCATGCCCGGACCAGAAGAGAACGCGGCCGTCATAGTGATAGCCGGCCCAGCCCGGCACGGGCTGCGTGCGCTGCAGGCCCAGCTTGTCGCCGCCGATGCCGTCCTGGCTGGCCCAGAGCAGGGGCTCAAAGCTGGGGTTGTCACAGGTCGAGCGGCTGATGTAGTGGCCGCCAAGCACGCTGCTGCAGCCGGCGGTGATCACGTCATGCGGCGAGGGCCCGGCGGGCCCCAGGCGCACCCAGTTGAGCTGCCAGGGCGCGCTGCCGCGAAAGGCCAGCACAACAAGAGCCTGGCCGTCCTGCAGGTTCGTGTTCGCGTTCAGGCTCAGGGCGCCGGATGGAACCGCGCTGTGCCAGTCCCAGCGCTGCTGGCTGAAGTTGGCCACCGCCAGCCAGAAATCCTGCGCCGCGCCGGTCATACCCGGCTCGAAGCCGTAGCTGAGGTTCAGGTTGCCGCCCAACCCCTCGGCGTTGAAGCCATAGACAGCCCAGGCCAGGCCATCCATGCCCTGTCCCGGCTGCGGGCTCAGCACTGCGCTGTAGCCGCTGTACTGCAGGCCCGCCCCGGTCTGCGGCAGATGCTGGCTGCCCAGGCGCAGGGCCGGATAAGCGCTGGCGCTGCGCAGCAGGCTGTCCGGGCCTGGCAGGCCCAGGCTGGCAAAAGCCGCAGGCGCTGTCTGCAGGCCCGGCTCAAGCTGACCCGCCGAGGCGCGGCCGCAGGCGGCCAGCAAAGCAAGCGCGGCCGTAAGGCCCAGCAGCAGGAGGCCCGCGGGCAGGCGCAGGCGTGATACGGAAGACACAGGGCAAAAGGGCTGCATGCTTCGATTGTAGGCCAGGCAACGCGCTGAACGACTGCCCTGCAGCCGCGTTGTTTCTGCGAGGCAATAAGCCTTCGCGCAGCCTCAGCGTTTTGGCGTGTAAAGCAGTATCGCCGCACCTGAGCGGAGCTCCCTGCGATCCTCCAGTTTCAGGTCAACAAGCTGCGAGAGCCCCGCCAGCAGTGTCGGCCCATGCCCCGCCACCCGGGGGTGGACGATGAACTCATACTCGTCAATCAGGTCCAGCTCAGCAAGGGCCAGCGGCAGCCGCACCCCGCCCGTGGAAAGCCTGCGGCCCGGCTGCTGCTTGAGCTGCCACACCGTCGCTTCAAGCTCATGCCCGCGCACGAGCTGCGCATTCCAGTCCACCTGCGGCAGGCTGTCCGAGACAACATACTTCCGGGCCTGATGGATAGTCCGGGCGAATGGCACCATCCAGTCTTCCATCCAGTCTGCCTGCAGGCCTGTCTCGGCCACCGGCCGCCAGGCCTCTTCCATCATCTGGTACACCACCCTTCCATAAATCAGGGCATCGGACTCGGCGATGATCCCGGCGGCATACTGGTGCAGGTCCGCATCAGCGATGCCCACGCGATGGTCGCAGCAGCCGTCCAGGGTGATGTTGATGGTGTAGCGCAAAGCTCGCATCAGTCAGGATACCGCCGGGTCCTGAGCTGCCTGCAGCTCGCCAGGGCGGGCTGGCAGCAGTTGTCGGCCGGCCCTGCTTTGGGGTAAAATGCTCTGCCTCGTGGGTCGGGCCTGTTGCGGGCAAACACTGCGAACCGTGTCAGGGCCGGAAGGCAGCAGCACTAAGCGGGAGGTTGCGGCGCTGACAGTGTTCTGACCCGCGGGGTTTTTCTTTTTTTCTTCTGCCGCGAAGCGCTGATTCCACCCTACATCAATCACGCCGCTCGGTTGCTTTCTCAAGCAGCCTCAGTCGAAGAAGACCGGCAAATCCAGCAGGTGGTCGCGGTACTCGCCCTTCCAGAAGGTGCGCAGGTAAGGCTTGGTCTGGCCCAGCACCACCCGCACGGGGATCACATCCTTGCCCTCGGTGACCACAACGCGCTCACCGTTCTCAATGAACTCGACAATCTCATCCAGGGTGTTCTCGCCCGTGGCGGTTGAGCCCATCGACACCCAGCGCAGCCGTTCGATCTTCTCGTGGTCGGTGTCGCCTTCCATCTGAATGGCCGTGATCCTGATCATTGCAGTTCCTCCCCCGGTTCGCCGGGCGGGGGATTATGACAGGCGGAGCGCAGACAGACGCGAAAGATCAGCCGCAGCGGGTATAAATGCCCCGGATGTCACGCAGCAAGAGCAGGAAGAAGCGTCTGCAGAGCCTCAGCCGGAGCGGAGGCGCCGCTCCGAGCGCTGAGCAGATAGCAGCCCAGCACACGCGCCGCCCTGACTGGGCCTGGTTCAGCGTGAACGTGGGCACAGACAAGCCGCATAAGGCCAAGAAGGGTAAGGGCAGCTACAGCCGCAAGGATAAGCATCCCGGCAGCGAAGCCTGAGCGGAACTCTGCGTCCTCACTGTCTGTTTACCAGCTCGGCTTCAGCTCCCGCGCGGGCTGCTACTGCGCCCGCACGCCACGCAGCAGCAGGTTGTCATAGCTCGCCGCCACTCCGGGACCGGCCAGCAGGGCATAGCCGCCGACGGAGATATCCCCGTCCTCAACCTGCAGGGCCAGCTCGCCGTTCACACTGGCGCGGATCGTGTTGCCCACCAGCTCCAGGCTCAGGCGGTTGGCCTCCCCCTGCAGCAGGGCAGGGCAGGGCTGCCAGTCGCTGAGCACGATTTCCTCGCCGCGCAGCACCTTCAGCAACAGCACTTCGCCGGAGGAGGAGACAAACAGCGCGTAATAGCTGACCGCGCCTTCCTCAAGCATGAAGCGCCCGGCCAGGCCATAGCCCACGGCGGTCTCGCCGCCCAGGAAGCTCACATCGCAGCTCAGCTCGCAGTCCACAAAGCTGTCCTGCTGGTAGGAGATCGCCATGGTCTGCGCCGCCAGGTTATCCAGCTCATAGGCGCCGTCGCTGTAGCGATAGGCCGAGCTGTCGTTATCGGCGACCGGCCAGCGCTGCTGGCTGAAGTCGTCCTGCACGGTCGAGACATTCACATAATCCAGCAGCAGGGAGTGCTTCATGGCGCCGCTCTCCAGCTCCGGCTGCTCGCCGGGCAGCTCCCGCGCCGGCGGCCGCGCCTGCTTCTGCAGCGGGTCATCCGCGCCAGCGCTTTCCGTCCCGCCAGCGTCCGCCGCTTCATCTGTCAGCAGGGCTGCCTCATCCGCGGGCATCTCACTTTCAGAAGCTGAATCAGTTTCCAGGCTGTTGCTGCCTTCGCCGCTGCTATCCGGCAGGCCCAGGTCCTGTTGCTGTCCGGCAAAGCCGTCGAGGCCCTCGGCATCCGCCTCCGGCTGAGCTTCCGCCAGTTCCTGCAGCGCAGTCTCTTCGCTGCCTGCTTCATCCGGCTGTGCTGCATCAGCCTGCTTTGCGGGCTCTTCATCCGCCGCGGGCGGGCGGGACTCGCCGGCGTTCTCGTCAACCGGCTCTTCCTGCTTCTTGTCCTGCTGCTTCTGCTTCGGGCGCAGTTGCTCAGCGGGCACTGTCCTGGCATTGCCACTGTCCCAGTCGTCGCCGCCGGTCTTCAGACCCTGGCGGCTCTGGCGGGAAGCGTTCTCTGCGGGTTTTTCGTTCTTGTCCGCAGGCGCTGTTTCTTCAGCCTTTGCGCTGTCGTCGGCCGCCTGGCTGGTCTTCTCCGGCTCAGCAGCCTGCTTGTCTCCGGCGCCCTTGCCCGCGCTGCCCTTTTCCTTCGCGCGGCCCTTCTGCTTGCCCTTGGGCTTGCCTTTATCCTTGCCCTTGGGCTTGCCGCGGCTGGGCAGCTCCGGCTTCATCTCCAGCTGCTGCTCTGCTTCATCCGTAGGCTCAGCCTCAGCCGCGCCTGCATCTTCGCCAGCGGCCTCAGCATCCGAAGCACTTTTATCCGGCGACTCCGCCCCCTCGGCTTCCCCGCCGGCATGCGGCTCAGGGCGCACCATCGGCTGGCCACCCTCGGCAGCCAGCGGACTGCTCAGGCTGGCCTCGTCCTCTGCGCCCGCCTCTGCATCCCCGTCCGCAGCGCTGTCGCCTGACTCCGAGGGCAGCTCCAGGCCTGCGTCTTCATCGCTCTGCGTTTCCTCGTCCTGCGCCTGCTCATCCTGCAGCTCGGCGGGGGCCTTGTCACCCTTCTGGGGCGGGCGCACCTGCCGGGTGCTCTCGGGCATCCCCTCGGCCGGGGCCAGCGGCCCGCCGGTTTCCCGGAAGCCGTCGGTGGGCTTCAGACGCCCGCCTTTGGCCTTGCGGCCGGAAGGCTCCTCATCCTGCTCGGCAGGGGGATCGCCAGACTCCGGCAGCTCGCGGCCCGCGGGCTTGTCCGGGCTGTCGCTGCGCTTCTCGTCCGTTTCTTTGCGGGGCTTCTTCTCGGGCCGGGCGCTGCGCTTCTCGCTCTTGTCCTTGTCTTCTTCGTCCGGCTCCGCGCTGTCTTCATCCTCGGGCACCGGCTTTATCGGGCTCTCGTCCGGGATGTAATCAGCGTCGTCAGGGTCTGCGCCCCGGCCATCTTCGCCCTCGCGCTCCTTTGCGTCCTGCACTTTCTTGCGGTAGCTCTTGTCGTAGCCGACTTCCCAGGGGTACAGCGGGCGCTCGGGGTCTTTGGGAATCTCCGGTGGCTCATAGCCGCCGAAGTAGCCGCGCGCAGGGCGGCCCGGGCCTTCGTCCTCGGCGCCGTCGTCGGCCACCGAGGGTTCATCCTCATCGCGCTTGGAGCCGCCGCGCTTCTCGGTCTTGACCTTAAAGTTGTCGAAGGAGCCCCGGCTGTTCTTGGAGACATAGAAGCCAAAGCCGCCGCCGTCAACCTGCATGTCGGTGAAACCATCAACATAGTCGCCGTTGATGTATAGGTTGAAGCGCGTGCCCTGGGCGTCCACCGCCAGGGTGTTGCTGTAACCGTCAGGGTTGAACAGGTCGGTCTTCTTCAGCGGCAGCAGGATCTCAACATCCGTGCCGATGACGCGCTTGGCGCCGTAGTAGCCGTCGCCATAGGTATAAAAGACATAGTAGGCCAGGCGGCCGTCACCCAGCTTGTGGTAGTGGAAGACGATGCCGCAGAAGGCCAGATCGCCGGCGGTGCTCTCCAGCACCTGGCACTCGGACTGTACGTAGTAGTAATACATGCTGTCGGTCAGGGCCGACAGGCTGTCCGAGCCGCTCTCGAGGCCGTCGATCACATAACGGCCTTCTTCCTCATCAATGCTGTACTGGGCTTCACCGGCCTGGCCGGTATAGAACATGCTTTCGCTGGATTCGAAGTCATCCTCAAGGTAGTTCTGCCATTCCACAGCCGCGGCGGGCAGGCTCAGCAGAGGCAGGCCCAGCAGGGCCGCCAGCAGCAGGGCGATGCCGCGTGAAAATGCCGCGCACCCCATGGTCCGCAGCGCCCGCCCAGCTGTGTTCAGGGCGCAGCCACGCAGCGGCGCGTTGCCCCGAAGTCCCCTTATCCGCATATTCCGCCTGAGTCCGCCATTGTACTTTAAGTCGTTTCAAGCCTGCGCTGCGTTCACGCCGGCTTTTGCAGGCCTCAAGTGCCGCGATTCCGCTGCGCTTTCGTGAATCCGCATTGCAGCGGGTTAGAATCCACCTGTTCAGATCTGGACCGGAGCGCAACATGAAAGCCCTGCCGCTGATTCTTCTTGTGCTGCTCTGCCTGGCCTGTGTGGCCTGCAGTGCCGAGCCCGGCGAGGGTGCTCAGCAGGCCATGGGGACCGCCGCTGACCCGGCCGGCCTGCCGGATCTGCCTGCGGGCCGCCGCGCTGGCGGCCTGCTGAGTACTGAGCTGGACGGCTCGCAGACCTTCAGCCGCAGCCCTCTGGCCAGCGCTGATGGATCGCTGCTGACCCTGAGTTCCGCCGAAGGCGAACTGGCCTGGGCCATCTGGGAGCTGCCCGCGCAGGATGAGCTGCGCTATCTGGACTTTGATCTAAGCGCAAGTGTTGCAGCAGGCGAAGTCCATCTGGCTCTGGCTGACTTCAGCAGCGGACGCTGGGAGCTGCTGGCGCCTGGCGGTACCGGGGCCGTGCTGCAGCTTGACCCCCTGCGCCACAGCTCCCCCGGCGGCCTGATGTATGCCGCCGCCCTGGCCAGCGGCGGCGCCAGCGCGGACATCAGCCGGCTGAAGCTGCTCGCCTTCCACAGCAATGCCGCGCCCAGCGCGGACCTGCAGGCCGACATAGCCGGCGGCGACGCGCCTCTGGCGGTGCAGTTTGATGCCAGCGGCAGCGCGGACCCCGAAGGCGGCATCGAGCGCTATCTCTGGGACTTTGAAGGTGACGGCGGCTTTGAGCTGACCACCTTCGAACCAGTATTCAGCCATGTCTATCAACTGCCCGGGATCTTCAACGCAACGGTGGCGGTGGAGGACAGCGAGGGCGAGCGCGCCAGCGCCAGTGTGGAAATCAATGTGACCCTGCCGGGCAACAACCCGCCCGAGGCGGTGATCAGTGACAGCATCAGCCTGGGCGGCTTTGCTCCCTATACGCTGAATACCGATGCAGATAACAGCAATGCCGGCGGCGACCCCGGTGACAGCATCGTTCTTTATGAATGGGACTTCAACGGTGATGGGAGCTGGGACAGCAGCAGCCAGCAGCCGCAGGTGCAGCATCTGTATCCTTACATCGGCGACTTCACTCTGGGCCTGCGCGTGACCGACAGCGCGGGGAATCAAGCCCTCGACAGCTCAAAAGTCAGGGTCTCTGTCGCCCCGCAGACAGTAGCGACCAGCGGCCAGCTTAACAGCGTCGAGCTGGCGATGGTACAGGGCAATCCGGCGCTGGTATACGCCGACAATGATCAGAACATGCTGATCTATATCCGGGCGCTCGACCCCCTGGGCCAGACCTGGGGCGCGCAGGTCACCGCCGCGGGCGGCGTGGAGCCTGGCGACATTGATCTGGAAGTCGTGAACGGCGTGCCGGCCATAAGTTTCTGCAACCTGAGCAGCTTCGACCTCAACTACGTCCGCGCGACCACCAGCACGGGAAGCGTCTGGGCCGCACCGCTTACGCTGGACAGCACCGGCCAGACGGGCTACCGGCCCAGTCTGCGGGTCATCAACGGCCGGCCGGCCATAGCCTACCTGAGCCTCAGCAGTGATGAGCTGCGCTATATCCGCTCCAATGACGCATCCGGCCTGGCCTGGCCGGCGCATCAGGTGCTGGACAGCGACGGCCTGGTCGGACTCAACCAGTGCCTTTTCCCGCTCGGCGACCGCCCGGTGATCTCCTACACGCACCAGACAGATCAGGACCTCCTGTTCATCGAGGCTACGGATGCCGACGGCAGCGCCTGGGGCAGTCGCCAGGTGCTTGACTCCGTCGGCGCTGTTGGCGGCGATTCGCACATCTTCCTCGCGTCGGAGTCCGGTCCTCTGCTCATTGTCTATGAGGATGAAACCGACCCGGGCATGAAAAAGATCTCCTCCAACAACCCCCTGCTTCTGAACTGGAATCAGCCCCAGCGCGTGGCCGAAGCATCCTTTGGCGCAAATGAGATCAGTTCGGCCATCGTCAACGGAACTCCGGCGCTCGTGTTCAATGATGGTCAGTTGATTTATTACCTGCACAGCTTTGACACCTTCGCCAACAGCTGGTCGGAGACGGCCGAGATTGGCTCGGAAGACTCAATCAGCAGCCTGCTGGTCTGCGGCGGTGATGCCTCAATCGCGGGAGTCGACACATTTTTTGGCGTGGGCACGGTCAGTTTCCTGCGCTGGGATTAAGAAATGCAGCGCTTGAATGCGGTGGTACAGTTACAGGTCCATGACCCGACTGGTCGATGAACTGGGGCTGAGCCTGCTGGCCCGTGTCAACACGCCTGCCGAGCTCAAGCAGCTCTCGCGGCGGGAGCTGCCGCAGCTGGCCGATGAGATGCGGCGCTTCCTGCTGGCCACGCTGGACGAAACCGGCGGCCACTTCGGCGCGAACCTCGGCGTGATCGACCTGACCATCGCCCTGCACTATGTCTTTGACAGCCCCACCGACGCGCTGGTCTTCGACACCGGACACCAGGGCTACCCGCACAAGATCCTCACCGGCCGCCGCGACGACTTCGCCAGCCTGCGTATGCTGGACGGCCTCTCCGGCTTCCTGCGCCGCGACGAATCAGAGCACGATGTCTGGGGCGCCGGCCATGCCTCCACCGCCCTGCCTGCGGCGCTGGGCCTTTCGGCCGCCCGCGGCTGGGACCACCCCGGCTGGGTCGTGGCCGTAGTGGGCGACGGCGCCATGACCGGCGGCGTCAGCCTGGCCGGCCTGAACAACTCCGGCCTGACCCAGGGCCGCCTGCTGGTGATCCTCAACGACAACGGCATGTCCATCGCCCCCAACGTCGGCGCGATGAGCCGCTATCTCAGCAAGCTCAAGCTGCGCCCGGACATGCACCGCCTCAACCGCACGCTCAAGAAGATCTCGGGCCGTGTGCCCCTGCTGCGCCAGCACGGCCGCAACTTCTATGACAAGGTCAAGAAGGCCCTGCACTATTTCTGGCTGCCCGGCGCGCAGGGCGCTGTCTTCGACCTGCTGGGCTTCAACTATTACGGCCCCTTCGACGGCCACAACATCGGCGGCCTCGTCGACCTCTTCCGCATGATCAAGTCCTGGCCGGCCGAGCCGGACGGCAGCCCGCTGCTGATCCATGTGCGCACGGAAAAGGGCCACGGCTTCGCCCCGGCGGAGGCCGACCCCTACACCTGGCACGCGGCCAAGCCGCGCTCCATCGCGCCGGAGCTGGAGAAGTCCGAGCGCGAGCGCCTGGAGAAGCTCAAGACCCAGTGCGCCCCGCTCCAGGCCAGCGAGGAGAAGGACAAGCTTGCCGGCCGCGCCGCCAGCAAGCCCGCCTCCACCAAGACCTACACCCAGATCTTCGCCGAGGCGCTGATCGAACAGATGCGCCAGCGCCCGGAGGTCATCGCCATCACCGCGGCCATGCCCGACGGCACCGGCCTGGACAAGGTCGGCCGCGTTTATCCCGAGCGCACCATCGATGTCGGCATCTGCGAGGAGTTCGCGGTCAACTTCGCCTGCGGCCTCGCCGTGGAAGGCAAGCTGCCGGTCTGCGCGATCTACTCCACCTTCCTGCAGCGCGCCATTGACCAGCTGATCCACGACGTGGCGATTCAGAAGCTGCCGGTCGTTTTCGCTCTCGACCGCGGCGGCCTGGCCGGCGCGGACGGCGAGACCCACCAGGGCATCTTCGACCTGTCCTATCTGCGCATGATCCCGGGCTTCACCGTGATGGCGCCGATGGACGAGAACGAGCTGCGCAGCATGCTCTTCACCGCGCTGGAACTGAAAGCCCCGGTGGCCTTCCGCTTCCCGCGCGGCAACGCCCTGGGCGTGCCGATGCGGCACACCCCGGAGCTGCTGCATGTCGGCCAGTGGAGCGTGCTGCGTGAAAGCAGCGCCCCGCGCGAGAAGTCCGTGGCGGTGCTGGCCGTCGGGCACCAGGTCAGCGAGGCGCTGAAGGCGGCCGAGCTGCTGGCCGGCGAGGCCGGCGCGCCTCAGCTGAGCGTCATCAACGCGCGCTTCATCAAGCCCCTGGACGAGACCCTGCTTGCCGCGCTGCTATCCACGCACTGCGCGCTGGTGACTGCAGAGGAGAACGTCCTGGCCGGCGGCTTTGGCGCGGGCGTGCTGGAATGGCTGGAGCAGAGCGGCCATCTGGGCGATATAGCCCTGGTGCGTGTGGGTATCGAAGACCGCTTCATTGAGCACGGCTCGCAGGAGGAGCTGCGCGCGCGCCACGGCCTCGACAGCGCCGGCATCGCCGCTGCGGCCCGGCGGGCGCTGGTGGTCAGCGCCCGCAGCGCCGTGCCTGGCAGGGATGACGAAGACCCGCGCTCACGCCTGCAGGTGGTCTCCGGTTGAGTGAGACGGGCCCGCCACTGGCCCCCCTGGCCGGGATCGGCTGGGCCCTGACCGGCTATCTGGTCCTGCAGCTCCTGCTGAACATCATCAACGTGCGCTATGTGCGCGGCGCTGAAGCGCGCCGGCGCCCCCTGGCCCTGATCATCTGCGCCTTCTGGTCCGGCGTGGCCAACGCCCTTTACTTCGTTGGCGCGGCGGTCCTGTTGCGCGTGCTGGGCCTTGTGGACAACACGCCCCCCGCCCCCGGCCTGCCCGGCCGCATGCTGCTGGGCCTGGTCCTTGGCCCGGTGCTGTGGTACTGGCTGGTGCTGGCCCGCGGCCTCGGCCGCCGCCTCTTCGGCGTCGGCGAGCTTGTCGCGGCGGACGAGGCGATCCTGCGCGCGCCGCCCTCCCTCAGCTATGTCAGCTGGGGCCTGATCAACCTGTCCCTGATCCAGCCCCTGGGCCGCGAGCTCTTTGTCCGCGGCGTCTTCCTGGCCACCCTGCAGCGGGTGCTGGCGGCGCAGGTGGACAGCGGCGCGCTGCTCTCCGGCCCGGCGCTCTGGGGCATGCAAAGCCTCGGCCCCGGCTGGGTGCTGGCGATCCTGCTCATGCTGGTGGTGGACGTGCTGCTGCGGGTCAACATCGTCTGGCTGCCGGCCACACTGGCCTATGGCCTCGGCATGGCGGCGCTGTTCTACTTCACAGGCGATGCGACGGCGGGGCTGACGGCGGCCAGCGTGGCGGGCTTTATCCAGGGCGTGACCCTGCTGCGCCTAACCCTGCGCAAGTACAAGCAGATGGAAGAGCAGCGCGAGCAGGAGCTGCTTAGCCGCGGCAGCGGCACAGCCTGACAGCCCGCCCGGCACTGAGACCGGGCTGCCAGGGCTGAATCGCGCTATAGTTTCCTGCGTCCTATGGAGATGCCAGCGGACATGCGGAGGGTTAAGCAGCAGGTGCATTGCGGCGGGCGAGGGCCCGGCGCCAGCTATGCCGCTGTGCTGCTGCGCCTTTTCACGCTGCTGCTACTGATCTGCCTTGCCCTGGCGCCGCAGGCCGGCCGCGCCCTTGATGACTGGGATACCCCGCCCAAACCGCGGCCGCAGAAGCCCCGGGATGCGGACAAAAAGGGCGACGACGCAAAGGACGCTGACAAGAAGGACGCTGACAAGAAGGACGCGGACAAAAAGGACGACAAGGGCAGCGGGGAAGAGAAGCCGGCGGAGACACCTGCCGAAACTTCCACAGAGGCGCCCAGTGAAGCACCCGCGGATGCACCTGCGGATGTACCAGGCGATGATGCTGCCTCGGACGAGGGCCAGGCTCCAGAGAATGCCGCGGCCTCCCCGGATGAGAACAGCGGCGATGGCAACACTGGCGGCAGCGACAGCGGCGGCATGTTCCTGGACATCGCCACCTTTGATGAGGTCAAGGCCGAGGAAGCGCAGGACGCCGGGGCTGAGGGTGCAGAAGGCCAGGACACCACGCCCATCCGCCGCCCGCGGCCCCGGACCGCCGAGCAGGAGCGCACCTGGAAGCTGGCCCGCACCCGCGAGGACCCCTTCCTCAATCCCCCCGGCGGCGAGCTGGGCGAGGGCATCAAGCCCGGCAGCGAAATCTACCGCCCCACCGACTGGCTCTCCCAGGAACTGCCGGAGGACTACAGCCTCTATCTGGTTCAGGACGCCAGGGGCCAGCTTAAGGGCAGCCTGAGCCTGGCGGTGCAGATCCGCAAGGACGAGAAGGGCCAGGCCCTGGTGGTGCTGACCCGCACCACGGACTATGGCATGGCCGCCCGCACAGAGGTGCTCTCCAGCCTGGAAGGCCTGCGCCCGCGCCTGATCCAGCGCGACGCCATCGAGCTGCCCGACGGCGCGGCTCAGCAGGAAGGCGACATGATCCAGGACAACGGCCTGCTGCCGGTGCCGCACCTGCGGGTGGAGTACTTCTATGACCGCGTCACCATCGTCCGCGACGCCGGCGATGTGGCCTCGCATGACCGCATGCGGGCCCTTCCCTTCAGCTTCGATGTGCAGCAGATGCCGCTGATCATGCGCCTGCTGAACTACAGCGCCAAGCAGTGGCCCTTCGAGGCCTATATCACCCTGCCCGAGGAGCGCAGCTCCGCGCCGCTGGTGATCAACGCCGCGGGCCTGCAGAACCAGCTTTCCGCCGAAGGCGAGAAGGTACCCTGCTACCACGTCGAGGCCCAGATCGGCAAGCAGAAGTGGGAGTGGTGGGTGCAAAAGGGCGCGCCGCACCGCCTGATCCGCTTCAGCGACGGCGAGCTGACCTACACCCTCAGCGAGTACAACCGCTCATCCCGCGGCGGCTACTAAGGCAAGGCGAAAGGCGGAAGGCGAAAGGCTGAATTTGAGAATCAGAAAGCCTGCGCCGGAGACCCGGAACGTCGGCTGCGTTGTTATATCTGTGCTGAATACTCCTCTCATCCTGAATGCCCCGTTGGCTGAATTTCGTTCGCTTAATCCAGGCCCCGTCCTTCCGCTTTCCGCCTTTCGCCTTCCGCCTTCCGCCTTTTCCCCTTCATCCTCCGTGCTAACCTCTAGCTGTATGACCCTGATCCTTGGCCTCGATATCGGCGGCTCCTCGCTCAAGCTCGGCGCCTGGCGCGTGCGCCAGCTGCTGAGCATCGTCTGCGCCGACCCTGAAACCCCCCCGCTGGAGCTGCGCCGCCTGGCCTGGCAGCCGGACATCCCCGTGCCCGCCGAGCGTGACTACCGCCCCGTCTGCGCCGCGATCAGCACCGCAATCAAGGACTTCTGCGCCGGGCTGGAGGAAGCGCCGGCGGCGCTGGGCATCGGCTCCTGCGGCATCATCGCCCGCGGCGAGATCCTCGAATCTCCCAACACCGCCTGGGACTATCTGCCGCTGTGCGACTGGCTGCAGCGCGAGCTGCAGATCCCCGTCCTGCTGGTCAACGATGCCGACGCCTTCCTGCTGGCGGCCCTGCAGCAGCAAAGCCCGCCCCCGCGCTCGGCTTTTGGCCTGATCCTTGGCACAGGCATCGGCACCGCCTTCTGGCTGGATGGCCGCCTGCTGGCCGGCGGCTCCGGCATCAGCCCCGAGGCCGGGCACATCACCATCAGCCTCGACGCCCCGGAAGGCATCACCGGCATCCCGGGCTCCTGGGAGAGTCTGGCCAACAAGGCCGCGCTGATTGAGCTTTACAGCGCGCTTGGCGGCCCGCGGGTCAGCGAGCCGCTGGAGATCACCCGCGCGGCCGAGGCAGGCGACAGCGCCGCCCTGGCCTGCTGGCAGCGCTATGGCCGCATCTGCGGCGCGGCCATTGGCAGCCTCTGCACAGTCTTCACGCCCGAGGCGGTCCTGATCGGCGGCGGGCTGTCCGGCGCGCGCAGCTTCTTTGAGCCGGCCCTGCGCGAATACGTCCCCCGCCACATGCTGCGCAGCCAGCCACAGCCTCGCATCGATTTCATCGCGGAAAGCAGCGATACCGTCGCGCTTGGCGGCGCGCTGCTGGCGGCGCGTTCGCTATGATGCCTGCTGTGGACTGCCCTGTGACCGGACCCGCTGCAGAACTGCTGACCCGGCTGAAAAGCCAGGGCCGCTGGCTGCTGACAGCCGAAAGCTGCACCGCCGGCCGCCTGGCCGCCGCGCTGACCCATGTGCCGGGCTGCTCCGCCGTTTACCTTGGCGGTGTGGTTGCCTATAACGTCGCCCTCAAGCAGCAGCTTCTGGGCGTCTCCCCGGCCATCCTGCGCCGCGTCGGCGCGGTCAGCCCCGAAACGGCCCGGGCCATGGCCAGTGGCGCGCTGGAGCTGGCGGGCCGCGAGGGCCTGGGTTCCCGGGTGGCGCTGGCCACCACGGGCGTCGCCGGGCCGGAACCTCTGGAGGGCGATGGCGAGGGCCAGGCCTCCAAGCCCGCGGGCTTGGTGTACATCGCCTATGCCTCGGCGCGCCAGAGCGAGGTGCGCGAGCTGCGCCTCAGCGGCAGCCGCGAGGAAGTACTGGCCCAGGCCGTGGATGCGGCGCTGGCCCTGGCGCTGCAGCAGCTCGCCTGAGCCGTCTGGGTTGTACCATTGCAGCGATGCTGCAAGCAGCCCTGCAATCGCCGCGCCCCGCACTCGCCCTTCGGCCCGTGCTCTTCTGCCTGCTGGCCCTGCTCCCGGCGCTGCTGCTCTTTGCGCCGCTGCGCGCCGGGGCTGAGGAGCGGATCACCTCCTTTGATTCCGAGATCCAGATCGCGCCAGACGGCCGCCTTGTGGTTACAGAGCGCATCCGTCTGGTCTCAGAAGGCGAGCAGATCCAGCGCGGCATCGTGCGCAGCTTCCCGCTGCGCTATACCGAGCCCGATGGCAAGTGGCACCCGGTCGGCTTTGAGCTGCTTGAAGTGCAGCGCGACGGCCGCCCGGAGCCCTATCGCGAAGAACCCCTGGGCGAAATTGTGGACATCTACATCGGCAGCCCGGATGTCTTCATCGGCGCCGGTGAGCACAGCTATCTGCTGCGCTACAGCACAAACCGGCAGATCTCCTTCCTGCAGGGCTACGATGAGCTCTACTTCAACATCACCGGCAATGAGTGGCAGCTGCCGATCCTCTCGGCTTCGGCCCGCATCATGCTGCCCCAGCCGGTGCCGGCGGAGCAGCTGCATATTGAAGGCTATACCGGCTTTCGCGGCTCGCAGGGCCAGGATTACCGCGCTGCGATCAGCCGTCCCGGCGAGGGCCTGATCAACTCCACGCGCCGCTTTGAAGCCGGCGAGGGCCTGACGGTGGTCTTCCAGTGGCCCAGCGGAATCATCGCGCCGCCCACCGCCGAGCAGCTGGCCTATGAGCAGGAACTGCGCGACGCGGAGGCCCGGGCCCTGGCCGAGCAGGCGGAGTGGGACCGCCAGTACCAGCTGCGTCAGGAGGAACAGCGCCGCCGCGACAAGCGCCTGCTGGAGTACATCTGCTACGGCGCGGTTGGCGTGCTGGCCCTGCTTTTCCTGGTCTCCTGGCTCTCAGTTGGCATTGACCCCGCCCGGGCTGACCCGGCCCTGCTGCGCCAGCCGCCCCAGGATGTCAGCCCTGCGGCGCTGCGCTATATCCGCCAGATGAAGTACGACGGCATGTGTTTCACCACCGCCGTCGTCTCCCTGGCCGCCAAGGGCTATCTGCGGATCAACCAGGACAAGGAAGGGGACTATTCCCTGCAGCGCCTGAAGAGCGCGGATGACTCGCTGCCGGCGGAAGAGAAGCGCCTGCACGAGGAAGTCTTCTCCGGCGCCAGCAGCCGCAAGCTCAGCAGCAACAGCACCCACTTCATCAAGGCCACCAACGCGCTGCAGGCCGCGCTGAAGAAGCGCTACGAGAAGGGCTACTTCCACAGCAACGAGGCCTGGAAGCAGACCGGCGCCTGTCTGAGCTGCCTGCTCTCCTGCGGGGTGCTGATGTTCGGCATTGGCTCCAGCGTGCTCTTCCTGACCCCTGCGCCCTTCGTCGCGGTCGTGGCGCTTGTCGCCCTTAACTGGGCCTATGCCCGCCTGGTGCCGCGCTACAGCTCCCAGGGCCGCATGATCCTGGACCAGTTCGAGCCCCTGCGTGAGGCCCTGTCAGGCGGCAAGCCCATCGAAAGCCTGATGCCTTCCAGTGCGCCAATGAGCCCGGCACTCTTCAGCCAGTTCCTGCCCTATGCCCTGGCCATGGACCTGCAGGCCGCCTGGGCCCAGCAGCTTGAGCAGCAGCTCAAGACCGCCGCGCAGAAGGCTCCGCCGCCGCCCCCGGGCGCCGTGCTGCAGGAGCAGCCCGGCTACTACAGCGGCATCGACTGGTACTACAACCCTTACCGCCGCAGCTACCGTTATGACCAGCTGGTGAGCAACCTCAGCCAGAACTTCAACCGCAAGCTCAGCATCGCCTCGGCGCCAGTGGTGGTGTCCTCAGGCGGCAGCTCGGGCGGCTCCAGCCGCTCCTGGTCCGGCTCCAGCTTCAGCGGAGGCGGGGGTGGCGGCTTCAGTGGCGGCGGCGGCGGCGGTGGCGGCGGACGCGGCTGGTAACTGAAACAGGGTACAGATTGCAGGGGACAGGGGACAGGTGGGAGCGGATAGAAGAGGATGCTTGAATGCAGCCATTAGGCCTCCCTGTTTACCCATTGAAGTCAGCCGGGGCATTCAATCCATCTCCTGCTTAGTCAGTGTTTCTTCCTCTCTGTGTCTCTCACTTCTGCGCCTTTCTAACTCTGTGTCTTTCGCCACTGTCCTCTGTAACCTGTCCCCTGTAACCTGCTTCTTGCCTTGCCTACCTACGCGCCGCCTTCTGCCGCGTTCTTCGCGATCCATTCCTGGGTCTCTTCATAGTTGGGGCCATAGATGCTGGGCACCTTCAGGCCGGCCTGGCGCATCAGAACAGAAAGCTGGCCGCGGTGGTGTACCTCATGGCTGATCAGCATGGCCAGGGTGACGTGCACCGGCCACTCCGCCATGCCCCACATGCTGTAAACCTTCTTCAGCTCTTCAGGGCTCTTGCCCGCGGCTTCCTCAATGGTCGCCGTGACGGCGCGCTCATACTCGGCCAGCACCTCGGCGGCGCTGGTGCCCTGCGGCAGCATCCACTTGTCGTTCGCCGGCACGTGGAAGCCGGCCTGGTTCAGCATCATGCCGTGGGTGGTGGCGATATGCCAGGCGATATCGCCCAGGGTGGTCTCGCCGATGCCCTTGCGCTGGCCCAGCGATTCATCACTCAGCGCCTCCAGGACCTTCTTTGTGGTCTCGGACTCAAAGCGGTAATCCGTGATGAACTCCTCGAAGGTATGAAACATCTTCCTGCCCCTTGTTTTCCTGGTGTGCATCGCAGACGAAGCGCGACGCCAATAACATCTTATCAATCGTATAGTAGTTCGTCAATACTTTCGCCTGAATATGATTTCAAGCCTTGGAAGCTCATCAGCTCAGGCCCGACTCCCATAGAATGAGCGCCTTGCTGCGGGAATCACTGCTTCAGAACTATTACAACAGCCGGGGTGTGCCGGCCCTGGCGCGGCTGCGCGAGCTTGAGGGCCTGGCCCGGCTCAGCCCGCATGAATACAGGGCCGCGGTGCAGCAGCGCCTTGGGGCCGCCCTCGAATACGCGGCCCGCACTGTGCCCTTCTTCAGCCAGCAGGGCCGGCGCACACTTGAGGACTACCCGGTCCTCAGCAAGCAGCAGATCCACCTGAACTTCCACCAGATGCAGTCGAGCGCGGCGGACCGCCGCGGCTCCGGCGTGGTCTCCACCAGCGGCAGCAGCGGACAGGCCCTGCGCGTGCTGCACGACCGCGAGGAGCAGGCCTGGCGTCTGGCCACCGGCTGGTATGGCGAGTGCATGCCCGGCCGGCCCGGCGAGGCGCCCATCGGCCTCTTCGACGGCACGGGCTACCTCTGGGGCGCCAGCGACCTGCGCAGCGGCGGCATCCACGAGATACGCAAAAAGCTGCGCTACTGGCTGCGCCGCGAGGCGGTCTATCCCTGCTACATGCTGAGCAGCGAAAAAAGCGCTGCCTACCACGCCGATATACTGCTGCGCCAGCCGGCCCGCGTGATGGGCTATGTCAACAACCTGCGCTCCTTCGCGCAGTTCTGCCGTGCTCTTGATCTGCCGCCTCTCCCGGCGCGCAAGGTCATCCCCACCGCCGAGCAGCTTGACCCCTTCTCGGCCGAGCAGATCCAGCAGGCCTTCGACGCCCCGCTGCGCCAGCGCTACGGCGGCCGCGAGTGCGGCGGCATCGCGGCGCAGTGCGAGCAGGGCAACTGGCACCTCTTCACCTGCAACCTTTATCCCGAGGTGCTGCTGGACGACGGCTCCATCGCGCCGCATGGCTCCGGCCAGCTGCTGCTGACCAGCCTGAACAAGCGCCTGATGCCGCTGATCCGCTACAACATCGAAGACCGCGTGGTCCTGCCGCCGCTGGACGGTCCGCCCTGCGCCTGCGGCCGGCCCTTCCCGCGGCTGGAGAGCCTCGACGGCCGGGTGGTGGACTACATCCGCTTTGCCGACGGCTCCACCCTGCATGGCCTCTGCGTGGCCGAAGCGCTGCGCGCCATGCCAAAGCGCGAGTTCATCTTTGTGCAGGACGAGGTGGACCGGGCCCGCCTGCTGGTTGTGCCCTTCGAGGAGTTTGAGGAGAGCCACCTGCAGCTGGCCCTGGAGCGCCTGCAGAACAACTGGATCGGCGGCCGGATTCAGATCGAAGGCCACATCGTGCCTGAGCTGCCCCTGCAGCTGGTCGACCCCTTTGGCAACGGCAAGCGCCTGCAGTGCCTGAACCTCTGGTGGCGCCGGCAGGCCCGGGGCTCAGCCGAAGCTGCGCCGCCGCCGCAACCGCCGGCTCAGGCCGGCCTGACATCCACGGCGCCGTCCCAGGCCTCGTGCTCGGACAGCCCGGCATAGGACGGCAGCTCTTCGCGCGGCGGAGCATCCGCCGGCAGCGGGTCCATGGGCCGCCCAGCGAAACGGGCGTCGAGGTCCAGCTCCATCGTGGTCCAGAAGGGGATCGCGCTGACGCCAAAGTCCATCAGCTTGGGCAGGCGGCCGATGACGCGATAGCCATAACAGGCGCTGTACCAGGCCACACTCTCCGGCCGGTCGGTGTTGGTCAGCACCGTGCGGGCGCCGGCAGCGCGCAGGGCCTGCAGGGCGCGGTCCATCAGCAGGTGCCCAAGGCCTCTGCCGCGCCACTGCGGATGCACGGCAAAGAGCGTGTTCTTGCCGCGGCCCGGGGCGAGCAGCTTATGCCCGCAGGCAGCGATCAGCGCGCCGACAGCCGCAGGACTGCGAACCAGGTTGAAGCCGGGCAGGTAGAGCTCTTCAACCTCAACACTGGGCACATGCTGCATGTTCCAGTGCGCCATCAGCTCAAGGATGGCGGCATGGTCGGAGTCCTGCGCGGGCTGTACTTCAAAGGCTGGCTGGCTGGCTGGCAAGTGCTTAGGATACCGCAGCCATATAGCGCCGTTGACTGAGGATGCCGTGAAGACAAACCCGAAAACTGCTTAGCTTGCGATCGGCTGGGCCAGCGTGCCGCGCTCAAACATGGCATCTGCGCAGCTGTCGGCGCCATTGGGCCAGAACACACCCCGCTCATACTCATCAATCTGCGCCAACGCGAAGTAGTCGGGATCAGCCAGCGCCGCCCACATGCCGCCCTTGGCAATCAGGTGGCCATATTCAACATATCGGTTCTCCCCGTTGGAGAAAGTGACGAGCAGGACAGAACCGCTCAGCGGTCGGATCATCTTTATTTTTATGAACTCTGTCATTGTTTCTATCTTACCCTCGATCAAGGCCATTTACCGCAGTCAACTCTTGTGAAGCTCACGCCACTTGCGCAACAAAATGTCGCGATTCTCGGCACACCACTTCATTGCCTTTCGCTCTGTTGCTGCCGGGAGTTTACCTGCGATTATTTCCAACTCAATCAGATCAACCATTATCTCGTCGCCAGCAAACCGCACATGACAGTGTGGCAGATGTGGATCATCTGCATACATACATATGCTTATTCCATCAAAGCGGGCTATTGTTGGCACGCCTCAACCTCAGAAAAGCTACAACGCCAGGCGCTTTCCGGTCATCTCGAAGATCTCGTCGCTCAGCACGCCGGCGAAGTCCGCCTCGGTAAGGTCAGAGCGTACGATCTCGCCCTTCTTGAAGAGCATATAGCGCCCGCCGGCGGCGCAGATGCCGATGTCGGCGTCCCGCGCCTCGCCCGGCCCGTTGACCGCGCAGCCCATGATGGCGATGCTGATCGGCGCATCGAGGCTCAGCAGGGGCTTCTCCAGGCGCTCCACCAGGCCCAGCAGGTCAAACTCCACCCGCGCGCAGGTTGGGCAGGCCACCACGCGCACGGTCTTGCGCAGGTTCAGGCTGGCCAGGATCTCACGGCAGACATAGACCTCTTCCACCGGGTCATTGGCCAGACTGACGCGCATCGTGTCGCCGATGCCTTCGCTCAACAGCAGGCCCAGGGCCACCGCAGAGCGCGCGGCCCCGGTGATCCCTGGCCCGGCCTCGGTCACGCCGATGTGCAGAGGCCAGGGCTCGGTGGCGGCAAAGCGACGGTAGCACTCCACCGTGGTCATCGGGTCATGGCTCTTCAGCGCCACCACGATGTCCTCCACGCCGAACTCGCGCAGCTGCTCCACATACTCCCGGGCGGAGCCAACAATGGCGCCCACCGGGTCCGGCACATACTGGGTCTTGTAGCGCGGCGCGATGGAGCCGCTGTTTGAGCCCACACGCACCGGGATCCGCGCAGCCAGCAGCTCCTTCGCCACTTCCTCGATATGCTCGCGGCGGGTCACATTGCCTGGGTTCAGGCGGATCTTGTCCGCGCCCTCCTCAATGCTGCGCAGGGCCATGCGGTGGTGGAAGTGCACATCGGCGATCAGCGGCACCGGGCTGCGCTTCTTCACTTCGCCAAAGCCCACTGCGCTGGCCTCATCCGGCACGGACAGGCGCACCAGCTGGCAGCCGGCATCGGCCAGGCGGATCACCTGGGCCAGGGTCGCCTCCCAGTCCCTGGTTGGCGTCGTGGTCATGGACTGGATCACGCAGGGCGCCCCGCCGCCGATCTGCACACCGCCCACGCTGACGCTGCGGCGCTGCGGATAGTGCGCCGGGGGGGACTGCGCCGTGCCAAGTCCAATCCCCGAGGCGCGCATGGAGCTGCCCGGAGCCAGGCTGGCGGTGGGCGGCGCCGCGGGGGCGCTGCCGTCCGCCTGAGACTGGTTCACATTTGTAGGGCGTTGCTCTGAGGCCTGCGGGTCCATTGCTGATAGGTTAACATACCCTTGCCGGGGCAGGATTAGCGCTCAATGCTCATCAGAGCTGAATGCAAATGCAGCTTTCCCGGTTGTTGGGACCACTAAGGACTAAGTCTCAGGGGCCGCCGTCAGCGCATTTGACTTAGAGTCAGAATTGAACTTGATTAAATTCAGGTTTATGTTACGATCTGCGCGGCCGCTGCGGAGCACGGCGTTAGGTCCCACAGGTACGCGTTGACTTTTGATTCAGGGTAGGGGCATTCCATGCTTAACTTCAAACGCTCGCTGTGGATTCTTGGCGTCCTGATGCTGCTTGCCGTGGCAGGCTGCTCGGGGGGCACCGGTCAGCCGTTGCCGGATGACGGCCAGCACCCGCAGGCGGCATACAAATCCACTGACGTAGTCAAGTGGAACAACGAGATGGTCACCGCCATCCGCACCTATCCCGCCGGTCCGACCGACGGCGCCCGAACCTTCTTCATGATCCAGAGCGCGATCTATGACGCCTGGAGCATGTACACCCCGGTCTCGACGCCGATCAGCCTGAACCCGGCCAAGCGCCGGCCGGCGGACGAGCAGACCGAGCAGAACCGCCGCGCAGCCGTTAACTATGCGGCCTATCTCGCGATCAAGCGGGCTTTCCCGAATTTTGAGGACCGCACGGGAAGGCTCAGCTCCCTGTTGCGGGCCAATGGCTTCGTGCCCAACGAGGGCACGGACCCCATCACCCCGGCCGGCATCGCGCGTCTTGCGGTTACCGCCACCTGGGACGCCCGTGAGAATGACGGAAGCAACTGGCAGAACCAGTACGCCGATACAACCTCTGCGATGTTCCCCGAGCTGTATCAGTCAGTCAATACCGACACCCCCGGAACAGACAACTGCATCGGCCAGCCCGGCCATGACCTGAACCGCTGGACTCCGATGCGCTGCCCCACCGGTACCCGCGAGGACGAGGGCGGCTATGCGATCGTGGATGACAACGACCCCTCCAGCTTCACAGTGCAGAAGTTCCACACGCCGCACTGGGGCGCGGTCAGGCCTTTCGCGCTCATCAGCGGCGATGAATACCGCCCACCGGCCCCGCCGAAGTACGGCGACCACTCGGTCTATGTCAACAGCCAGGGCCTGGTGACAACCAACCATGACGAGTACATGCGCCAGACTCTTGAAGTCAAGGAGCTGTCCGGCAATCTTACTGACCGCGAGAAGGTCATTGCGCGCTACTGGGCCCGCGAGTTCAAGGGCAGCATGACACCCCCGGGGCACCTCAATATGCTGGCCTATGGCATCGCTGAGCGCGACCGCCACAACCTGGACCAGGATGTGAAGTTCTTCCTGGCGATCAATGCCGCGCTATTCGATTCGAGCATCGCGGCCTGGGAATGCAAGCGCCATTACGATAACCAGCGCCCGATATCGGCGATCCAGCACATGTTCGCCAACGAACTCTTCCCGGCCTGGAATGGCCCCGGGCGCGATGGCGAGATGGTGCTGGGCAAGGACTGGCGGCCCTTTATGCCCGAAGTCAACAACACGCCGCCCTTCCCGGACTATGTCTCCGGCCATGCGACCTTTACCGCGGCCTGGGCCCAGACCCTGACCTCGATGACTGGTTCAGATCGCTTCTATGATGGCGTGACCCGTACCCGCGAGTACATCGACTTCACCAGCGAGACAGTTGTCTTTGAAGGTGAGCCGCGCGGTGACATGCTCGGAGAATTCGTCTGCAGCCCGGGCCAGAGCGACATCGAACCAGGCCTCAGCCCCAAGGCCCCAGTCACGCTGCGCTGGAACAGCTTCTTTGACTGCGCGGAGGAGAGCGGCATCAGCCGCCTGTACATGGGCATCCACTTCGAGGAAGCCAGCAAGCGCGGCCAGGAACTGGGCAAGAAAGTCGCCGCCCGGACATTCGCGAAGTGCCAGCAGTACTGGAATGGCCAGATCAAGCGTTAGTCGCGGAAACCTTCTGTACTCAAAAATAAAGCAGACTGCGTGCTAACACAGGCTGCACTTGATCGAGGTAAATGGAAAGGGCCCGGAGAACTTTGGCAGGACTCCGGGCCCGTTTTGTTACACAGTCTAGTTATGCTGCTGGAAGAGGCCAAAGATGCCCATCACGATGATGCTGCCGATCACCGCCCATATCACCGGGAAGGGGCTGCCGCCAAGGTGTATGACCCACAGGGGCGGAAGGTGGAAAAGCTGATAGACGAACTTGCCCACAATGGCGCCCACAAAGCCCAGGATGACCATCAGGGCGATGTTGGTCTTGCGCGCTCCCATGAGCTGCGAGCCGATGAAGCCGCAGATTCCGGCGACCACCAGCAGGGCCACAAAGTCTGCCAGTACACCCATGCTGCTATTGTAGGCCATCGGCATGCATGATGCAGAGCAGGAAGCGGCAATGGACCCGGCCGGCCGGCCGCAGGAGCGCTATGCTCGCCTGGCGCGCTACAGCGGTCTGGCCGATATCCTGCCCGCCTGGCAGGCCAGCGCCTGCGCGGTCATTGGCCTTGGCGGCCTTGGCAGCGCGCTGGCGCCGCAGCTTGCCCGCCTGGGGGTGCGCTCCCTGCGCCTGCTGGACCGCGACATCGTCAGCCAGGAGAACCTGGGCCATCAGCAGCTTTACACTGAAAGCGATGCCGCCCTGGCCCTGCCCAAGGCAATTGCCGCGGCGCAGGCGCTCAGCGCTGTAAACAGCCAGCCTAAGCTGCAGCCACGGGTCGAGGAGCTCAGCCGCCACAACATCCGCACCCTGCTGGACGGCTGCACCCTGCTCTTTGACGGCCTCGACAACTACTACACCCGCCTGCTGGTCAATGACTATGCGCACGCCGCGGGGCGCCCCTGGTTTTATGCCGGGGTGGTCAGCGGCGAGCTCAGCGTCCGCGCCGTCATCCCCGGGCACAGCGGCTGCCTGCGCTGCCTGGTGGATGTCCCCCCCGCCCCCGGCAGCATCCCCACCTGCAGCAGCGCCGGGGTCTTCCCGCCACTGCTGCAGCTCGCCGCCCTGCTGCAGCTCGAGCTGGCCGGCCGCTGGCTGCGCTTCAGCGATGGACAGGCAGGCGGCGCGGCCGCCTGGCCCGACCTCATCTTCGGCTTTGACATGCAAAGCCTGCGCCTGCGCAGCCTGCCCGCGCCGCGGCGGCCGGACTGCCCGGTCTGCACAGCCCCCCCGGGAGAGGGGCGCTACGACTTCCTGGACGGCGTCTTTGATGAACGGGCCGCCTCGGCCTGTGACGGCCTGCGCCAGCAGCTCCAGCTTGGCCGCGCCCTGAACCTTGGACGCCTGGCGGAGATGCTGGCTGCCAGCGGCGGCTTTGAACTGCGCCACAGCCCCTTCAGCCTCAGCGCGGCCCGCGGCAGCCTGCGCTACACTCTCTTTCCCGAAGGCCGGATCGTCCTTGAAGGCTCAGACAGCCCCCAGGAACTGAACCGCTTCGTGGATACTTATCTGGGCGGCTGATTGAATTCAGGCGGCGGCATCTCCGTCCTGAAAGCGCCGTCCGGCAAGGTGGACAACATGCTGATCAGGCTTCTGCGCTTCGCTTCCACGCTTTCGCTGCTGGCCCTTGCCGCGCTTCTGGGCGGCTGCCCCGACAGCCCCGAGGCCGACAAGAAGGTTCAGGAGATGGCCAAGGTCCCCGGCCTCGACGAGGCCGTGCTGGCCAAGGACCGCGCCATAGGTATAACGATTTTGGCGAGTTGGGAAAGCGATGTCGAGCTGGTGCAGGAGCAGCTGGCGGTGGAGGAAGTCCATGCCGGCAAGGTCCGCATCACCGGCATCGTCAGCCGGCCGGAGCTGAAGGAGCGCGCCGAGCGCATCGCCAAAGGCACCGAAGGCGTGCTGGATGTTGTCAGCACCATCACCGTCGATGAGAAGCTGAAGGAAAAGCGCATCAACATGGATGACTTCTAGCTTCAGCGGCCTTCGCATATACGCTGCGTCAGGTTTGCCAGGCGGCAGGTATCTACTATCATTCCCCGATCCTTTTGAGAGGTGTGTTTCCATGAACAGGCTTTACACCCTGATTGTTGCGGCGCTGCTGCTGGCGGCCCTGTCCCTGGCCGGCGGCTGCCCCAAGCAGGGCAGCGAGACAACCGACACCCCCGTCACCGGCGGGACTGACAGCGGGGCCGCGGGCGATGCGGCTGGCACTGACGCGGCCGGCACGGATCCTGCTGCTGCTGCGGGCGGAGACGCCGCCGCGGGCGATACCAGCGCGGCCGGAGGCATGGCGCCTGGAGCCGGTGCGGCCCCCGCCATCGGCAGCCCCGTTCCCGACCTGAGCTTCACCAGCATTGACGGCAAGGCCATGAGCCTCTCCGCCCTGAAGGGCAAGCCGGTGGTGGTCAACTTCTGGGCCACCTGGTGCGGCCCCTGCAAGGCCGAGTTCCCGGACTTCCAGGCCTCCTATCAGGCCAACGCCGGCAAGTTCGAGCTGATCTCCTTCGCGCTGTCCAGCTCGGACGACCCCAGCGCCTACATCGCCGAGCAGAAGCTGGGCTGGACCTTCGCCTGGGACCAGAGCGACGCCGCGGCGGACATCTTCAAGCCGATGGTCGTGCCGCTGACTGTCTTCATCGACAAGCAGGGCATCGTCACCGCCAGCTACAATCGCAAGATGGAGAAGGCTGAGTTCGACGCCGAGCTGGCCAAGATTCTCTAGTTCCAGGATAGCATCGGGCAAAAGCCCCAGCGGAGTTGACATGAACAGCAAGCTTCTGATTTCCGGGCACAAGGTGGCTCGCGTTTCCCTGGGCTTTTCTGCCCTGGCCCTGGCCCTGCTGCTAAGCGGCTGCCCGCAGAAGGGTGCTGACACAGCTCAGACCGGCGCGGACACCAGCAGCAGCAGCAGCATGGTACAGCCGCCCAAGGCCGGGCTGGAGAAGGACTTCGCCTTCACCGGCGCGGATGGCAAGGAGCACATGCTCTCCGACTACCTCGGCAAGCCCCTGGTGCTCAACTTCTGGGCCACCTGGTGCCCCCCCTGTGTCGGCGAAATGCCGCACTTCCAGGAAGTCTACGCCAGCCGCCAGGGCCAGTTCAACCTGGTGTCCGTCGCCGTTGCCTCCAGCGAGGACCCCAAGGCCTTCGCTGCTTCCAATGGCTATACCTGGACCTTTGGCCAGGTCAAGGATGACACCGCGCCGATGATGTACGGCGTGCAGGGTATCCCGGCCACCTTCTTCTATGACAAGAGCGGCAAGCTGGTGGATCAGATGGTCGGCGGGATGAGCAAGGAAGACTTCGAGCAGCGTCTGGCCAAAATTCTTTAGTTCCTGATTCAGCCGGCAGTCTGCCGGCAAGGAGGTCTGTATGCGCGGTGGTATTGCTTCCCTGCTTGCCCTGGCCGTGTTGCTGCTCAGTTCATGCAACATGCTGGGCGGCAAGGCCAGTTTGGAAAAGGACTTCTCCTTTACCGGCGCAGACGGCCAGGCTCACAAGCTCAGTGACTACACCAACAAGCCTCTCGTGCTCAACTTCTGGGCCGAATGGTGAGGTGCCTGCGTGGCGGAGTTTCCGCATTTCCAGGAGGTCGTCGAGGCCCGGGGCACTGAGTTCAACCTGGTCAGCGTTTCAGTCGACCCCAGCGGCGATCCGGCGGCCTTCGCGGCCTCCAAGGGTTTGAGCTGGAACTTCGGCGAAGTGGGCGACCGTGCCGTGACTGACATGTACGGCATAACGGGCATCCCGGCTACCTTCTTCTACGACAAGAGCGGCCAGCTGGTCGATCAGGTCGTGGGAGGCATGAGCCGCGAGGAGTTCGAGCAGCGACTGGCCAAGATCCTCTGATCTGCAGACAGCGCCTTCGGGTCAATCACAGTGCAAACAAAAAGGGCCGGTCACCCGGCCCTTTTCTTTGTCTGCTTTTTGCGGCGCAGGCAGCGCCAGGCTTACTGGATGGAAAAGCCCTGCAGCACCGGCTTGCCGAAGTCCCGCACCAGCTTGTCCACCGGCTGAAGGTAGTACATGCTCACCGTGTAGACCTTATTGCCGCGGTAGGTGGTGAAGACCGAGAAATAAACCGTGCCGTCGGCGCTGGAGCTGTCGGCGATCTCGATCAGGTTCCACTTGTAGTTGTTGATCACCAGGTTGTCCTGGCTGGTCTCGATGCGGATGTGCTCCGCGTCCTGCTTCCAGGTATCCAGCATGGTGTCGCAGAGGACCTTGAAGCGCTCGTCGTTGAGCTCGACATCCATCGTGTCCACGCGGCCCGTGATCAGCACAATCGGCGTGTTCTCGGCAGTCCACTCAAAAGCCACTTCGGGGTCTTCCTGCCAGTCGCCGCTCTGCGGGTTGCGCACAGCGCCGCCGCCGGGGAGCGCCAGGGCGAAGCCGTAGCCCTCCGCGCTGTAACGGGTATAGCCGCCCGTCGGAACAGCAGCCGCGGGCGCAGCGCTGTCCTCGCCGCCCTGGGCCCACGCGCTGATGGGCAGCGCCAGCAGGCCAGCCAATAGCAGTGCCGCCAGGGCACGCATGCTCTTCATCCCGGATCCTCCGAATAACCCCAATCGGGGAGCCAAGTATAGACCATCACCTTTGAAGTCATGTCACCGGACTTTTATTCGCGCTGTGTTTAGGCCCGCGGACCGCGGGGTAAAGATTGTGGTTTGGCCCAGTGCCCGGGCGCAGAGGCTCCGGAGCCTCGTCCGGGTGCTGGCCAGCCGGGACTGCCTGGCCGGATCAGCGGACGAGGGCTTTGCGGTGAAAAAGCGCAAAAGTCTGAAACCGCCCGGCGGCATTGACGTCTCTTTCTTTGCACCGGCAGCTGGCTGCACGGTGCCTGGAACTTGCAAACTGGCCGAGGTGGGGATCGCACTTCTCCTCAAGTTTTGCCCGAAGCTTGATTCCCATCACTTACCTCCTGCTTGTGCCCCGGGAACCCACCTCCCCGGGGCTTTTTTTTGGTTCTTCGCCAATCAGCGTGGAGAGAGAGCAGAAGGGGTGGACGTCCCCTGATTGATATGCTGAGAGTTCTCACACAAACGCATATCGGAGACGTCCGTGGAGCAGTTTACCTGCCT
>JADZFO010000010.1 GCA_020849855.1 bacterium | reverse complement strand
GACCGCCGTCCACAGCCTCACGCACCAGTTCGCGTTTCCCTTCATAAACACTCCTTTGACAGTGTCTTTTGCAGCTTCTCCCTCAAGTCTTCCGGCTCCAGGTTTGCTGCTTTGGTCAGTTAGTAAATGTCAAGGACACTGTGTGCCCCTACAGCAGTTTGGCCTTGCACCTCCAGGTTGGCATGACACTACATCCGTTGAAGAAAAATCAGCGGTTCACGACCGCACTACTGCCTCAGCCCGGGCAGCGGCGACTATGGTCATGACATCAAACTATAACCGCGCGTAAGCCAAAGTCAACAAAATGGTTTAATGTAGATAGAAATCGCGCAGAAGATTTAACCAGGCCGGGCGGGCCGGCTGGCGAATCTAGCGCTCTGCCACAGGAGCGCAGGCCTGATACAGATAGTATCCAGAAGTGAAGGGCTCGGTTTCCTTGCGCGCCAATTCAAGCAGGGCCTTCCCGGCCGGGCTGCGCCAGTCCTGTTTCAGCCAGTCGCCGTAGGCGTGGTAATAGAAGTGGTCCGGCTCAACAAAGATCTCCAGCTGCAGGGCCGCCGCGTTATCCGGCAGCTCCATCGCGTAGCTGAAGGTGAAGTCCTCGTCCGCGGGGATGCGCGTATCGGCGTGGTCATACCACTCCAGCTTCCCGGCGGCATCGCGGCGGCTGCGGGCATCCCGCCCGACCATCGCGCTCTTGAAGCTGGAGTCAATGCGCGCACCGCTGCTGTCCACGGCAAAGCACTGCAGCCAGATCCGCGGCGTTACATAGGTCGGCAGGTGGTGGCCATTGTTGCTGTTGCGCAGGGTCAGTTCAGCGATGGCCCGGCGGCCGCTGAAACGCACCTGGCTGCTGACCTGCGCATTCGCGCGGACGAAGAGCGCGTCATGGATACCCTTGAAGCTATGTTCGCCGCCGGGCATGTGGCAGTCCTGGCAGCTTTTGGGCTTTTGCTGCGTGGCAGCCCAGGCGCGCCATTCTTCATATGTGTTCTCCAGCGGCGGGCCGCCATCCGGCAGCTTCTGTGAGTCGGGGAACTGGTGGCACTCCGCACAGAAGCGGCTGTCGCTGAGCCAGTCCTCACGCTGCAGGGGATGCCGGCTGATTGCTTTGGAGTCCCACAGATAGGCTGCCCTGCCCTTCTCAGGGCCCAGGCGGACCTCGCCGCGCAGGTGGCAGTTGGCGCAGCCATGCGCGCTGGCCTGCAGCTCGGCAACGAAGTCGGGGTTGTGCTCCCACTGCACTGCGCTTGTGCTGTCCGCGGTAGTGCTGGCGCGCAGGCGCAGCAGAAGCTGCTCACTAAGGCGCGCGTGGCAGCGCATGCAGTCATAGAACTCGGCCGGCTTCTCCTCCAGCCAGTCCACCAGCTGACCGGTGATGCCCGGCGACATGGCCCGCGCGTGGCGGCTTGTGCTCCACTGTGCATAGTGCTGGCGATGGCAGGCCCCGCAGTCCGCAGGCTGGAATGACAGCTCGGCGGAGCTGAGCCAGGCTGTCTGCGCTGATCCTGCAGCAGCGGATCCGCTGCTGCGCTGGGCTGCGATGGGCCAGGGCCAGTAGGGGCTGTCCAGCGGCAGCGCGAAGAGCTGCGCGCTGCTCTGGTGCGCGGGCATCATGGATGCGGCGCTGCTGCTGCCCGCCGAACTCTCAGCCCCCGGCGCGGCGGGCGGGCGCTCGGCCGCCAGGGCCAGGGCGATGGCCCAGCGCTGTGCATCATCCAGCCTGAAGTGCGGCATGCGGCCCTGGCCCGCCCCCGAGGCGCCATAGCGCAGCGGGTCGCTGAGCGCCGCGCTGAAGTAATCCACCAGGCTCAGCATGCGGCCCTGCCGCAGGTCCTCAAAGGCGGCAGGCGGCAGTGCGGTGTAAGGCTTGGCGCCGATATTCAGCAGGCTGGGGCCGATGGCCTTCGAGCTCACCGCGACAGCCGCGTCATGGCAGCCGCTGCAGCCCTTCTCGGCAAAGAGGCGCTGGCCATCCGCGGCCAGCTTCCCGCGGCCGGCGCTGTCCAGTTCGGCATACCACTGTGGCAGCTCGCGGGTCATTGTCTGCGGCGCCGGCCCGCCGCTGGCGAGCGTCAGCCAGGCGGCGATGTCCCGGCGCTGCCCGGCATCGAGACGGAACTGCGGCATGCGTGTGCCGGGGTAGTGCGCTGCGGGATTGGCGAGGAAGAGCTCGACCCACTCGCTGGGCACATGCTCGCCGATGCGCACTAGGCTGGGGCCAACACCGGCGGATGGCAGCAGGCGCAGGGGGTCATCCTCGGGCAGCGCAGCCAGCGGCAGTTCGTGGCAGTTGGCGCAGCGCGCTTCGCGCAGCAGGGTCAGGCCGCGCTGCGGGTCCGCCTCCTGCAGGCGCGGAGGCGGGCCGGGGCCTTTCGCTGCTCCAGCCAGCGGATCCGGGCCTTCACCAAAAGAGTGCTGCTCCCCCTTCAGGAAGACAGCGATGGCGCGGGACTCTGCGGGGCTGAGGCTGTACTGCGGCATGCCGATATGGCGGCTGGAGGGGACAAGTTCATGCACCTGGTTGGGCCAGACTTCCAGGCTGGCCAGGCTGAGCTTTTCACCCACGCGCGCCAGTGATGGCCCGCGCTTGCTGCGGCCGGGCGGCAGGATGCTTTGCAGCTGCGCACTGGTCTCATGGCAGGAGCTGCAGCCCAGCTCGCGGATCAGCCGGCGGCCCTGCGACAGCTGCTCCGCGCCCGCGACATAGCTACCGCTGTGGCAGCTGCCGCAGCGGGCATAGGCTTCATCGCGGCGCAGGATGTGGCGCTCCAGGCGCTCGGGGCTGCTGGCCACAGCAGCATCGCTGTCGCCGGCCAGGGCCAGCTGAAGCTCAACCGCCAGGGCGGCGGCATGACCGCTGGCCCCCAGGCTGGCACCCGCGCCGTCGCCGCTGTGACAGGCGGTGCAGCCGAACTTCTCCGGCGGATGCCAGAGCAGCCAGGAGCCCGGGTGCGACTGGCCGGCCTGAGCCGCCTGATCCGCCTGGGCCGACGCGCTGGCAGGATCACTGAGGCTGGCCTCCAGCTGCGCCGCCTCGGCGGCATCGCGCTGATAGGGCTCCAGCGCAGCGATGAACTCAGCCTTATTCGGTGCGGTGTGCAGGGCCGTAAAGCTGTGGCAGGCGATGCAGCCGCGCTCGCCCTCCGGCACGCTGAAACTCAGGGCGGCCTGCTCCGCGCCGGGCCCCTGGGCCGGCCGCCAGTTGTCGGCGCTGAGCCGGCGCAGCCGTGTCAGTTCGCCCTGCTGCCCGCAGCCAATCAGCAGCAGGCCGCAGAGGGCGAATGCGCACAGGACGAGGATGCGCAGCACAGGCCCGGGCAGCGCTGGGCGCAGCAGCACCGCGCTGAGCGGGGCATGACTGCGGCATGAAAGACGGCTGGGCAAGGGCACCATTCTAGGCCAGTACAGCGCAGAAGGCTGAGACCGCTGCCCGCGGCAGCGCCAGCGACAGTGCATCCTGAACAGCAGCGAAGCGGAGGCGGCAAGCTTAGAAGTCCGTACGATGCTCCAGCGCGCTGTGCAGTGTCGCGGCGTCGGCATAGTCCAGCTGGGCCCCGGAGGGCAGGCCGCGCGCCAGACGGGTGATGCGCACAAAGAGCGGCGCCTGCAGGGCATCCTCGGGCTGCGCCAGAGCCAGCAGTTCCTGTTTCAGATACAGCGCCGTGGCCTCGCCGTCGGGACTGGCATTGGTGGCCAGCACCACCTCCTGCGTACTCTCCTCGCGGATGCGGGCCAGAAGCTGGGCGATGCGCAGGTCTTCGGGCAGCACGCCACGCAGCGGAGAAAGCGCGCCGCCCAGGACGTGGTAGCGCCCCTTGAAGCCGCCGCCGCGCTCCAGGGCGATGGCGTCCAGCGCCGTCTCGACAACACACAGCAGGCGGCCGTCGCGGAAGCCGTCGGCGCAGACGGCGCAAAGCTCGCCGTCCTGCGAGAGGCAGCCGCAGCGCGGGCAGTCGCCCACCCTTTCACGGCAGGCCAGCAGCGCGTCCGCCAGCGCCTGGACCTCATGCAGGTCGCGGCGCAGCAGGGCCAGACCCAGACGCTCTGCAGCCTTGGGCCCGATGCCCGGGAGGGAGCTGAGGCGCTGGATCAGATCGCTGAGGACTGGCGGCAGGGCAAGCATCAAAAGCCGAAGCCGCCCATGTCGAGGCCGGGGATCTTCAGGCCGCCGCGGACCTTTTCCATCACTTCCTCAGCCCGGCGCTCGGCACTGCTGAGCGCGTCGCTGACGGCCAGGAAGACCAGGTCCTGCAGGGTATCGATATCCGCGGGGTCAACCGCTTCGGGGGCGATCTTGATGCTGATCAGCTGCTTATGGCCGTTGACCACGCAGCTTACGGCGCCGCCGCCGGCGGAGCCTTCGATGCGCTCCTCGGCCAGCTGCTCCTGGGCCTGCTGCATGTCCTGCTGCATCTTGGCCTGCAGCTTCTGGGCCTCGCGCATCATCTTGTTGATATCCATGCTTTTCTCCAGCGCCGCGGCGCCTGCTGATTCTACCCCCGGGCCGCAGCCTTACTGCTCGCGCTGGAGTTTCTTCTCGCGCTCGGCGATGACGTAGTCCTTGAACTTCTGCGCCCGCTCGGTGTACAGGCGCTTCTCCGCCGGGTCCTCCGTGAGGCCTGCCAGCATGTCCCACCACTGGCCGAAGTAGGGGTTCAGCGCGTGCCACTGCGGGCGCACATGGTCCGGCGGGATGGGGTCGTTGGCCGGGATGCGCTGCATGCCCAGCAGGAGGCGCTCGCGCCGCTCCTCGTCGGTGTCGGCGACATTAGCCCAGTAGAGGTAATGCTCCGGGAAGTTATAGGGGTCAAGCTCGATCGCGCGGGCCAGGTTGCTCTCGCGGTCTTCCTGCTCAGTCGCGATGAGGCCCATCAGGGCCCAGGCCTGGGTGAAGCGCGGGTTGAGGCTGACCGCGCTCTGGGCCAGTGCGCGGGCTTCATCCCGGCTGGCCGGCGAGGTGGACAGGGCCAGCGGATAGGCGAGCTGATAGCGGGTCTGGAAGTTGTGGGGGTTGTAGCGGATCGCCGAGCGCAGGAGCTGCTCGCGGCCGGCCGCCGCTGCGGCCTCAGCACTGTCGCCGCCCTCACCGATGCGCATGCCGCGCAGGGTATCCAGCACAAAGCGCTCCAGGCTCAGGCGCTGGCCCCAATAGGCCATGCCCAGCAGCAGCAGGATGCAGGCCAGCGCGCACCAGCGCGGCAGGGCGGAGCTGAAGTAGGCCGCCAGGCGCGGGCTTGCCACCGCTACAGCATCCTGCGCAGCGCTGGCAGGCGCATCAGTCTGCGCTGCCGCGGGCTGGGCCGCAGGCTCGGCAGGACGGTCTTCCGCGGGCTGGCTGTCCAGGCGGCCGGAGGCGATGAAGCTGCCATAGGCCAGCAGGGCGCCCAGCAACATGGTCACGGCGCTGAAGGTGTAGTCAAAGTCGATGGAGGCATGCGCCAGGCTGCCAAGCACCGCGGAGGCGCAGAGGGCCCGCAGCAGCCAGGGGCCCTGGCCGTGCCACATGCGGTGCAGCCACCAGAGCATGCCGGCGCTGATGGCCAGCAGCAGCAGCGCCCCGGGGATCCCCAGCTCGGCCAGCAGCTGCAGCACCCAGGAATGCGGGTCGACGCTGTAGTAGATCCAGTCCTTCTGGTACTGCGGGAAGACATAGGCAAAGCTGCCCGGCCCTGCACCGAGGGGGTAGTCGCGGAAGATCTCCAGGGCCGCCGACCAGAAGCGCAGACGGCCCTGCATGGAGTAGCCGCCGAAGTCAAAGATCTGGGCCAGCGTGTCGCGCACCGGCGCCAGGGCCAGCAGGCCGGCCAGCACGGCAAGAGCGCTCAGCGGCAGTGCGAGTGCGATGGGCTTGCGGGCCGCGGCTGCAGACTCGGCCTGTGGCCGGCGGCGTGAGGCCAGCCACCAGGCCAGCAGCATGATGAGCTGCAGGCCCAGCGCGGCAATGCAGCCCTGGCTGTGGGTCAGCACCAGGGTGGCCAGCAGCAGCACGGCCAGCAGGGACCAGGCGATGCGCGCCGGCCGGCGGGAGGCGCCATGGGCCGCCAGCAGGGCGCAGGGCCAGGCCAGCAGCAGATAGCCGCCGTAGGGGTTATGCAGGCCGAAGCTGGAGGTGATCTGGTAATCCAGGGTGCCCGCGCCATACCACAGGAAGAAGCCATAGAGCGCGGTCAGCAGGGCGCTGAGCGCGGCGGTCGGGGCCAGCCAGCGCGCCCGTGAGGGCGAGTCGCTGAGCAGGATCCAGGCCCAGGCCCAGGCGAGCGGGATCTGCGCAATGTAGTACCACAGCAGCTGGCCCGGGGCGAGCCACAGCGGCAGCAGGCCCAGGCCGGCCAGGTAGAGCAGCAGGACATAGGCCGCGGCCCGGGGCAGCGCCCGCGAGACCCACAGGCCCGCGGCCAGCGCCAGGGGCAGGGCGACAAAGCTGAGCTGGAAGCCGGCGCCGCTGTAGCCGCCGCCAAAGAGCGGCAGCAGAAAAAGCACCAGAAGGCCGAGGGTGCAGCACAGGGCCAGGGCGGGATGTGCCTCCGGGCCGCTGGACAGCAGGCTGGGCGCGGCGCTGGCGGCGGCTTCGGTGCGGCCGCCCTTGCGAGCAGCTTTCGAAGATGCGCCTGCCACTAGATACTCATCCCTTCAGTCAGGGTTTCGAGGAACCAGGAGCCTGTGACGTAATCGAAGGGCACATGGGCATAGAAGATGCCAAGGCCCAGGATCAGCATCGTCGGCACGGCGACCGCCAGGCGCATGAAGAGCGTCGGTTTGAGCTTGACGCTCTGCTCCGGCGAGGGCGGCAGCACGAACATGCGGTAAGCCAGGCTCAGGTAGTAGTAGGCGCTGATCACCGTGGTCAGCACGGCGAAGAGCACCAGCACCAGGTTCCATGGCACCGTATAGAAGTAATAGGTCAGGCTGTAGAAGACCATGAACTTGGCGATGAAGCCGCAGGTCGGCGGCAGGCCGATCAGCGCCGCCAGCAGGATGGTCATCAGGATCGCCAGCGGGGCGTTGCGGCGGTACAGGCCGTTATAGCTGTCCAGGTGGTCCGAGCCGCCGTGGGTCTCCACGATCATTGCCACGACAAAGATGCCGAGGTTCATGAAGAAGTAGATCAACATGTAGTACATCGCGGATCGGAAGCCCAGCGAGCTGGTCGCCTCGTTGGTGGCATAGGATGCCGCGATGATGCCGACCATGATGTAGCCGATATGCGCCACGCCGGAGAAGGCCATCATGCGCTTGAAGCTGGTCTGGCGCATGGCCATGATGTTGCCGAAGGCCATCGAGAGGATCGCCATGGTTACCAGCACCGGGACCCAGATCTGCTTCAGCGGGGCGAAAGAGATGAAGAGCATGCGCAGCAACACGGCATAGCCGGCCACCTTGGGGAAGACCGCGATGAAGGCCGCCACGGGTGTGGGCGCGCCCTCATAGACATCCGCCACCCAGAGGTGGAAGGGCGCCATGCCGATCTTGTAGCCGATGGCGACCAGCATCAGCACGATGCTGAAGATCACCGGCGGCAGCACCGCCCCGCCGTTGAAGAGCGCGTTCTTGATGTCGTAGAGGTTCGTCGAGTTGACCGCGCCATAGAAGATGCTCATGGCAAAGAGCAGGGCCGTGGAACTGGTCGCGCCGGTAATGAAGTACTTCAGGCCGGACTCCAGGCTGCGCAGCTCATGCTTGTAGAAGGCCGCCAGGACATAGCCCACCAGGCCGCCGAATTCGGTCATCACATAGATCGCCAGCAGGTCGGAGGAGCCGACCATCAGGTCAAAGGCGATGGTGCCGCAGAGCACCAGGATGATGAACTCAACGCGGTACTGCTTCATCGGCTTATAGCCGAGCAGGGCGATGTAAAGGATGATGTCGCCCCAGTCCAGCAGCTGTTTGAAGAAGATCGCGTAGGGGTCCAGCGTTTCCAGCCCGCCCCACCAGAGGCTCAGGCCATAGGTGTAGTAGCGGCTGGTGTAGTACATCATGTGGATCGTCATCGCGAAATTGATCAGCAGGCCGGTGATGGCGATCCAGGTGGCGGCGTAATAGTTGTCGCGGCGGGAGATGATCTCCAGCAGGCAGATGATGACCACCGCGAGCAGCAGGGCGATTTCAGGCGCCAGCAGGTAGTAGGCCGTGTGGCCCCAGGCCCACGCGCCGAACTCCTGCACCGGCACACCAATCAGATAGGTGATGCGGCCCCAGATTGTGTTGAGCGCTTCGAGCAGCTGAGGCATGCGTGACCCTTTATAGCACAGTTGGTATCCGCCGCAGAGCCCTGTGCCTGAAGGCCGGGGCGCTGCGGGCGGGCAAAGAAAAGGGCGGGATTGCTCCCGCCCTGTTTAAGACGTTGTCAGTGTGGCCCGGTTACCCGGCTTAGTAGCTGCGCGGGATGTAAACCTGGGTCTTGGAGATCGAAGCATCGGTGCCCGGCACTGAGCCGGTGATGCCGACCATGACTTCCTCGGTGCTGACCGAGAGGACCTGGACCTGCACCTGCACCGCGAAGCCGGCGCCCGGGAAGTTGAAGCCGAAGCTGCCGCCCTCGGGCACCGTGAAGGCGCGGTCGCCGGGGATACCCATGGTGATCAGCTTCTGGGTGCCGATCTGCACGACGTTGTAGACCTGCAGGACGGCCATCACGGAATCAACAGCCTGGGTGGCCGCCGCCGCGAAGGCATAGGCATAGATCTCGTTGGGGTCGGTCTCGCCGCCGCGGCGCTGCTTCAGCTCATCAGGCAGCTGCGAGAGCACCGGGCTGAGGGGGTCGGCGCGGCCGGTCTCAGGGATGAAGTTGGCCGGATCGTCCTCGTTCCAGGGGGTCGTCTTGCGGCCCTCGAGGTCCTCGTACTTGGACTCGATGATCGCGCGCGGGTCCTGGGTCTTCCACTCGTCCAGCTTGGCGATCCACTCTTCGTCCGTCTGGGGCTTCTTCTCTTCGGCCTTGGCCTCTTCGCCTTCCTTGGCCTCGCCTTCCTTGGCCTCTTCAGCAGCACCCTCTTCCTTCTTCTCGTCGCCGCCGCTCAGCGAAGGCGCCTGCAGAGGATCAGTGCTGCCGCTCAGCGGGGCCGCGAAGCTGTCCATGCCGCCCGCCGCGCTGTCATCAGTCTCTGGTGTGACGGCCGCCACGGCGGTCGAGCTGGACTTGAAGTTGTCCAGGCCCGGGCCCAGCAGGCTCTCACGGATGCCTTCGGCCTGCGGCAGGGCGAAGACCGCCCCGGCCAGCACAGCCACCAGGCCAACCAGAATCACGCTCAGTATTGCTGTCCTGTTCATAACTCACCTTTCCCGGGAAGCGCCGCTTCCCTGTTTGTGCCCGCTTAGCAGCTTTCCGATCCTGGCGGAGACGGGGGTTCATCGCCGGAGGCCGCGGCTTCCGGATTGATGAAGTATACCGTGATCACGATGGTCCATTCCGTAGTAGTCCGGAAGAAGGCCGCGTTGGTGGAATCATCGTTGGCGAAGCAGTGCACCGTGTAGAGGTACTTGTTGGTCTTGGTCTGCAGGTCCTCGATGAACTTCTGCACATCCTCATAGGTGCCGCGCCATTCCGACATGGTGATGGTGTAGGGCGTCAGGAAGTCCGGCGGACGGGTGTCCAGCGGGGTGTCTTCGGGAACGCCGTTCTTCTCACCTTCATAGACGATGGGGAAGTTTTCCTGCGCGGCGTCAAAGAAGGCGCCGGGCGGCAGGGTGTTAAAGGGCTGCATCGCCATGTTGATGTGGTAGGTGTAGTCCTCCACCTCAAGCTTGCCCAGGTTCTGGGACAGGGGCGAGCGCAGCAGGATCGGCAGGAACTGGTCCTCCCAGAAGGGCACCATGCTGGACTGGTCGGTCATGAACATGTAGGTGACCGTCTGCAGCTTCTCACGCACAGTCGTGTTGAGCTTGCGCGCGATCTCCAGCTTGGCCTTCTTCTTCTCGTAGGTCTGCTTCTGGGTCTGCAGCTGAGTGATCTGGGAGTCCAGGGCCTGGATCTTCTGGTTGGACTTCTGCACCACCTGGGTGATGTAGACAATCACGCCGATGATCAGGATCAGGCCGAAGACCACACCCAGGACCTGCGGCGTGATGACCGGCCCGGGCGCGCTCTTGCGCTCGGGGGGAGGTCCGCCGGCGGGCTTTCGCTGATTACGTGTTGACGACATCTTGAATCAGCTCCTCAATCTGAGTGAAATCATCCTCGACGCTCTGCGAGACAATCTCGGACTGCAGCGTGGTCGTGACCTCAAACTCCCAGATGATGGTCTGGACCTGCTGGTAATCGCTGCGGAAGAAGTCCTCGATGGACGCGCCCGGCGTGAAGTCGAAGCGCGGCAGGCGGTAATCCTGCATCGGGGCCTGCAGCTGGCGGGCTGTCACACCACCGCCGCCCGGGCCGCCCAGGATGGAACCCTGGGGGCTGGGGGCCGAAGCCAGGCCGGAGCCCGTGGTGGTGGGGCCGCCACCGCCGCCGCCACCGCCGCCACCGCCACCGCCGCCGTCATCGGTCTTCTCCTCGAGCGTGGTGTTGGTGAAGAAGGGCGACTTGTCGAGGTTGATGCAGAACTGCAGCATATCGGTACGGTCAACCGCGACACCGGTCATGGTGATCGTGTTGTCCTTACCCTCGAAATCGACCGCCTCAAGCCAGACCTGGTCATTGGTACGGCGGCCCAGCTCGTCCATGATCTCGGGCCAGACGCGCTGGTTCTTGAAGAGGCTGAAGATCTGGTTGAAGCGCGGCAGCTGGGCCTGGATCTCGCCCTTGACCTGGTCAAAGGCGTCCGCATCAGGCTTGACGCGGTTGGCCGCCTGCTCAGCGGAGGCCTTCTCGGCCTCCTTCGCCGCGATCTTCTTCTGGAACTGCTCGTTCTGGTTCCAGGCGAAGAAGCCGAGGATACCGAAAACGACCAGGCCGGCGATGATGATCTGCCGGTTGATGGCCCGCGTGTAGTAGGACGGGGGCATCAGGTTGAGTTCTTTCTTCTTCTTGGTCTGCTCCAGGGCCAGACCGGCGGAGGTGACCAGCTTGGAAGCATGCTCGGTCAGCACATCCAGGCTGTAGACGCCCTGGCGGTACTGCACCAGCGAGCCGAAGGACACAACGTTCACTTCGAGGCCGGTCTGGTCCTCGAGGTACTTCTCGAGGTTCGGGAAGAGCTTCACGTTGCCAAAGAGCAGCAGCTTGCCGACGCGGTCGGAGCGCTGGGCCTGGCTTTCGTAGTAGCGGATGGAGCGGATCAGCTCGGAGACGAAGCCCGAGAAGACGGACAGCAGCGCCTCGCGCATGCGGTTGTCCTCGGTCGGGTCGATCTCGTCTTCCGGGATGGTGATGTCCACCGGCTCGGTGCGCAGGTACTCCTCGGCCTCGCTGGGGCTCACGCCCAGCAGCTGCGCCAGCTTGCCGATGATCGAGTCGTAGCCGAGCTCGACCGGACGGCTCAGGCGGAACTGGCCGTTGAGGAAGAAGGACAGGTCAGTGACCGTGTCGCGCACGTCGATGATGCCGACAGCCTGGGTATAGCCCTGCAGGCCTGTTTCCAGCAGGTTCCAGGCGGCCAGCGAGGTGATCTTGATGCCGTCGGGTTCGATGCCGGCGGCGCGCATGGTCTGGATCAGGCTCTCAACCGTGGTCGAGCGCGTGGCGACCAGCAGAACCTCCTGCATCGAGGCGTTGCCGCCCTGGCGCGGAGGCAGGATCTTGTAGTCGTAGACGGTATCGCCCGGCGGGAAGGGGACGTACTGGTTGATCTGCAGCGAAATAGCCTGGCGGGTCTGCGCCTGGCCCATCTTGGGCAGCTCAATGATACGGGTGATGGCCGCCTTGCCGGAAAGCGAGATGATGGCCTTGCGCGGCGAAATACCGTGCTCATTGAGGATCTGCTTGATCCGCGCACCAAGCTGGCCCGGCTCGGCCACGCGGCCGGCCGCGAACACGCTGCTCGGGATTTCCCCGATGGCAAAGCGTTCCAGCGTGATTTCCTTGCCCCTCTTGTTGACGGCTACGCAGCGCAGCTCCTTCGCCGTCAGGTCAAGGCCGATGTCGTACTTGCGCAGTGCTGGTCCTTTGGCCATACACTCCCCTCCATCCACAGTTGCCTGTCCTTATAAGTAGGACACGCTGCAGGATGTTATGTTCCCGTGAAAAGGCCCGCTCTGCCCGGATTGCTCCGTTTGCCCCGCGGGCCCGGCTTCTGGACAAGGGCCGGCCCGTAGCGAAACGCCCGGTACCGGCCCCTGCTTTGGCTTCTTACTTGTCGTCGATGATGTTGGCCTGGATCGTGATGAAGATGTGGCTCGTCGAGCGGTCATGCTCCGTACGGCCCAGGTACTTGCCGATGATCGGCAGCTTGCTCAGGAAGGGGATACCGGTGAACTGCACCGAATCCTCGGTGGTGGTCAGGCCGCCGATCAGGGCGGTCTGGCCGTCCACCATCCGCAGGAAGGTGTTGAGCGTCGTGTTGACGGTCGGCTGGAAGGTCACCTGCTGGCCGTTGGCCGAGGCCACCTGCTCCGGGCCGTCAAAGTTGCTCAGGGTGATGCGGACGATCAGGGTGATACGGCCGCGGTCGTCAATCTGCGGGGTGAAGGTCAGGTTGGTACCAACGGTCACCGAGTTGAACTGCGGCTGGTTGATCACCTGGCCGTCAGGGGTGATGACCAGGGTACCGCTGAGCTGACCGCGGGTCCTCGTATTGTTGATCGTGGCCTGGAAGCCGTCGAGGACGGCGACCTCGGTCTCGGTCACCAGCTTGGCTTTACGCTGCTGGCTCAGGAACTCGAAGGCCGCGGTGTAGTTCTCGTCCAGGAGCACGCCGCCCTTGGGCAGGATGTTCGCCGCGAGAGAACCAAGCTCGTAGGTACCGCGGATACGGTCGGACTGGGCCGTGGCCCGCAGCAGGCCATAGACCTCCTGCGGATCATCGGAGACCTGGTAGACCTTGACCTTCAGGGCCATCTGCTTCGGGGGACGGTCGATCTTGGCGATCAGTGACTGCACGGCGTCCAGGGTCTTGCGGGTGCCGCGCATGACGATCAGGCCGGTCTTGGCAGTGTCGAGGCCGACGCCACCGTTACCGTTGTTGCCGCCGCCACCACCGTTGTTACCGCGGCCGCCGCCAGCGTTACCGCCGCCACCGCCACCGCCGGCGTTGCCGCCGCCGTTGCCGCCGCCGCCGATCTGCAGGGGCTCGTCAACACCGTAGTGCTCGGAAACCGCGCCGGCCGCCTGGATCTCGTCGGCCAGGGTCGCATAGTTGGCGCTGTTAGTGCCACGGCCACCGCCGCCGCCAACACCACCGCCGCCACCGCCGCCGCCACGGCCACCACCACCGCGGCCGCCGCCACGGTTACCACCGCCGCCGCCGCCAGTGTTGCCGCCGCCACCGCGGCCGCCGCTGTAGACATACCAGCCCACAGTCAGGGAGGGCAGCATGTTCAGCTCTTCGAGGATGTTGGTGACCTCGAAGGGGTCGGCATAGTGCAGCTGATAGAGGTCAATCGTGTTCTGGCCTTCCAGCTCCTGCTCGAGGCGCTCCTTGGAAGTGACCAGGATGATCGGCTTGGCATAGGGATCGTTCTCGTCGCGCTGCGTCACATACTTCAGGTTGTGCGTCTGCAGCACGATACCCAGAGCCTTCTCCCAGGGCACGTTGTCGAAGTTACCCAGGACGGTGCCGCTCTGGCCCAGCTGCGGGTCGAAGATCGAACCCGGACGGAAGCCCGCGCCGCCGCCGTTGTTGGGGATCTCACCCGGATCCAGGGGGGTACGCGTGGAGCCGGTCGGGTTGTTGAACCAATAGGGGTCAATGATGATGGGGATGCCGCTGATGGTCGACATGTACATCAGGAACTGGTAGAGGCTGAAGCCGCCGGTCGCGTTCAGGTTGACGCGGACGTCGGTCAGTTCCTCATCGGCGCCGGCGAACTCAGGCAGCTTGTAGGAGCCGTAGTCGCCATCGCCGCCGTTGCCCATGTCGCCACGGCCGCGCGCATCGTTGCGGGCCTTGGCCAGCACCTCATCCACCGAGGGCACAGCGCTGTCGCTGGTCTCGGTAAAGTCGTCGGAGACGTAGTAGGGATCCGAGCTGCCCACAGCCTCGCTGAGGGACTCGCCCAGGGCCGGCAGAGTCGAGACCGCTTCGGCCTCGCTCGCATCGTCATCCTGGACCTCGGCGAAGCTCGGACGGCTGTTGAAGCTGCTCTGGCCGAAACCGCCAGACTGCTCGTACTTGGCCGCCGGCGCGCTGGGCGCGGCCGCCGACTTGCCGAAGGTCAGAACCAGGTCGTCACCGCTGACGCTCTTGTTGACCACGCCGTAGTCCGGCGCCAGGTTGGCGCGGACGACGACACCCTCGGCAGACTTGGACTCCACGACCTCAATGTAGGTCACCTTGCCGGAGAGGTCCTTGTGGACCATACCCAGGCTGGCCGAGTCCGCCCTGGTCGAAGGCAGAGCGATGTCGATGCGGTTGGGGAACTGCTTCTGCTGGATGCTGTAGTCCTGGCTGGCGCCGCCGGGGATGGTCAGCGTCTGGGCAGCCGCGTCGAAACGCGGGCCCATGGATACAGCGCTGTGGGACTTCGCCAGCGGCTTGCTGTCCGCGACGAAGCCGCCCGGCGCTGCCCAGCTGGCCTTGAAGGGCGTCTGCGCCGTCTCCGGCGAGAAGACCTCGACCACGGTTGCACCGTCACCGATTACGCTCTCGCGGTAGAAGGACGCACCACCAGCAGGCAGGCTGTCGGCGAGGCTCAGCACCAGCTTGAAACCGCCATCGGCCGGCTCAAGCCGCGCGCCCGTGATCAGATCGCCGAAGCTCTGAGGCAGGGCGGGCATGGTGTTGTCATATGCGTAAAGCACCTCGAGCTTGCCGGTGCTCTCATCGCGGGCGATGAGGTCGGAAGTGAGGGCTGTGCCATCAACCCTTAAAACAACGGCGTCACGGTCGGGCAGATCAACGAACTGCAGACTCGCCCCACCGGCTCCCCAACCGATGTGGACGAAACCAACCGCACCTACCGCCGCCGCGGTAAGCGCCGCTGCACCTGAAAAGAGAGTTCTCCTCACGGAGCTCCTCCTACTTGGTATTGCCCCCGGCTAAGCCGCGAGCTTAAAGGACAGTGCGGGTGCCCAAGGCAGCCCGAAGCTACCTAACGGATTCGCTATTGTAGTTGAACTAGAGCATTTATGTCAATGTAAACAAATCGGGCCCCCGCTTTCACGGGGGCCCGGATTTCGTCACTTCAAGCTTTTTCGGCGGCCTGCGGCTTTAACCTAGCGCTCATCCTTGAGCCACAGCACGCGGTAGTTGCGCTCCGTGTCCGTGTTGGTCTCCAGGCCGAAAATCTCACTGAGGATCTGGTCCACCTGGCTGCCGCTGCGGCGCGAGTAGAGCTTGCCGGTATCGATGACCGCAGACTTGCTGCGGCTGCGGCTGACCTTGGCGCTGTCGACCAGGGCGCCGGCATCGCCGCCGGAAGCCACCACGGCGCCCGCGCTGTCGACGCGGAAGACGTAGCTGCGGCAGGTGATGTAGGGCGCGATATCGTCCAGGTAGTTCTGCACCGGCACAAACTCGCTGCGGTCATCATCCCAGTGAGCGCTGTAGCGGAAGAGGCTCGGGCCGCTGAAGCGCTGAACATTCGTGAAGCTGTTCAGGCCGCCGGTCGCCGTGGTGCGGTCCGTGGCCAGGGTCAGCTGGTTGCTGGTCAGGCCGAAGGTGTTGCCGCCCGCGCTGTCGTCAATGACCTTGAAGAGGTCGAAGACGTGGCGGAAGGGCGGGTTCGGGATATAGGTGTAGGCCGTCTCACCGTTGGAGGCGATGATCGACATGTCGTTGCGGGCCTCCGCCGGGCTGCCCACGCCGCTCAGCGGGGTAACCGAGAGGGCGCCCGTCACACCGTTGATCTGGACCGAGACCTGGCCACCGCTGTAACTGAAGTAGTTACGGGCGTCGAAGCCCCAGCGACTGAGCGGGTTGGAGGCGCTGAACTGGTAGGCGCCGCCCATCTGGTCCCAGCCGGTGCCGGCGCCGCGGCCGGTCTGCCAGAAGTCGGTGGCGCTGACCACGTCGTTGAGGTACTTGGCATAGTTGCCCGGCGCCTCAAAGGTCACGAAGCGCGAGTCACCAGCATCGTTCGCGTCGCCGTCGCCGTTGTTGTCGATGTTCACGATCGCCTGGTAGCGGTCGCGGACCACGGCCACGTCGGTCGGCGAGTAGAACATGTAGGTAGACGGATCGAGGTTGTAGTAGCTGCCGGCGATGTTGTCGTAGGCGTTGTGCATGTCGCCGTCATCGGCATCCTTCAGCTGCGCGTTACGGTTGTCAATCTCATAGTCATGCGGGTTGACACCGTCCCAGGGACCGATCACCGGCAGGTGGTCCACACGGAAGCTGCCAAGATCCGGGTCGCCTGAGCCGTTGCGCTGGTAGCCGAACTGGGCCGTGCCGCCATCCGGCGGGGTCGGCTTGTAGATGTCATAGAAGGCGCTGCGGTAACGCACCACTTCACGGGCCAGGCGGCGCGCCTCGGCCTCGGTCATATAGACATCGCTGGCGTAGTCGCGGACGTTGCGATAGCGCTCATCCGCGAAGTCGCCGTCGCCGTCGCCGTCCAGACCCGCATTGGTCAGCCAGTCGTTGTTGCCGTCGGCGTTGGTGTCAATGTAGCGGAAGCGCTCGCCGGCATCGGCGGTGTCGCCGTCGCCGTTGCGGTCCTGCGCGCTGTTGTGATCGAGGTAGGCGCGACGGGTAATGATCTTGCGGAAGAGCGCCGTCAGGGTGTCCTCGGAGGCCGTGTTGATGTTGATGCGGCCCGGGGTGAAGGTGTCATAGAAGTCCTGGACCAGGTCAGTGCCGTCGCCCGCCACAGAGTAGTTGGCGAAGTAGAGCGGCTGCTCGGCCGGGTTCTTGGTCGCATAGACACCCAGGCTGCGGAAGTTCGCGCTCGGGTCGGTCATGATCGCGTCGCCGAAGACCTGCAGGTCGGCCTCCATCAGGCGGCCGCCGCCGGCGCCGTTGGCCGGGCTGGCCTGGTCGTTCTGCCAGACGTTGCTCGCGCCGCCGCCGACGTTGATGAAGGGGTCAACCCAGACGCGCACCGCGTGCATCGGCCGGCCGTTGCCGTCCTTCAGCACCCGCGGGGTCGTGTCGCCGTACTGCACCGGCATGAAGTAGCCGGAGGCGAAGACATCCTCGGTCACCGTCACGATCTTGCCGTCGTTGTCGGTCACGGTCAGCTGGATGAAGTAGTTGCCGGACTCGGGCACCACGAACTGCACCGGCTCATCATCGCTGGTCGGCAGGCGCGGGTCGTCGAGCACGCCGTTGGCACCGAATGTGTCGGGCGCGCTGCGGGTCACCGCCGGGCCGGCTGTGCCGTTGGTGTTGATCAGCTGCAGCGTGATGTTGTACTCGTTGTTGCTGACCGGGCTGCCACCGGCCACCGTGTAGTGCGCGTCCACCAGCATCGGCGCCACGCCGCTGGGCGGGTTGACCAGCAGGTTGGCGTTCAGCGGGATGTTGTCCGCGATCTTCACGATGGTCTGGTTGTTGATCACCGGGCCGTCGAAGTCCGGTGCTGCGCCGGGGCTGTCGACCATTTCGACCGTGACGCGGTAGTCGCTGTCCTGGTCGTTCATCACCTGGCCGTCGCCATCGAGGTCGCTGGACGGCTCGGTGTAGACGTGGCTGAAGGTGATCTCGTTGCCCTGGTAAATCTCCAGGGTCTGGTCGAAGGTGCCGTCCTGGTCGTAGTCGATGCGGGCGCGGTATGGCGCCTGGCCGCCGTCGACGAAGACGTGGAACTGCACCTCGGCGCCCGTGGTGGTGCTCGGCGGGTTGGCCATCACATAGACCGCCGGGTTCGGGGCCTCGACCTGGAAGACGCGCAGCGGGCTGGCGGCAGTGCCAGCGCCGTCAGAAGCGAGCAGCCAGGCGCGGAAGTTGCCGCTGCCGTCCTCGCCCGCGTACCAGGCCTCGTCGCGGATGTCCTGGCTGGGGCTGAAGACCGCGTTGATCGCCGTGCTGCTGGGGCCGGCACCGAAGGCGCCGTCGACACCGACGTTCTGCCAGACACCCGGGTTCTGCTCGTACTGGATCAGCCAGCGGTAGTTGTAGGAGGCGAATTCAGTCGCGCCGCCGGTGACATAGCTCGTCAGCTGGAAGAGGTTGCTGTTCGAGCCGAAGGGCGGGTCGACATAGAAGTCCGCCGCCAGCGGGCGCAGCTGCGCCGAGCCGCTGTTGATGCGGTCGCCCAGGAAGATCGCCTGGCTGTCGAAGCTGAAGGCGCGGCTGTCCTGCGGCAGGTTGTCGGAGACGAAGCCGTAGCCGTTGTAGAGGCCGCGGCGGGCGCGGTAGTAGTTGAAGCTGCCGACACCGGTAGTACCGGCGCCCGGCACCGCCAGCGGGAAGGACGCGCCCTTGATGGTGTTGCCGTTGGGCACCAGCATGTCGTTCGGGCCGTTGGGGAAGGTGAACTCGTGATAGTTCACCGGGTTGAGGCCCTGGGGCGACTCGAAGTTGTTGACGCTGCTGGAGCTGGGGTTCCAGACGCCGTCAGCGTTGGCGTCGCTCATCCAGTTCAGCGCGCCGCCGGCGCCATGCACCGCCTGGTGCTTCATGTTGGTCTGGCCCTGCGCGTTGTTGAAGATGAAGGGCCGGCTGTAGGACGCGAAGGTCGTCAGGGTGTCAGCATAGCTGTCGAGGCCCGCCGGCAGGTACAGCGCGTCGGAGGCGTTGTAGAGGCGGAAGGTCGGCACGCTGACGCCAAACAGGCTCTGGCTGGTCACCTGGGTGTAGTGCGTCTGGAGGCCCACGTTGTGGCTGGACGATGAGTCATAGCCCAGGACGTTCAGGTTGCGTAGGTCGGTGTCCACATCGTCGCGGCCGACGGTTACCACCGGCAGGGCGAAGAAGCCGGTGGTGATCGGCGCGGGCTGGTTCAGACGCGTGTAGATCAGGCGGTACTGCGCCTGGGTCTGCTGGTTGGCATCCAGTTCGATGGCCTGGAAGACATGGCTGGCCCGCACGCGCTCAACATCAAACTCGTTGATCGCACCGTCGAGGCGCGTGGTGTCGCCGATGGCGAAGGTCTGGTCGACACTGCCCGAGCCGTCCCAGTCGATTTCCACCAGGGTCGGGGTGACCGGGTTGGCGGTGAGGTCGAAGGGATAGGTGGCCTGGATGTCGAAGTTGATCTTCGCGTTCTGGCTGGCATAGGTGGCGTCGGCCTCGGCATCGGCGGTCAGGCCGTTGGAGGCGAAGACACGGTAATGGAAGCCCACGCGCATCTGGTTGGCGGCGAAGTTGATGAAGAACTGGTCGTCATCCAGCCAGAAGGGGTCGATGCCCTGGATGCGCAGCGAGTTGCCGTTGGCGATGGTGCCAACCAGGGTGTTTGAGGTCACGGTGATGGTGTTGACCGCGATGGCCACGACGGTGAAGACCTGGCCGTTGGCGGTGTTAAGCACCTGGTCGCCGATGTTGAAGCCCGGCCAGAGGTTCAGGGTGTTGTAGATCGGCGTACCTCCGCCGCGGCTGAGCTGCAGCAGATAGGTATTGGGCGCGCCGATCGGCGGCGGGGCAATCAGGGTCGTGTTACGGGCGATGGCGATACGGGTGGCCGTGCCGTTGGGGCTGACCTGGGCCACATTGATGCGGTCCAGCGGCGCCGCCGTGGGCACACTGGTCACGTTGAAAGTGCCGCCGGCGGAGTACTGCTGGTTGCTCACCAGGTCGCCGACGATCACGCCACCCCAGTAACGGTTGTCGTTAAAGCCGATGTTGACGGCCAGGTTGGGCTCGAAGCCGTTATTCAGGCCGTAGAAGTTCCAGTTCGCCGTGTTGTTGTTGTTGTCGCCAATCAGCAGGGTCTGGCTGGGCGTGGCATTGTCGCTGCGGCCCCTGCGCTGCAGGGCGCCGCCGCCGGTCAGGCCGACGTTGATGTTGGCGGGGCTGGACAGCAGCAGCTGGTTGTTGCTTTCCACGGTGCGGACGTTCGCCCGGGCGTTGGCCGGGGTGACACCGGTACCGGCACGGCGCTTCTCCGTGATCAGGACCAGGTCGCCTTCCTGCACGCCGCGGCCGGCCACGGTGCTGAAGTTGACGTTGTTGTCGATCAGACGGCGGCTCAGGTCCGCGGCCACCGGCGCGTTGACGCCGCCGACCACGTCGTCGACCTCACCCTCGAAGAGCATCGAGCCGCCGACGTCGCCGCCGCTGCGGTTCTCGTCGATCAGCCACTTGTACTGCAGGCCGGTCGAGGAGACGCCGCCTACGGCGCTGTGGAAGACGGTGCCGCTGCCCGGATCGGGGGTGAAGGTATCAGAGCGCAGGTCGATGTCCGGCCAGGTGTTGACCAGCATCGAGTTGATGTTGGCCTGGTCCACCGCGCGGCGCACCTCATACACATCGCCGACGTTCCAGGTGCCGCTGCACTGGATCTCGCCGTCGGCGAAGCCGTTGATGGTCTGGCCGCTGGTCGGCGAGGTCGTGATGTTGTAGATCAGGTCGGTGCCCAGGTTGAGGCCGACGGAATCGAAGTTCTGGGCGCTGTCGGTGAAGGTCGCACCCGGCAGGGCGCCGCCGCCCGAGCCAAGCTGGGTCACGGTGCCGGAAGCGATGGTCAGCTGGCCGCTGGTCGCCGGACGGCGGTCCTTGATGGTGATGAGCTGGTGGCTCATCTGGACACGGCCGGAGACGAGGTCAGTGACCTTCAGGGTGGCGTTGTAGTTACCCACGCCGTCGCTGGCATAGTCGTGAGTGATGGCCTGGTCGGAGGCGCGCACGATGCCGCTCTGGTCCGGGTTGGCCTGGGTGTTGTAGCTGAAGTCGTACTTACCGTCGCCCTGGTAGTCCAGGTCGAAGCGCAGGTAGGACGGGTCGTCCGGGCTCATCTTGCCGATGAGGTCGAAGTTGACCACATAGCCGGTCTGGAAGAAGACCGCCTGGCTGGTGCCGCCCGGAGTGCTGACGTTCAGGTTGCCCGTGCGCGCGCCATTCGGCACGACCACGAAGAGTTCCTGCTGGACATAGTTGTTGCCGTTGATCGTGATGTTGTTGCCCACCACGGTCTGGACGCGGAAGGCCCGGGCGGTGACATCGCCGCCGAAGCGCACGACGTTGTTGTCAGCCGTGGCGTCGAAGTTGAAGCCGCGGATGATCACCACGTCGCCGCGGCCGGCCACATCGGGCTCCAGCGCGCTCTGGTTCAGGTAGGTCGGCGAGACACCGATGTAGGGCCGGTTGGTGCCGGTGGAACCGATGCTGTTGTTGCCCAGCGGAGTGCTGGAGTTGCCCGGCGGGTTGGCCGCCAGGACTGCCATCGGCGTGCGGCTGAGGCTGTCGATCGGAATACCGCCGGTGCCGCCGGAGCTGCCGGCATCGTTGATCGTCACCATCGCCACGTCGTGGGCCATGTTCGGCTGGACCACGTTGGGTGACCCGCCGCGCTGGTCAATGACCCAGCAGTGGACGAAGTAGACGCCGTTGGCCGCATCGATGGCCTGGAACTCGAAGCTCGGGTTGGCCTCGTTGGAGGTGAAGGCCGGGATGTTGGACGGGATGCCCTGGGCGTCGATGCCCACGAAGGGCGCCGCGCTGTCCACGAGCTGCTCGTCCACCAGCACGGGGCTGGCCGGGTTGCTGTTGTCGTAGATCGGGCGGTGGACTTCCCAGTAATAGCTGTATCCGCCGCTGCCGCCATCAACGCTGGCGCTGGCCACGAAGCCCTTGCGGCCCTCGCCCAGATCACGCAGGTTGATGCTGGTGTTCATTTCCGGCGGCAGGCCGCTGCTGTCGCTGGGGCTGTTGTCCGTGCCCACGGAGAGCTTGGTGTAGGCAAAGCGGGTAATCGGCACGGCGCTGCTGTCCGTGACCTGCAGCTCGACCCAGTACTCGCCCGCGGCCAGACCGCCGGTGTTGATCAGGCGGTCCTCCTCCGGGTTGTTGGAGGTGAAGCTCTGCGGCAGGATCACATCACCGGTGCCCACACCACCCTTGTCATAGGCCACGCCCGGGGCGGTGATCAGCGAGGGACGCGGCGGAGTGCCGAGACCCGGGTAGCTGGCGATCGGGCCGGCGCCGTCAGGACCGGCGTAAGGCGTATCGCCAGGGCCGCCGTCCGCGGCATCCAGGACTGAGATCGTGTAGGTGTAAGGAGCGCGGCCGCCGACTGCACCATAGCGGACTTCAAGGTCGTCGTCGTTCTGGTACATCGAGGGGTTCTGGACCGCGATCTCCGGCAGGATGTCCACCGGGCTCTCGATCTGCTGCACCAGCACGGTGTCTTCGGCGTAGCCGCCCGTTCCGGCCAGCGGATAGGTGCCAAGGTAGGCCGGGTCATCCGGGAAGAGCGGCGGGTAGTTCACCCGGTCGCCGGCCCAGATACCGCCCGGCAGGGCGAAGCCGGTCGCCACCGGCAGGGTCACGCCCGGCGCGTTGTCGGTGAAGGTGCGCAGGTCATAGACGCGCAGGGTGATCTGCCCGGTCTCGGGGCGGATGCGCACAACCTGCGGGTTGGGGACCTGCCCGACCTGCTGCACCGGCCAGGTGCCGTCGACGCTGTCCGGGTCGGTGTCGGTGTCGGCGTTGTCCTCGTAGCTCCAGTCATAGAGCAGGTAGGCGCCGCCGCCGTCCACATCCGCGCCGCCGAAGCTGGAGCGGACTTCGTACTCGTCGCCGCCCACGCGCACCGGCAGGATGTCGACGCGGAAGGGCACCTGCGCCGTCTGGTTGTACTGCAGGTAGACGCGGGTGTTCTCGTCCGAGCGCATCTCGGGCTGGGCCGGCGCGTTGGTGCCGGAATCCCAGGCGATCGCCTCGACGCGGCTGGTCAGGTAAGGATCGCCGTTGGCGTCGTAGGCAAAGGCCTGACGGTCCGCCACCGGGACCAGCGGGTTGCTGTTGTGGTAATCCGCCGCGGCCAGCGGACGGCCGTCGGCATCGGCGCCCACGGCGCCGGCGCTGGCGTTCTCCTCAGGCAGGGGCACCTGGCGCCAGTTGAAAGTCTGGGCCAGGGTGCCGCTGGCGCCCAGCGGGCCCAGGGTCGCCGCGAAGGAGGCGTTGGCGGTGAAGGCCGGGCCGATCACATCCAGGTTGTTGAAGTTGTCCCAGGCCGCAATGGTCACCATGCTGCGGCCGCTTTCAGCGCCGCCGCCCACCGCGCGCAGCTGCATCGCGGTCAGGGGAATGATGCAGGTACGGGCCGGCGTGGAAGCGCCGGGGCGGTTGTGGCTGTTGAAGACCAGGCGGTACAGAGGCACGTTCATCGGCGGGTCATCGCCGGTGCCGGGCAGCTGGTCCGGGCCGTCGGGGTCGACGTTCGCCAGGTACCAGGAGGCATCAACCACATCGCTGAAAGCGACGTAGTAGTTGACCACGCCGGACTCGCCGGGCACCGCGCCCTGCACCGTGCCGTTGCCGTTTGAATCGAAGCGGAAGTCCGAAGGCGGGTCGGCCATCAGGCTGACGCTCATGCGGCCATAGCTGTACTGCGGCACGTTGAGCAGGTCCGCCGGGGTGTCGAAGCTGCCGGCCTGCAGCATGTTGTTGAACTCGAAGACGCCGTTGCCGTGCGCCCGCACCTGCGGGTTGACGTTGTTGCCGGCGAAGGGCTGCGGGTCATTGTTGGCTTCCAGGAAGTACTGCAGCTGGCTGCCGAAGGGGCCCAGGACGTTGACGAACCAGGGCACGCCGAAGGGGAAGAGGTTCAGCAGGCCGCGGTTGGCCGCCGGCGGGAAGGCGCCGTTGTTGGGGTTGTAGCTGTAGTCATCCTCTTCCAGCAGCGAACCATTGCGGTACAGCACGATGGAGAGGCAGGAGTCGATGCTGAACTCGGGGTTGAGGGCCGGATAGCCGGTGGCCAGGGCCGGTCCGCCGCCGTCCGGATCATCCTCGCGGCCCAGGGCGCCCACGTTGTAGACACGGGCCTGGGCATCGCGGTGCGGGACATAGAGCTGGTTCTGGCCGCCGGCCGCGGTGGGGTCATAGCGCGTGTCGCCGTTGTCGACCAGGTTGTCCTCGGCGCCGGCGCGGCCAAGACGGTCCACCACCGGCAGCGTGAACTTGTCGAAGCTCGGACGGTTCATGTGCTCGCGCAGGTGCGCGTACATCTCATCCGCGCGACGGCGGTAGTCGCTGAGGGTCACGCCGAAGACGAAGCGGTCAACGTCAAAGCGCAGGTCCGGCACGTTGTCGGTATCCTGCAGATCTTCGGGGGTCGCGCGCAGGGCCGCGCCGCTGTACTGCGGGTCGCCCGGCACATAGGCGTTAACCAGGTCCGCGTCCTCTGACACGTCCTGGACATTGGTCGCCAGCACGTTGGTGTCATAGCTGAAGATGGTGGCCTGCTCGGAGAGGCGGTCGGCCTGGGCCTGGGTGAAGCCGGCGCCGGTCAGCAGCTCTTCGCGGTAGGCCGGGAAGACGTCCTGCACCAGCACGCCGCTTTCCTTGCGCGGGCCCACCGCGGCGCTCTCGGGATAGCCCTCGATGACGCCGCCGGGGATGCCCGAGCTTTCAGCGCGGTTGCTGTTGGTGTAGGGCATCTGGTCGTTGGCCGGGGCGCTCACACGGATCAGGCTGCGGTAGCCGCCCGCCGCCGTACCGCTGCCACCCACCAGCTCGTTGAAGCTGGTCAGGGGGTGCGGAGGAGGCAGGGGCAGGTCGTCTTCTTCGCTGAAGTCCATGCCCCAGCGGAAGTCGGTCACCACGCCGCCGGCCTGGGTCACTTCCAGGGCCAGCAGCGCCGGTGTCAGGTTGCAGGCGTCCTCGCGGTAGATGTTGTTAACCGCGTCAACCGTGGGCGGCCAGGTGCCGCCGTTGGGGTTGTAGTAGTCGGTGGGGTTGGCCAGGCCGCGGGCGCTGGCCAGGTCGGCGAAGTAGTCCTGCGTGGGGTTCATGTACTCCAGCAGGTTGGCCGCCATTTGGCCGGTCATGCCCGGCAGGGTCATCAGCATCTCGAGGCTGGAGCGGCAGGCCTCCACGCCCTCGCCGATACCGTCGCCGTCGATGTCGCCCTGATAGAAGTGCTGGGCGTTCTCGCCAAGCTGCGGCATCGAAATATCGTCGGTACTGGAGCTGAAGGTGCCGTCCGTGGCCATGCTGCCCCAGTCGATATTGCTGTTCTGGAAGCTGCCGCCGCGCTGGGCAAAGGTCTCGGCGGTGGGGTCGAAGTCCCACTTCACCGTGGTGTAGCGGTCGGGGAAGAGCGGGTTGTCGACCCACTTCCAGCCCGACTCGTCAACGGTCTCATTGCCGTTGTAGTCGTTGGTGCCATAGCCGTCGAGGTCGTAGTCGGTCTCAGCGGACTCGGGCATCCAGACGCGCACCTTCTTGAGGAAGATGTTCAGGTTCACCCGGCCGGCCTCGTCGGTGACGGAGGCATAGCTCTTCAGCAGGCTGGTCGGGATGGGGCCGCGGTCAAGGTCAGAGAAGATGCTCTCGTAAAGGTTGACCTTGGCGTTGAACATGTAGTCCTTGATCGAGTTGCCGGTGTCGATGTCGCGGTTCACCGCGGAGCCCGGGCCCGCCACGCGGGGCTCGTCCGAGCCAAGGTAATAGCCGGGGCCGGAAAGGATGCCCGGGTAGTTGCCGTTGAAGGGATCAGCGTTGGCGACGTCATAGCCCTCGTCCACGCCATCAGCCGGGGCGTCCTGGTCTGCCTGGACGCCGGCGTACTGGTTCAGCATCCACATCGTGCCGCCGGTGAAGGAGGAAACGAAGCTGCTGCGGTTGGCGGGCGACTGGCTCCAGCTCTGGCCCAGATAGACGGGCGCATCCACCGAGTCGAAAGCGAACTCATAGCGGTACATGCGGCTGTTGTCTTCCGGGTCGTTGGCGCCGTTATAGGAACGGTCATAACGCGGGCCCATCCAGTAGTCGTCGTTGGTGCCCAGGACGTTGTCGAGGCCTGCACCGCCGACGGCGCCGGAGTCCGGCATCTCGTCGCGGCGGAAGCCCGTCGCCTGGTCCACCACGATGATCGCGGTATTGGGCTGGCGCTGGCTGGTCCAGTAGGAAGGGAAGGCCTTCTCCTGCACAACCAGCGATATGGCGTCGTTCATCGCCTTCTCGCTGGCCATGTCCGCCTTGGCACCCTTGATTGCTTCAGCCGTCGCCACGGATTCCGTGTTGATGCTGGTAAGCACAAGGGTGACCAGAGGCAGCAGCAGTGCGATGAAAATCAGCACTGCCAGCAGGATCACACCACGGCGCTTCTGGGGCGCACGTTTTGCGTTTAGGGACAGCTGCATAGCCTTACTCCCGGTAAAGTCCGTCGCCGGAGCATCCGCTTCCGGCAGGCTGGAAAAGCCAGAAAGTGGCATCCGCCCCGCCTGCGCGCCTGAATCCGCGCGCAACAAATCGGGGCGCATGCGCCCGCACGGCAGGGTACCGCCTGGCATTCTTTTTTCCATTTTGGTTTTGGGTCCTGAAATGTCGTGGAAGAGAAACCTTCCTGCACAAAGATTATACCCACCCCCTGCCCTTTGAAACCCCGGCGGGGGCCGCCGGCCTGGCCGCGGCCGCTGCAAAAGCGGCCCGATTCTGGCAATTCCTGGCACGCTGGTTAAACAAAAGGCCCCGGCGCTGCGCTCTTGCTGCAGTCGGCCGGGGCCGGGAAAGTCAGACTTGCTGCCTAAGGCAGGGAGGCGTCCTTCTCGTAGAGCTTCTCCACCGGGTTGCGGGCCACGATCAGGCCGTCAGGGTTGGCCGGGTCGTGGAACATCAGGGTCTCGGCCTCACGGTAGTTCAGCTCCACACGGCGCTGGTTGAAGATGTTCTGGGCCACGCTGCTGTCGCGCGGATCCCAGTGCAGGTCGCGGCGGTAGCTGAAGTTGACCGGCACGGTCTTGGTCAGGATCAGGTCCTGGCCGGCGCCGATGTAGTCCTTCTTCAGGTTGTAAAGCGGCTGGGTGCGGCTGGGGTCGGCATAAGGCACCGGCGAGTCCAGCTTGTAGTACAGCGGCGTGCCGGTTGAGCCCTGCAGGCCCGAGCGCTCGGTGCGCTGCTGCATCACGCGCTCCGGGGTCGCCACCACGGTGATGCGCACGGCGCGGACATAGGGCAGCCACCAGCCCGGCACGGGGTCATCCGGGATGCCGTCGCCGTCGGGGATGCCGTCGGCATCGCCGAAGTCGCCGATGCCGGTGGGGTCGATGCTGTAGTTGTAGTAGCCGCCGCCGTGCAGCGCTTCCATGTCGGGACGCAGCTGGGCGATGCCGCCCTCCACCGCGTTACCGCCGGACAGGCCGGTGGAGACGAAGGCGAAGCGGTCGATCGGCGCGTTGTCCGCCGGGGTGCCGGCGCCGCCGGTGGAGGTGTTGTAGAAGACCGTGCAGTTCCAGCCGGTCTCCACGCCGCCGCCGCCGATGGTGCCAAGGCCCATGCCGGTAGGCACCGCGACGTGGTCGCCGGTGCGCTTGAGGTCGGAGTGGCCTTCAGGGTACTGGTCGCGCAGGGACCAGAAAGTCACGCCATAGGTGGCGCCCGTGGAGCCGTCGGCAAAGAAGCCGCCGGCGTTGGCCTCGTCATAGGCCACGTCCACCACGCGCTGCTCCCAGTGGCTGATCACGGGGACCTTGTTGATCATCGTGCCGGTACGGTCGGCGCTGGGCGCCTCCCACTCAACTGCGCCGGTCTCGACGTCCTGGTAGGCGATTTCAAGGGTGTTGCCGTTCACGCGGGAAAGGTAGACCGGCACCTGGTGCAGATAGTCAAAGTGGATGCGGCTGATGTTGTCAGCCACCGGGACCTGGCGCACGCGGGTCTGGCCGTTGCCGATCACCTTGGGGTTGGTGAAGCCTTCGGCCTGCACCACTGAGCCGTCAATGTAAACGCTGTTGTCGTGGACCGTCATGATGCGGTCGGACCAGGCCTCGGAGAGGAAGTAGCTGGAGGCGATGACGTTGGCGTTGTTGATCCGGCGGGCCACGCGCCAGACGGCGTCGACATCGTAGCCGCCCTCGGCCAGCGGGGCCTCGTCGGGCACGCCGTTGAGGTCGCGGTCGTCGCACAGCGGGATGCTGGTCGCGGAGCCGATGTCATCAGCCAGGTATTCCAGGACCACGCGGGCGTTGCTGTTGAGCTGCGCGCGCTGCTCGCCGGTGCGCAGAATCTCAAAGGATGCTCCCAGCACCTGGGCCAGCACCACCAGCACGATGCCGGCGATGAGGACCACCACCAGCACCTCGACCAGAGTGAAACCCCGGCGGCCGCTACTGCCAGCGCAGTGCGCCAGCGGCCTGTTCCCGTCGTTCCCGTATTGCATCGTGCTACCACCTGCCGGTAAGCCCGGCTATCTATTATTCCCCCTGCAGCGGGGATTCAAAAGCCAGACGCCGCCCCGCAGGACGGCGTCCCCTGAACACATGTTAAGGAGCCGTCCTACTTCTTGCTGAAGTAGATCGCGCCCTCGAAGAGCTGCAGGACCGTGGCCTCGAAGGTCGTGTCCACGCCGGCGCTGCCGCAGCCGCTGATGCCGGTCTGCAGGAACTCGCGCTGGGCATCCTCGAACTCGCGGCTCTTGTGGTCCGGAGCGCCATAGCCAAACATGTAATAGCCGGTCACCGCGGTGCCCCACTTGAAGGTCTCGTCCTCAAGGGTGGCGGCCGCATCGCCCCAGGGATAGACGCTGGAGCTCAGGATCGGCACATAGGCGAAGTCGCCGGGGGCGAAGTAGTCATCGCGCTCCGTGCCCGAAACGGTGCTGGAACCGGTACCGAAGTTGGAATCGTCGTCGACGGTTTCCGGCGGCGTGGTGCTGGGGATACCCACCAGCATGTTCGGGGTGCCGGGATAGAAGGCGCGGCTGGGGTCAAGCGGATCCTCGAAGGCCGCGGCCTCGGTGGCCCAGTTCAGCTTGTTGCCATAGATCGCCGGGTTGAAGATGCCATTGGTGTCGGGCTGGCCGGGATAGAAGCCGGCGTTGCCGTCAAAGTCGTTCATGTCCACGGCGAAGCGGAAGACGTTGGTCATGCGGGCCCGCTCGCCGGAACCGGGGGTGCTGACGAAGGGGTTCTCAGGATACTCCTGCAGGGCGCCCGAGTGCATCAGCACGTCGAAGTAGCGCAGGGTGTCCTCATTGCCCGCCACCGGCAGGTTCTTGGCGTCGCGCAGCTGGGTGAACATGTCGCCGGCGATGGCGTTGTAGACGCCGCGGCCGCCGATGATGCCCGCCACCAGACGGTTGGGCGCCGCATCCTGGGCCGAGCCCGCCGCCGAGTTGGTGAAGGTCGGGTCGCCCAGGGCGTGGTCGCTGTAAGGCGCCATCACGTCCGTCGCCACGCCGGGGTAGTTACCGCCGTGGTTCTGGGCGTAGGCCGCCAGCGCCGCCTCGATCTGCGAGAAGCCGGCCTTGCACTTGGTCTCCTTGGCGGCCACCTGGGCCCGCCGGACAACCGGCACCAGGGCGACGATCAGGATACCGATGATGGTCACCACCACCAGCAGCTCGATCAGGGTGAAACCCCGCTGCATCGGCCTGTTTTCAGCAACTGCGTTCATTGATCCGCTCCTCAGGTTCCGCGGCGCTTTCCGCGGGCTGTCCAATCTTGACTAGAACTCCAGGGGCTTGCCGCCCTGCTGTGTGCTCTGGGATGAAGACGCGCTGGCGTTCTTGTAGTAAATCACCATGCCCAGCTCGAAAATGTCCTTGGTGCCGTTGCCGTTCCAGTCCACCTTGGCTTCCTGGCGCGGCACCGCGGCGCCGGCGGCATTGTTGGGATAGGCCTGCCACCAGGGGCCGTTGAGCTTCAGCTCGCCCAGGCCCCAGAGCTGGTAGCTGTCCACCAGGTCGATGTAATACTCGCCGGGGAAGGTGGCGTTCTCGCTCTTGGCCTGGTAGCTCTTCTTGGCCGGCAGCACGCCGGCCGGGGCATCGATGCCATTGGCATCAGCCCGGTAGAAGAAGGTGTAGACGAAGTCGCCGGGGCTGGGGGTGATGCGCTCATAGGGCACGGTGGAGTCATAGAGATACGCTCCGCCGTTGCGCCAGTTCGCATTACCGTAGGCCCACATGATGTTACCCATCGGGCGCTTCAGGAAGGGGTTCTCCGGATAGTCGTCCAGGTAACCGTTGGCCCGCAGGGGGTCGGAGTACTGGTTGAAGTACTGGTAGAAGTCGTTGTAGCTGAAGCCGAAGGGCTGGACGATCTTGTGCTCGTTGATTCCCGCGTCCTTCTCCACAGCGGTCATTGTGCTGTTGTCGGAGAAGTCCGGGTTCACGGTGCGCACGCCGCCGATCAGGCCGAGGCTGAAGTAGTCGCCGTTGGAATCACTGGTCCGGGTCGGCGTACTCGCGGCAGGGTCGAAGCCCGGGTTGTTGTAGGTCGCCTGGTTGAAGTAGCGGACCTTGAAGGGATAGTTGCCGTTATTGTCCGCGCCGAAGGATTCCAGCGCGGTCTGGATCTTCTTGACGTTGGCAGCGGTCTCGGTCTCCCGCGCCTTGCGGCGGAAGTCGGCGAAACGCGGGATCGAAAGCGTCACCAGGATGCCGATGATGACGATCACCACCAGCAGTTCGATCAGCGTAAAGCCGCGGCGGCTGGATTGATTCAACATTTCTTAGCTCCCCGAGACCGTGAAGAAGGTGGCGCCGTAGAAGGCCTGGTCAATATCAACGGCGCCGCCGGGCAGGGGCCCGCCGAAAGCGCCCACCGCGCCGGTGCTGTCCTGCTGCTCTATGGAAAGCAGGCCGCCGCCGCCGGTGTTGCTGAGCACCTGCTCCAGGCTGTCCAGCGAAAGGTTCTTGTCAAAGTCAAAGCCGCCAAGGCCGTTGTCCCAGAAGCGCGTGCTGACGCCCTTGGCCTGGGAATCGTCCATGCGCTCGTGGCCCCAGCCCACCAGGATATAGCCCTTGCAGCCCTTGTAGTACTCGGATAGCTGGGCGTCCGAGAGGTTGCCGGTGTTCCACTCGCCGACATAGTCAAAGCCGGTGGTGTTGGTCGGGTTCAGCGGGATATAGCTGAAGTGGCCGCGGCCGACGTCCAGGTATTCCGTGCGCATCGATTCGCCGACGCCGGTATAGCGGTTCCAGTCCAGGGTGTCCGGCAGGGCCGGGTCCGGCGCGCTGGTGCCCAGGATGGGGTTGAACAGGAAGAGGTTGCTCATCTGAGCCTTCTTGCCGTCACTGGCGCGCAGGAAGGGGTTGGAGGGGTAGTCCTCCAGGTAGCCGCCGACCACCAGCGAGTCCAGGGACTGCGGGTTGGGGGTGCCGTCGGCCAGGAAGGGCATGCGCGGGTCGGCGCTGTCCTTGGGGGTGTAGAAGTCCTGGTTGACCTCGGTGCCGAAATAGGTCGGGGTGCCGCCCAGCACGCCGGGGCCGACGTAGTAGGCGCCCGTGGAGTCACGCTCCCAGTGCGCGCCGGGGTACTGGCCCGCGTGGTCGGTGGCGTAAAGCTCCAGGGCCTTCTGGATATTGCTGCAGCCGGCCTTGACCTCGGTGTCCTTGGCCTTCTGGCGCGCACTGTTGGCCACCGGGATGGCGATGGACGCCAGCACCAGGATGATGCCCATCACCACCAGAAGTTCAATCAGGGTGAAAGCACGGCGCCCGGGCATCGCTGGCTTGCCGGCCTTCAAAGCCGGCCGGCTGCCGCCATTCTTGCTCAGAACCATTTCGCTGGCCTCGCTTGATTCAAGTGCGTTCGCAGATCGCAAAGTTTTCCCGGCCTGTCCCAGGCGGGCTGTAAGACCGCCTGCCCCGGACCGCCACTTTACTCAGACGGACGATTATATGTCAGGTTACATCCACTAGTAAACGAAGGGCCCCGCGCCTGACATTCCCGCAGCTCCGGCGGGCTGGCGCTGTACGCGCAAAGCAGGGCCCCCGGGGGGCGCGGCTGCTGGACTGTGAAGGAGCCTTAGTCAGTGGTGATGAACAGGTTGTCGTTGCGGCTGACGCCACTGCCCTGGCTGGGCTCACCGCTCTTGAAGGCCTTCGGGTCGGGGATGAAGGTCTTGAGCTCGATCTTGTTCAGGTCGTCGGCGTCGACATAGCCATCAGTGGCGTCGCGGGGCAGCCAGAAGACGATGACCGTGACTTCCTTGCCCAGGCCATAGCGGCTGATCTTCTGGAACTTATTGTCCGGGCCCTTGCCCAGGGGATAGGGGTCGAGGGCCGTGGCGCCGCCGTCGCGGTCGTCATCCGGCGCGAAGGTGTCGCCGTCGTTGTCGAAGATCATGTAGCTGGGCACGGTGTCCATGATGATGGTGCGCCGGCCGTAAATGGCGTACTTGTCAGCCTCTTCCTGGGTGCCGAAGCGGAAGTTGTCCACCGCGGTGCCGGTGCCGTCGATGTTCAGGGCCGGCTCAAGCGCCGGGATAGTGCGGCGGTCCGCCATCGAGATGTCGGAAAGGTCGGCCACCGCCAGGCTGCGGTTGCGGTTGAGGATCTTCTGCGTATAGAAGCCGATCGGCTCGTATTCGTAGTCCAGGTTGTTGCCGGAGCCGTCGTTGAAGTTCACATGCCCGTCGGCCACGGTGCCGAGGGGGTTGAAGGGCGCGTAGTGGTTCACGCCGATCGCGTTGTTGTAGCCCTGGGTCTGCGGCTGGTAGGGGTTGAAGTCCAGCGGCAGCGGGAAGAAGAACATCCCGGCATGCTCGCTGCCGCGCAGGCTGATCCGCCCGGCGACCTCAAAGTCGTTGCCCGTCCAGTCCTCCATGCTCAGGTCGATATCGCCGGTGGAAGAAAACACCGAGCGCTGCTCGCCGGACATGGTGATGTTGCTGCGGATCTGGTCATAGGGCATCTGGCGCAGCTCGGCCAGGCGCTCCTGGGCCAGGGTCAGGGCCCGGGTGCGGATGCCGGCCTCTTCAACGCTCTGCAGCGACTTGCTGTAGAAGTAGGCTACGGGGATCAGCGCAATGGCCAGGATGGTCAGCGCGACCAGCAGCTCGAGCAGCGAGAAACCGGCACGCTTACAGCGCCGGGGCATCTGCTTGGCAGTCATATGCTGATTCACCTTATTCCACCTTGAGCTCTGGCGGCAGCGCCGCCTCCGGGCCACGGGGCCCGGCAGCTTATTTTACCCCTGCGCGGCGCTCTTGAAGCCGCCCCGCATGCAACAGGCCCGGCCGCCTGAGGGCTGCCGGGCCCGGTTTAACTATCTGCTTAGGGTGCGACCAGGAAATTCTGGCTGTAGGCCACTTCGCGCTGGAACTGCGGGAAGTTGCCCTGGTCGCCCTGGCTGACGTTGTTGACATTGCCCACGTCCAGCGCCGGGTCGTCAGGGTTGATCTGGCGCGTGCGGTCGTTGGGGGCGTAGTCTTCCACGAAATGCTTGCCGTTCATCGGCCAGAGGCCGAAGAGGCGGCCGCTGGATTCCTGCTGGCTCTTCTTGTTGGTCGGGATGACCGAGCTGGAGCCGCTGAAGTCGAGGCACTCGTCCAGCGCCATCCACATCATCCGTACCACCGGGTAGTTGGAGCCGACATCCACCGGCTCGCCATGCACCAGGCCGGCATAGCTGCCGTCGGGGAAGGACTCGGGGTCATAGCCCCACTGGCGCAGGCTGACGGCGCCGCTGGAATCAAAGGCCCAGAGGTACTGCAGGAACTGCATGTCCTGGCGCACATAGTTCACGCCGCCGCCGTTGTCATACCAGCCGGTGACGAAGTAGTTCTGCCAGGGGTTGATGAAGAAGACGTGCTCGGGCAGCTCGACGCGCTTGAGCAGCACGTAGTCCACCACCTGCTCCTGCAGGCGCGGATGGTCACCGCGGCTGCCGCCGTTGCCGCCGTTCAGGCCGCCCGGCGTGGGGTCGTAGGTGCGCTCACCGTTGGGGTCGCCGGCCGGGAAGCGGTCGATGTTCACGTCGGCGGTGTTCTGGTCGTAGGACAGGATCTCGGCCTCATCGGCCACGCAGAAGGTCTTGTAGATCTGGTCGTCGGGGTCGCCGTTGCGCCAGTCACCGCCGGTCAGGCCCTTCTGGTTGAAGTGGCGCTGGGCGTAGGTGGTGCCGCCGCCGCCGAAGATCATGTGCTGCGGGAAGATCGAGAGCGGCGCGGCGAAGGCGTTGAAGGCGCCAAGGCTCGGATCCGGCAGGGTGCCGCTCAGGGCGGTGTCGTCGGTGCTGAAGGGGAAGAGCGGCTCCACCGGGTAGTCGCCGTTGCCGGCGTTCCAGACGTCGTAATCGTTCAGCCAGTCCAGATATGTATAAGCGCTGCCGTCACCCTTGGTGCGCGGACGGGCCTCAACGATGTAATAGGCCCGCGCCGTGCGCTTCACGCCCGGGTTGCCCGGGGAGATATAGGAGTTGCCGTTGCGGCTGGGGCTGTCCAGGAAGCTGTTGCTGCTTTCCTCGTAATAGCCCTCCACGCTGTTCTCATCCAGCTGGCACTCGAAGGCCATGTAGATATCGTTGCCCGTGGCTTCAGCCTTGGAGCGGCAGTAGTTGATGTCGTTGGCGAAGCGCTCACTGGCGGAGGCCAGGTTGCGCTGGGGCTGGGTGGCGATCAGGGTCGGCACCACAATTGAAATCAGAATGGCCAGGATCAGCAGGACCACCAGGATTTCAATCAGCGAAAAACCCCGGCGCAGACGCCTGCTGCCCCGCGGGCGGCCCGTATTAGTTGACATTTCGTCCATCCTTCCGGCCAAATCGCTCAGCCTCTCTCAGCATGCTTCCAGGCCAGGCCTGAAAGTAAGGCGCGCAGCGCCCGCGGCGCTCGCTACCCGGACATTATACCCAGACGCCCGCCCGGGCCTGCTGGTTACAGCCTCAGCGAGCACCGGGCGTTTAGACCACACCTTATATATGTCAGTTCCCGCTGAGCTTGCCTGCCCGTTGAAAATTGGCTTAAAGCCGGGCCGCCCTGGCCGCCGCCGCGGGGCGCCACCGGTCCGGGTATGCTATCCTATCTCCCTGCCATGCTCGATATCCCGAGCTATTTCCAGCTCCTCCACAGTGCCGACGACATCGCCGCCCGCGTGCGCGAACTAGGTGCGCAGATCAGCGCGGACTATGAAGGCCGCAGCCTGCACCTGGTGGGCGTGCTGCGCGGGGCGACCACCTTCCTGGCCGATCTGAGCCGCAGCATCGACATCGAGATCAGCTACGACTTCATCGCGGTCAGCTCCTATGCCGGCGAATCCTCCTCGGGCCAGGTCAAGCTGGTCAAGGACCTGGAGGAGAGCGTCGAGAGCCGCCATGTCCTGGTGGTGGAGGACATCCTCGATTCCGGGCGCACCCTGCACTACATCAAGGAGATGCTGCAGGCGCGCAAGGTGGCCAGCCTGGCGATCTGCGCCCTGCTGGACCGCCCGCACCGCCGCGAGGTGGACCTGCAGCTGGACTACTGCGGCTTCAGCATCCCCGACAAGTTCGTGGTCGGCTACGGCCTCGACTTCGAGCAGCGCTGGCGCCAGCTCCCGGACCTCTACGCGATTAACTAAGCTCCGCGCAGGCCCGACTACCCTGGCACAATCCGCCGCTTTTGCTGCGCCGGTTCCGCGTCTGCCAGTCCTGCGCCCGCTGGACCCTTTGTGGCCAGTCCCTGCGCCCGCTAATCCTTGCGCTTGCTGATCTGCACCAGCAGCTCGCCGTGGAAGCTCAGGGTGTCCACCGGCAGGCCGTCGATGGTATAGGTGTCGCCCTTCACCGTGCAGTCATAGACATACTGCGTCCCCGCCGGCGCGCCGTCCGGCCCTGCGCTGAGTGTCTTGATGCCCTGCTTCTCACTGGCGGCCAGCTGGGCCAGGAAGCTGTTCACGTTCTGCTGCGCCACATCCCCGCTGGCCTTCACCGCCGCCGACTTGATGCCCACGCTCATCGGCGACTTCAGCATCTGCGCCGCCATGCCCACGATCTCCTTGCTGTTGCGGAACCAGTAGAGCCGGTCCGGGCTGGGCGTGAAGATCGCCACAAACTGCTCCTGGGCCACGATCTGGTCGCTGTGCTTCAGCGAAAGCAGGCGCAGGGGGTTCAGCAGGCTGGGCTTGTCCTCGCCGTACAGGTTGAAGTCGAAGCGGAAGACCATCTGCCCGCTGGAGAGCGCGCGGGTCATGTCCAGGCTGCCCTCCCAGAGCAGGATTTCCTGCTTCAGGCGCGCGCGCTGCCCGGCCTCCAGGCCCAGCCAGTCGCTTTCGCGGCCGGGCTCAAACAGCACGATGCAGTTCTTGCTTTCGCGGTCCATCTGGTGCAGGAAGAAGTCCACACCGCGGACCTTGATCGAGGCGCCAAGGTAGTACTGGCTGTTGCGGTCGAAGTTGGCGATCACCCCGCCGGCCTTCAGGCGCACGCTGATGTCATGCGTGCCAAAGAAGAAGCGCGTCGCCACCTCATAGCTCTCGCGCGAAGTTTGCAGGCCGTCGGGCCCGCCATGGGGCTTGTGCAGATAGCTGCGCGGCGAGCCCTCCAGCCAGGCGTTGTCCTGGGCCACCAGGCCGTCGGTACGCCCGCCGTGTCCGCGCAGCGCGCTGCCCAAGCGGCCCAGCGCGGCGCTGTAGCTTTCGGGGTCAGTGCCCACCACGCACAGCCAGCGCCGCGGGTCAAAGTCCAGGTCGATGCGCCGGGCCAGTGCCTCCTTCTCATCACTGCTGATCTTCTTCTTGCCGTCCCACAGCGCGGCGTTAATCAGGCCATAATGGTTGGCCGGCTGGATATCCGTGTCCGCCGAGGGCAGGAAGTCGCTGTCACCGCCCAGCTCGCCCAGCTTGAGCGCCGGCTTCAGGATCTCCGAGGGGTCCATGGCGTCAAGTTCGCTCTGGTCGCCGAGGCCCAGCAGGCTGCGCAGGGCCTCCACCACCCCGCCCTCCATATAGCTGATCCCGGTCAGGGGCGAGCCGAGGGTCACGATGCGGTTGATCCGGCGCTGCGCATCGGCCTTGTCCTTATAGCGCCGCTGTACCAGGTGCCGCAGGATCACGCCGCCCATGGAGTGAGCGATGATGTTCACCTTGCCGCCCTTGGTCAGCTTCAGCACCTGTTCTATGAAGCGCTGCAGCTCGCGGGCGAAGTAGGGCACGGTGCGGAAGCCGCGGCGCTTGAAGACATTGCCCTGGCTGGCCGCGTAGTAGTTGAAGACCCACAGGCTGCGCGCGGCCTGCGCCGGGTCACTCTGCCCCAACTGCTGCCAGGCCTGGTACTTCTCCGGGTCGGCCTTGCTGAAGCAGGAGTCCGCCAGGCCGAAGCCCAGCTCGGGATGCGGCAGGGGCAGGGGCGGATGGAAGCGAAAGACGTTGATCGTGTCGCGGTAGGAGCGGCTGGCGTCCTTGTAGAAGTTGATGACGAAGCCCTCGAAGTCACGGCTCTGGTAGACCGCGCCGGTATAAGCCGTGCCGTCGTTATAGCCGGTGAAGGGGTCGCGGTCCGCGCCGCCCACCGGGTCAAATCCACGCAGCAGAATCACGGGGTACTCGGGCATCTCTTGCTCCCGCACCGCAGGCAGCGGCTGGCTGATTCTAGTGCGCGGCAGGCAAAGCCGCCCGGTCTGCGGAGGAATTGATCGGGACTTGATGCGCCCTTGAGCCTGCTTCCCTTAAACCCCGCACCAAGGAAGATGCCGTGCGGGAAGGAGCGTGAAGCACTGGAAACAACGGCAGCATCGCATGTACCTTGACGGCGCCACTGAGCAAGAAAGCCGAGCTAAAATGAAAAGCCCCGGAATCGTCACCGCCGCCGGCACGTAGACCTTGGCGGGAGAGGAAGCTCCGGGGTACCAAACAGATTCTACCTTGGGAAGTAACAAGATTGCTTGATCTCCAGGAATTGATGGAGCATGTACTTAGCCGAGACCGTTTGCAGCCATATGGGAGCTTGAACGCAGCTCATCTACCGGAGACTCTATCGCGATATCTCTGGAACATGGGGCTTTGTGAAAGTCTCTACCTGCCGCTCAATGGCCTGGAGATTGCTCTGCGAAACAGAGTCCAGCGAACACTTTCCACCAAGCTTGGAAAAGGGAGATGGTGGGACCCACAATGGAAGCTGCTGCCAAACAGGGATCTTGATCAGGTCGATAAGGTGATGAAGAGACTTGCAAGAGAGGGCAAGCACCCTAACATCGGTCGCGTCGTTTCCGGTCTGACGCTTGGGTTCTGGGTCGGGCTGTTCGCCGCGGACCATGAGCGGCTACTCTGGAAGGGAGATGCACTTCGCAGGACCTTTCCATATGCGCTAAGGAAGGATCTTGGATACCACAATCTGCGCAGGAGGCTGTTCCGAATCCGATTTCTGCGCAACCGCGTCTTTCACCATGAACCCATCTGGCAGTGGGCTGACCTGGACGAGGCACACATGGACGTCGTAGAAATGACAAAGTGGCTCAGCGCCGACATGTACGAGTCTCTGCGACCATACGACCGCTTTGCTGATATCTATAAGACTGGCTATCAACCGTATCTCGCGGAGCTGCAGAAGGTAACCTAGGCCTACTTCCCCAGCGCGGTCTTGACCAGGCCCGGGATCTCCATCGTCAGGCTGGCCAGCACGATGCCGGCCTCTTCGAAGGCCGCCACCTTGGATGCCGCGGTGCCGGTATTGCCCGAAACGATCGCACCGGCGTGGCCCATGCGCTTGCCGGGAGGCGCCGTGCGGCCGGAGATGAAGCCGACCACCGGCTTGCTCATCTCCTTGACGAACTCGGCGGCCATCTCCTCGTCGGAGCCGCCGATCTCGCCGATCACCACCACCACTTCGGTGTCGGGGTCTTCCTCGAACTCCATCAGCAGGTCAAGGAAGGTGGTGCCAATGATCGGGTCGCCGCCGATGCCGATGCAGGTGCTCTGGCCCAGGCCGTTCTCGGTCAGGGCGTTGACCACCTCATAGGTCAGGGTGCCCGAGCGGCTGATAAGGCCCACCGGGCCGGGCTGCGGGCTGAAGATGCGCGCGGGCATGATGCCCACCTTGCACATGCCGACACTGACCAGGCCGGGGCAGTTGGGGCCGATCATCGTCGCGCCATAGCGGGCGATGTAGTTGTACTGGCGCAGGCCGTCCAGCACCGGGATGCCCTCGGTGATGCAGGCGATCAGCTCTATGCCGGCTTCCGCCGCCTCGCTGACGGCGTCGGCGGCCATTGGCGGCGGGACAAAGACGCAGCTCACATCGCAGCCGGTTTCCTCGATGGCCTGGGCCATGGTGTCAAAGACCGGCACCTTGTGGCCCTCGTGCTCGAAGACCTGGCCGCCCTTGCCGGGGGTTACGCCGCAGACCACCTGGGTGCCATAGTCCAGCATGGCGCTGGCATGGAAACTGCCCTCATGGCCCGTGATGCCCTGCACGCAGACGCGGCTTTCATTGTTGACGAGGATCGCCATTCCTAACCCCTGAGCCTAAACTTGGACTGCGCGCGGACGCGCGATGTGAGGCAGGCATTTTAGCAGCCGCAGCGCGGATGGGACGCCGCTTGCCTGCTCAGCCGCCTTTGATGATCCTGCGCGCGGCCAGGCGGATCTCGCGGTAGAGCGGATAGACCTTGGCGAAGTGGCTCAGGGCCCAGAGGCAGCCGCTGATGCCGGTGTCAAAGTCGATCCAGGGGCTGGTGCCCGGCAGGCCCTGGCTGGAGGCCACAAGCAGCGCGCCCCCGGCATCCAGCTCCTCGCGCCAGCAGCCCAGGCCATAGCCGGTGCGGTGCATGCCCGGCACCAGCACATAGGGCGTTGAGGCGAAGGGCGGCTCGATCCCGGCGGTCCGTTCGGCGAACATCTCTCGCATCAGCGGCGGGCTGATCGCAAAGCTGCGGGCCGGGCTGCCGACGGGCAGCTCCTCGCCCTGCGCCAGGCGCCAGTTGTCATGCAGCGCTTCCAGAAAGACGCAGTAGTCCTCGGCGCAGCAGTGCAGCCCGCCGCCCAGGTGCGGCTGCTGCGGGGGCTGACCGCTGGGGCCGATGAAGTTCATCTCAGGGATGCCAAGGGGCTCGCTCAGCTCGCGCTCGAAAAGCTCCAGATAGCTAAGTCCGCTGGCCGTCTGCGCCAGCGCCCCGGCCACCTGCATCCCGCCCTCGCTGTACAGAAAGCCGGCACCGGGTTCAAACTGCAGCTCCTCCTGGCCGATGGCCATGGCCGCTTCATGCAGGTTCAGCGAGCGCTCATTGAGCGCCTGTGGCACGGCCGGCAGGCCATGTGTATGGCTCAGCAGCATGCGCAGCGTAATCCGCGCCTTGCGCGGGTCGTCTCCGCCCCAGCCGGGCAGCCACTTCGCCGGCGGGTCGTCCAGGCTCAGGCCAAAGCCCTCATGGCTGCAAAGGCGCAGCAGCAGCGCGGCAGTCGTCCACTTGGTGGCGGAGGCGATGTACTGGCGCCAGCGCGCCAGGTGCCGCCGGACGGAGCGAGCATAGACCTGCTGTCCGCCAAAGCGCAGCACCAGGCTCAACCCGCCGTCAATCTGGGCCTCGGGCGAATCAAGCAGGGCGTCAAGCTGGCTGAAATCGTAGCTCGGCATGTGCAGGGGGCCATTGTCCCATGCTCAGGGCCAGCCTGGCAGACGGACTGAATTGATTACGCCTGGACCGGCCAGGCGGCCTCGATGCCCAGCGCGATGCGGCGCGCGCTGTCAGCGCAACGCATCAGGTACTCGTCCGTCGTCGGCACGCTTTCAGGGTCGCCGGGCTGCGGCTGGCCCGCGGCCAGGCGGCGGCGCAGCATCCACAGGCTGCTCTCCAGGTTCAGCACGCCCTGGCGGCCGGCCGGCAGTTCGCGCGGCCCGCCGGGGCTGGGCCGGCCAAAGCCCTGGCTGCCCAGCAGGCGCCCCACCGCGGCGAAGTCCACCACGCCCTCGCCGGGGATCTGGTGGCTGTCGTGGGCGCCCATCGTATCGGAGAAGTGCGTCGCCCGCACGGCCGGCGCCATGCACTCCACCAGGCTCAGGTAATCCTCGTTGTCGATACGCGCGTGGTTCGGGTCAAGGGTCAGGGCCACGCCGGGCAGATCGGCGATCAGGGGCAGCAGCGCGGCGGTGATGCGCTGAGAAGCCATGTTGCCGGGCTGGTTTTCCACGCACAGCAGCACGCCCTCGCGCAGCCCCAGCTCGCCCAGCCGGGCCAGGGACTCGCGCCCGGCCGCGGCCCGGGCGCTGTCTTCCTCAGGCGGGGACAGCAGGTCGTTATTGGCATGCACGGTCAGGGCCTGGCCGCCCAGTTCGGCGCAGGCGCGGATGATGAACTCATGCAGGGCGATGCTGTAGGCCCGCACGCCCTCATCCAGGCTGCACAGGTCGATGTAGGGCGTGATCGGCGGGTGGATATAGTCCAGCTCCAGCCGGCTTTGCTGCAGCCAGCGCGCCAGCTGGCGCCGGCCGGCCGGCCGCTGGTAGCCCGCATGCGCCACGTCATGGCTCAGGCCAACATGGCTGAAGCCGGCGCTGGCGATGCGGTCCAGCAGCTCAGGCATGCTGAGGTCGAGGTCGACAAGTGTGCTGATGCCGATGGGAATGCTCAAGTGCTTCTCCGCCGCGCTGGCTTGGTGTTCATAGGATAATGCAGGGACCTGCAGCGCCGGCTTTCCGCCCGGCGAAGCGCTCGGCGCCAGCACAATTCCAAAGGCCGGGAGACGCGGCGCAGCGCCTGTGGGAAAATTGACCTGCCCGCTGCGGCCGGGGCCCTGGTATTCCGATATCTAAGCCATGGCAACAACGGGTATAGCAAATGGTTTGGCCGGCACAGCCGGTGTACAGCAGCGCGGGGGAATGACGATGGCTGAGATGGACGGTGTGAAGATGCGCATCATCGCTCTGGACGAGCTGATGAAAAGCTGCGTCGAGATTGGCCGCACCAGTGACAAGCCGGAGCATAAGGAGTTCGCCAAGGCGCTCTATGAAGCCGCGCGCACCCGCCACGAGTTCCTCAAGGCCTCCGCCGAGCAGGATAAGTAGCTGGACTACTTCCGGGCTTTGATCCACTCAAAGACCGCTGACTGTTGCTCCTGACTAAGTCCGTCTGCAGCTGCCAATGGAAGGACGTCATGGCCAAGTTCGGTTGCACTCCATGTAGCTTTGCTTTGCTTCAAAGTTGGTGTACTCCATGCTCTTTCGACAAATTCTTCCTTTGAGCACAGAACAATTGGCTGAGTCTCAGTCTTGTTGATCTCTTCCACAAGTGCGGAACACTTCTGAAGCAGCTCAGTGAACCTTACCGCCAATATGTAATCAACCGCGGCTTCCATCCTGACGGCAAAGTCCTTGAGATCTCGTGAGTACCAAATAATGTCTAGGTGTCTGACGTCGCTTGGAGCAGTATTCGGATCATCGCCTGAAATGAGGACGACAGGTTTTAGCAGCGCGTGTGCAATTCCCAATTCAAATGTCACATTGGGGCGAGGGCCTGAAAGATCACAAATTACAAAATCGCATGACTCAATCATTTCCTTGATCTTGTCTGAGAAGGCGTAGGGCCTGATCTCATCCGCTGCGGTGCGAACTCGGACCTTGCGCTCGCAGAGCTGCTGATCAAGCCAAAACGCAACAAAAGAGTGCACTGGGGCAAACGGTGTGATCAAGAAGCTCTTATATTCTCTATCCGGCATCATGCCGCCACGGGCAGTAACTTGTCCACCAAAAAGGTCAGGTCATCGCTTAGTTTAGCAACTTCCTGGGCATCGTAGTACAGCGTAAACAGAGAACTGTAGAACTTAGGTGGGCTGTAATTCTTATCAGAGATAAGCACGACTGGTTTCCCAAGCCCTCTGGCGACTCCAAGCTCAAAGCTCACATATGGGTTGTTGCCAGTAATGTCCACGACAACCACATCGCTTCTCTGGACTTGACTGTGAGCCTGATACTCGATCATCTGGTCACCGTCGTCTAGATGAACCACAAACCCTTTGGCTCTAAGCATCTCCACGAGAGCAAACGAGACCTTGCTTTCACTGGAAGACGACAGATACAGGTGCGCGCGAGGCTCAGAGGCAAGTAGTTTTACTCTTCCGTTCGTACTCATCATTGGGATTATACCGTCGCTAGCCGATCCGCAGGCCCAGGGCCCGGCCGAAGAAGTCGATGATCAGGAACTGGAAGCGGCCGATCAGCAGGCTCATGCGCGCCATCACCGTATAGCCGAAGCCCGCGCCGAAGCTGATCATGATGAACAGCACGCCCAGGCGGCTGAGCTTGCCCACAAAGCCGCGGTGCTCCAGGCTGAAGAAGAAATAGATCATCGTCGCGAAGGTCGCGATCAGAATGACCGCCTGGCCGATCAGCGGCCCCCACTGTGCATTCAGGGGCTGGGCAGTGTCGTACAGCGGACGCATGGCCGAGGCGAGCTGCGGCATCAGCAGGTTGGCGATGACGCTGGGCACCAGGATGCCCATGTTGCCGCCGATGTAGACGGCGAAGCTCCAGCGTGAAAGCCAGGCCAGCGATGGGATAACGCGCAGCAGGATAAAGAGGCCCAGCACGATGGGGATCCAGACCAGGTACTCCGGCGCGGAACCGTCGCTGGGCAGGACCTTGTCAATGGCGTTGGGCTTGATGCTGTCCCAGAAGTAGATCGTCAGGCCATAGCCCAGGGCCACGCCCAGGTAGATATGCTCGGCGATCTTATAGACCGGGTTGTCCTTGTACAGGAAGCTCGCGATGCCGAAGGTCAGCAGAGTGGCGACCCAGATGCCGATGATTTCCCAGCTCATGGCCTAGGCACCTCCTTTCGCTGCGGTCCCGCGGCGGCGCTCGATGAAGAAACACACGTTCGCCAGCACGATGGCGAAGACGATGAAGACATGGCTCACCGCCTGGGCGTCCATGCCCGCGGTGGCCTTGCCCGGGCGGCCGGTGATCTCGGCCAGGCCCACCAGCTTCTCATACTCCGCCGCGCCCTTCATGCCGCCCAGCAGGCCCGTGAACTGGCCCGCGTTATAGAAGGGGTAGTACTGCACAGTGGACACCGCAGTGCAGGACACCACCATCGGGATGCCGAACTTCTGCGCGCCGTAGGGCAGCCAGACTTCCGGCATTCCCACGGAGGCGGTATTGACCAGAACCTTGACGTCCTTAAGCGAGCGCACCTGCTTGAAGAGGGGCTGGCCAGTGGTCGACTTGCCCTCCGAGTCCGTCGGGAAGGTCGAGGTGAAGCTCTGGCCCACGCCGACGATCACGGCGTTGTTGCCGCTCTTGTAGCCCAGGAAGGAATAGTCCACGCCGCTTTGCAGCCCCGGGTAAAGCTCCTTGCCGTCCGCGCCCACCGCATGCAGCACTTCATCAAGGCCCTTGGTGGCCATGCCGCGTCCGTCGGGGATCAGCGAGACCAGGATCGGCCGCAGCTTCTTGCGGAAGCACTGGTGCAGCACGGAGACCAGCACCGGATAGTTCTCGGGGATCGCGCTGGGGCCGAAGTCCACCGAGATCAGCACGGCATCGCCTTCCCTGAGGCCCTCGATCAGGTCATAGCCGCGCTGGACCTCCGGCGTCACCTGCACGTCAAAGCCGATCGGGATCACCGTCGGGATCAGCACGCACAGGAAGATGGCCAGATAGATGATCCGGCGGTCGAGGTTGAGGATCCGCTGGGTCAGGCGCATCAGGAGCCACCTCCCAGGTAGGTCTTCTCAATGCCGAAAATAATGCGCAGGGCCAGGGCGACCTGGCTTAGGTAAATGCCAAAGAGGATGCCGCGCTGCGCGCCGGTGGAGGGGTTGTTCAGGATCCACTCCGCGGCGTCGGACAGGTTGAGCGTCTGGGTGCCGATCATCTCTCCGAAGGCCACGCGGCCCAGCATCATGATGCAGGCCGCCAGCAGCAGCACCGTGGCCTCCATGCTGCGCGCCCGGAAGGCGCGGAAGGCGGCGGAGGCCACAAAGAAGGCCAGCAGCGAGAAGACCGTGGAGTCCAGTGGCACCTGGACGTTGTTGAAGATCCAGTCGAAGGGTGTGTCGGGCTGGGTCGGGATGGGCTCGATCCCGCTGCCCGGGGCGATGCGCCCGATCAGCGGCAGGATGAAGCCGCAGGTGAAGGTGATGCCAAAGCAGACCAGGGTGATCAGGCTGTAGCCAAAACCGGCCCGCCTGGCCTTGACCTTCTCAACGTGGTGGAAGACCGCGCTGAAGACGCCCAGGATCAGCGCGCAGCCGGCAAGGGTGATCAGCCAGGAGGAGCTGAAGCTCTCCAGCATGCTGTTGCTGGCCTTCGATGGCACGTAATACTGCAGCCACAGCAGCATGCCAAAGACAAAGGCAAGGATCACCGGGAACTGGCGCTTGAGAAAGACCATCAGGCCGCTCCTCCCCGGCTCAGCCTGCCCGCCGCCATGCCCTGCTGGATCTGCGTCTGGATCATAGCGGCGTGAACCACCTTGTCAGGATGTCCTGGCCGGCGGTGGCCATGATCGTGCCCAGCAGGATCAGCAGCATCACAATCGCCTTGGCGATGTCGAGGCCCTTGAGGCTGCCCAGCAGCATCGGCTCGCGGGACAGATAAGCGCTGGCGGCGTAAAGCTCCTCGCCGATCAGTGTGTAGTCGCAGGACACCACAAAGAAGGGCAGCTGGTGCTGGCTGTCGGTGCCGGCGATCTGGATCGCGCCGGTGCCCGCGCCGGTCTCGGCAAGCAGCAGGCTCTCGGCATAGAAGGCGCCGAGATAGACAATCGCCGCCGGGCGGTCGCGCATCATGAAGCCGCAGACCGAGGCGACATAGCTGAACTGCTGGTCGGTGACGAAGAACACGCTGTCACTGCGGTAGGCGTCGGGGCGGCCGGCCTCGGCATAGGCCTGCTTCACCGTCTCCTGGCTGACAGTCATCACCACCGGGTCCACGCAGGGCACCATCAGGGTGCTGTCATAGGAAGCGATGCGCCGGGCGATGCGGCCCAGGATGTTCACCGCCGCCACCGTGGAGGCCGAGGTCAGGGGGTCCAGGCCGTTGACCTGCATCACCGGGCGGCCCATCTCGGTCGCGCGGCCAATGGCCTCGTCCACCGCTTCAAGGCCGGCGATGCGGCGGATGAAGAGGTTGGGGTTCTGGCGGGCGGCGAAGATCGCGCCCATCATGATCATCGTAAACACCAGGGCCATCAGCACCTGGTTCAGGAAGGCTGTGTTGAACCACTGCTCCAGCGGCGCGGCATCGCCGGCCAGGAAGGCAATGCGTCCGGCGGCCGGGTCGCCGCCGTTCTTGTACAGCATCAGGCGGAAGCTGTAAGTACGGCCCGTCTCCAGGGGCTGCAGGGCCAGGGCCCCGTCCTCACCGGGCAGCATCACACTGTCAACGGTCAGGCTGTACTGCTGGGCATGCTCCGGCGACAGCTCTTCTCCGCTGTAGTAGCGCGGCTCATCAATATGGCGCGGCAGTTCGGAGAGCAGGACGGGCTTCTCGGCGCAGTCCTGCCAGACCTTGTCTACCGAGGCCTGGGCCATCACCGCGGTGTCTTCATCCGCCGTCGGCACCTCAAAGCTCAGCAGCACGGACGAGCCGTCATCATTGGGGCGGTCGAAGACTTCCAGCTCCGTCGGCACCGGGATGCCGCGCTCCTCCGCTCTCTTCTGGGCTTCGATGTTCTCGCTGCGCGGGGGCAGGAAATGCGCCTTGGCCAGGCCAGGGGCCAGCAGCAGCGCGGCCAGCAGCAGGCAGAGCGGCAGCTTCAGGGCGGGGAAGGACCTCAGGGTTTTGCGAGGGCGGCTGAAAGCGCATTTCGCGGCCGCAGCACTGCGCTGCCTGCCGCTGTAGATCTCCGTTTCAGCCGGGCACTCCCGCGCCACTATTCCTCCCCACTGCAGCCGGGCCTGCGGCCCACTGCGACCGATTTGCATTGTAGCGCATCGTAGGAAAAGCGCTAACATCAATACTGATGCAGGAAAGCCGCACAGCGGTTACCGTCCCGCGCCAGTCAGAGCTGGAGTCGGTGCTGTCAGTGTTGCGTGCCAGGCAGCAGGTGCTGTGCGAGAACCGCGCCTTCTTCATCAGTCTGCCATATCCGCTACTGGCAGGCTTCGCTTACTACTTCGCGTTGCTGGGTCCACAGCTGCAAACCGGCCCGCGGGAAACAGAACTTGCTTACAAGACTGCCTTTTTGGGGCTGGCCCATGCTGTTCTTCTGCTTTACCTGGCCGCAGCTTGGTACCGCCTGCAATTGGCAAGCCGGGCAAGCGGCATGAGGCAGCGTTTCAGGAGGACCTTTAAGACCAGCAACCTGCTGCTGGCGCTGAGCGATCCTGACTTTCAGCCCGGTAAGGGCTGGAGCAAAAGAGAGGACGGAGATCAGTCTGCTTCCGGTTTTGGCCGCACCAGAGCGGGATACTCCTTATCCAGAAGAATCCTGGGTTTTCTCGCGCGGCCGCAGGACTACCACAGCGTCTTCGAGGACTCTCTGCCCACGCTGCCTGCCAGCGATTGGGAAAGAAGTGAGCTCAACTCCAACCACTTGCTGCTTGGCATGCTTCTAGTGCCCGCCGCTCTGACAGTCGCCTGGAGATCCAGCTCGGGCGTGTTTGTTCTGGGTGTCATGCTTTTGGTCTGGGGCATCTCTCTGCCCCTCGCACAATACGTGGTGTCGCGAAGCGCTTGGCAAGCCGCATTACTGGATGAACTAGTCGAGCTGCTTACCCCAAGTCCGCAGGCCACAAGCCGCAAGTCCCGAAAACGGATGGCTTACTCCAGGCTTAACCGCCAGTCCACAAAGTAGTAGTACACAGCCACGTCTGCTGCATCTATGCAGCAATATGCAACAAAGACCAAACCTCGCATCTGAGCCGCGTCAGTCTTCCCCCTCCAGCACATCTGCCAGAGCCAGGCGCAGGGCATCAAAGCGCGCCCGGCGCAGACAGCCCCGCATCAGCATCGCCGCCAGCACGCACAGCGCCGCCAGACGCAGCTGGCCCAGCACCTGCGCCCCGGGCGCTGCGCCATAAGGGTTAAGCATGTAGGGCAGTACTGCGGTGCCGATCAGCAGCCCGATCCAGATCAGGCCCGCCGCGCTGATGAAGATCACGCCCAGGTCCAGCCAGCGCAGGGGCGCGGGCCAGGCCTGGTAAAGCAGCGCGTTGCAGCAGGCGCCGTAGCTGCGCAGCAGGGCGTCCATCCGCCCGCGGAAGCTCAGCGCTCCGCCCGCCTGGCCGGCCCCGGCGCCGGCGCCCAGCAGCCCGGCCGCCCCGTGGCGCGCGCGGCGTTCACGGCTGGCCAGGGCGCCCAGCATCTCCGCCGGTTCATGCTCCAGGGCCAGGTACATCAGGCCGCTGTCCAGCAGGGTCCAGGCGCAGTAGTAGCGGTACTGCGCCAGCGCCCAGTAGTAGGCCGGTGCCAGCAGGCCAAGGCCCAGCGCGCCGGCCAGCAGCACGGAGGGCCAGGCGGCGAGCAGCGAGCGCAGGCTGTAGACCCCCAGCTGCGGGTCGACCCGGGCGCCCAGGACCAGCCCGGCCAGCATCACGCTCAGCACGCTGACGGCAAGGTGCAGGCGGCCGTCAGCCCGCGCCAGCTTGCGCAGCTCAGCCAGATACAGCGTGCCGGTCCGGATCACGGCGTGATTGTAGGACCACGGCAGGCAGCCGACTGCGCCTTCTGCCCTGCGCCTCCTGCCTTGCGCCCTGCTAGCCCATCCCGAGCATGGCCTTGATCACGTGGATCGCCACGGCGGGGTTCTCGCGCAGGCGGCGGATGGAGTAGGCATACCAGTCGCGGCCATAGGGCACATAGACCCGCAGGCGGTGGCCGGCGTCGAGGATCTGATAGCGCAGCTTCTCGCGCACGCCCAGCAGCATCTGGAACTCATACTGCTCATGGCTCAGGCCCAGGCTGTTAATGATGCTCAGGGCGCGGTCGACCAGCCAGTCGTCGTGGGTCGCGATGCCCACATAGTGCCCGGCGGCGAAAAGGTCGCGCAGGCATTCAAGGAAGTTGCCGCGGATCTCCTGGAACTCCTTGTAGGCCCGTTCGCGGGGCTCCACGTAAATGCCCTTGCACAGGCGCACGTTGCTGCCCGCCGGCAGGGCTTCGATGTCATGGCGCGTGCGGCGCAGGTAGGCCTGCAGCACGCAGCCGGCATTGCCATAGCGCTGCTGCATCTCGCCGAAGAGCCCCAGGGTGGCGTCGGTGGTGGTGCTGTCCTCCATGTCGATGGTCAGCACCACGCGAAGCTCCTGCGCCAGGCGGTAAAGCGTCTCCAGGTTCTCGCGGCAGGCGTCCTTGCCCTGCAGCAGGCCCAGCATGGTGGGTTTGAGCGAAACCGTGCTGTCCAGGCCGCTGGAGGCGATGGCCTGGATCAGGGTGCTGTACTGCTCGACCGCCGCGCGCGCGGCGCTGGCCTCAGCGATGCTTTCGCCCAGAATGTCCACTGTGGTGCAGGCCCCGCCGCTGTTGAGCAGCCGCACGGTATCCAGTGCGGCGGCGAGAGTCTCTCCAGCCACGTAGCGCGCTGCAACCCGGCCCACCACAGACCGGGGGACATAGGGCAGGACTGTCTTCACCAGCCCGCCGATTAAGCTCACACAATCCTCCTGCGAAGCAGGGAATAAGTATAGCTAACCCGGCAGGCAGGTCAAGCGCAGGCTGGCAGGCTCAGGCCTCGGCGCTGAGGCCCAGCACGCGCCGCTGGTACAGCTTGCGCAGCTGGCCCAGGCCGATCTCGGCATCCTCGCGCAGCTCGCTGTTGTCCGAAGCCAGCTGCTCGTTGAAGGCGTCCATCGCGGCCTCATACTCGGCCTGGCCCTCGCGGTCGCCGCTGAGCATGCGGGCGATGCCGCGGCAGCCGTGGGCCAGCAGCAGGCAGAAGTCAGCCTCCGCGCCGCTTTCTTCGCTCTTGCCCTGCTCGCGGGAATAGGCCAGGGCCGCCTCCAGCTCCTGCTCGAAATACTGCAGGGCGCCGGTAAGGTCTTCCAGGGCCAGCAGGTGGACACCGCCGGCCCAGTAGGCCATCTGCAGGCTGTAGGGCCCCTTGCCCAGCTGCTGGCGCCAGCGCACGCAGTTCTCGGCGGCGTTGAAGCCTTCGCTGTGGTGGCGGCGCTCGCGGGGCAGCTCGTCGCCGGGCCAGCAGTCGGCCAGCGATGCGCTGAGGTTGTAGCTCATCGCGTTGGCGCTGTCGAGCAGCTTCACGCTCAGCTGCGGGTCGTCAAGGGCCAGCTCATCGCTCTGGCGCACATACTCGGCGATGCCGGCGCGCGAGACCTGGATATAGTCGTCCAGGTTGCCGGCGGGCCAGCTGCGCAGGTCCAGCTGCTGCTGGGCCTGGCCGAAGAGCTTGCGCCGCGTCTCATCGCTGCGGGCGGCGGAGAGCCAGGCGATCAGGCCGTCGGCGCCGCTGCCCTCGCAGATCTCCTGCAGGATGCGCGTCCGGTCCTCGCCCGGCGCGTTCAACACAGCATCGTGGTCCATCGCCATAAGCCCGCTCCATGCCGCCAGCGCGGCCGCTGCACAGCATAGCAGGACGCCGCGGGCCGGGCGCGGAGCGCGGGCCGCCTGCAAGGCAGGGGACCGCTTTCTTTGCATCATCCACTTAGCGCAGTCTGACAAAGCAAGTTCACCTTTGCCCCAGGAATGGCAGAATCATGAATGCGGGCTCTGGCTGCGCCAGCAGCCCGCGCTCCGCGCCTTCGTCCAGCGCCTTGCAGTCGCCACCTTCCATGCACTCTCAACTTTGAACTCTTCAATCTGCACATTGCTTTCGGCACGCGCCCTTGTTCACCTAACTTGAGTCTGAGGTCTGTGCTCTCCATGCTCTCTGTGGCTGAACTTTTCGCAGCAGGCATCGCGCTATAGTCATCCCAACGCGAATGACATCCCTGCGCGACAAATTTGCGCTTTGGTTCTCAGCCGCCCACCGTGCCGCGGGCGTGACGGTTGATGCGGTCCGCAACCCGCCGCCGCCGCCGGAGCTGGCGAAATGGCCGGATCTGCCGACGAATCGCTGGGTCAGCTCGCATGTCAGCAACCCGGCGGCTCAGCGCATCCTTGAAGCTGTCCGCCCGGTCGAACACCACAGGCGGGCGATAGTCGAAGGCGCAACCGATCCCAGGGAGCTGGCCGAGTATCGCGGCCACATCCGCGGGAGGCTGCAGGCAAGTGGACTCGCCTCGCGGATGATCGAAGCCGAAACCATGTTGCCTGACATGGCTGATGCCCTGCCCTGGCCCTGGTCGGCCTGGGCCAGATTTACCCGTCCACGCAGCATCGAAGCCTGGGCCAGACATGTGCGACGGAACCTGAACTGGTATCTCGCCTCTGATCAGCCCCTGCGCCCCGGGCTCAGCTTCTGGTGGATCATGCCGTTCTTCTTTTGTTTTCCGCGGCTGTTTGACCTGACGATAGACATCCGCCTGGCGCTGGTAACTGCCTTCGCCGCCATCGGCCTGACTCTGCACTACCTGGCCGGCCGCTCAGTTTCCAGCATCGGCAGCGGCCAGGACAAATCGCCACTACCTGTCTGGCTGATCATTTCCAGCGGCGCGGGCTTGTTCTACTGGCTGCTAGGCGGCAACGCTTTTGAGCCTCCAGATCAGGCTCTCGCCCCTGAGCTGGAGCGACTTCTTTCCGCTGTTTCCTTCATGCTGTTCTACCTTGGATTACTGTCCTTTAGCAGCCTGATAATCCGAAGCCACAACAAGGACGAGCTCTGGACCCGCCTGCCGGGATCGGACGCCGCCCAGATTAATGCCGAGGAGCTTTATCTATATCTGTTCGGGCAGTACCGGGATGACGCCAGTGAACTTTCCGCAGCTCAGGAATCAGGGCTTTTTGAAGGAACACAAGGGACCGTGCAGAAGCAATCAGCCCTTACTGCCGAACTGGCCTCACTTGATCACATTGACCACATTGAAGACCGGGATATTGACGAAGCGCCAGATGATCCAGGCCAGGATCAGAGCGATCAGCAGGATCAGCAGAATTCCTCGGCGGCGCAGGCGGCGAAAGAACATCAATAACCCCCCTTCAGCATAGGCAGCATTCGATCCCGGCGCTGCTCCACTCGTGAGCAAAGTGGCCTGCCGCCTCGGAACGCCGGCTGCAAGCCGGCCTCTGCTCGCAAGCTGCACCAGGACTCGGAACGCCGGCTGCAAGCCGGCCTTTCCCCGTGTTATAATAAAAGCGTGTATAAAGTCGAAATGATGCAGAAGTACTCGGACGCACCGCAATGGCGCTCGCGAGGCTATCTGCCCCATTACACGGGTCATGGCAGCCTGCAGTTCGTTACCTACAGAACCGCCGACTCACTTCCCAAGGCGCTCGTGTATCGGCTGCTCCAAGGCATTCCGGCATCGCAGCAGGCGGAGCGCAGGCAGGCGCTGGAGGAACTGCTGGATCAGTGTCACGGTGCCTGCGCTCTGCGTATTCCCGCTGCCGCGCGAGTTGTTCAGGACAATCTGCTGCACCACGATTCTTCGCACTACCATCTGCTGGCCTGGTGCGTCATGGCCAACCACGTGCATATGCTGATTGAGCTTGTGGATGCTTACCCGCTGTCGAAAGTGATGCATGGCTGCAAGTCCTACACCGGCGGGGTGATCAACAGACTGCTCGGCCGGGAGGGGGCATTCTGGGAGCGGGAGTACTTCGACCGGGCGATCCGAGACGATGATCACCTGCGGCGGACTGTTGAGTACATCGAGGCCAACCCGGTACTCTGCGGAATCTGCCGCCGCCCTGAAGACTTTGCCTTCAGCAGCGCCCGCTGGCGGATACAAACCGGGAGTTTTGAGCTCTACAGGAAGAGCTGAGAGGCCGGCTTGCAGCCGGCGTTCCGAGTCTTCGGCCAACGCCTTCTAATTTCCACCTCCCCGCCTTCAGCACTCTTAACTCTCCACTCTTCTTTCTCCTCTCTCCATGCTTAACTCTTCACGCCTCACTCTCCACGCTCACTCTTCACTCTTCACTCTTCACTCTTCACGCCTCTTGCCGCACTCTTGACTTTCGACATCAGCCCTGCCGGGCGCACTCTGTGCGCCCCTACAATATGAGAGTGCGAATCGCCTTCTTCACCACGCGCATGCTGCTGGGCTATGGCGTGGACCTCACCGTGCATGAGCTGGCCCTGCGCCTGACCCGCCGCGGCCATCAGGTGGACGTCTGGACGCCGACCTTCGACGACACCTACCTGAACCAGCCCTACGGCCTGCATAAGATCACCGTGCATGGCGACTCCGCCAACCGCGCCCTCCCCATCCTGGAGCGCAACGCCCAGATCGCGCTCGGCCGCCTGCGCCGCGAGCTGGCCGAGGCCGGCCGCGGCTATGACGTGCTCCTGCCCTGCACCCACCCCTACTACGCCGCCGGTACCGTGCTGGACACGCCGCAGGTCTTCTTCAACTTCGGCAATGTGCCCACTGACGGCTTTACCTGGAAGCGCAAGCTGAACTGGGCCTGGCTGCACCACTCCGAGGACCTCGTCTTCAAGAACCGCTCCGCGCGCATCGTCTCCATCAGCCGCTTCCTGCACGAGCAGCAGACGGCCGAGCAGCAGGCCCGCGGCACGGTGATCCATCTGGGCGGCGACCACTACTGGCCGGCCTGGGACCTCGACCCCGCCAGCTCGACGGTCGACGCGCACTATGACCGCGCGGCCCTGCGCAGCGGCTTTCGAGAGCGCTGTGGCATCCCGGAGAACGCGCTGCTGCTGGGCTACTGTGGCCGCCTGCACCGCCAGCACCCGGCCTACAAGGGCACTACCGAGGTGATGCGCCTGGGCCGCCGCCTCGCCGAGCGCGACAGCCGCATCATGCTGGCCATGTGCGGCATCGGCTCGGAGGAGGACGGCCACTGGGTCCGCGAGCAGGGCGCGCTGCCCCTGCTGAACACGGCGCCGGCGGACATGCCGGGCTTCTATGCCAGCCTCGATTTCTATGTCACCGCCGCGCGCTGGGAGGGCTTCAACCTGCCGATCCTCGAGGCCGCCTGGCACGGCGTGCCGACCGTGGCCTATGAGGTCGGCGCGCACGCCGAGCACGCCTCCGGCATCCTGGTGCCCGAGCTGAACTATGACGAGCTCTGCCGCGCCGCCCTGACCATGGCCCGCGACAAGGCCCTGCGCGAGGACTTCGGCCGCCAGGCCTGGCAGCGCGCGCGGCTCTTCTCCTGGGACAAGGCCGCCGCCGAGCTGGAGCAGGTGCTCGAAGAGGCCCGGGCCTGATGGGGGAGATCAGCAGCGCGGCGGATCTGTATCGCGAGACGGGCTTCTATCTCATCGCCAATCTCTTTGTGCTGCCCTTCGGGCTTGTCTCGCTGTGGCTGCTGCTGCGCTTTGGCCTGGCGCGCTGGCTCAGCCTGCCGCCGCGCGGCCTGCCGGCCCTGGCCCGTGCCGGCGCCCTCGACTTCGCCGCCGGCCTTGGCAACGGCCTCTTCCTGCTGGGCTTTGCCGTCCTGCCCGCCCTGGCCCTTGGCGCCTACTCCCCGGCCCGGCCGGGCTGGCAGGCCTTTGAGCCGGGCCTGCGCCTGATCGACAACCAGGTCCGCCTCGGCTCCAAGCTGCTCTTCCTGCTGCAAAGCCTCTTTGAGGAGGCGCTCTTCCGCGGCTTCGCTCTGTCGCTGCTTGCCTTGCTGCTGCTGTGGATCTGCAGCTTCTTCATCCCGCGCAGCGCCGGCGGACGCGTATGGTTCTTCTGCTGCCTCAGCGCCAACCTGGTGGTCAGCCTGGCCTTCGCCGCCGTGCACTCGCGCAACCCCGAGGTCTCGCCCATCGCCCTGGCCAACATCGCCCTGGCGGGCTACTGGCTCGGCGCGCTGATGCTCTGGCAGCGCTCGCTGCTGGGCGCCTGGAGCGCGCACTTCATCTGGAACTTCGCGCTGGCCATCCTGGGCCTGCCGGTCAGCGGCATCCACTTCAGCGCGGCGCAGTACGGCATCGGCATTGCCGGCGCTCAGCCGGGCCTGCTCAGTGGCGGCGCCTTCGGGCCGGAGGCCGGGCTGCCGGTGACCCTCGGCCTGCTGGCCCTCTCGATCTGGTATACTGCGCGCTCCTGGAAGTTCAGCCAGGAGGCACTGGCCCATGATCATCATTCAACCGCAAACGCGCTGAGTGACCGCCCCGGCGGTCCCGCCGAGCCGCACACGGCTTCACCGGACGGGACCCGCGGGGATCAGGCTGACTGATCCTCTTCCGGCGACGGCCAGCTCCGCCGCCCTACTCACCTCTAACCTTCGCCCCCTGCCACGCGCGACTTAGCACGTGGATACTGTCTCAATAATGCCATGTCTGTTGAACGCATCCATAACCCCGGCAGCAGGCTCTCGCGGGAGCTGGCGGCTGTGCGCGGCTTTCTGCTGCGCGATGTCGACCTGACCAAGCGCTATCTGCTCTGGGACATCGTCTGGCTGATCTACAACCTGATCAACGCCATCATCATCGGCCTCATCGGGGTCAGCTCCGGCGCAGCCCCGGCCTTCGCCATGGACCACCAGGGCTATGTGCTTTACCTCTGCATCGGCGCGGTCATCTGGAGCTACCTCGGCGTCGTCTTCATCTTCGTGGCCCAGGCCATCGCCTGGGAGCGCTGGGAAGGCACCCTGGAGTACACCTTCATGGCGCCGGTGCACCAGTTCACGCGCCTGGCCGGCATGTGCCTGGCCTCGGTGATCTACGGCCTGATCCGCATCGTGATCATGATGGCCCTGCTGGTCTGGATCTTTGATCTGGACCTGCGCGGGGCCAACTTCGGCGCGGCGCTGATGACGCTGGGGCTGAGCACCATCGCCATGCTGGGCATGGGCCTGGTGGCCGCGGTCTTTCCCCTGCTCAGCCCGGAGAAGGGCGCGCAGGCGACCGAGATCATCCTGGCCTGCACCCTGCTTGTCAGCGGGACCTACTTCCCGATCAGCGTGCTGCCGGCCCTGCTGCAGCCCCTGGCCTGGATCTGCCCGCCCTACTGGGCCCTGCTGGCCCTGCGCCAGGCCCTGCTGGAACATGCGCCGCTGCGCGAGATGCTGCCGAACCTCGGCATGCTGCTGCTCAGCGGGCTGATCTATGTACCCCTGGGCTACCTCGCCTTCCGCTGGGCCGAGAACTATGCCAAGCGGACGGGCCTGCTGAAGAGAAATGGCTAAGGATGCTTGTAGGGTGCACGCCTGCGTGCACCTTCCGGATGGTGCAGGCATGCCTGCACCCTACAGGAAACTGAGATGTCACTGATCGCAAAAGAAACAACATCACGCCGGCTGAGGAGCGAGCTGAAGGCCACCTGGGCCTTCCTCGGCCTGCACGTCGACCTGACCAAGCGTTATCTCGCCTGGGACATCGTCTGGCTGGTCTACCACCTGATCACCGCCTTCGCCATGGGCTACCTCGGCGTCTCCGCCGGGGTCGCGCCGCCTTACGTGCCCGCGGGCCAGAGCTTCGTGGCCTACCTGCTGGTCGGCGCGGTGCTCTGGAGCTATCTCAGCGTGATCTTCTTCATCGTCGCCGACACGATCGCGCTGGAGCGCTGGGAGGGCACCCTCGAGTACACCTTTATGGCCCCGGTGCACCGCTTCACGCACCTAAGCGGCGTGGCCCTGGTCGGGCTGATCTATTCCGTGCTGCGCTCGCTGCTGATGATCATCATCCTGTGGTGGGCCTTCGGCCTCAGCTTCGAGCAGGTCAACCTGGCCGCCTGCGGGGTGGCGCTGCTGCTGGGATCGCTGGCGATGATCGGCCTGTCGCTCTGCGCGGCGGTGATGCCGCTGCTCAGCCCGGAGAAGGGCAGCCAGGCCAACCACATCCTTTCGGCGGTGCTGCTGCTGGCCTCGGGGGTTTACTACCCCATCACCGTGCTGCCGGAGTGGATCCGCTGGCTGGCCTATATCAACCCGGTCTACTGGATGCTGGAGGCCCAGCGCAAGGCCCTGCTGGCCGGCGCGCCGCTGTCGGAAGTCTGGGGCGATATCGGGGCGCTGGTGCTGACCGGCCTGCTCTATATCCCCCTGGGCTACCTGCTATTTGCCTGGGCCGAGCGCTATGCCAAGCGCACCGGCCTGCTCAAGCGCTCAGGCTAGAGGCGGGGCTTGTCGCTGCACTTCCAGGAGCGCCGGCTTTAGCCGGCATCTTCCGGGAGCGCGGGCACCCCAGCCCGCATCTTGCTACGTCTTACAAGGGCGGGGCTTGTCCCCGCCCGTCCTCGCTTGTGCTCGCTGGTCCCGACCTGCATCTCCCTGGGACGCAGGCACTTCTCCGCTTCACTCTCCCTTCTGGCGCCGTGCGAGCTCAGCTTCCATCTCTGCCTACCGTTTCACCAGGTCGGTGGTGTTGCTTTGAGGCTGCGGCACGCCAGGTATCGCCGCCAATTGCGCCTTCAGCTCATCAAACTCATGCAGATCCTCGCTGTGCAGGCCGACGGTGAAGGCGATCACATTCGGCCCGGCGAGCCAGGGACCGGAATCGATACGGTCGCCAAAGACCAGGCTGCGCTGCACCTCCGGATGCGCGTCTGTCCATGCGTCGATTACCGCCTGCATCTCGTCGGCGATGCGCCGTGCCTCGGCCTTATCCGCTCTTGCCCATGTTCCGGCACCGCTGCCGATCAGGCGCTCCAGCGGGACAAGCCAGTAATGCAAACCTTCATAGTATCGAGGATCGCTGTCGCCCGGGAGCGGGTCAAACTTCCTTGACAGCTCCTCAACCGGGTCAATCGTGCTCTCATCAAATCCGGCTGGAAGGCGGAGGCACCAACCTTCCATAAGTCGCAGGTTTACCGGTGCCTTCAGCGTGGCTGCAGGCAGTTCCCAGTTCTCAAGCACTGTGTCGATATGCATGTTGCCTTGCTTGTCCAGCGCAACCCTGAAGACATCGCCAAGATCAAAGCGCGAAGTCCTTGTCGAGCGATCCCTCAGCCAGTCCCGCTTGTCCCTGAAGGCCCAATAGTCGATTCCGCCCTCCTTCAACACCTCAAAGCTCCAGTAAAGGTCCTGTGCCTCGAATGCCTCGAAGTCCTCGGGATATTCATGACTGATGCCATTGATGAACACCTTTGCCGCTTCCTGCTCCGGCGTAAAGCCCCCGATGCCAACGAATGACACGCCATCTTTCCCGGCATAGAGTGCCAGCTTGCGTATCTCCGGGTCGGATACCCCAGGCAGCTGCGCCATTCTGGAGCAAAAGTCCTCAACAGCGCCACGCTCCTCGATCCGCAGACTGACCTGAAACCTTTTGCTCAGGTATTGGCCTTCGCTTCGTCCTCCTCCCGTCCACATAAGCTGAAAAACTGGCAGCTCAACTCCCATAGCCGGCTCGAAGCTTGAACGATCCAGACCATTGCTTCGCGCCCAGTCTTCAGCTTCCTTTTCAAACCTCTTGATGTTTGGCCCTTTCCACTCGCCATTCTTAGGCCGCGGAAAGTCCTTGTCATAGATGGTGAAGTCCAGGCTGAAGCCGCCGGCACTGGCATAGGCCGCGTTAACTGTATTGAACGGCGAAACGCTCCACGAACGGCGCGCGACGTTGTCGAATCTCACTTGCAGACCAACCAGCAGAGCAGTAATCACTAGCATTGCCAGCCCGACCCGCAGCAGCAGGGCGCCGGTTCCGCGGCGGCGCGGTTGTGATCCAACGCCTGCGCCTGCGGCTTGCCCACTCCCTGGTGCCAGCATGCCTTGCATCAGTGGCGCCTGCGGCGCTGTGATCCGTGACCGTCTGAGCGCACCTTCCAGGTCCAGGCTGTCCATTTTGATCTCGTGTCTTCTTTCCCGCATCTCAGTCCTCCACTTCCTGTATCAGCATCCCCGGCAGCGCGGCTTCCAGTCGGGCCGTTGCCCGGCGCAGGGCTTCACGGGCGCGGTGCAGGCGATGCCGCGCAGCAATTGCCGGCAGCCCAAGCACCCCTCCCAGCTCCGCCAGGTTCAGCCCCTCGATGTAGAACAGCTCAAGCAGCTCACGCTGTGGCTGCGGCATAGCGCGCAGCGCCGCCAGCACCAGCTGATCGCGGGGGTCTTCGCCGGCTTCGATACGCGCGGGCAGTTCATCCTCCAGCGCGGCGGTCTCGCGCCGGCGCCGCAGGCTGCTCAGAAAGCGCCTGCGGATGATGCACAGCAGCCAGGCGCGGAAACTCTCACGCTCGCGCAGCGAAGCAAAGGCCTGGAAGGCGCTAAGCAGGCTGCCCTGCAGCAGGTCTTCGGCTTCTTCGCGGCTGCGCTGCAGACGGCAGCAGTAACGCCAGGCCAGCTCGTAAGCGCCATCCCGCAGTGCGGCCTCGAATTGTTCTCTGCCCTCGGCCATCACTTATTGTGACGCCGCGATGCGCGTGGATGTCTCGGCTGCCTGTCTGCTCAACTTCGCCCCTGCTGCGCCGCTGCCTGCGTGTTCCCCAGACCATCGAGGACTGACCTGTTTCAACAGGCGCGGCCATATCCGGCCACCATGCCCTGCCTAGGGCGTCTCGTAGATGAAGTAGTACTCCCGATTGCTCTTGACCAGCGCCCCCGGGCTGCCAGCCACATCAATCAGATCCAGCTCGTTGACCAGATCCAGATCGCTTGGCATCTGCACAACTTCCTGCGGCGCCGCCCAGTTGGTGCCATTGTCGTTCAGCGACTCACAGTAGAAGAGGCTGTCAACAAAGTCACCGTCAGGGTCGGCGCTGTAGATCAGCGCCGGTCGGCCGTCAACCCGGGCCAGGCAGCAATAAGTCGGGTGATCCCCGGCCGCGAAGGTCTCTTCGTTGCTCCAGTTCTGGCCGTTTGTGTCCGCCAGGCAATAGCGGATCCCCAGCACCGTGCCCAGATCCTCGCTCACCGCCAGCCCTGAGAAGGCCGGCCGACCGCTGCCGGTTTCGATCATGGATCCGCCAAAGATGAAACTGTCGCCCTCAACCGAGTTTATCTGCTCGGGGTCAGCATTCCACTGCGCACCGTCGTCATCCCCGGAGCGCTTATAGAAGCCATTGGAATAGGTGCCTGCATCACCGAAAGAGCAGAAGGCCGGACGCGAGCTGACCAGCATCATGCATATCGGTGTGATGCCGCAGTTCGCCACAAAGAGCGGGCTGAGCCAGGCCGTGCCGTCCGCATCCGCTGCGCGCTGGAAAAAGATCTCCTGAAACTGTGAGCTGGACTCGTTGTAGCCGATCGCCGGCTTGCCCTGGAACTCCATCAGTTTCAGCGAGTACGCCGTCACGCCGTCCGCGACCGTCACCGGGTCGGGCCAGTCGCTGCCCACAGCGTCAGTGGCCTGGACATAGCGCAGCTTCTCGCTCGCCTGGTTCCAGAAGGCTACCGCCGGGCGGCCGTTGACAAAGCAGAGGCTGCTCTCGCCGGCAACATTGTTGGCGTTGCTGATCCTCTGCGCCGCCCCCCAGCTTGAGCCGACAGCATCCTCGGCGCGCACGTAATACAGCGCTCCGTTGGTGTTCATGCAACTGAAGGCGGGCCGGCCGGAGATCTGGGCCAGCGAGCAGTCTTCATAAACGCCGCCGCTGGGAGTGCCCGGCACCGGGATCGTGAGCAGCCCCGACCAGCCGTGCACCGTCACCGGCGCGATGGCCGTGTCGGTCGCCCCATCGTCATCGGTGACGCGCAAAGTCAACGTGCGCACGCCGCCGGTCAGGAAGGTGAAGCCGTCGGTTATCTCTTGAAAGTCGAAGGCCGGGTCGAAGATGCCGTCGCCATCGGTGTCCCACTCATACTTCACAATGCTGCCGTCGGGGTCGCTGGAAGCGCTGCCGTCCAGCACCACCGCCTCGATCGTGTCCACCGTATCGGGCAGCACCAGGAAGCTGGCCTGCGGCGACTGGTTCCCGCCGTTGACCGTGACCGTAAGCTGCGCTGTGGCCTGCTCGCTGTAGACATCCTGCACCGTCACGCTGGCTTCAAATGTGCCGCCGCCGTTATAGCTATGGCTGGCCTGTGGCAGCTGCGTGAAATCATCAGCGATCCCGTCGCCGTCGAAGTCCCAGCGGTATGAAGTGATGTTCCCATCCACGTCGCTGCTGCCCGAGGCGTCGAAGTTCACGCTCAGCGGCGCGGCTCCGCTGGTCACATCCGCCTGCAGGTCAGCCAGCGGCGCGCTGTTGCCGCCCGCGGCCGTCAGGTAGATCCCCTCGCAGGTCACCGTGCCGCCGTCCCAGGCCAGCAGGGCCAGGCTGATCGTCTGCGCGCTGGACAGATAGCGCGGGTCGCTGAGCTCAAAGCTGCTGCCCTCGCTGCGCACATCGTGCAGCTCCCAGCGCCCGGCGGAAAAGTCGGCCAGCGCGACCCAGACCGGCTCGTCGTCCGGTGTAGCGTCGGGGTAGGTCAGCAGCAGGTCCAGCCAGCGCTGCGTGATCTGCGGCGTGATGTCCAGCACATAAGTCCCAAAGGCCAGCTCGCCGGGCGCGCTGTCAAGCAGCAGATCCAGGCCGTTGGTCGATGCCCCGCTAGAGCTGATCGTGCTGTACTGCGATGGATTCAGGTAATTGTTCTCCAGCGCTGTCGAGGCCCCGCGCAGGCTGTCCAGCGGGGGCAGCCCCGCCTGCAGCTGCGCTGGTGCTGCCCTTGGCTGCGTCGATTCTGGAGCCGCGTCCGGCGCTGTGCTGCCGGCCGGCAGGGCCTTGCTTTCAGCCTGTGGCTTTACATCGCTGCGCTGGCCGCCGCCGCAGGCGCTGACTTGCAGAACTATGCAAAGGCTGAGCAGCAGGGTCACACAGCGGAGCAGTTTCAAGGCAGATCCCTCCCCGGTACAGTAGCAGGAAAAGTATAACAAGCCTTGTCCAGCAAGCCTGGCCCAGCAAAGCTCCACCCCAGCGCAGCTCAATGTCCCAGCCGGGGCTGTTTTGAACCGCCTGCTAAAAGCCCACTGAACAGCCGATGCCGCCGAAACGGTAGAAGCTGAAGGCCGGCTGCCCCTGGAAAGCGGTCATGTCCAGGGTCTCGACCTGCTCTCCGCCGTAGGCCTGCTGCGGGCTGCTCCAGCCGACTCCGATGCTGTCCAGCGCCCGGGACGTGACAAGCTTGTTCTTGCCCGCTGCGCTCTGCACATAGCCGATCACCGGTCGGCCGCCGATCAGCACCATGCTCAGACTCTGCCCGCTGTCCTGCGTGTCATCCACCACCTGAGGCTGGAGCCATAGCGTCCCTGCCTCGTTCTCCGACCGGAAGTACTTCAGCAAGCCCAGGTCGGCATCGTTGTAGGCAATGGCCGGCCGGCCGGCCACATTGACCAGGCAGCAGGAGATGCCTGTGACGTTCGCCACATCCAGCAGCAGGGAGGCGTTCGACCAGGCCGTGCCCTCACTGTCCTCGGCCCGCTCAAACAGCAGGTCAAAGTTGTTCGCCTCGCAGAAGGCCACGGCCGGCCGGCCGGCTATCTCCTCCAGCGAGCAGTAGCGCAGGTCCGAGCCATTCTCGATTGTCACCGGCCCGCCCCAGTTCAGGCCCTCGGGGTCGCTGGCCAGAATGAACTTGAGCTTGTCGTTGGTCGGATCAAAGTAGGCCAGCGCAGGCTTGCCCCCGATGAAGTCCAGATCCAGCCACTGGCCGGCATTGGACGTGGGGTCCAGCACCTGAACCGCACCCCAGCTTGAGCCGCTGGCATCCTCGGCGCGGCAAAAGACTAAATTGTTAGGGCCCGGGGTGCTTTGCCAGGCCACCGCCGGACGCCCGGCCACTTCGCGCAGCTTGAAGCCGGAGCCATTCTCCGGCTGCTTGATCACCACCGGGCTGCTCCAGCTGGTGGCTCCCGCGTCAAGGGCTGTGCTGTAGCGCATTTCCTGCGTGTCGACATCCCGGTAACAGATCGCCAGCTGGCCGTTGATCACGGCGATCGCGGTGCTGTTGCCGGTGCTCTGGTTGCCGTTCGGCGCGCTGTGGTTGAAGCCCCTGACCCAGACCGGAGCTTCAGTCAGGCTCTGCGCGCCCTCATCATCCGTCACGCGCAGGCGCCAGGTCTGCGGCCCGGCCAGCGCTGCACTGAAGCTGTAGTCAGGAGCCGTGCCGGAGCTGGCCTCGAAGCCCGGCGCGCCGTCGGTGTCCCACTCAAAGTTCACGATGCTGCCGTCGCTGTCGCCGGAACCCAGCGCCGAGAGGTGCACCGGCTCATCCTTGCGCAGCTCGCCGCTGGCGATATCCAGCACAGCCACCGGCGGGCTGTTCACCTCAAGCTGCACACTGGCGCTGTCCGCTGCGGCGGAGGAATCCTCCACGCGCAGCGTCGGCGTAAAGCTGCCACCGCTGCTGTAAACATGGCTGGCCAGCGGGCTGATCGAGCTGGCGTCAAAGAGGCCGTCGCCCTCCCAGTCCCACAGGTAGACCAGCGCCTGCCCCTCCGGGTCCGCGCTAGCCGATGCATCGAAGCTCACCAGCAGCGGCGCATCGCCGCCGGGCACGTCCGCCTGCAGGTCCGCGCTCGGCGCGACGTTGTTCGGGTTGATCGTGCGAAGGCTGAGCGCATTCACCGTCGTGCTGATCCCCGCCGGGCTGACCACGCTGATGAACAGCGTCCCGCCGGGCGAAAGATACTTCGGGTCATCCACAAGGAAGGACTTGAAGCTGCTGTAGGGCCCGTGCCACTCCCAGCGCCCGCTGCTGAAATCGCCCAACCCGATCCATGCACCTGTTCCCGGCGCATCCAGCAGCACCTGCACACTGTCCAGGCTGCCGCCTGCCGCCGCCGGGTCAAAACCATACAGCGCCCACTCGGATACCGCGCCAAGGCCCGGCCCCGTCGCTGTTGCATCCAGCAGCAGGGCATCGCCCTGCTCCGTCGCGCCGGCGCTGCGGCCGAGGGTAAAGCTGCCGCCGATCAGGGTTTCAACAAGGTCGCTGCCCGAGCGCAAGGCGTCCAGCGCAGACAGCGCGGGCAGGGATGCCGACGCGCCGGGGGCCGGCAGCGGCATGCTGCCCACTGCTTGATCCGCCAGCGCAAGGCCGCTGTCCCCGCTGTCCCGGGCTCCACTGTACGAACCGGCGCAGGCGCCGGTGAGCAACATGGCCAAAGCGGCAATCAGGGCGGGGAATCTCTTCATACTTGCACTCCGAAGGCAGCCCTGCAGGCTTGCTGCTGCCTCGCGCCAAGTATATCCTCCCTGCCGGCCGAATCTCCAGAGTCTGGTGTGCAGCGCAGGGCATCGCGGCCTGCCGTTCGCCTGGCAGGGCTTGTCGCAGGCAGAGGCGGGCGGCCTCCAAACGCAAAAAAGAAGCTCACCCAGGGGTTGGGTGAGCTAGGAGGGTTGAGATGAAAGGGGTTAACTTGGTTATTTGATCCGCGGAGCCTTGCACAGGGTGCGCAGGGCCTTGGCCGCGATCCGCACCCGCACCTTGCGCCCGCGCTCATCCGTCAGGGTGACGTTGATGAGATTGGGCATCCAGCGCCGCTTGACGTGCCGCTGGCTGTGCGACACGTGATGGCCGGTAACCGGCCGCTTTCCCGTAATTGGACAAACCTTGGACATGGTTCAAAAGCCTCCAGAACCCCGGACAGGCCGCAGAGCTGGGGAAAGAGTGCGAGCGTGAGCCTTCCTTCCTTCGCTGCCAGGGAGTTGCTTAGTGGTATCAGGTGCCCCCGCGTTTCAGTTTGCCCCTGAAACGATACCCCCCTTGCCGCTCCGCCGGCGACCCCGGCGCTAGTCCGAGACCGGTTCGCATCGCGCCCCGGTAGATGAATTATACGTGCCCGCCGCTGCTGCGTCAATAAGCCGGGCTGGCCAGAGGCGAATCGAGGCGAGATTTAACCTTTGAATCCTCAAAATTATAGAACTCTGGTCAATTGACTGCCCTCAGCCACGCCATCCATCCTCCGCCATCCGCCCTATCCCTTATTGCTTCTGGCGCCGCTGGATCAGCCAGATCCCGGTGCCGCCAAGGATCAGGTTCGGCAGCCAGGCCGCCAGGGCCGGGGCCAGCGCGCCGGAGGTACCCATGCGCAGGCAGGTGGAATAGCAGGCGTAATAGACCAGCACCAGCAGCAGCGCGATGCCGAAGCCCACACCGGTGCTGGTGCGGGTGGAGCGGATCGCCAGCGGGAAGGCCAGCAGCACAAAGAGCAGCGGGGTCAGCGGGATGCTCTGCTTGAAGTAGAACTTCGTGCGCAGCTCGCGCACCACCGGCGAGCTCAGCTTGTCCCCGCGCCGCAGGGTATCGCGGATGGTCGCCAGCAGCTCGCGGCTGGTCAGCTCGTCGGTGGTCTTGGCCTTGATGCCCAGGTTGCCCGGCCGGATGTCAAAGTCCGGCGCCTCGGCTTCCTCGACTTCCAGAATCACGCGGTCATTCTGGCGCTGATCCGGCAGCGTTTCCGCAGCGGACCCGCTGGCCTGCGGGTCCTGGGCCGTGCTGTTCTCGCTCTCCTGCAGCTTGACGATCCGCACTCCATAGAAAATCCAGGTGCTGCCGTTCCACTGCGCCCGCCGCGCCTCAAGGAAATAATCGTTGTAGTCATTCACCGGGTCGAAGTACAGAAGCTTCACCCCGGTCAGTTCCTGGCCGTCGATGCGGTCGGCCAGCAGGGCCCAGCGCATCTCGTCGTTCTGGTAGATCGGGATGATCGCGCGGTCGCGCTGCATCGTGCCTTCCTTGCCCGAGATGACGTCGTTCTTCATCCGGGTCAGGGCGGAAAGGCTGCGCGGCACCAGCCACTCATTACCCCAGTAGGTCACCACCGAGAGCAGCGCCCCCAGCAGCAGGGGCGGCAGGATCACGCGCCACAAAGACAGGCCGCTGGCCCGCAGTGCCACGATCTCATGGTCGTTGTTCAGGCGGCCGATGGCCAGCATGGTGCCCAGCAGCACGCCCATCGGGATGGCCAGCACGATGAACTGCGGCGCCGCCAGCAGCAGCCACTTGAACATCAGGCTGTTGGGCAGGCCGTACTTGATCTGGAACTTCAGCGCTTCCTGCAGCACGGCGGCAAAGATGATCAGCAGGGCGAACATCGCGATGCCCGAGATCACCGGCCCGCGCAGCTCGCCCAGCATCATGCGGTCCACGATCTTCATCCAGCCGCGTCCACCGCCGGCACTCTGCGTTGTGCTGGGCGGGGCTGTCTGGGTGTTGACGCTGGCGGGGGGCACCTTGAACAAGTTTAGCCGCCGAAACATCCTTCTTCCGGCTGGCGGGAGAGCTTGCAGGAAAATCTCCAAATTCCCCGGTCGACCTGTAACATCTCCCGCCTGCCCTGCATCTAGTAGCCGTCACCAGTTCGCAGGTTGGTTGAACATCACCTGGGGGCGGGGCCTCTTACCGGAAAGCTCCGGCGGGAAAGCCTCGTGGAAAGCTGGGGTGGAACTGCCGGAAGGGTAGACCGACCCCCAGGATGTTGAACCAACTTCGGAATCATTTTTATTCCCCGCCTCGGCGGGCCAGCCCTGGAGAGGGCCGCTTTCAGAGCCTTGGGTAAGGGTTTTGAAAGTGCGAGGGTTGAAGCCGGTGAGGCTTCCAGAAATTGCTTACCTCCTAACATTTCAGCCGGTAGTCCCCGGGAGTCACCTTCCGGGGCTTCTTTTTATCTGGTCTCCGGTGCTGTTTTCCTTAACCTCCGTATAGCCGATCCACACCCGCTGAAACCGATCCTACATATCTATGTAGGGTCGCAGCAGGGTCACACCGCTTCCTTGTAGATTCGCACTGCGCGCTTCACCCTCTCGCCCTTGTGCACAGCTTGCGCCTTCTTCCAAGCCTGCCTTGCATAAATATGCTGTTTTACTTGACAAATTTAGATATCCGCTGTATAGTATAGCGATACTTATTACTACACAAGGAGCCCCGCCATGTCTGCTGCTCTCTCTGCCTCCGCTGCCCACGCCCTGCAGCGCCCCATCACCGCCATGCTGCTCTGGCAGCTCGTCCTCAGCGGCCGCCTCGATTCCGCCCTGCTGGCCCTGCTCGGCATCAAGAACGTGGATGTCGAGTCCGTGCGGCAGGTCTTTGAGTCCGACCTGGCCCAGCTTGAACTGCTGGTCAGGGGCGGGGAGCTGCCGCTGGAAGGGGTCTCGAAGCTGGTTATGGGCATGCTGGCGGAAAAGGTAGAGGAAGCGCGGGTCAGCGGCAGCACGCGGGACCTGAGCGATGCCATGCGCGCCTATGCCCGCCTGCCCATGTGGATCCGCAACCCCGAGCTGGACCGCCTGGAATGCGAGGCGCGCAGCGCCGGCGCCACCGCGCGGATCATTGAGGCGCATGCCCGCCGCGAGCAGGCTGAGCTGCAGCGCCTGCAGACCGCGCGCCTGCGCCGTGAGCTGAGCGGCGCAAACTGCGCCGAGCTTGCGCAGCTTGAAGCCTCAGCCGCCGCTGTCAGCCCGGCGGAGGACGCCATGGAAGGTACCGCCGCGCTCGCTATGCCACCTGTCCTCGCCGAAGCGCCTCCCGCCGCCACGCTCGCAGCTGGCCCGGCCGCCGCGCCGGCCCTGCTTCTTGCGCCCCTCACGCCGCCGGATCCTGCTGCGACGGCGAATGTGAAAACGGCTTCCCTAGTCACAAAACAGGGGCCCAAGGTTAAATTCGCGCGGCCCGGAAACAGCAGCAGCAAGCGCAGAGTGCACCGCTAGGCCGGATGAAGGCGGCCGCCAGAGCCGCCAAGGCAGCGGCCGGAAGGCGCAGGTTTACTTCAGCCGCCGCAGGTCGCCGTCGCGGACCAGCAGGCCCTCGGCCTCGAAGTACTGCAGCAGGGGCAGGCCGAACTTGCGCGTCGTGCCGACAAGCTGGTTGAAGACGCTCACCGTAATGCCGCCGGCGCTCTGGCCCTCGGCGCCCTGCAGGTAGTACAGCAGCGCGGCCCGGGCCCGCTCGGTCCGCTCGCGGCCCATGAACAGGCCCTGGGGGATCAGCACCACCCGGCCTTCCTCCAGCAGCAGGTCCAGCACCTGCTTTAGGCGGTCCTTCTTCACCGGCAGGCTGGCAGCGAAGTCCTCGGGCTGGTCGGGCTGCATGCTGGCCTCCAGCTCGCGCACGATCATCTCCGCCGCCCGCAGGTCCTTGTCGCTGGCGCTGGCCTGGTGGCTGCTCAGGGCATAGCTCTCGCCGGCCATCCGCAGACGCCCGGCTTCCAGCCCGGCCTGCAGGCTGACCCGCAGCAGCTCGGCCGGCAGGCGCACGTGCAGCTGCCCGCTGCGGTTCTGCGCGGCCACCTCAGAGCTGAGGGCCTGCAGGATCTCGCTGAGCAGCATGCCGCGGTTGCTCAGGGCATGCGCCTGGTGGTAGGTGGTCAGGGCGCGCTCCGCGGCCTGCAGGATGCGCTGGCGGTTGGCCGGCAGGCTCAGCACGGTCTGGCGGCCCTCGCTGTGCACCAGCAGGCCGTCACTGCCGCGGTAGAGCAGCGCTTCCAGGGCCTGGTCCAGCATGGCCGGCCCGGCGGAAAGCAGGCGCTCCGCCGAGGCGCGGTCGATGCCAAAGGCAGTCTTGCCCACCTCATGCAGCAGGGCCGGGCCCAGCTCCAGGCTCTGCAGGCGCTCCAGCTGCTCGGCGGCCTCCTCGCGGCGCCGGCGGTGGACCGTGGGGTGCGCGTCCAGCACCACGCCGCCGCCGACTGTCTCGTCGCCGCTGGCCCCGCGCAGGATGAAGCGGTCGCCGGCGGCCACCGCCACTTCCTCCTCCAGGCGCAGCTGCACCAGCGCGCTGCTGCCGGGGGGCAACTGCTCCTGCTGCAGGGGCACCAGCTTGGCCCCCAGCTCCGCCGTGCCGACATGCAGCATCAGCCAGGAGCCGCTGTGCAGGGGCCGCCAGTTACCGGGCAGTAGCTCAATACGGGCGTCAATGATGCTGGTGGCGATCAGGCTGTCCGGGGTGCAGAGCACATCGCCGCGCTGCAGCTCGTCCTTCTCGACGCCCACCAGGTTCAGGGCGGCGCGGCGCCGCGGGCCCACCGACTGTTGCTGCTGGCCGTGGGCCTGGATGGCCCGCACCCGCACTGCCCCGCCGTTCTTGAAGCGCTGGCCGCCGGGCATCAGCACCAGCTCATCGTCCACTTTCACCGTGCCGCTGGCCACCGTGCCGGTCACCACCGTGCCGGCGCCGCGGATGGTGAAGGCGCGGTCAATGGGCATGCGGAAGCGCTGGCCCGCCGGGGCCGGCTTAATCGAAGCGGCGATGCGCCGCACCTCGCTGCCCAGCTCGGCCAGGCCCTGGCCGCTGAGGGCCGAGACCGGGATGATCGGCTGGCCCTCAAGGAATGTGCCGCGAACCAGGGATTGCACGTCGGCCACCGCCAGCTCCAGCAGGTCGCTGTCCACCAGGTCAGCCTTGTTCAGGGCGATCAGGCCGCGCTCGATGCCCAGCATGCGGGCGATCTGCAGGTGCTCGATGGTCTGGGGCATCACGCCGTCGTCGGCGGCGATGACCAGCATCAGCAGGTCGATGCCCACCGCGCCGGCCACCATGTTGCGGATGAAGCGCCGGTGCCCCGGCACGTCGATGATCGCCAGCTCCAGCGCGGCCTCGCCTTCGCTGGCCGGCAGCTGCCAGTGCGCAAAGCCCAGGTCAATGGTAATGCCGCGCAGCTTCTCTTCAGCGAAGCGGTCGCAGTCCACGCCGGTCAGTGCCTTCACCAGGCTGGTCTTGCCGTGGTCGATATGGCCCGCGGTGCCCAGCACCACATAACGCGGCGCTTCGGGCTGCGCAGAGCCGGGCGCAAGCTCAGGAGCAGTCTCTTGCATCCGGCTAAGTGTAGCGCTGAACAGGCAGCTTTAGCTTTGCTGTGCAATCGCCTGGCAGGCGGCGGCGATTCGCTCGCCGTCGCCGGGCAGCAGGGCCAGCACGTTGATGCAGTAGCTGCCGCGGATAAAGCCGCCGGCCACCGCCGGCTGGCCGCGCCGCAGACGCTGCTCCAGCTCGCCGGCCTCCAGGCCCGGCGCCTGCACCGTGACGGCGAAGCTGGGCAGTTCCTCCTCGGGCAGGCTGCCGCCGCCATAACTGCCTGCGGCTTCCAGCACGGCAAAGCTCCAGCCGGGACAGGCCGCGGCAAGCTGCGCCGCCAGCTCATCGGCCCGGCTGCGCAGAGCCGCATTGTCCGCGCTGAGCTGCTCCGCCAGACCGCCGGGGGAGCGCTGCTCGGGCCGCCGCATCTGCTCCAGCAGCACCGCGGCCAGCGCGCTGGCCGTGAACTTGTCGATGCGCAGGCAGCGCCAGAGTGGGTCGCTGCGCAGACGGCGGATCAAAGCGCTCGAGGCCAGCACGATGCCGGCCTGCGGCCCGCCCAGCAGCTTGTCGCCGCTGAAGCTGACGATGTCCGCCCCGGCCTCCAGGGCGCCCAGGATATCCGGCTCCGGCAGCCGCACTGCGTGGCGGCCCTCCGGGGCAAGATAGCCCGAGCCCATGTCGAAGTAGACCGGGATGCCGCTGCGGCGGCCCAGCGCCGCCAGCTGCTCCAGGCTGGCTTCCTCGGTGAAGCCATGGATGCGGTAGTTGCTGGGGTGCGTCTTCAGCAGCATCGCCGTGGCCGGTGTGATGGCCTTCTCATAGTCGCTGATCCGGGTGCGGTTGGTGGTGCCGACCTCGACCAGCACACAGCCGCTGGAGCGCAGCATGTCCGGCACTCGGTAGGAGCCGCCAATCTCCACCAGCTCGCCCCGCGAGGCGATCACCTCACGCCGGGCCGGGTCCGGGGCGTTGTGCCCGGCCAGGGCATGCAGCACCAGCAGCACCGCGGCGGCGTTGTTATTCACCACCGTCGCGGCCTCGGCGCCGCTGAGGGCCTGCAGCAGGGGCTCGAGGGTCACATCGCGGCGGGTCCGCTCGCCGCTGTGCAGGTCCATCTCCAGGTTGCAGTAAGCCCTGGCGGCAGAACTCAGGGCCTCCTGCGCCGCGGCGCAAGGCAGGGCCCGGCCCAGGTTGGTGTGGATCAGCACGCCGCTGCCGTTCACCACCGGCCGCAGGCAGGAGCCCTCCAGCCGCGCCAGGCGCTCCAGCACGGCCAGGGCTGTCTCCTCCAGCAGGAAGTCCTCGCTGGGCCCGTCGGGACCCAGCAGGTCAGCGCCCCGGCGCAGGCTCTCCCGCATCTGCTGCAGCTCGGCCCGCACCTGGCGCAGCACCACATCCCGGCGGTAGCTGCTAAGGGCCGGCGCAAGTCTGGGCGAGGCCAGCACGCTGTCCACCTGCGGCAGGCGCCGCAAAAGCTCGCTGCTGGCCCCGGACTCGGACTGCTTCACTTGCTTGCTCACCTGCTGATTGTAGCCCGGCCGCCGCGGCTCATTTATGTCAGGGGCTGCGGCAGAGCGCAAAAGGCTGTGTTAATCTCTGGGGCCGCGCAATGCGGCACTTTCACTGGGGAGAAAGTATGAAGCTGCTGTTGAATGCTGCACTGCTCGCAGCCCTGACCCTGACTTTCTTGCTCGGCGCCTGCGGTGGCGGAGCTCGTGAGAGCTCTGGCCTTAAGGGCCAGCCCGCGGCTGAGGCCCGTCCGGACAGCCCGGCGCTCAGCCTGCCGGCCCCTTCATTGCTGGCCGGCACGGCCCGGATCAGCTCGGCGGCGGATCCGCTGCTGCGCTATGGCGGCGAGTTTGACCCCGCTCTGCCGAACCAGTCAGTGAGCGCCTCCGGCCTCGCCGGCATTTACAGCGGCAGCGCGGCAAAGCTGTCTGACAGCGCCTATGCGCTTTACAGCTTTGACACCCAGGACTACAGCGGCACACCGGTCTTCTCCTGCTCCTGGGGCAAGCTGCCCGCCGGCCCGGCCTATGCCTGGATCGGCGTGGCCAACTTCGCCAGCGACCGCTGGGAGTGGAGCAATGCCAGCGCCGGCGTCGGCGTGCATCTGGCGAACATGGCGGACTATGTCAGCCCGGCTGGCGAGAGCCTGGTGGCCATCGTGCTGGCGGCCCAGGACAGTGCCGAGCTGGCCACAGTGCAGCTGGGCAGCGACGGCGGCTTTGACGAGATTGAGGACAACGACAGCTTTGAGCAGATCAAGCAGACCCTGACCCTTGGCGACACCCTCTTCGCCGGCCACATCGGCCAGCAGCCCTATGTCAACGGTCCCGATGGCGACAGCAATGATTACTACGAGATCGACGCCGAGGTCGGCGACTGGGTCACCGTGGTCTGTTATACGGACAACCCCAGCCTCTTTATCGGCATGGCGCTGACCACCGCCAAGGGTGAACTGATCGGCCTGCCTGCCTACACCGGCGGCTACAGCTATGCTGCGGTGGGCCGGCAGCCGATACAGAACGCCGACGACCTGCCCCTGAGACTGCAGGTAACCAGCAACGGCAGCGTGGAAGGAGCCCGCTATTTCCTGCGTGTCTATCACGACAGCCAGTTCAACAGCGGTGACCAGCTGCTGCCTTCCCTGAAAGCGGATGTCTACAGCGGCGCAGCCCCGCTGACGGTCAACTTTGACGGTTCGGCCAGCTATGACTCGGGCGGCGATGCGATCACCAACTTCTGGTGGGACTGGGACGGCGACCTCGTCTTCGACGAGGACAGCGGCACCGACAGCACGGTCAGCCACACCTTCACTGAGCCCGGTGTCTACCGCGTTCATCTGAAACTGGTCGATGCGGTCGGCGATATCGGCATCGGCCTGGCGCAGAACTTCTTCCCCCGGGGCAACCTGACCATCACCGTCGGCGACATCCCCTACGACGAGCGAGAGAACAACGACGACTACTATACCGAGCTGGAATACAACCAGCTGCCAGCCCTGCCCTTCAACGGCTATCGCGGCAATGTCGGCCCGGCGCCGGCGACCCTCGGCTACGACGGTGACAGCCAGGACCAGTACCGCTTCAGCGCCGTCGCCGGCGAAAAGTGGACCTTCATCTCTGACTTCGACCCTGCTCCAGAGGGCCTTGAGTACTCGCCGGCCCTGCAGGTCACCCGTACCAACTTCGGCAACCTCGGCCTGCACTTCAGCACCACACGCTGCTATGTCGGTGTGCTCTTTGACGAGACGACCGACTATTACCTCCGGGTCACCAGCCCGGTGCTGCGCGACTACCAGCTCCAGGCGATTCCCGGCCTGCCGCCTCAGGCTGTCACGCTGAACCTCGACAGCCCGGACCGCGGAGCAATCCCCTTCACTGTCGACTTCAGCGCCACAGCCACCGACGGCCATGGCGCCCTGAGCAAGTTCGAGTGGGACTTTGACGGCGACGGCACCTGGGACAGCGACACAGGCGCCAGTGCCAGCACCAGCCACACCTATACCCAGGCCGGCATCTTCAAGCCCAGGGTGCGCATCACTGACGCCGGCGGCTTCAGCGGCGAGAGCGACGGCATGAGCACTGTCTATGCCTGGCCCATCGCCTATGACGAGATCGAGAGCAACGACAACACGCCCCAGAGCCTGAGCGTCTTCCCGCTGGTGGACTTCAAGGGCAATGTCGGCACCGCCGGCTCCAATGATGGCAGCAGCTTTGACAACTACATCCTCGATGGCTTCACCGCTGGCCAGAGCGTCCAGGCCACGATTGACCTCGCCGGCCCTGATGGCGCCAAGGCCTACTGCATCCTCTACAACGGCGCTGGCAACGTGCTGGTGGAAGGAGGACCCGGCGCCAGCAAGGTGCTGCGCTACAGCATCAAGCCCACTGATGCGCTGCCGATCAAGCTGCGCGTCCAGCTCTATGAGGTGGATGAGGATTCCAATGTGGTTCCTCTTAACAGTGACTACACCCTGAATATCGCGGCGCCCAGCGACACGCCGATCCCGGCCATCAGCGCCCCGGTGCTCAGTGGTGATGTGCCGCTGACGGTCGACTTCGACGCCTCAGCCAGCACGGACGGCGACGGCATCGCGAAGTACGAGTTTGACCTGAACTGCGACAATGTCTGGACCGATAACGGCGCCGATTCAACCCTCAGCCATACCTACACCGAGGCCGGCAGCTATGTTGTCCGGGTCCGGGTCACGGACAGCCTGGGCAATGTCAGCAACGCGCTGTCCTTTGTGCATGTCATCGCCGGCAGCGGTTTCTATGACGAGGTCGAGAACAACGACGACTGGATGAACCCGCCGGCCCTGCCGGCCTTCCCGATCAGCGACTTCCGCGGCAGCATCGGCTCGGCGGCCGGCTATACATCCACGGATGGAGATAACGATGACTTCTTCGGCTTCAGCGGGACCGCCGGCCAGACCCTGACCATCGACCTGCGCTGCAACGGCGCCTTTGCCAACAGCCTGCTGTGGCTCTACAGCTCAACCAGCGGCTATGTTGCATCACTTGCACCGTCCGAGGACGCAGGAGCCACAGCGCAGATGCTGGAGGTGTTGCCTGAGACCGGCAACTACTACATCTGGGTCCAGGCCTTCGCGCCCGGCTTTGGGGACTACAGCTTCGACGCGACGCTGGAGTAAGGCTAGACCACTTTGACGATGCCGGGGTGCTCCTCGACCACCCGGCCGATGGCTACCGGGGCTGCGCCGCCAGCGGCCTGCACACCTTCGCAGTACTCAGCGCTGCGTTCCGGCGGCAGGGCCACAAGAAGGCCGCCGGAGGTCTGCGAGTCGTTAAGCAGCACCTTGGCGGCCTGGTCATCACGGTGCAGGCCATAGTCGGCCTTGCCTTCCATGTATTCGATATTGCGGGCCGTGCCGCCGCAGATCGCACCGGCCAGGATCCAGTCCAGCAGGGCGCCGGGCTGCAGTGTCGGGTAGAGCGGCAGGGCGGCGAAGTCCAGCTCGATGCCGCAGTGCCCAAGGCTCAGCATGTCCCTGGCATGGCCCAGCAGGCCAAAGCCGGTAATGTCGGTGGCGCAGTGCGCCCCGCAGTCAAACAGCGGCTCAGCGGCGCTGCGGTTCAGGGCGCTCATCACCTCCACGCCAAGGGCCAGGTCGCCGTCAGCGGCGAGGCCCTTGCCAAAGGCGGTCACCAGCACACCGCTGCCCAGGGGCTTGCTCAGCAGCAGCACATCGCCGATCTGCGGTGTGTTGTGCCGCAGCAGTCGGTCAGGATGGACCACCCCGGTCACCGCCAGGCCGAACTTGACTTCCTTGTCGATGATGGTGTGTCCGCCAAGGCTCAGCACCCCGGCCTCGTCCAGCTTCTCCTGTGCCCCCAGCAGTACCTCCCGCACCGCGTCAAAATCGCTGTCCCGCGGCAGGGCCAGCAGGCTCAGCGCCGTCCGCGGCAGAGCCCCGGCGCAGTAGATATCGCTCAAGGCGTTGGCCGCGGCGATCCGGCCGAAGGCGCGCGAATCGGCGAGCATCGGCGGGAAGAAGTCGACGCTCTGCACAATCGCCAGCTCATCGCTCAGACGCAGCACCCCGTTGTCGGCGCCCATGACGGGCGCCACCAGCAGGTCGGGATGCTGCGCCACCGGCACACCGCTCAGCAGCCGCTCCAGGTCACCCGGACCCAGTTTGGCGGCTCAACCGCCGGCGGCCTTGGCGATGCTTGCCAGCTCCTCAGTTTTGTACTTGATCTCCATGTGTTTCCAGGGCGGCAGCAAGTCGCCGCCGGCTCACTATAGCGCAGCCGGGATGCTGAGCCACGGAGAAATCGTCTGCACCTTGCTGATGACTTCTGTTAGGATTTATCTGTCCAACTTTTCGGGGGAGTTCCATGAGGCTCAGCCATCTGCTTTGCGTTGCATTCGTGCTTTGCCTTGCCATTTGCCTTGGCAGCTGCGGCGGAGGCCGGACACCCGCCGGCAGCGAGGGCCCGGCCGTCGGCGCACCTGGTGGCCTGGAGCTGCCAGCGCCCAGCCAGCTAGCGCTGCTCAAGCGCGGTATCTCTGCCGATACGGTGCTGCGTGAAGGCTCGGACTTCGACCAGGCCCTGCCCAGCAGCCGGGTGAACGCCAACGGCACGGATGGCGAGTTCAGCCCTGTCGGCGCAGCCCTGGAGCAGATCGCCTATGCCGTCTACAGCTTAGACACGACGGACTACACAGGCAACGCCAGCTTTCTTTACAACTGGAGCACTCCCCCCGACCCTGTCAGCAACTGCTTCCTGGCGGTGGCCAACTTCAGCCAGGACGCCTGGGAGTGGCACAGCGCCTCCGCCGGCGGCAGCCTGCCCCTGGGCAGCCTGACCAACTACAGCAGCAACAACACGTCATATGTCGTGGTCGCTCTGCGCGGCAACCTGCCGGCGGCCCTGAACATGATCCAGCTCGGCAGCCCCGGCGGCTATGACGAGCAGGAGCCCAATGACAGCTTCAACGATGCCGAGACCCTGCCAAGCGCCCCGGTGGAGGGCTTCAAGGGCAGCATCGGCACCGGCCCGGGCTATCCGGGCCAGGATGGCGACTGCGAGGACTGGTACCTGATCAACGCCCCGGCGGGCAAGTTCATGACCATCATCGTGCTGGGCTCTTCCGACGGCACGCAGAACATGGTCCTGGAACTGCGTAACTCAAATGACCTCGTTGTCGGCTTCCCCACCTATCCCGGCCTGAAGCCCGCGTCCATTGAGGGCATTCAGACTGGCGGGGTGGATACGACCTTCAAGCTTGGCATCTACTGCGACCCGCTGACGGATGTGGATGCGGAATGGGGCGACTACTACATCTATGTACACTTCACCGACGCCGCGAATGCCCCACCCCTGTCATCGCTGGCGGTAAACCCGCGAAGCGGCACGGCGCCGCTGATGGTGACGCTGGACGCCTCGGCCAGCTATGATGACGACCCCGGCGACAGCATCGTGCGTTATGAGTGGGACTTCGAGGGCGACGGCGTCTTCGACCTTGACTCTGGCAATGACAGCATCGTCGAGCATACCTATAACGCTGACGGTATCTACCACCCGACAGTGCGCGTCTACGACACACACGGCGCGCCCTGGTTCAACGACTCCGAGAGCCACTACCCGCCGGGTACACGCACCGTGACCGTGGGCGATATCCAGTACGACGAGCGTGAAGACAACGACTTCGCCTTTGACGAGCACCCCAACGTGCTGCCAGCGCTGCCCTTCAGCGGCTATAAGGGCAACATCGGCTTCGGCCCGGATGCCTATGACAACGACGCCTTTGACTACTTCACCTTCCCGCTGACTACCGGCGACCAGTGGACCATCGTTCTGGACTTCACGCCGCTTGGCGACCCCGGCAGTGTCAGCCTGGATGTCTGGGATCCTGAGTTCAACAGCGTGGGCGAAATGACGGACACGTCACGTTGCCTGGTCGGCGTCACGGCAGAACAGGACGGGCTGTACAAGGTCCATGTCCAGAGCGGCACCTTTGGCGATTACACGCTTGAGGCCATCGCCGGCCTGCCGCCGACGGTCAGCATTTCGGCACCGGCCTTCAGCGGCCCGGCGCCGCTCAGCGTGGACTTCACGGCAAGCGCCAGCGACGGCGAGGGACCGATCACCAAATACGAATGGGACTGGAACGGCGACGGCACCTTTGAGGAGGACAGCGGGACCGACAACACCGTGAGCCATAACTTCACCGTGGCCGGCGTTTACCATGCGACCTGCCGGGTGACTGATGATGACGGCCTGACTACGATCTCCGAGGAATTCCTGGTCTATGCCTGGCCGCAGACTTACGAAGAAACCGAGAACAACGACAGCGAGGCCCAGGCCAACAGCATCAGCCTGCCGCTGAGCGACTTTGACGGCAATGTCGGCAACAGCGGTTTCTATGATGGTGATACTGAAGACTGGTTCTTCATGGGCAACACGCCGGAAACCCGCGGCAGCATCCAGGTTGACGTCAGCATCAGCCGCACAACCTCGCAGGTCAGGATTGTCCTGTACAACGACTCCGGCTACCCGCTGGCGCAGATGGATACCGGCGTCGGCGGCGTCGGCCAGCTGCGCTACAGCGCGCGGGCCAACCTGCCCAGCGTGCCGCAGTATCTCCAGGTGGAGAGCAAGGGGCTGGAGACGGATTACCGCATTGACATCACCACCAGCGACACACCAATCGCCGGCCTGACCGCCACGCCGAACTCGGACACCGACGACAGTCTGATGGTGACCCTGGATGGCAGCACCAGCAGTGACAGCGACGGCATCGTGAAGTACGAGTTCGACCCTGAGAACACCGGCGTCTTTATCGACAACGGCTCGGACCCGACCTTTGAGCACACCTACAGCGGCAAGGGCAGCTACCTGGCCGTGCTGCGGGTGACGGACGCGGATGGTTACACCAACACCAACGAGTACCACGGTGCCACAGCCAGCTGGTGCTTCCGCCGGGTCACCCTCGGGACCGGCAACGCGGAGTGGTACGACGAGATGGAACCGGACAGCCAGAGCTCGCCCCAGGCGCTGCCGGCTTTCCCGGTCAACAACTTCAGGGGCAGTATCGGTACGCGCTATACAGAGTACCCCGGCTACGCGGAGGACTACGAGAACGACTATTACAGCTTCAGCGCCGGCGCCGGCCAGACGATTCACATCGAGATGCGCAACGCCGGCAAGATCGTCCACGACCCCGACGACGGCTGGGCGGTCTGGATCACCAACGGCGACGGCTCCGGCCTGCTGGCCAGCGTCTTTGACACAGACCGGGTCGGCGACGTGACGAGTCTGGACCACACCTTCAGCGAAGCAGGCAACTACCAGCTGCAGGTGCGCAACTATGAGAACTATATGGACTACCTCCTCAGCGCGACCCTGACCGGGCCGTAGCGGGCAGCTCTTTGCGGCGACAAGGGCATTGCCTGCGGGACGCGCGGCGGCAGCAGAACCAGGCTCAAACCGCGCCGCGCCAAACGCGCACAGGGATTCGCGCGTCCGGCTTGTTATACTCAAGCCAGACAGCGCGGCCGGGCAAAAGGCCAGCGGCGCGCGGGGAGCAGGGATGTCAAGAGGGAGCCAATCGGGAGGGCATGTAAGTCCAGCCATACGAGGTTTGCGTGGCGCGTTGCTTGTGCTGCAAGGCCTTGCTTGCATGCTGTTCCTGGTTTTGTTGGTCCCGGCTTGTGGCCAGCACACTGAGCAGTTGGTATCAGCGGGAACCAAAGTCGAGGTACCAACAAGACTCGCCTCTCGTGCAGAGATCGACGATTCCCAGTCAGCCTTGCCGTCACTCCAAGACTCACTGCCTTCAGTCGCAGAGCTCTCAGCTAGAATGGCCTCGGCTCCAGCTACTACACCAATTCGCATTCAAGCCGATGAGTTTGCTGAGGATCTCCCACACTGTGGTGTCACGCCTCGAATAATCTATACTCTTCGCTTTGACAGTACAGGTACCAGTCTCTCAGAGGCTGCATACGCCTGCTTTGCGTTTCACCCGGCAGACGGACTCGCGCCGCCCAACCTGATTCTTGGGTGGGAAGATCCGCCAAGAGATTGCGCTGGTCTGTACATCCTCGCCGCTGACTTCAACTCCATGCGCTGGCGGGTTGTTCATCCCGGCTTCTGCGGCCTGGTACTGCTACCCGAGGATGGCCAATACGTTGACCCTGTCAGCGGCCTGTCCTACTTCTATGTACTGATGCTTGGTGATGAGCATGTGAACCTGGATATAGTGCAATACGGGACTGAGCTCCCTGACAACTCAGTCTTCATGTTGCCTGAACAAAGTGCCGTGGGGGCATCTGCGTACCCTGGGGTGGCTGTCTATACAACAGCTACGCCTAAAGGAATAGTGGGAGTCCGAAACCTGCAATGCAGCTTCGACGAAGGCTCAAGCTTCGCGACGAGTTTGGATGAAAACGGAAACGCAGGCATACCTGGCGGCAAACGCGGGGCGGCGGACGGTTTCTGGTCTGGCCTGGGACTCAGCCTGGATGAGGAGCCGCTTAGCATCGACCTGCATGATGATCTCCATAACAACCCAGACGGGCATGTAAGTGCTGGCAGGCGTTTCTTGCATATCGACGTGGATTCTGCGGCGGGAGCGGCGCCTCCCAACATTGGAGTGCTCTTCAACTTCACGCTTGCCGTTGGTAGTCACGTCGAGCTGGGATTTGAGACAGGCTTCTTCGAGCTGCCCGCGAACTTCTATCTGGATGCGGATGGCGTGATGAACCAGTGGGAGCACCTTGGTCTGCCTGAGCTTCCTGGAATCCGCCGTTTAAGACCTGCTACCGAGCTGAAGGTTTCTCCGGTAGTCATCCACGCTGGCAACCAGGTGCTCTTCGACGCTACAGCAACCTCTGTCGATGCCCCGTCAACCCTTGTGAGCTGTGAACTGGACCCTGGCGACGGCAGCGGATGGCTGCCAATGGGACCCGACTTCAAGCTTGTGCATATCTATGAACAGGCCGACTTTTACGAGGCGCAGGTCCGTGTAGTGAACAGCTATGGTTACGAAAAGATGGATCACCAGAGCTTCTATGTACTTGACCCGAATGCCGACGACCGCATATACGCCATTCCGGAAAAAACGAGCTGTTTGCCAGGTGAGCAAGTTCGTGTGACTGTCTACACCAGTGAAGCTGTCTATCCCTTCCAATTCATGACTGGCGTACGCATGACCTACGCCGCTGGCAACAGCTATGTCCCCGGCAGCTTTAATTGCGGCTCGCCGGGTGGCGCCACATACGACATTGACGGGATATGGACACAGGTGGAACCGGATTCCTTTCTAGAAGTTGGCGGCGCGTTATTCCAGCAGGTTGATATTGGCAACGGACTCAATGCAATTGACTTCTCCATAGTCCCGCTATATGGCCACGACATTGACCTGGCCAGCGGCCCGATGTTCAGTTTTGAGCTTGAAGTGAATAACTCAACCCCGCTTGGATTCCAGGTGGAGAATGGGACCCTTAAGACCATGTATTCAAATGGCAACGAGGGAATCTACAGACAGTGGCATGACACGACAAACGCCGGAATGCCAAGCATTGTTGTTTTGCCCTAGCGATCTCCGGCTTCAGCCCTTAGCCCATCTATCCAGCTCCAGCAGCCGCGTCAGCAGCGCTTCAGCCTTGTCCAGCGGCCACTGGGTCTCCTTGTCGGACAGCGCCTTTGACGGGTCGGGATGGACTTCCATGAAGAGCGCGGCGATGCCGAGGCTGAGCGCGGCGCAGGTCAGGCCGGGGATGTATTCGCGCTGGCCCCCGGAGCTGGTACCGGCGCCGCCGGGGAGCTGCACGGAGTGCGTGGCGTCGAAGCAGGCCGGGATACCCTGGCTTTTGAGCCACAGCAGGGAGCGATAGTCCACCACCAGGTTGTTATAGCCAAAGCTGGCGCCGCGCTCGGTGATCAGCGCGCGGACTGTCTTTGTAGGGGCGGAGCTTGTCTCCGCCCGGGTTTCAGACAGCGGCCCACGGGCCGACACAAGGTCGGCCCCTACGGCATCCGCGCAGCCGCCGTCAACCAGCTTGTCCCAGACATTGCCCATGTCCCAGGGCGCCATGAACTGGCCCTTCTTGACGTTGACTATGCGGCCGCGCTGCGCGCTCTGGGCGGCGCAGGCCAGCAGCAGGTCGGTCTGGCGGCAGAGGAAAGCCGGCACCTGCAGCACTTCGCAGACTGCGCCGGCGGCCTCGGCCTGCGCGCTTTCATGCACATCCGTCAGCAGGGGCACCCCGACCTGAGCGCGCACGCTGTCCAGCAGCGCAAGCCCGGCCTCCAGGCCCGGCCCGCGCGTGGTGCTGCCGCTGCTGCGGTTGGCCTTGTCATAGCTGGCCTTGAAGACATAGGCGATACCCAGCCTGGCGCAAAGCGCCTTCATATGGCCGGCCACCTCGACGCACATGTCGAGGCTTTCGGCCATGCAGGGTCCGGCGATCAGCAGCAGCTTGTCCGCGTTGCTGACGCGAGCCGCCCCCCCGCCGGGAGCGCTGCCCGGCAGGCTGAAGCTGATTTGCCCGGTCTTGTCTGAAGCAGTGTCTGTCACTCGCGCATTCTACATTGGGGCGGACAAGTACTGTGCTGTGTGATGAGTGCTGAGTGCGGATCCAAGTAAAGCCTCACTGCTGGGGCCTTTCACTCAGCGCTCAGTACTCAGCACTCAGCACTCATCACCTCGCTCCCCGGCTTTATCCCGCGGCAGCCCTCCGGGCGGTGGGCCGGGCTTCGGCTGTCGCGCCCTCCATATGGGCCTCGACGAACCAGAGCTGCTTGTCAATCTCGCGGCTGATCTCGGTATAGATATCCGCGGTATCCATGTCCCGCAGCTCTTCGCCGGCCTTGTCGATATTGGCGCGGCAGCTCTTGCCAAATGCTGCCAGCGCAGCGCTGAGGGCCTTCAGGTGCTCCTCGCCGCTGCTGGCCTCCAGCGGGTACTCCTTGAGGCTGCTGCTCTTCGCGGCGGCCCGCACCGTGCCCTGAACCTGGCCGCCAAGCTGGACCATCCGCTCGGCGAGGATGTCGATCTGCGCCCCGACGATGTTGTAGACCGAGTCAAAGAGCTCGTGCAGGGCGATGAAGTTCGGCCCCTTGACGTTCCAGTGAGCCTGGCGCGCCTGGCTGGCCAGATCGCTGCAGTCGGCCACGCTCTGCTGCAGCATGTCGCAGAGCTTCCTGCGGTTAGTCAGTGCGATGTCGTTGAGGGTGTTGTGCATTGCCCCACCTCCAAAGCGTATTACACACGGTAATACCCTGACTTCGCCCCGGAGATTTTGTTGGCAGGCCGATATCCAGGGCTAACCGGCCGGGTTTCTGCCGCCGCCCAGCAGGCCGCCGGCGATATCGCCGATGTCGTCCATCACCGAGCCGTCGCGGTCGCGGTCCAGCCAGCCCATGACCATGCCCATCAAGCCGCTGTTCTGCCCCAGGGCGATGTCCTGCTGCTCGCCAAGGTAGCCGGCCAAACCGCCGGGGTCGAGGCCCTTCTCGCGCTGCTGCTTCCCCAGCCAGCCCAGTACCAGCGGGGCGGCAAGGGCCAGCAGCTGGCTGATCTGGGCCTGCGAGAGGCCGCTGCTTCTGGCCAGCTGCTGCTCCACCCCGGACTGCTGCTCGCCAAAAACATGGCCCAGGATCTTGCCGCCCTTGGCTGCCTGAGGATGGCTGCCGCCAAGCAGGCCACCGAGGTCTTCAAGCGCAGAGCCGTCGTGGTCGCGCTGCAGGGCCTCATGCAGGGCCGCGGCGCCATCAGCGCTGCGGGCATTGCGGGCCAGGCCGCCGAGGATGGCCGGCACGGCCGCGCCGAAGCCCTGGCTGGTGGTCGCATCGTCCGCGCCGAGCTTCTCGCTGAGCTGACCCAGCGCGCCGCCGCTGAGCATACCGGTGAAGAGATCAAACATTGACTCGCTCATTTCCGCCTCCCCGGGCCGCGCAGCATTGCGCGCCGCTGCATAGGTTGTAACACCAGCAGCGCGGGGCCGTGTGAAGCTCTGGCAATCAGCGCGGTTCTCTGGCCGCCCTTGGCGGACCAGGCGCGGCAAAGTCGACTAAGGCACGAAGTTGGCGAAGGCCGCCACATCGACTGCGGGGGAGTAAAGCAGCACGCTCAGGCGGTTGTTGACATAGGCCATGCGGATCGACTGCTTGTCCAGCGGGCTGCTCGCATCACCCATCGCCAGGCTGTAGGACCACTGGGCGAAACTAAAGCCGTGCTCATCTTCGGCCTGCTGGAAGTGCAGGCTCTCGTCATTGGCGTCATAGTAGGCGATCAGCGGCACGTCGTTGAAGGTTTCAAGGGCGCAAAGCGCGCCGGGTGTGCCGACGTTGCGCACCGGACCCCAGCCGTCGTTACCGCTGGCGCTGATCGCCCGGGTGTAGCGCAGGGTTGCAGCCTCTTCATAAGCTATCGCCGGGTTGCCGTTGACCTTTTTCAAAGAGATCCGCGGGTTGATGCCGCTAACGATACCGGGAAGATCCTCATAGTTGTTGCCCATGTCATCAAGGCTGAACCCAAGGAGATAGACAAGGTGGTTATCGATGTAGCGATAGGCCATTGCTGGCACGCCATCGATGTCAATCAGATTAACCAGGCTGCCAAGAGTTGAGCAGTTGTCCACGGTGTCATCCGCAGCCCAGGCAGTGCCCGTCGCATCGGAAGCGCGGCGATAGTGGACACTATCCGTCGTGCTGTTGTCATAGGCCACTGCAGGACGGCCGGAGATCATCTTCAAGGTGCACCAGTTGCCGACGTCCGAGCCGCTGGCAATAGTCACCGGTCCACCCCAGGCAGTGCCGCTGCTGTTGGTGGCCCGGCGGTAATGCAGCTCGCTGCCCCCGGCAGCCTGGTAAACAGTGGCCGGATTACCTGAAACCATGGCGAGGCTGCTGAAGGCCCTGCCGCCCAGCAGGTTTTGCAGCAAAACAGGCGCTTCAAAGCCAGTCCCCGAACTGTTGCTAGCCCGAATGTACATGACAGAGTCGGTGTTGGCATCGTAATAGGTCGCCGCCATCCGGCCGCCCACGTCGGCCAGGCTGCAGAAACTGCCAATACCAGTGGTAGCTGAGAAGCTGGTGAAGTTGCTCATGCCTCTGACATGGATGTTGCCAAAGTCCACGGCGACCAGACCGGAGTTATCCACCGCCCGCGCGCCGATCGGATAATCACCGCCGGCGATTGGGGTAAAGGTGAAGTTCTCGTTCAGTGAGATGCTGGTTTCAAAATCTAGCGGATCGCCTGAGAGGTCCAGGGACACTTCAACAATTTCGCCGTCGAAGTCGAAGCACGATACTCCAAGCTGAACCGAATCGCCCACTTCAATGCTGTGAGATGGGAACATGATCAGATCGGCCACCGGGGGCTGGCCATAGGACACATTAATTGTGATCGTATCCACATCCCAGGCGCCCTGGCTGTCAGTGACGCGCAGCCTGACATTGTGCAGCCCCGGGCCGAACAACACGTCATTGACAGTTCCCAGATCAGTGAAGTCATATAGACCGTCACACTCAGTATCCCAGTCAAAAACAAGGTCGGGGAAAGCGTCTTCCGCATCCTCGCCAAAGCCAATCAGGGTGACCAGCTGGTCCGGTATTGGCGTGTAATCGCTGGCCGATGCATTGGCGGCGGGGCGCGAATTGGCCAGGATGATCACGCTGATCCCGCCATAGGCCACCATGTCACCTTCGCTGGCCCGCACATTGGCGCGGATCAGGCCGGCGCCGCTGGTATCGACAACCGCGCTGCCGATGGCGTTGCTGGTCTCGTAAACGCCATCGCCGTCAAGGTCAAGGTCATAGTTGCTGTAGCCCGCGCTGGATGACAGACTGATAGAGCCGTCGCGCATGGCCGAGTTGGCATTCACCGACAGTTTCAGCGGCGCTGCCGCGCTGGCCGAGGCAATGGTCGCTGTCTGCACTGTCCCCAGCAGGCTCTGGTTAGCGCTGGTATCCACAGCGCGGATGGCGACGAAGATCGGACCGCTGCTCGGCCGCTGCACCAGCGCCCGGGTCAGGCTGGTCAGACTGGGCAGGCTCTTCACGCCAGGGTCGGCCGGGCTGCTGAAGCTGCTGTTGCTGTAATAAACGCGATAACCGGCCAGGTCCGGGGCGACCACGCTGTTCCAGACCGCTTCGACACCGCCGCTGACAGGTGTCAGGCTGAGCCCGGTGGGCGCCGCAGGCGGCGTGGTGTCAGCGCTGTTGTCGGGGTTGGCGGCCACGCCCACCACATCAAAGGCCGTGCCGTCATAGGCGTACAGCGTGACAAAGACACTTCCCTGGGGCGAGGTGTAGTCACCGGCGGGGATCAGGCTGCCGGCCAGTCGCACGTTGTTTTCATCAAAGGGGCCAAACCACTGCCAGCGCATGGCGCCATAGTCAGCCAGGCCGATGAAGAAGTGCGTGGACTGGCCCGCGCTGGCCGGGTTGACGTCCACGCTCAGCGCGCCAAGCGCGGCACCGCCCAGGGGCAGGCGATAGATCGACCAGGCCCGGTCGCCGCTCCCCTCCGCGCCGGAGTCCAGGCGCAGGGCCTCGCCCTGCTCGCTGGTCGAAGCGCCGCTGCCGCTGGCAGCGCTCTGGAAGACCTCCACACCAGCGGCGAACTCACTGTCCGCGTTTATCGCGCTGCTGCTGCGCTGCACGAAGCCGCTGGCGTCCACGCGCTCCCAGGGCTGCACGCCGTCGTCCGGGATGCCGGGGGGCCAGGCCCCCGCTTGCGGCTGTTCAGCGGGCTCGACGAGCTCTGACCCGGCCGCAGGCCCCGCAGAGCCAGACTCATCCGAAGCACTCAAAGAGTTTGAGCTGTTGCCCCCACATGCTGTTGCCAGCAGAAGGATGATCGCGGCGAGCAGCCAGTTGCGGTGCATAGAATTTCTCCCCAGAAACGGCTGGGAGCGATTCTATCAGTTGTTCAGGCCTTGAACGGTGCGCTGCGGCGGCCGGCCGGGCCGCCTGGCGCTTCGGTTCGCGCTGCTGCTGCCGGGCTGCGGGCGACGCTGCAAATTCACGCCGCCGCTCTGCGCCTAGGGGCCGATGGCGAACCGCAGGTCGCCATTGTCGATGTCGAAGTAGCTGACCGCCGGCCGGCCGTCAACCAGGGCCAGCGAGCTGTAATGCCCGGTTGTGCTGCTGTCATCAACAATGTCGCTGGCCGACCAGGCCGCGCCGTCGCTGTCCGTCGCCCGGACATAACGCACTATGGCGCTGCCGAGATCGAAGTAGCTGATCGCCGGCTGGCCGTTGATAACCGCCAGGGAGGTGTACCAGCCGGTATCGCCATTGCTGTCCACCGTGAACGGGGTGCCCCAGGTCATGCCGCTGCCGTCCGCGGCCCGGACAAAGCGCAGGTCCAGGTTGCTGGCATCGAAGTAGCTGAGTGCGGGGTTGCCGTTAACCACTTCCAGCGAGCAATACTGGCCGGTTGTGCCATCGCTGTCGACGGTCACGGGGGTGGCCCAGCTGGCCCCGTCCGAGTCGGTGGCCCGGGCAAAGTGCAGGTCGCCATTGCCGCTGTTGTAGTAGCCGATCGCCGGGTTGCTGTTGACGACGCTGAGTGAGGCATACAAGCCTGTGTTGCCATTACCGTCCACCGTTACCGCCGTGCCCCAGGCTGTGCCGCTGGCATCGCTGGCCCGCACATAGCGCAGGTCTCCAAAGCTGGGGTAGTAGAAAGCAATCGCCGGGTTGCCGTTTATGATGGCCAGCGAGGTGTACTGGCCGGTGTTGTTCGTGCTGTCAGGGGTCAGGGGTGAGCCCCAGGAGATGCCATCGGCGTCATTGGCCCGGACAAAGCGCAGGTCGGCATTGTCAACGTCGTAATAGCTGATCGCGGGATTGCCGTTGACCACAGCGAGCGAAGTGAAGCGGCCGGTGACCCCCGCGCTGTCCACGGTGACTGGAGCAGCCCAGCTGCTGCCAGTGGCATCCTGGGCTCGCACAAAGCGCAGGTCGCCGTTGTCGGCATCGTGGTAGCTGATCGCGGGATTGCCGTTGATCACAGCCAGCGATGTGTACTGGCCCGTGATACCCGCATCGTCTGCGGTGCCGGCGTCCCAGTTGTAGACCCGCAGCAGCGCTGTAGCGCTGGCAGTGGCGCCGGCATCATCCGTCACCCGCACGCCAAGGTTATAGGTGCCCGGGGTGTCAAAGCTCAGACCGGCGAGTGTGCTGTCCGTGCCGCTCTGCTCGTAGTCCGCATTGCCGTCGCTGTCCCATTCATAAAGCACGATGCTGCCATCACTGTCAGCGCTGGCAGAGGCATCCATCGTGAACAGCTCGTCTACCTTGATGTTGCCCGAGGGCAGCAGGCTCAGGGCGGCGGTGGGCTGCGCGTTGACGGCAATCTCCACCGTTGCTTCCGCCGTAACGCCATCATCGTCGGTCACCCGCAGGCGAACCGTGAAGTCGCCTGGAGTTTCAAAGCTGTGCTGCGTCGTCGGCTGGGCGTCTGTCACATCAAAGATCCCGTCGTCTTCAAAGTCGAACTCATAGAGCACGATGCTGCCGTCCGGATCATTGCTGCCTGCGGCGTTGAAGTCCACCAGCAAGGGGGCGATGCCGAGGTTGATGTTGGCCTGCAGATCCGCCGTTGGCACATTGTTTTCTTCCGTCCGGACAGTGATGCCCTGCAGCGCGATATTGCTGCCGACCGGCGCGATCAGGGCGAAGTAGGCCGTGGGGGGATCTGCGGGCGACAGGTGCACTGCATTGTCCAGCGGCAGTGTGACCGCCAGGCTCGTGTCGTTGAAACTGTGGGGACCCGTCAGATCCCAGCGCCCGCTGGAGTAGTTGCTGACCGCGACATAGGCCGGATCGATACTCTCGCCGTCAACCAGGTTGAGCACCACTTCGACCAGCGGCCCGGCGGGCGGAGTAAAGCCATAGACCGCCCATTCAAATGGCCCGCCGTCGCTGGCATCCAGACGCCCCAGTTCAAAGCCCGGGGGGCCCTCCAGCATGAAGCCCGCGCTGTTCGACAGCCGGTCGCCGGCTTCTATCGTGTTGTCGGTTAGCACGCTTGCACCGCGCAGCTCGCTCAGCCGCGGCAGGCCAGCGCGCAACTGCTCCAGCGTTGCCTGGTCGGGACGCGGCGCCTCAACTACGCGGGAAGCCGGCGCAGCCCCTCCGGCGCAGGCACTCAGCAGGCCAAGAATGGCCAGGGCGCAGACAGTAAGCAGGCGCTGCATTCGGGTTCCTCCATGTCTGGAAGTCCTGATTATATGTGCTTAGCTGCCTGAGCAGTCGCTGGCGTGGCGCCTGCCCTGCTTTCCTGCGGCTGAGCGCCACCGGTACGCTTGCTAGAAGAGGCTGTCGCCCGAGCCACCTCCGCCGCTCCCGCCGTCGGCTCCCGGCGCCGGCTCCGCAGTGCCGGCAGCGTCGCCTGGCTCAGGCTCAGCGGCTTCTTCCCGGGCGCCGCCCTGCAGGCCCTGCACAGGTGCTGGCTCGTTCGGCGCGGCCTGGTCAATGTCGGAGGGCGGCGCTTCAGGGCTGTCCGGCGCCGCTGCGCTGCCCTGGCTTTGCGAGTCCATCTGCTTCACGGCGCGGCGGGCGGCCTGCAGCATGTAGAGCATGAACAGGGCCAGCGCTGCCAGCAGGGCCATGCCGATCAGGCAGCCGATCACCCGCGGCCAGGTCAGGCCAGAGCCCATGATGCCGCTGTCAGGCTGCACCGGCGGGCTCTTGAGCAGCACTGCAACTTCCGGCGGCAGGCTGGCCAGGTCCAGCTCGCTGTCATCATCCGGCGGCTGGGCGTCGCTCTTCAGACCGATGGCTGTGCCGTCCTGCCAGGGGCCGCGCGGCGCGATGCCGACTGGCAGTGATACTCCGGCGGCCTGCTCAGCCGGGACGCCCGGCTCAGGCTCTGCGCCGGACTCCGGCACCCGTGCCAGCGCCGCGCCGCAGGCATGGCAGAGGCGCGCCTGCGGCGGGACCTCAGATCCGCAGGCCGGGCAGTAGTTCTGCGGCTCACTCTTGCTCACAGCGCTATGTTAACGGATAGGCACAGGCCGGGGGCATTCAGATCGCTTCCTTCGGCTGCGCTAAACTCTCCCCGATGCGCATAGCCATGGTGAGCGGCTCCGCCGGGGACACCCGCTGCGGGGTCGGTGATTACGCCTTTGAGCTGGCCCAGCACCTCTCGCTGGACGCTGAAGTGCACCTTTACTTCGACCGCGAGCATGGCCCGCTACGCCCGCCCTATGAGAAGCTCAGCACCCTGCTGCTGCAGCCGGTCGCGGGCTACTCGGTGTTGCACCTGCCCGGCGTGGTGCGCCAGCTGCGTGAAGGCCAGTACGACATCGTGCATGTGCAGTACCCCTCGCGGGGCTTTGGCAACAGCCCGGCCCCCGGCTTCATCCCCCAGTCGCTGGCCGGGATGAACAGCCGCTCGAGGGTCGTGGCCACCCTGCATGAGTGGTCCAGCAGCCACCCCCTGCGGGTGATGGTGATGGACCAGATGCTGCCCAGCCTGGATCTGCTGATCGTCACCAACGAGCAGGAGCTGGAGAAGCTTGCCGGCAAGATGCGTGAGCGCACCGTGATGGCCATCCCGGTGGGAAATGTGCTGTCCAGCCGCGGGGAACTGGAGGCGATCTGGGCCGAGGCCGAAGGCGCTACACCTGCCGCAGCGCCGCTTGCCGGCCCCGGCGGCCGGAAGCCGCTGTCGCTGTTCCACTATGGCCTGCCTACCACCAAGGGCCGCGGCCTGCGGCGCCTTCTGGAGGCGCTGAAGGTGATGCGCGAGGCCAGGCTTAACCCGCGGCTTTACCTGGGCGGCGACTTCCGCAACGGCATGCGCGAAACCGAGGAGCTGCTGGGCTGGATCACCCAGTTCGAGCTGCAGGACTGCGTGGAGCGTCTGGGCCATATCCCGCTTGATAAGCTCGCCGCCAGCGCCGAGTCCTGCCTGCTGGGCGTCTTTCCCTTCGATGAAGGCTACAGCTCCAAGCGCTCCAGCGTCGCCACCCTGTCGCAGCTGGAGCTGCCGCTGGTGGTCGGCGCCGGGGGCAGCGAAGAGCATCCCTACTACGTCCCGAAGAACCAGAGCTCCGAGGCCCTGGCCCTGCTGCTGATTGAGCTCTTGCGCGGGCGGGCCGAGCAGGAGTGGGAGGCGCAGATCGAGAAGCAGCGCGACTATGGCCGCCGCTTCAGCTTCAGCAATATCGCCGCGACCCACCTGGCGCAGTATGAGAAGCTGCTGAAGAAGGACATGCCCGAGGACTGGAACTACAACCAGTAACCACTCAGGCACCAGCGCACAGGCAAAGAAAAGGTTCATCGCCCAACACCGGGGAAGGCGGCCTTGATCTTCAGGAAAAAGTATTCGTCGTCGCGATAGCCATAGGCGATGCGTTTGATGACTTTGATGCGGTTGTTGATGCCTTCCAGCACACT
>JADZFO010000009.1 GCA_020849855.1 bacterium | reverse complement strand
GACTACATCGACAACTTCTACAACTGCAAAAGGCTGCACTCCTCGCTCGGAAATGTCAGCCCTGAACAGTTCGAGAAGCTTCATCCCGTGCTTAACTAGACAGGCGTGAAATCGGGGGAAGTCCAAACAGTGCAATGTCAAACCCTGAAAGCCTGACTTCTCAAGTTCACACATCCCCGGCAGCGGCATGGACAGATCATTTCCCCGGTTCAGGGCCTCTCTGTGTTCTCTGTGTTCTCCGTGTTGAAAATCCTCCCCCCCTAGCCCCAGCCCAGGCCGTACTTATCCACCGGGCCGCGCTCGTCATCCTCGGTATAGTCGTCGCTGTAGCTCTCGATCAGGTACTCCATCAGGGCCTGCACGTTGCGGCGCAGGGTGGCGTCATCCGGCCGGCCCGGCGTTGTGCTCAGCGAGCTGAGCAGCAGCAGAATCCCCGGCAGCAGCAGGCCGCCGATGATCAGCAGGCCCGGCGTGCCCGCCTGATAGACACCGCTGTAAAAGCCCATCCCCAGCGTTACCGCAACGCCAATGCCGCCAAGCAAGACCGCCAAAAGACGCGCATAGTTGCGCGGCAGATACTCCGGCTCCCAGGGCCGCAGGTACCACTCCAGGTGCAGCGCCATCTCCCGGGCCAGCGCCGGATAGCTGCGCGGCCTGTGCAGGCGCTCGAAGTTCTCAAACAGCCAGTCGCGCCGTATGCGCCGCTCGGGCAAAAGCCCCGGCCCGCCGGCCAGGCCCTGTGCCAGGCCCGATCTGCGCAGGCGCTCCTTCAGCGTTTCCAGCCCCGCCGGGTCGCTGTCGTCCAGCCCGCGACGCGTATCGTCCAGGCGCTGCAGCATGCGGTGCAAAGCCTCAATAATGTCCAGCGCGATGGGGTTGCTGACACGCTGGTAAACATAGGGCGAGAGCGTCATGGCCCCTGCCCCGTCGTCGCGGCCCGTGGCTGCCCGCCTCGCGCCTGTGGACTGTGCTGCGCTTCGCTGCCTTCCAGCTCGGCGCTGCGGATCGGCTGCTCAAGCGCCGGCTGCTCAGCGGACGGCCCTTCAGGCGGATCGCTGTATGCGGCTTTCAGGAAGAGGTACAGCTCATAGCGGTTCTCCATCAGCTCCTGCGGGTTTGGCATCGAGGCCACAAGGGCCCAGAGCAGCGCTCCCGCGCTGACCAGCAGCAGGATGTAGATGCCTATCCCCGGCTGGCCCAGGATCATCAGGCAGCTCGCGGCCAGGATCGCCGCGCAGATGCTCAGGCCCGCTATCAGGCCATAGGCCAGCGGCCCGCCCTTCTCGACGCGCTGCGGGTCGAGATACCAGTCCAGGTGCCGCGCCAGATGGTGTGCCAGCTGCTCATAGCTGCGCGGGCGGATCAGCCTCAGCCAGGCGCGGGTCAGCTCATCGCAGCCACCGCTGATGTCCGGCAGCGCACCTTCGCCGCCGGCCAGCATCACCTCAAGGCCCGAACGCTGCAGCTCTTCACGCAGCCGCAGCATGCGCTGATTGGGGCGCTCCATGTAAAGCTGCGGCAGGTCGCGCGCCCCGGCGTTGCCGCCGTCGATCTGCATCCTGAAACCGCCGCCGAAATAAAGCGCAGTCAGCACCTGCTGTGCGCTTCTGCAGCTCACCGCGTCCAGCTCAGGCCACCGGTAGTAACTCATCCTGTACAGAGAATTTAGCAGCCCGCCGGAACAGCTCAGCTCCCCCCTGTCCGGCCCTGTTTCAACTTCCCTTCCGGCACCGTATAATCCTTATGCGGGCTTCATGCCTGCTTCACCGTCTGTCGAGGAAGTCCCGAGAGGAAGGCTGACATGATTTCAAGGCTGCATGGATTGCGGCTCTGTGCGCGGGCGCTCGCCCCGCTGCTGCTGGCGGCCCTCAGCGCACTGCTGGCGGCCTGCGCCAATGGCCCCGGCGGCTCGGTGAGCTATCCGCCTTCCTGGCCCCTCTCGGGCATCACCGCGCCCCCCGGCTCGAAGGGCGCCCCCCTGCACTTCAACATCGCCTCGGAGAAGCTCGGCCCCGGCAACATGTATGTCGACGGCGCGGCTGTGGCCCCCGACCGCGCGCATGCCAAGGGCGGCACCTTCTGGGCTCTGGGCTTCAGCTGCGAGGAGCAGTGGAGCATCGTGGAGAACCACTTCCGGGCCTGCCTGCGGGCCGAGGGCCTCAAACACTACAAGGGAAAGCCGCGCAAGGAAGGCCAGCACGTCTATGGCTGCAGCACGGACGGCGAGTATGAGCTGGGCCTTTTTATGCTGGACCAGGAGCGCTACCCGGGCGGCTGGGAGATGCGCATCACGCGCTGGAACGAGCCCCTGGAGCTGGGCCTTGGCGACTATGAAGAAGCCCGCCTGTCCGGCGAGAAGCTGCTGGCCTCCCGCTAGCCCGGCAGGGGCGCACAGCGTGCGCCCGTCCCGGTTTCAGTAGGGGCGTCACGGCGTGCGCCCGTCCCCGTTTCAGTAGGGGCGCACAGCGTGCGCCCGTCCCGGTTTTCGATCCACACCGAGTTAACAGAGAAAACCGAGTTCCACCGGGACAAGCTGACTACCGGCTCTCCAGCGGCTGTGCTCTGGTTTCAGTGACCACAGCGCCTTCAAGCTCTGCCGTGTTCAGAGCATCAACCATAGCTTCGACCTCCTGCGGGTCGCTGTAGCTCTCTGCCAGATAGATATAGAGCTCCATGGCCGCTTCGTACTTGCGGCCCGGGTCAATCTGCCGCCGGGACATGATCACGTAATTCAACACCAGGGCCAGGCCGCCTATCGCCACAAGGGGGACTGCATACCATTTGCCCAGCAGTAATGCGGCAAGAGATCCTCCCAGCAAGCCATAGAGCGTTGTGGAGCCAAGTGTTGCAGAGACCTTGGCGACAACACTGGCCGGCAGCGGGGGGCTGTTGTGCGGCTTGAGAAACCACTCCAGGTCCTCAACCAGGCGCTCCAGCAAGGTGTCATAACTAATTGGACGGGTCCCGCGGAAGAATGACTGGAGCATCGGATGGGCATAAGCTCCCGGATCCGGCAACAGGTCCGGGCTGGCCAGTCTCGCGGCCAGGTCGGAAGCGCGCAGCTGCTGCCTGACCCTGCGCCCATACTCGGTTGGCGCTGAATAGAGCATGGGCTCGTTCTCACCGCTTCCCGTCGCCAGGTCGTAACTCAGCTTCAGCAGCTGCCGCCCGAGGGGAGAACTCACCTTAGCCAGATCAGCGGCCAGCCGCTTCGACTCCATCATGAGAGTCTACTCCACAGGCGTGCCCATTCCGCTCTTGTAGGGGCGCACAGCGTGCGCCCGTCCCGGTTTCAGATCCACACCGAGTTAACAGAGAGAACAGAGTTCCACCGGGAACCAGTATTTTTGGTCTGCTCTTCAAGCCGCGCTTGCTGCTCCTCGGCCGTCCCCCTCCGCTTGACCCTAAGCCTGCTTTACTCTGTGAAACTCGGTTTTCTCTGTTAACTCCCTGTGGATCTCATCCCCCCTGGCTCACTTTGGATAATGCCGCTGCGGGGGCAGGTTAATCGCAGCGCTGGCGTGGTATCTATCGCACCCACCCGAATGCGGCTGCGGCTTTGGCGCAGGTCCAGGCGGGCTGGCTGGCTCCTTGAAATTTTCTGCAGGTATGGGCCTGTGGCCCCGGCTTTGGGCTGCACTTTGAGTTTTCGCGCGACAGTTCCGCCATGAAAAATGCAAAACGGCCTTCGTAGGCACAAAATCGGCGCCGCAGGTTAAATCTCTCCCGTCCGGCGACTGCAATACAGCCTTCGTAGTCAGCAAAAGGGCGGTGCAGGTTAAAAGCGCCGCCCGGCGCAGCAGCGCTGTATCTTCCATTTCACGTTGCGCGAGGGCAGTCCAGGTTAAATCCGCGCTCCGTCAATCGATCTCATGCTTGCAGAAATGTGCATGTATTTGCGCCGCGGCAGCCCTGCGCCGGCCGGGCCTTTTCCCGGCCTCGCCGGGCCGGCGCGCCGCTGCTATAATCCCCGGCTTCACTAGCCCCCTCGAGAGGAAGCACTAAATGGAATTCGCCCTGTCCAAGAACCGCAGGATCAAGCTGGCTCTGGGTTTCAACGACGTCTCCCTGGTGCCCAGCATGTCCACCATCGACCCGGCCGACACCGACGTTTCCTATGAACTCGCCGGCCACAAGTACGAGCTGCCGATCATGGCGGCGGCGATGGACGGCGTGGTGGACGTGAAGATCGCCCGCCTCTTCAGCGAGTACGGCGGCCTTGGCGTTCTGAACCTCGAGGGCATCTACACCCGCTATGAGGAGTACCAGAGCATCCTCGACGAGATCGTGGCCGCCGACAACGACCAGGCCACCGCGATCTTCCAGCGCGTCTATCAGGAGCCGGTCAAGCCGGAGCTGATCGCCCGGCGCATCGAGGAGATCAAGGAGGGCGGCCACAAGTGCGCCGTCTCCCTGACCCCGCTGGGCGTCATCCGCTATGGCGAAGCGACCTTCGCGGCGAAGCCGGATGTGCTCTGCGTCCAGAGCACGGTCACCTCTGCCCGGCACCGTTCATCCAAGGGCAGCACCCTGGTTATCGCTGATCTGATCAAGAGCATCTCCATCCCGGTGCTGGTCGGCAACGTAAGTGAATATGAGGTCTCCTACGCCCTGCTGGAAGCCGGAGCGGCGGGCCTCTTTGTCGGCGTCGGCCCCGGCCAGGCCTGCACCACCCGCGGCGTCACCGGCGTCGGCGTGCCGCAGATCACCGCCACCGCCGACTGCGCCGATGCAAGGGATGACTACTTCAAGGCCAGTGGCCGCTATGCCCTGATCATCACCGATGGCGGCATGCGCAAGGGCGGCGAGATCTGCAAGGCTCTGGCCGCCGGCGGCGACGCCATCATGACTGGCAGCATCTTCGCCGGCTGCCCGGAGAGCCCCGCCGCGCCCTACCACTGGGGCATGGCCACGCCGGACCCCAACCTGCCCCGCGGCACCCGCGTCAAGAGCAATGTCTCGGTGCCGCTGCAGCAGGTGCTCTTCGGGCCCAGTAAGGTCACCGACGGCACCCAGAACCTCGTCGGTGCGATCCGCTCCGCGATGGGCCTCTGCGGCGCGGCGAACATCCGCGAGTTCCACAACACCCAGCTCGCCTTCTCCCTGAGCTTCATGACCGAGGGCAAGGCCCTGCAGCTCAGCCAGCAGGTCGGGATGGGCAAGTAGCTCCGGCCCGCTGGCCGGAGTCAATGGCCGCGCGGCAGTTTCCGGGCCGCTGGCGCGGCGGGCCCTTGGAAGCTTGAAATTTCTCAGGTACAGCGCTTGACTTTATATGTATATATATATATATGATCGGCAGGATTCTAAGGTGGGGTGATCCTGATGATTAGAGTATTCCTTTGGAGTGTCGTAGTGTGTTTGCTACTTGCACTTCCCGCACGGGCTGAGTACTGTGCTGAGGCATATATTGGCAGTTGCGACAATTACTGCGCCTACTACCATATTGCTGGGAAGCAGAGCGACAGCTACGTTCCGATTCTCGTGCTGTGCAGCGGGGGTGGCACGGCATGGGTGGAGTTGCACTATGAGTGGTGCAGGATTAACTGTGTCACTTGTCCGATTGAGGATTGTGACAATCCTGCGCCGCCAGCAATTCCTTCAGGTGGTGTCGTCGGTTGGCAGTACTTATACGGCACTTCTTGCCCAGGCGCTTGGGGAGGCAACGTGCCTCAACCCCAAACTGTCAGTTGTCCGTGTCCGCATTGCAACGGCTTACCAGGTCATTAATTTGTAAGGAGAACAACATGAAGGCAACTCTGGTTCTACTGGGTATTCTCATCACCCTTTCAATGCCCTTCGCGCCGCATGCCGCGGAACCTCTGTTTGGCGGGATTGACCTTGCCGATGTCTGGGTTCGCTCCGGGGCGCAGGAGTACTACCGCATCTTCGGCCATTGGCCCACATCCTGGCAGGCGGTGACCGATGCAAAACTTGTCCAGGTGCCCCTTAGGACCGTATTCGGCCTGCCGGTCAATCCTGACGACGGCTCGCTCGACCATCCTTTTGACATCCAGTATGTTGTCTCGAACAACGGCGCGAACGCATCGATAGCTAAGCTCATCGACACTGGCACGCTGCGCAAGACCGAGATTACCGCCATCGAGAACCCCGGCACCTATGCAGAGCTCTTTGAGGATATCGAAGGCGAGCAGTACCAGGAGGCGCTGGGCAGCACGGGCCGGCTTACGCAACTTTCGATTGCAAACCTCTGCAACCGCTCCATGATGTTCTACTCGCATGTGCACGGAGACTTGCCCGCGACCTGGCAGGAACTCGTGTCCTCAGGGCTGTTCCCCATTGACGCCAATTCTCTGAACCCACTTACTGGCAGCAGATTTGCGGGAGACGGTAGCCCGAATGACCTCAAGCTTATCCACCGGGATAGCCCCGATGCCGTCTCCAACGTTTTTGTCGTGGATGATTCGGGAAACACTTCCTGGGGCTTGTTCTTTTAGTAGGATCCTTGAGGCCCAGTGCCTGCCAGAGCCATTGACACTACTCGCGGCGAAGCTTGCCTCTGGTGTACAGTCCTTTCGACAAATGGACTGGTAAGTCCATAGTCTGCAAGCATGTCCGCCAGACCAACTGAGCGCTGGAACGAGATCGCCGACCCCGCCGCGGCCCGGGTGGCGCGGCTTTTGTGGGTCATGATCCCCCGGGTCCGCGGCCGCTTCGGCGTCACCTGGCCTCTGCTGGACCGGCCGGATGAGCCGCAGCGCCTGGAGCTGCGGCGGGCCCTGGAGGCCAGCGACCTGGCGCGGGTCATCATGGCCAGCCCGGAGAGCATCGAGGACATCCGCCCCCGGCTTCAGGGGCTCTGGCGGAACCTGGCCCTGCGGTATCTGAAGCTGGACTATGGAATGCGGCTCTTTCTGCTGGGGCTCTACCTGGACTGGTACCTCGGCCTCAGCCGCGAGCTGCCGGCCGAGCGCCTGCAGACCGCGCCGCTGCTGAAGGCCATGCTCGGGCTGCCTGTGCTGTTCACGGCGCTGGCACTGGTGGCCTGCGGCCTCTACTTCAACGCCCGCTTTGAGGGCGCGCTCTGGCCGGTGGCGCTGCTCTTTGGCGCCGCCCTGCTCAGCGCGGCCTACAGCGTCTGGAACAGCATCCTGATCCGCCGGCAGTGGCCGCGCTTCCTGGCGCTGTACCACTACTTCTGTGACTACTGGCAGGGCCGGGGTGACAAGCGGCCTGATGCAGGGAGCGGCGGATGACCTGGCTTATAGTCCACAGCGAGGCTTGATGCAGTACATCGAGGCAGTAGAGCTCTTCTGTGCGCACATGTTCAGCGCCCGCGGCCGGGCCCGGCTGAGCGTCGAAGCCTATCGCCGCGACCTGCTGCAGTTCGCCGAGCTAGCCTGGAATCCCGCTGGGACCGTCGTCCCTGATAGCCAGGACCCTGTAGGGGCGAGTCTTGACTCGCCCCCCTCCATTGCGGAGGCAGGCCGGTCAGGACCGGCCACTACAAAGCAGGCGGGACAAGACCCGCCTCTGCAGGCACTCGACCGCGAGTCCGTCCTGCGCTGGACCCTGGCCCTGGCTGAGCGCGGCATGAGCGCCCGCAGCAGGGCCCGCAAGCTCTCGGCACTGCGGGCCTTTGTCGCCTGGGCCATGGAGTACCGCTACCTGGACAGCGACCCGGTGCCGCGGGAGCTCAGCTCGCCGCGGGCCATGTACCTGCCCCACGCCCTGAGCGAGGAGGATGTGCTGGCGATCCTCGCCGCCGCCGGGGGGCAGCCTGCCGGCGCGGAAGGCGATGAAGGCGCCAGTGATGCCCATGCCCCGGCTGGCCTGCCGGCGGCGGCCGGCCTGCGCGACCGGGCCATGCTGGAAGTTCTGTATGCCTCCGGCATGCGGGTCAGTGAACTGACCGGCCTGCGGTTGCAGGACCTGCACCTTGGCGAGGGCTTCGCGCTGGTCAGCGGCAAGGGCTCAAAGCAGCGCCTCGTGCCCCTGGGCGGCCCGGCCATCGAGGCCCTGCAGCGCTGGCTTGACGCAGGCCGCGCCGTGCTCTGTCCGCGCAGCGCGATCCACGACGAGGTCTTCCTCAGCCGCAGAGGGCCGATCAGCCGCAGCCAGGTCTTCAGGCTGATCAAGGCCTATGCCGCAGCTGCGGGGGTCAAGGGCAAAGTCAGCCCGCACACCTTCCGCCACAGCTGCGCCAGCCACATGCTGGCCCATGGCGCCGACCTTCGCCTGGTGCAGGAGCTGCTGGGCCACAGCGCGCTGAGCACCACCCAGGTCTATACGCACATTGAAAGGAGCCGCCTGCGGGCCGTCTATGACAAGACCCACCCGCTGGCCTAGTGCCGCACATGTGCAGGCCGGTTGTAGGGCCGCACGGATGTGCAGGCCGGTTGTAGGGGCGCACGGATGTGCGCCCACGGTTCTGAAAGAAGGGCGCATAACCATGCGCCCCTAGGGCTGGCCCCTCTGCTCAACAAAGAGCATGTTGCCCTCGATGTCCCAGAAGTCGACGACCTGCACCCCCGGCGCCGGGCTGCGCTGCTCACCGCACTTCACGCCCTGGGCCAGCAGCCAGTCCCGGGTCGCAGCCGCATCGGCGACGCTGAAGCCATAGCGTGTCTCGCCGGCGACACGCGGCTCGCGCCCCCCGCCATGCAGGGCCAGGGTGCAGACGCCGGTACTGAAGGTGACCCAGAACTCCTGACTGTAGTCGTCCTTATCCGCGGGCCAGATGATGCTCAGGCCGAGCTTGTCGCGATAGAAGCTCACCATGGCCTGCATGTCGTTCACATGGACGATTATCTCGCTCAGCTCGCCAAGCAGCATTGCCTTCCTCCAAAGCGCGAGTATAGCCACTGCAGTGATCCTGCTGCCAGCGGCCTTGCGCCCATTTCAGCGCCGGGTGCTATCCGGATCCTCCTCCACCAGGCGGGCCAGTTCGTCCAGCTTGTCGCTCCAGAAGCGCTCGTAGTGGCTCACCCAGTCCCGCAGCTCCTGCAGCGGCAGGGGGTTGACGCTGAGCCAGTGCTCGCGGCCACGGTTCTCGCTGCGCAGCAGCTCCGCCTCCCGCAGCACCCGCAGATGGCGGCTCACCGCCGGGCGGCTGATCGTGTTGAAGTGGCCGGCGATGTCTCCGGCCCGCAGCGGCCCACGCAGGGCCAGCAGGTCAAGTATCTCGCGGCGGGTGCCGTCGGCCACGGCGCGGTAAGTGCTGTCGCGCTCCTCGCTCACCGCCGGCCGGCGTGCTGCAGAACTGCGCGGCATCAGGCTCCCTCCGCTGCAGCATCGGCCCGGCTGTCCAGCAGCTGCAGGTAGGAGGTCTGCACCCAGCAGTGGTGATAGACCTGGTAGGAGACGGCGGCGCTCTCGCCCAGCGCGGCAAAGCCGCTGTGAAGCAGCGTGACCCTGCAGCCCGCGGCCAGCTCTTCCAGCTCCAGGCTCAGCAGGGTGTCCTGCGGCCACATCCAGCCGTTCTCCCGCATGACCCGCCAGCTCATGGAGATCCGCTGCTCCTGGATCAGCTCCTTGACCCGGCCCCAGATGATGATCCGTTCGCCCGGCCCGGCATTGGTGTCGTAAAGCACCCGGCCGTCCAGCTGGGGCTGGAAGAGCTGCAGGCCCATCCACTGGCGCATGCCGGCCTCGCTGGCGATCACCTGCCAGACCCGCTGCGGGCTGGCCTTCAGCAGACGGCTGACCCGCACCTCATCCGGGGCCTGCGAGTGGTCCTGGTTGCCTGGTGCTGCGCTCACTTTGCCGCCTCAGTCTGGGACGGGCTGGGCACAGCGCCGGCATCCCTGAGCAGCTGCTCCACGCCTGCGCTGCCCCTGGCGATGGCCGAATCCAGCGGGGTAAAGCCCCTCTGGTTACGGGTTTCTGTTGTTGCGCCCTGGGCCAGCAGCCACTGGGCAATCTCCACGTTGTCGAACTCCGCGGCGCTGTGGAGCGCGAAGTCAAAGTCCTGCGCCCCGCCGCGCCGGGCCAGCAGCTCGCAGACCGCAACCTTGCCGCTGTGGGCAGCGTGATACATCAGCGGCAGCTTATGCGCACCAGGCTGGGTCACCAGCTCGGGCCGTGTATCCAGGAAGGCCTCGACCGCCTGCAGCATGCCCAGCATGCAGGCCGCCTGGATCTTGAAGCGCGCCCCGCGGCCCAGCAGATAGTCCGCGATCTCAACATTGCCGGTGTGCGAGGCGGCTTCGATGGGCGCCTCGTCAAACTCAACGAGGCGGGCATGCACCAGTCGCGGCTCAGCCGCCAGTTGCTCCTTCACCGCCTCCAGGTTGAAGTGCGAGGGGAAGACCATGCCCTTGATCTGCTCCTGGCTGATCCCCTCCGGCGCCTCCAGCGCGGCCCAGCGGGCCTCCTCATCAAGATGCATCGAAGCCACGGCTTCCTCCGCCCGGCTTGCTCCGGGGTGCAGCACAGCGCCCAGGCCCATGGCCCCGGCCGCCGCTAAGAAATGACGACGGTTGCTTTCCACACTTGCTCCTTTCAGCCCTGTATATCCTGCGGCCCATCTACTGCTCACACATCCGGGCCAGCTCATCAAGGTCATTAAGGCTGGCCCAGCCCTGGCTGTAGCCCTGGTACTCCTCCTTTGCGTTGGGCAGCGCCTCAAAGCCGCTGTGCTCCAGGGTCACCAGGGTCCCGCCATCCCGCGGCTCCAGGCTGACCTTCACCAGGGTCGGCTGCGGCCAGGCTGTCAGGGCCTCTGTGTTGAACTCCTGCCAGGTGAAGCTCAGCTCGCGCCCCGGCTCAAAGCTCTGCACCCTGCCCCACATCACCCAGCGCGTCTCGCCGTGCTGCACATCAAACAGCACCCTGCCGCCGGCCCTGGCTTCCCAGGTCCTGGGCCCCAGCCAGGCCTTCATGCCGGCCTCGGAGCTGATCTGCTCCCAGACTCGCTCGGCCCCGGCCCGGATCAGGCGCTGCAGACGCACCACCAGGGCCTGCTCATCGTTCAGCTGCATCACAGCCAGGTCCATGTCCACCTCCTATGCGTAACAACATTGTTACATATAATCGCAGGCACTTCAAGCGGTGTTTCCAGAGCTTGAAAAAGCGCCCTCAGCAGAGGTCGTAGTCTTCCGGGCGGTTGAAGCTGGCGGGCCGGCTGCGCGCCGCGCGGGGCCGCCGGGCAGCCTCGACGCAGGCCAGGGCCGCCAGGCCCCAGAACAGCAGACTCACCCCCAGCATCTGGCACAGCATGGCCCGCGCCTCTGGCAGGCCGATCACTGAGCCGTAGAGCGAATAGCCGGGCTCCGGGTTGCCCAAGCGGCTGAAGCTGCCAAAGGGGTTGATCTCAATCGGGTAGACATCCGGCTGGAAGTGCAGCATGGCCGCGTGCAGCACCGCCAGCTGGTCCGCCGCCAGCACTTCCTGCAGCTCATAGGCGCTGCCAAAGTAGAGCGCGCCAAAACTGAGTGCGCCCAGCATCAGCGGCAGGCAGAGCAGCACAAGCAGGCCCAGCAGCCGCGCCAGCGAGCCTTCGCCGCCGTCGCCGCGGCGGCCGCTCTCCTCGCTGTAGGCGCTGGCCCACCAGAGCAGGAACTGCAGGCACAGCAACAGCAGCAGGCCGCCCAGCAGGATCTGCGCCCCGGCCGGCAGCCCCGGTATCAGGCCCGGGCCGCCGGTGAAGTAAGGCAGCACCGGCAGGGCGTTGAACTGGTTCCACTCCGCCACCAGGCTGGCGCCGAGGGCCAGCAGGCCGGGCAGATAGGGCGTCAGCGCGCTTTGCCGCAGGGCCAGCAGCAGGCAGGCGCAGGCCAGGGCGAAGTGCGGCAGGCGCAGGTTGGAAATGATCAGGTTGGTCCAGAAGTACTCAGAGCGCAGCTGGCCTTCCAGGCTGACAGAAACCATGATGTAGGCGATCAGGCCCAGCACCAGCGGCACGACACTGATCAGCCCGCTAAGCAGGCAGCTCAGCAGCACCCGCCAGGCGGGCAGTGGCGTGGCCAGCCACAGGGCCGCAGAGCCGCTCTCTCCACGGCGCAGCCGCGCCAGGCTCAGGGCCCCCGGCTCCTGCACCAGTGGCAGCATCGACTGGGCCAGCAGCAGGTACACCACGAAGTTGCCGCAGAGGATGATCAGCTCCTCGGCCAGGCTGCCGCCGCGCAACCAGGGCAGGGCCGCATCAAAGTTGATCCGCGCGTAAATCAGCCCGCCCCAGAGCAGCGCCGCCGGCAGCCAGTAACGCCACCAGCCGCGCTGGTAGCGCCGCCAGAAGAGCAGCAGGTGTGGCAGTTCAGCTCCCATCAGCTTCCATATAGACGCGCCGCCGCGCCCCGCGGTCTCAGTCCGGCGCCAAATACTGGCCCCCCGGCCCGGATGCTCCTAAAATCACTGCGCGCCCCGGGCCCAAATCCCGGCGCCAGGAGGAGACGGTGGACCGCGAGTATTTCTACAGCATCATGAACGGCAGGGGCACCAAGGATTATGAGGTCTACCTCAACACCCGGAGCCTGCTGTCCTGCCAGAAAGACTTCCCCGACTTTGTGAACCATGACGAGCTGCAGTTCCAGGTGGTGCACCAGAGCGAGGAGCTCTGGATGAAGCTGATCGCCTGGACCCTGCTGGAGATCGACGACTGGATGGCCCGCCGCGACACCAACCGCGTGATCACCCTCTTTGGCCGCGTGAACAAGATCCAGCACCTGATGATTGACCACCTGGAGATCCTGGAGACCATGAGCCCCAAGGAGTACCAGGAGATCCGCCTGCAGCTTGGCAACGGCTCGGGCCAGGAGAGCCCCGGCTTCACCACCCTGCTGCAGATGTTCCAGCCGCTCTGGGAGAGCTTCGTCAAGTACTACCTTGAGCCGGAGGGCCTGAGCGTTGAGGCGATCTATGACAGCCAGTACAGCCACGGCGACGCCTATATGGTGGCCGAGTGCCTGGCGGAGTTCGACGAGCAGTTCCAGAAGTTCCGCTACCACCATATCCAGCTGATCCACCGCAGCATCGGCCTGCACGCCCGAAGCCTCAAGGGCCGCAGTGTTGACCTGCTGGAGGAGGGGATGAAGATGAAGTTCTTCCCCGAGCTCTGGGAGATCCGCCACAAAATGACCGACGCCTGGGGCGGGGAGTACGGCGTGGTCCGGGACAGCATCGCGCCGCATTAGCGGGGTACAGAACCGGAGCGCGGGACAGCGTCCCGTATCTTTCGGAGCGCGGGACAAAAGTCCCGTATCTTTGAGAGCGCCAGACAGAGCCTGGCGTGATCCTGACGCCAGCCCATGGCTGGCGCTCCCGTGTTGTGGGCCAGCATGGCAATGCGGGCAAAGCTCCCCGCACTGCCGTGCGGGGCCACATGTGGGCCGGCATCTGCATTGGGAGCGCGGACTTCAGTCCGCATCTTCTCTCCCCGCTGCGATACAATCGCCGCAGATGTCCACTGCCCAGCTCAGTCGGCAGCTATGCTCCGGAGGCCACGCCTCGCTGCGCTCCTTACGTAAGGTTGCGTTTGCGCCGCGCGAGACTTCCGGCCTGGGACGCAAGACTAGAGTATGTGGTGAATGTGGTCCCCAGAGTTCCTTTGGATAGGTGCCAATAACAAGATGAGCGAATCGAAACCCAAAAGCCTTACGGAGAAATTGAGAGATAAGCGACTTATTGCGCCGACAATCATGGGCGTGGTAGGGAGTTTCCTGATTGTTAACTATGACAAGTGGTCCAACGCAACGGACGACTCCGTACCTCTAAATTGGCAGCTTCCCGGTGCCATACTACTTACAATGATCGTTGTGATGCTCATTGGATTACCCGATGACTAAAGTAGACATGTTCATGATGTTCCAGTTCCAAGCACCGTAAAGATTCTCTTCAGGGTTTCCTGGCTGTGAAATCTCAAGGTTTGAGCGACAGTTATTTGCATTGATACGCAGACTGAAAGAACCTCACCCAGTAAGTGAATCAGTTCAGGCGCATATGCGGCCCCTACAGGAGAGATGCCGGCTAAAGCCGGCGCTCCGCCTGGGAGCGCCATGATGGGTGCGCCATACAGAGTCTGGCGTGCTCCCGACGCCAGCCCATGGCTGGCGCTCCATGGGACGGGCCGCATGTCTGCGGCCCCTGCGGGGTTGGAGGCGGGCCGCATGTCTGCGGCCCCTACAATTGCGCGGTGAGCGATGCAAGCGCCCAGGCGCATGACAAGGCCGAGCCGCAGGACTTCTCCCGGCACTTCGAGGTCCCGGAGGGGATCTATCTGCTGGCCCACAGCGCCGGCGCCCTGACCCGCGACGGACGGGCTGGCTCTGAGCAGTTCATGGCCCAGTGGGCCACACTGGGCGCCGATGCCTGGGGCCCCTGGCTGGAAGGCGTCCAGCGCTTCCGCGAGGCCCTGCCCCTGGTGGCCGGCGGGCAGTGGCAGGATTTCTGCCCGATGCCCAGCGTCGGCGCCGGTCTGCTGAAGGTGCTCTCCTGCCTGCCGCCCGGCGCCGGGCTGGCGCGGCCCGGCCGCAGCCGCATCGTCCTGACCGAGCTGGACTTCCCCTCCATGGGCTTCATCCTCCAGACCCTCGAGGCCCGGGGCTACAGCCTGAGCTTCGTGCAGCCCCTGCCGGACGGGCGCATGCCCTTTGAGCAGTGGGAGGCCCTGCTGGGCGAGGATGTCGAGCTGCTGCACATCACCCACAGCTACAGCGACCACTCTTTCCAGCCCCCGGTAGCCGCGCTGCTGGGGCGCGCCCGCGAGCTGGGCATTAGCACCGTCGTTGACGCGGCGCAGAGCATCGGCCTGCTGCCCATTGATGTTGAGGCCTGGGACAGCGACTTTGTTACCGGCTCCTGCCTGAAATGGCTCTGCTCCGGCCCCGGCGCGGGCTTTCTGTGGGTCAACCCCCGGCACCGCGGGCGCCTGGAGCCGCTGGACCGCGGCTGGTTCAGCCACCGCGAACCCTTCGAGTGGGACATCCACCACTTTGAGTACCACCCCGACGCACAGCGCTTCTGGGGTGGCACGGTCAGCCCGCAGCCCTTCGCCATCGCCGCCGCATCCATCGCCCGGATCGCGCAGATCGGCACGGACACAATCCGCAGCCACAACCTCGCCCTGAGCGAGGCTCTGATTGAGGGCGCGCTGGAGCTGGGCCTGCCCCTTTCCAGCCCGCGGGCGGTGGAGGAGCGGGGGGGCACCGTCGTGCTGCACCTGGCGGAGGATGACCCGCGCCTGCAGGCCCTGGCCCGAGGCGGCGTGCGCTTTGACCGCCGCAGGCGCTATGGCATCCGTCTCAGCCCGCACATCTATAACACTTTGCCGCAGATGCGGCAGGTGCTTCAATATCTGGCCGCCCGCCCCTGAGCGGCAGCTATTCAAGCGAAACGAGGCGATTGGAAGATGACATTCAGTTCGACAAGGATCCTGGCTTTCACGGCGGCAGCGCTGCTGCTGGCGGCCCTGCTGCTCAGCGGTTGCAACAAGGGCGGCAAGAGCGCTGGCAATGCCGCCCCCGGCGCGGTGCCCCAGCCTTCGCGCAGCGCGGTGGCCGGAGCGACGATCAGCGAGGACCTTTACAAGCAGCTCCCGCTGGACCCGGCCTGGGAGGTTAAGAGCTTCAGCGAGGACGATACGGCCTATTTCATCTCAGCCCAGTCCAGCAGCGGCGCGATGGAGACCGCGGGCTATCTGCTGAAGTGGCTGAACGACAACGGCTATGACAACGCCGACAACCCCAGCCGGATCATGGAAGGCACGGAGTTCGGCGGCGGGAACAAGCGCTTCAAGCGCATCTTCGCCAAGGCCAGCCTGGATGCCGATTCCAACTGCATAGTTGAGCTGACAGCCTACAAGTAGACAATTGACCCGAATTCCACGGCTTTATTTAGCTCTGCTAGGCTAAGCTGCGACTATATATTGGCTGTCCTCCGATATACTCTGAAGTTGGCTCCGGGGGAGCTGCAGGCCCAAGATGCGTAAGCTGACGAAGGGACTTCTTGCCGTGCTGCTGGCACTAGTGCCGGCCCTGCTTTGCGCGGCGGCCAGCCCGGCGGCATTGCAGCCCCGGGAAGTGCAGACGAACTTCCTGATTGACCTGGTCCGTGGGCTCTTCACCCCGGACATCAAGCTGGTCTGCGAGTCCTATCCCGAGGCCCTGCCCAACGACGGCCGCTCCGAGAGCCTGATCTCCGTGCATATGCTGCGCGACGGCAAGCCCCTGGCTGGGGTGGAGCTGGAGGCGCAGATCACAGCCGGCGACGGCCTGCTGCGCGACCGCAAGGCCGTGACGGATGACAAGGGCCTGGCGACCTTCCGCTACCAGGCCGGCATCATGCCCCAGCCGGGCGAGCTGAGCATCTCCACCCTCGACCGCAGCAACGTGGCCGAGCTGAAGCTGCCCCTGGCCCCGGTGAGCTACCTGGACGTGGACGTCATCACGCCGGAGGAGTACGCCAAGCTGCGCGCGCGCCAGACGGCCGCCGCGCCGATTTATAAGCTGGAGCTGAGCGGCTTCCCTGAGCAGCTCGCGGCAGACGGCGGCAGCCAGTCCGTGCTGACCGCGACCTTGAGCTTCCCCGACGGAAAGCCCGCGCCGGGCGTGCCGCTGAAGGCCGAGATCCTCTCGGGCGACGGCAGCCTGCGCCAGGAGACCCAGCTTACCGATGCGCAGGGGCGGATCCAGATTTACTTCACCGCCGGGCGTACGGTTGGCACAGCCACAGTGCGGGTCTTTGAGCTCAGCACCGGCCTGGCCGCCGCGCTGAACATCACCCTGGTCGAGGACGCCGGGGTGCGCATCGAGCTGCTGTACCAGGACCCCCAGACCCGCAGCGAGGCCCGCGAAGGCGCGGTGCTGCCGGCGGACGGGGTGACCGGGCTGCCGCTGGTGGCACGGGTGACGGACCTTAACGGCCAGCCCCTGCACGGCGTGGAGCTGAAGGTCGAGATCCTTGACGATGGCGCCGGCCGGGTGGAAATGCAGCGCCCGGCGAGCGATGGCTCGGGCCGCGTGGAGTTCACCTTCTACGCCGGCATGCGCACCGGCATGGTCCGCCTGCGGGCCTACGCCGCCCAGGGCCTGCCCGAAAGCAGCTGAAAGAAGTGGTCAGTGGTCAGCGAAGAATATCGCTGTCGTTGTGTGGGCTTGTCGCCGTCCGTCCGAAAGCAGCAAGTAATATAAATAGATTAAGGCAAGTGTTTAGTTCCAGCAATAGACTTGACCTTCCCCTGTGGCGGCAATCAGCGCGCCGTCAGGCCTGAGACCAATGACGCCATATTCCGCGCTCTTAGCATCCAGACTCCAGAGCACTTGAAACTCCGGGGCACTATCCGAGTTAACAAAGAACTCAAGACACTGGATACGGTCACCGATAGTCGCCAGCACCTTCGGAGCTTCTATATGAGAAATCAGGGAGCCGCAGGTAGATTCGGTTGCCATACGTCGAACAACGTCTCCATCGAGGTCACAAACAACAATGGAGGCTTCATCCATCTTGCTGCAGATAAGAAAGTCTCGACCTTCGACCCTTACCAGGGCCATGGCCTTGTTTGAGCCTGATGAGAATTCAAGAAGCTCGGTTTCGCCGCTCTCCACTGTGGTCATGGCGACCTTTCCGTCAAGCCTAGTCGTGTAGATTTTGCCGCCACTGGTCAGCGGAGACTGAGCGGTCGTCTCACCTATGACAGTGGACCACTTTTCCACGCCATGTGAATCCAACATCACCGTTGTGTAATTGTCCAGGGTAAAGCAGCTGCTGCCATCGTTGAGAACCAATGCCGGGCCTGTCGCTATCAATCGTTTGAAATCGTGTCGCCAGAGGATCTGGCCCACATTATTGAGCTTGATTGTTTCTGGGCCCATGATGTGAATCATCCCACCATCCGCAGACCGAGATGGAAAGCCACACCAGTTCTCAAACCCGATGGGTAAGTCCACCAGCACTTTCCTTTCGCCGTCCCAGGTGTAGCAGACTAAACCCCGGCTTTCAGAGTTAACAAGCAGGCCTGTATCGCAGAACACCGGCCATCCTTCTTGATACATGCCTCCCACTTTGTGATTCCAGAGTTCACTGCCATCTACATCCAGAACACGCACCCTTCCATCCCAGGTAGCAATCGCGCTCCGATTACCAGCAGTGAAATCGAGAGCTACGCCCCATGTGTTACTTCCGCCGATCTGTGCGGTCCACTTCAGGTTGGGTGAACCGGGCCAGGAAAAGCGTGCTTGGTTGTTGCGGCGCAACTGGTAGTCCGCAAAGGAAGTTGGGCTGTCCGTAATGGGCACGCGTTGGCAGGCGCTGAGCAGACAACAAACGAGGAGCAAACAGGCCATTGACGGACTTGCCCCGACTGGTCGAGTCTGAACATTCACCATGAGCTCCATTAGGGCGTCCCCAGCACTTCGTTGAGCCTGAGGCGGTAGTGCTCGGCGGCCTTGTGCGCGGCCTGGGCGTACTGATCAGGGCCATAGCTATCCGCGAAGGGGCCGGAGGCATAGGCATAAAGCACCGCGCGGGAGAAGTTGAACACCGCGCCGTGGCCCTCGGCGTTGGTGAAGGCCGCCGCGTCGTCCAGCCGGCCCCCCTGGGTCTCCAGGCCCGGCACCAGGAAGTAGCAATGCGGCGCCAGGCTGCGGATCCGCGCCGCGTCCCGGGGGTAGGTGGCGCCCACAACGAGGCCCAGGCTGGAGAAGCCGCTGTGGCCGATAAAGGGCTCGCCCCACTGCGAGCTCAGCGCCGCCATGTGCATGCAGACCTCGCGGCCATCGGCCTGCAGGTCCTGCAGGTCCGCCGCGCCGGGGTTGCTGGTCTTGCAGAGCACAAACATGCCGCGGTCCGCCGCCAGGTGCTGGAAGTAGGGCTCCACGGTATCGCGGCCCATGTAGGCGTTATGCGTTACGGCATCGCAGTCCAGCGGCGCCGGCTCTGCTGCGCTGCCGAAGTAGGCCTGCACATAGCTGCTGGAGGTATTGCCGATGTCGCCGCGCTTGCAGTCGACGATGAAGATCTCCTCGCGGTAGTCATGCAGCAGGCGCTCCAGCACCGCCAGGCCGGCCGAGCCATAACGCTCGAAGAAGGCGATCTGCGGCTTGAAGGCCACCGCGCTGGCCCGGGTGGCGCTGATGATCTTCTCGCAGAACTCGCGCATGGCCCACAGGGGGACTGCCGAGCCGGTTGAGACCTGGCTGCGGGCCAGCTCCTTGAGCGGCGCCGGCAGCTTGTCGAAGTCCGGGTCAAGGCCCACCACCACCCGCGACTGCTTGTGCTTGATCGCAGTGCTTAGACGGTCGGCGAAGTTGGCGGGATGTACGCTCGGGGGGCTTGTCATGGCGCAGGGATTTTAGCGCGGGCCGGCACGGGGCCGCCGCCGGAGGCAGCGCGCTGACGCAGCCTGGATAGTCCGGGCGGCACTGAAGCCAACAGGAGACACTGAGGCACTGAGTTACAGGAGATAGGATGCAGGAGGTGGGATACACAGAGAGCATTGCCTTTGCCTGCGATAGGTTCAGTGCAGGCTGTCCGCGCTACAGGAAGCTGCGCAGGTAGACCGGCTCTACATAGTCACTGGCGCTGGCCTGCTCTGCTGCGCGCAGCAGGCCCAGGGCTGAGGGCCCGGGCACGCGCGTCAGCTTAAGCCCGGCCGTGGCAGCCGCCTCTTGAAGCTCGGCGAAGGGGTCATTGCGCAGCGGGCCAGGGCGCCGGGCGGGACGCGCCGCTATGCTGGCCGGCTCCTCCAGCAGCAGCTCGCCGTGGCCTTCCTGCTGCAGCAGCATCAGCAGCGCCGGCAGGCCGAGGGCCTGGTCCCGCTGTTCCAGCGGTGCCTGCGGGCGGTGCAGGTACCACTGCCCGCGGCGGGCATCCCGCAGCACCGGCAGGCCGCCATGCGCCAGCGATATTGCAGCCAGCGAGGGCACGCCGATAAGCTCAGCGCCCGCTGCGGCGGCGGCGAAGCCATTGGCGTAACTTATCGCCACCCGCGTGCCGATAAAAGACCCAGGGCCAAGGCCGACGATGACGGAACTGACAGCCGCAGCACCCGAATCAGCGGGCGGACTGTTTTGGCCGCTCGCGGCCCTGGCCTGTTCAAGCAGGCCCTGCACCACTGTGCCGATGTCGCGGCCCTCGGGCGGGCGGCCCGGTTCACGCACTTCCGCCAGCACTGTCCAGCCTTCATCGGCCGCGCTGCCGCTGCTGCCCGCTGGCCCGCGCAGGGCCAGTGCCGCCAGCAGCCAGGGGCCCGAGCTGTCAAGCAGCAGACGCACTGCGCCACTCCTCCACCAGCAGCCGCACCAGCTCGGCGGCCTCCGGCTCCCAGTCCAGGGTGATTGTGCGTGTCTCGGCGTCCCGCACCGCCAGATGCAGGCGCAGCAGCGGCAGCTCCTGGGCCAGGGCCAGCTCCTCGCCCGGCCACTCCACCGCCAGCACAGCCCCGCGCTGACCTGCGCCGCCGCCGTCCAGCAGCAGCTCATCCAGGCCCAGTTCCTCAATGTCAGCCGGCGACTGTGAGCGGTACAGGTCGGCATGCACCAGGCGCAGCCGGCCCTCCTCATAGACTTTCACGATCAGATAGCTGGGGCTGCGCACAGCGCCCTCGATGCCCAGCGCCGCGGCGAGGCCCTGGATGAAGGTGGTCTTGCCGCTGCCATAGTCGCCGCTGAGCAGCAGCACTACCGCCGGCAGCTGCGCATCCAGCGCCCCCGGCCGCAGCAGCGCGCGGGCCAGCGCCGCCGCCAGTGCGCGGGTCTGCCCGGGGCCGAAGCTTTCGAACTCAAGCTGCAAGGATGAGGATTGTAAACGGCACTGGCGCCGCCCGCCCCTTCGGCTGCGCGGCTAGAATAATGCAGCATGTCCTCTGAAGGCAGCCGCACCGAACCTGCGACCCCGCGACAACGACAGCGGGCCCGGGAGCGCGGGCAGGTGGCGCGCTCCATGGAGCTGGTCAGCGCGGTACTGCTCTTCACCGGCTTTCTGCTGCTGAGCATGTTCAATATCCGCACCGGCGAGGGGATCAGCGCCTACTTTACGACGGTCTTCGGCCAGATCTCCACCGAGGACTTCTCGCAGGTGAAGGTGGAGCAGCTATTCATGCCGCACCTCAAGCAGCTCCTGCTGACCGTAGCGCCCTTCCTGCTCATCACCTCCGGCGCGGCGATCCTGGCCAACCTGCTGCAGGTCGGCCTGCACTTCAGCACCCAGCCCCTCAGCCCCAACTTCGGCAAGCTCGACCCCCTGAAGGGCTTCTCGCGCCTGGTGGGCATGCGCTCGCTGATCGAGCTGGGCAAGGGTGTGCTGAAACTTGTGCTGATCGGCATGGTGGCCTTTGGCGTGCTGGGCGCGGTCATCCCGCGGGTGATGGCCAGCATGTACATGGACCCGGTCACCGCGCTTAACCTTGGCGTCGCCACCGGCCTGCGCATCGGGCTTTTTTCCAGCGCGGCCCTGCTGGTCCTGGCCCTCCTGGACTACATGTACCAGCGCTTCGAGTTTGAAAAGAGCATCCGCATGAGCAAGGAAGAGATTAAGCAGGAGTACAAGAGCCAGGAAGGCGACCCGATGATCAAGCGCCGCCTGCGCGAGATGGGCCGCAAGATCGCCATGAGCCGCATGTTTGACGCGATCAAGGAGGCCGACGCCGTCATCGTCAACCCCACGCACTACGCCGTGGCGCTGCAGTATGAGGCGGACTGGCCGGCGCCGAAGGTGGTGGCCAAGGGCAAGGACTACACCGCCCTGCGCATCATCCGTTATGCGGAGTCGCTGGCGATCCCTGTGTACCAGCAGCCCGAACTGGCCCGGGCGCTCTACCCGACCCGCCTAGAGGACTATATCCCGGCGGCGCTCTTTGCCGCGGTGGCGAAGATCCTGGCCCAGCTGGCCAAGTCGGATGAACGCCTGAAGCGCAAGCTAACCGGGAAGGCAGGGTAGTTGTCATCTTGAGTAACTAGTAGATGGTGACTCTGCCACCGAGATACAATCGCATGTTGTGTCCATGAACAGCCTAAAGACAGTAGCGCTCCTCGGATCAGGGTTCAGTCGAGCCATGAGCTTGGATTGCTCCGAAGTATATCCAACTTCTGCGCAGATCTTGTCGTGGGAGACAATCAGTCGGGCAGTTGCAGATCCACTTATCAGAGCAAAGGAAGATAAGAGACTCCGCAAACCATGGTACAAGAGGATCCCGGGAGCTATTAGGTCGATCCTTGAAGATGAAATGGGCATGATCTCGCCTAAGGACAATATGGGCTGGGTGGATCCGCTCTCGCAAGAAGCCGCTAACTTTGAGACCATGCTCTCCTACTGCATGGCGATTTCAGCTGATGCGTCAAGGCTTCAGGCAAGCCGTCACAATGCTCAAGAAGCTCTTCTTGAAATGTCCTTCTTCTTGGCACGAGTTCTTGATGTCTTCTACTTTTGCCAGGCGGATAGAAACAAGATGGCTCTAACAGTAGAGAAATTCTTGAAGCAGCTGCCTTTTGGCTCGATGATCCATACCACAAACTATGACAACCTACTTGAGGATTGCTACCTAGCAGCGGAAGAGGGAGTTAGAACCTCATTGCCATCATGTCGGTCAATGTACTCAAAGGCGATAGAACAGCAGCGTTTATTCCACGAGCCCAAAGATCTGAGCGAGGAGGATCGCTTTAGATTTCAGTACAACGTGGTGAAACTACATGGCAGTATCAATTGGTCAGAGTGTCAGCGCACAGAATGCCCCTCGTACTGGAATCCGAATGTGAAGATTGCCGAATTCCGCGACCGTAGAAGTTCATTTGGATGGTTGACGACCCACTGTCCCCTTTGCGGAGCAATGGTTAGGCCCGCGATCTTTCCTCCTTTAACGTTGAAAGACTACAACTCGAGGTTCTATTCAACGAAAGCATTAGGGCAACTCCAATGGGACATCTACTTTGCCAAGAGGCTTATCTTGATCGGTTATGGTTTTGCTGAGAATGACATAGCAATAAGAAGTGTGGTGACTACAAGCCTTCGGGACTCGTGGAGACTTCAAGAGAGAACTGGTCAACCAATACAAGTAGAGCACATAGATACCTCTGAGGAGAAGCGGCAACGTCTAAGGCGATTCCTCACCTCTATCGCAAAGCGTGGAAGTATCAGTTACCGTGGCTTTTCCTCCATGCAGGACTGGCATGCGTACTGTGATGTCACTTATGCGAAGGACTCAAACTAAACTTTGGTGTTGAAAGCAAAGAGCCCCCCGGTTTCCCGGGGGGCCTTGCGTTCTGCTCCACTTACCGAATGAGCTGAGTGGTAGTTCCTGATCCCAGCCGGAGCTGGATCGCTTAACGCAGGAGCTGCAGGGCAGCCTGCGGCAGCTGGTTGGCCTGCGCCAGGGCGGCGGTGCCGGCCTGCTGCAGGATCTGGTTGCGCGTCATCAGCAGCGAGTCCGCGGCGACGTCGGTGTCGCGGATGCGGCTTTCCGAAGCGGTCAGGTTCTCGCCAGCGACATCCAGGTTGCGGATGGTGCTCTCCAGACGGTTCTGGATCGCGCCCAAGCGGGACCGCTGGCTGCTGACGCGGTTGATCGCCTCATCAACAACGCTGATCGACTTCTGCGCGAGCTCGCTATCCACCACGAGCAGGCCCTCGACGCCCAGCGCCTCAGCGCCCATGTCGCCGATGAAGCTGGAGATCGTCTGGCCCTCGTTGGCGCCGATCTGCAGGGTGAAGTCGCGCGGGGCAACGTGGACGAAGAAGGTCTCCACCGCACCGCTCAGGCTGACAGTCGGGCGCTCGAAGGCCTTCTTGTAGCCAAAGGTGGTGAGGTCGTTGGCGCCGCCGGCGGCATCCGTCGGGGGCTGGGGATCCATCTTCAGGCCCAGGGTGTTGTCGAAGAACACGCGCAGGCCGGGCAGCAGGCCGGTGATCTCGTTGGAGTCAACGATGCGGCTGCCGACCGAGGCATTCTTCTCAAGGTTGAAGGCGTTGACCGAGTAGATCGGGGCCTTGCCCTCCTGAACCTCGATCAGCGACAGCGCCTTGAGCAGGCCCTCGTCACCAGCGAAGACGACTTCGGCGCCGGGGATCGCGGTTGTGATCGACATGGTGCCCTTGGCGTTGCCGATGGTGTTGACGTGGACCAGGTCCGGCAGCTCCTGCGGGTTGAGGATGCCGCTGTTGATCAGGCCCGTGCCGTTGGTGTTGTACAGGGCCAGGCTGATCTTGTTGGCAAGGTCCTCAAAGCTGTCGTTCTTGGAGATGTTGACCGTCACGGACTTGTTGGTGCCGCGCAGGTACATCTGGAAGTCGACATTGTTCTTGCCGTTGAAGACGCCGAACTGCTGGAAGCGGTTGAGGCTGGCCAGCGTGTTGCTCTGGTCACCGGTCAGCACGTTGTTGGTGCTGATGTTGAAGGTGGCCGTCTCGCCGGCCTGCATGATGCCGTCGACCGCGAAGCGCACGTTCTCCAGGGCCTCGCCAGCCACGCCGCGGAAGGTCTCGCCGATGGAAGTCGTCGTACCGCCGCTGGCGTTGCTGATCGCGTTGCCGCGGGCCGCGGCCAGGGCGATGTTCTGGTCGGTGCCGCCTGCCACCAGGCTGGTATAGGCCTGGTTGTCGAACTCGAAGACCGCATAGGTGCGGGCGCTAACCGCGCTGACCAGGAAGGTGCCGTTGCTGGGCACCGGGCCGGTCTGCCAGACCTGGCCGTAGTCCTGCAGGCTGTTTCCGCCGTTCTTGCCCCACTTCACCGTGTCGCTGGTGGATGTACCCGCGACGGAGATGGTGCTCCAGTCATGGCGCACATCGAAGCGGACATGCACGGTACCCACCGAGCCGCCGGCCGGGTCGCCGATGCTGAAGAGCTGGCCGGCGCCGGCACGGGCCGCCGACAGGGTGCCGCTCCAGGCCGCGCCGTTGTTGAAGAAGGACACCGTCGCGTTGCTGTAGAAGGCATTGCTGGTAGCCGCCGTACCCGAGCCGAAGCTGAGGTAGAACTGGCTGCCGGAGCCGTCGACATCAACAAACTTGGTGTCAAGGACGCTGCGGCCGGCGGCCGAGAAGGCCACCGAGATCTGGCCGTTGGCGTTGAAGCCCACGGTGCTGACGTAGGTACCCAGGGCGTTGCTCATCAGGGCGGCAAGCGAGGTCAGGGTCGTACCGACGGAGATGCCCACGGAGACCGTGGCCACGCCGGAGCCGGTGTTGACCGTGAACAGGAACTTGTCGCCGTCGCTGAGCTCGTTGCCCTGCAGGGTGTTGGCCAGGGAGAGACCGCCGCCGGCCAGCGAAGAGGCCGTCATGCGGATCGTGCCGTCCACCGCGCTGTTGACGGCGACAGAGCCGCCCGCAGCAGCATTGACCTCGACCTGGTAGATGCCGGTGTTGCCCACGCCGTCAGGGCCGGCGGTGGCGATGGTGGCATCCGCGCGCAGGGTCGCCAGGTAGTTGATCTTGCCCACCGCGTCAGTCGCCTGCGTGGTGGAGAAGACGTCGGTCTTCTGGATCTGCATCTGGCCGACGGTCTTGGCCACGGCCTTCAGCACGAAGTTGCCGCCGTCACCCACGTCGCCCACGACCGCCGCACGCACCTTGGTGTAGTCGTCGGTGGAGATCAGGGCACCCATGGTGCCGTCCAGCAGCGACTTGGTGTTGAACTCGGTGGTCTTGGCGATGCGGTTGATCTCGTCGGTCAGCTGGCTGACTTCGCTCTGGATCGCCTGGCGGTCGCCCGCGGTGTAGATACCGTTGGCCGCCTGGACGCTCAGCTCGCGCATGCGCTGCAGGATGCTGTGCGTCTCGTTGAGGGCGCCTTCCGCGGTCTGGATCAGGCTGATGCCGTCCAGGGCGTTGGAGCTGGCGCGGTTCAGGCCGCGGATCTGGCCACGCAGCTTTTCGCTGATGGACAGGCCGGCGGCGTCATCGGCGGCGCGGTTGATGCGAAGGCCTGAGCTCATGCGCTCGAGGCTCTTGGACATGGACGTACCCGTAATCTTCAGATTACGGTTAGCATTAAGCGCTACCGGGTTCTGGTAGATACGCATTACCGACATTTCGTTCCTCCGTGAACGTAAAGTGAGCCCTCGGGCTCTAGCGGACAATTGTGGCTAGGTGTCCATCAGGCTCCACAGCGGGCTTATCACCCGGGCGCTCACCTCCTTGTGGCGTCTTTGCTTCAGGTTTGACCCTGTTACGCTCTGCGCTGTGGTTCCCTTTGTGTTTCAACGGCACAGCGGGGCGGAAACTTAATCCCCCGGGGTGATAAGCGGAAGCAAGTATGGTGAAATCGCCGCAAAGCAGTCCAAGGGAGAGCTGCAGGCAAACGCGCGCCCGGGCAGGTCTGGGACTGCTTTCAGGTTAGTGCGGTGTGCTGAAGACTAGGAGCGGTTGAAGTAAACGGCGCCCTCGAAGCACTGCAGGACGATCAGCTCGTGGCGCGTGTCCACGCCCGGCGCGCCATAGCCCGGCAGGCCGGTCTCGGCGAACTTCTCCTGCTCCTTGCGGATGGCGGCGTCCTGGCCCTCGCCGGAGCCATAGCCAAAGAGCAGATAGCCGCTGACCTGCGTGCCCCACAGATAGGACTCGTTGCGCAGGGTCACGCCGTCATCCGTCTGGCTGTAAGCGCTTTCCGAGAGGATCGGCACATAGGCGAAGTCGCCCGGCGAGAAGTACTTGTCCTCACCGGGGCCGAAGGCCAGCGAATCGCTGAAGGCCTCGGGAATGAAGTTCAGCACCGGCAGGGCATAGTTCATATGCGTGATCCAGGCCCGGTTGGTCACCGGGTCGATGGACTTCAGCAGGCCGGGCATCACAATCGGCTTCTCCGGGACCAGCAGGGCGGTCTCGAAGTTGTCAGGATCGTTAAGGGTGGCGATGTCGGTGAAGTCGAGCGCGGTCGGCACGGCGCGGAAGCCGAAGATGTTACGCATCGAGGTGTTCTGTCCGAAACCGCTGAAGGGGTTGTGCGGATAGTCCTGGATGGCGCCGCTGCGCATCAGCTCGTCGAAGTAGCGCGGGTAGTCGATATTGCCGGCCACCAGCTGCGTGTTCTTGGCGTCGCGCAGCTGCTGGGTCAGGGCCGTGGCATTCAGGTTGCGGTGGCCCTCAGCGCCGATCACGGCCTGGGAGACCTCGCCGGGGGAAGGGAAGTCCAGGCCCACCGGGCGGTTATACAGGTCCGGGTCTCCCAGGGCCTGGCCGCGCAGGGGGCTCATGACATCAATCGCCACTCCGGGGAAGTTGCCCCCGTGGTTCTGGGCATACACAGACAGGGCGGCCTCAATGCCGGCGCAGTTCGTGCGCACCGCCTGTTCCTTGGCCTTTTGCTGGGCGTTCCTGACCACCGGGATCAGCGCAATGATCAGCACTGAGATGATCAGGATGACGACAAGCAGCTCGACCAGGGTGAAACCCGCGCGCAGGGGCTGGGCCGCCTTGCACCGCTGAACTCTCCCCGGCCGGATATGGCTCGCCATACTAGTTGTGCTCCTTGCCGATGTCACAGGCTTTATACCCAGACGCTAAAGCCGCGCCGAGGTAACACCGGTAAGCGCGTCAATTATATATTAAAGCGCCGGAGCCTGATCAAGCCTGCCCGAAAAGGGGCTCAGGCGGTGCCACCCTCGCGGCTGACCTTGGCCAGCAGGACCGGTGCCTCGCTGGCCCAGAGCTTCACGATCGGCTGGATCTCATACTCTATTAGGTCTGCCAGCAGCAGGAGGTCATTGTTCTTCTGGGCCTCCTCCATCGCCAGCAGCTTCTCGCGCAGGTTGTCGATGGCGGCGAAGGTCTTCAGCTCGGGGCCGCTTTCAGCATTGCTCAGGGCCTCGAAGTCGGCGTCCGGATCCAGGCTGTCAGCGCCCTCAAGGCCAGTCGGGCTCAGGCGGAACTCCGGGTCGTTGCGGGAGAAGATGATGTCCACGGCCGTGACCAGGTTGACATACCAGTCAAGCAGCTCGATGCACTCATACAGTACGCCCAGGCCGTCCTGGAAGTCGTCTCCGCGCAGCAGGGCCGCCGTTTCCAGCAGGTCGTCGGCCAGGGCCGGGATAAGCTGGGTGGCGTCCTCCAGCCCTTCGCGGGCCAGATCAATGGTCCGCACGCTGTAAAACTCAACCAGTTCAATTTCGGTTAAAGGCGAACTGGCCCGCTGGCTCTCAGCCACCTCGTCCCATTCGTCGCCATCCACCACGATGCGCGTGATCACGTGCCCCGGCGGCAGACGGTTGCTTTCGACGAAGCTCATGAGCTGCTCGAAAGTCCCAAGCTGATCCGGAACATCACATGGACGGCTGTTCAGGCTGGTCTTCATTGTTGACGCAATTGCAGTCGCCGCACTCCCCATCGCAGCAAACCTCTTATAATTCCACTGCCGATATGGACTACGAGCAGTGGCGATTTTACCCCATGCGTCTCTCCGACCTGGATCAGGTGATGCAGATCGAGGAGTACAGCTTCCCCACGCCCTGGCGCAGACATATGTACGAATCCGACCTGCGGACAAACAGTCACAGTCGGTTTTACGTCATACGTAGCGTGCAGACGGGCGAGCTTGCCGCATATATCGGCAGCTGGTTCATCTATGATGAGGCTCACGTCGGGACAATTGCGACCCGCCGCGAGTACCGGGGCCAGGGTTTGGCGGCGCAGCTCCTGGCCTACACTGCACTGGCGGCGCTGAATGAAGCCATGCAGTACATGATCCTGGAGGTCCGTGTGAACAACGAACCAGCCAAGCACCTTTACGAACGTTTAGGCTTCCAGCTTGTGGGGATTCGCAAAGGCTATTACACGGACACCGGCGAGGATGCACTGCTCATGACATGCGATAATCTATCCGGTCTGGCCAGCCAGCTGGCCATCCGTGAGGGTTGAACCAACTCAGGGGTCTTGGGGTATCCAAATGTTCAGGCTGTCTGCGATTTCCACTCTGCGTTCCTGCGCCTGCGCCGCTCTGTGCGCCGGCATGATGATCCTTGGCACTTCCGTCGGCCGCGCTGACGACTGGGATGAGCGAGTCAACCCGGGCAGCGGCACGGGCCGCAGCGATTCCGGCCACAACCACAGCAGCGGCGGGGACAGCAACTCGCGCGCCAACAGCAGCGAGAAGAAGAGCTACGACTTCACCCTGCCCTATCTGGAGGGCGAAGGCAGCCTCACCTTCAAGGAACTGGCCGAGAGCGACAAGCCCTTCGTGCTGATCTGGTGGCTCTCCGAGTGCCCCGTCTGCCATCTGCAGCTGCCTTACGTGCAGAAGCTGGAGAACCTGGTCGAGGACGGCAAGGCTGATGTGCGCATCGTCAGCATCAACATTGACCAGGGCGAGGACGAGTGCCGCGAGTACGTCAAGGAAAAGGGCGTCTCCTTTGAGGTGCTGCACGACGAGCGCTGCCGCCGCACGGACAGCCAGTTCAAGGTGCAGGACATGGGTACGCCGGTGACCTATGTCTTCAAGCCCGGCGGCGAGCTGGTGGACTACATGAGCGGCTGGACCAGCGAGTTCCCCAGCAAGGTGCTGAAGATGCTGGACCTGCCGGTGCCCGACGAAGCGCGCAACAACTAGGCCGGCCAGGTTCATCCGGCCGCTGGAGGGGTAGACTGAATGGTGAAGCCTCTTCGCCTGAGCCTGCCGCTCTTCCTTCTCTCAGCCTGCCTGCTGCTTTGCAGCGGCTGCATGGGCAGCCCCATTGAGATACCGCAGCCACCCGACCTGATCTCCGGCGACGTGCAGCTCAGGATCCTGCCCGACACCTTCATTGATGGCGGCAGCTTCGAGCGCCTTAGCCTGAGCCGGCTGAGCGCGAACGAGTACGAGGTCTCCGTCCAGGGAGCCCGTAACCTCAAGGCCCTCTACCTTGAGATTCGCTTTGATGCACTGGAGCGCAGCTATCTGCGCACCAGCCCCAGCGATTTCTGGGGCCCGGAGTCCGAATACCTCAGCATCTCGCTTCCCGGCGACCCGGGTTATGCCGAGTTCGGCCTTGTCTACATCCACCCGGAAGAGCGCAGCGGCATCAGCGGCAACGGCCCGCTGGCGACGATCAGCTTTACTGACTAAGCCGGGCTGCGCCCAGGCGTACTGAGCTAGAATCCCGCGCTGTGCAGGACTTCGATGTCATCGTGGTGGGCGCCGGGCATGCGGGCTGCGAGGCCGCGCACGCAGCGGCCCGCCTGGGCCTGCGCACAGCCCTGATCACGATGGAGCTGGCGGCGATCGCCCGCATGAGCTGCAATCCCAGCATCGGCGGCCCGGCCAAGGGCCACCTGACCCGCGAGATCGACGCGCTGGGCGGCCTGCAGGGCCTGGTCACCGACCGCACTTATGTGAACCTGCGCATGCTGAACACCGGCAAGGGCGCATCCGTGCAGGCCCTGCGCGCGCAGTCCGACCGCAATGCCTACAGCGCGTATATGCGCGGGGTGCTGGCGGGGACGCAGAACCTCACCCTGATTGAGGGCGAAGTCGCGCAGATAAATACGGGGCTAGTCCAAGGTCAGAGGTCGGAGGTCGGAGGACTTCATGTAGGGGCGCACAGCGTGCGCCCGGCCCACTCCGAGCTGGAAGCCGGGCGCACTCTGTGCGCCCCTACGGCTTCGGTCACCGGCGTTACCCTCACCGACGGCCGTGTCTATAAGGCCGAGAGGGTGGTCATCAGCCCCGGCACCTTCACCCGCGCCGTCTGCTTCATGGGCAGCCGCACGCACCGCGCCGGGCGCTGGGGCGAGTCCTCGGCGGATGCGCTGGGCGCGGACCTGGAGCAGCGCGGCCTGCCCCTGCGGCGGCTGAAGACCGGCACCAGCCCGCGCATCGCCCGCGACAGTGTGGACTACACAAAATGCGACCCACAGCTTTCCGAGTGGCGCGAAGACGCCTTCTGCAACTATGCCCCCAGCATGCTGCCGGCCTGGTTCCTGCCCAACTGGCACACCCGTACCAGCGACAGCACCCGCGAGATCATCCAGCGCCACAGCCATGAAAGCGCTCTTCACAGCGGGCTGATCAGTGGCGTCGGCCCGCGCTACTGCCCCAGCATCGAGGACAAGATCGCCAAGTTCCCGGAGACCCGCGTGCACCCGGTCTTCATCGAGCCTGACGGCCTGGATGTGGACATCCTTTATCTGCAGGGCCTGAGCACCAGCCTGCCGCTGGAGGTGCAGTACATGTTCCTGCACTCCATCCCCGGCCTGGAGCGGGCGAAGATCAAGCGGCCAGGTTATGCCGTGGAGTACGACGCGGTCGACCCACTGGACCTGGACTCTGCCCTGCAAAGCAAGCGCATCGCCGGGCTTTACTGCGCCGGCCAGTTCAACGGCACCAGCGGCTATGAAGAAGCGGCAGCGCAGGGGCTGGTGGCCGGGGCAAATGCGTCGCTCTCCCTGCTCGGCCGCGAGGCGCTGCCCCTTGGCCGCGACAACAGCTACATCGGTGTGCTGGTGGATGATCTGACCACGCGCGGCGCTGATGAGCCCTATCGCATGCTGACCGCGCGGGCCGAGCACCGCCTGCTGCTGCGGCATGACAATGCGGCCCTGCGCCTTGGCCCCATCGCCCGCGACTTTGGCCTGCTGAACGCTGAGCAGACCCAGGCCCTGGAGGCGCTGCGCCAGCGCGTCCATGCTGTACAGGCCGAGCTGGAGAACACCAGGCTGACGGTCGCGCAGCAGCAGGCCCTCGGCCTGCCGGTGCGCAACAACGAGACCATCCGCGGCATTGAGGCCATCCGGCGCGGAGCAAGCGCGCAGGAAGTGCTGAATGCTGAGTGCGCAGTGCTGAATGAAAGTCAAAAGGCGGAAGGCAAAGGGCGATTGGACAGTGGCGAAGGTCTTATGGCAAATGGGGAAAAGTCTGAACATGGCTCAGGAGATTCAGCACTCAGCACTCAGCACTCAGCACCTGCCTTTCTGACCCGCAGCGCGCAGCGCTATATCGAAGTCGAGACCCAGTACGAAGGCTATCTTGAGCGCGCGCGCCTGCAGGTGGAGGCGATGCGCGAGCGTGAGCATCTGCGCCTGCCGGCGGAGCTGGACTTTTATGCTGTCCCCGGCCTGCTCAGCGCAACCCGCGAGCGCCTCAGCGCGATCCTCCCCGCCACCCTGGGGCAGGCCATGCGGGTGCAGGGCGTAACACCGGCCGACATCGCCGCGCTGCATGTCTGGATCCGGCGGGCCACCGCCCACAAGTAGGGGCGCACGGAGTGCGCCCATCTTCCCCGCAGGGCCACACAGAGTGCGCCGCTGCCCTGACCCTGACATCGAGAACGGCACGTAAGCCCCTACTTGACGGATCGAAGCGGCTGGGTATAATGCCGCGTCCGCGAGATTCTAAAACCAGGACAAAGGAGGCCGCGAACATGATCAACTGCAAGATTGCACAAGCGCACAAGTCGCCGGGCGGCCTCGATTACTTCGTCTCCCTCAATCGACCGCAAAGCTAGCTGAAGCTCCCCCGGGAATCACAGCCAGCCAATCACCGGTACATCCACCACCCCGCGCGCAGAACTCTGCGCGAAGCCACAGCCTGTGCAGGCAGCTCCCTGTCCTGGCTGGCCCGGGGTTCAACACCACAACACTGCCGCACGGCGGCGGAGGATGCATGTATGAGCAGCCTGGAGTCAATCTATAGCGCCTCGGCCCGTCACTATGACGGTGTCTATGCCAGCTACAAACTGGACGACCTGCCCTTCTATCTGGAACTGGCCGCGCGTCATGGCGGGCCGATTCTGGAACTCGGCGCCGGCACGGGCCGGGTAACGATCCCGCTGGCGCGGGCCGGCCATCAGGTCACCGCGCTGGACATCAACCCGGCAATGCTCAGCCAGCTCGATACGAAGCTGGCGCAGGAGCCGTCTGATGTGCGCGCGCGGGTGAGCACGGTCATTGGCAGCATGGTGGATTTCAAGCTGGAGCAGCGCTTCAGCATGATCCTGATGCCCTTTCGAGGCTTTCAGCACCTGCTTGATCCCGCGGACCAGCGCGCCTGCCTGAAGAACCTTGCTGCGCACCTTGCGGACGAGGGGCGCTATGTCTTTGATGCCTACAACCCGAACTTTGAGTTCTTGGTGAAGAAGGCCGGCCTGGGCGGCGCATTTGTGCCGGATCTGGAATACGTTGACGCGGACGGCAACACCGTGCGGCGCTTCAATTCGATCACGCCACATTTCCCGACCCAGTGCAGCACTGTGCTGTTCCGCTATGAGACCAGTGACAGCGCCGGCCGGCTGCTGCAGATTGAAGTGGACCGGATCCACATGCGCTGGCAGTCGCGCTGGGAGGCCCAGTACCTGCTGGAACTCAGCGGGCTGGAAGTTGAGGCGGCCTATGGCGGCTTCGACCGGCGCAGCCTGGATGTCCCGGGCACCGAACTGATTTACGTCTGCCGCCGGGCCGGATAGAGGGCCGGCGGTATCAGGGAGAATGTCATGCAGACCATGATTGAAGAAAAGAATACTGAAAGCCCGGCGGCCGCTGGCGCCGCACCTGTTCCGGCGCCCCCCGTGGCGGCCAGCGAGCAGCAGCAGGCCATGGAGGCCGCGCTGGACATCGGCGTGGAGCTGGATCTCGACCCTTCGGTGCCGGCCCTGCTGGTGGAAGGCGTGTGCAAGTACTTCAGCACCAGTGTGGACAAGAAGGACCTGCCCGCCGGCCGCAGCGCGATGAAGAAGGCCTGGCAGAAGCTTTATCCGCCACGAAAGCGCAAGACGGCCGTCGAGAACGTGAACCTCAGCGCGAAGCGCGGCGAGATCATCGGCGTCGTCGGCCACAACGGCTCGGGCAAGAGCACGCTGATCCGCATGCTCTCCACCCTGCTGCTGCCTGACAGCGGGAAGATCCGCGTCTTCGGCTTCGATCCGGTGACGCAGCCCTATCAGGTGCAGAAGCTGATCAACCGCGTCAGCGTGGAGGCGGCCTTCTATAAGAAGCTCTCGGCCTTCGAGAACCTGCTTTATGCCGCGCGGCTCTATGGCGTGCCGGACAAGAAGGCGCTGAAACGCTCGGAGCAGATCCTCAAGGCCCTGGGCCTGGAGGAAGGCAAGCTCACCGACAGTCTGCAGGAGCTCTCACGCGGCATGCAGCAGAAAGTGGCGGTGGCGCGCGCGCTGCTGACCAGCCCCGTGCTGCTGCTGCTGGACGAGCCGACCACTGGCCTCGACCCCAAGAGCAAGCGCGAGGTGCAGGCCTTTGTCCTGGAGCTGCGGCGCCGGCATGACGCCACGGTGCTGCTGACCAGCCATGACATGGATGAGGTGGAGCGCCTGTGCGACCGCATCGCCATCATGAACGAAGGCAAGATCGTGGCCGAAGGCACAGCGGACGAGCTGAAGGCCCTGGTCACCGCGCGGGTGCGCGAGCGCGCCGCATCACAGGCGGCGGCTCAGGCGGCCGCGGCACATGCAGCGGCGCAGGTCGCGGCCCAGGCCGCTGTACAGGCCGCAGCTCAGGTTGCGCCTGAGCAGGCCGGGGCTGCAGCGGCCGCGCCGGCGGCCACCGGGGTCAGCGCCGCGCGGATGGCCGAGATCAGCGCCGGCGCCGAGGCCAGCATGGAAGACGTGTTTATCGAACTGACGGGCAAGGACCTCAAGATGGAGGGCGCGGCCGAAGAATAAGGGCCGCGCCGGACTGCTTTGTCCTGGGCTTGCCATGGCCCGGCGCTCGGGCAGGGAGGATGGGTAATGACTGACACGGCAGCCGGCCCGGGTGCGGATGTTCACCACCCGGCGCCGGACTTCATTAACGGGCAGCTGACACGCCTGCGGCCGGTCCTGGAGCGCGACCTCGAGGGTCTGGTGGAGCTGCTGAACGAGGCGCCGCTGGGCTTCAACTGGGAGGGCTATCCCTGGAGCCTGCCACGCCTGAAGAAGAAGTTCGAGGATGAAAAGGAACCGGGCCTCTGGGGCCAGCGGCAGCGCTTCCTGGCGGCCACCGATCTGGACGGCGCGCTTGTCGGCGTCCTGCACGAGGAGCAGGAGCGCAGCGGCCAGGTCGGCCTGGAGTTCCATTTCGCCCTGGCGCGCAGCGACCGCGGGCAGCTCGGGCCCGATGCGCTGCAGGCCTACATGGACTACAAGCGCAACTGGTTCAACACCCCGCGCATCGAATGCAACCTGCTTTCGCCGCAGGAAGCTGAGATCGGCTGGCTGCTGGCGCTGGGCTTCATTCACGACATGAGCTGCCAGCGTGTCCGCCTGCACCTTGGGCAGGCCGCCGCGCTGGAGATCTTTTCATGGTGCCAGCCCTGGGTGCTGGCCAACCGCGCCGCCGATGGGATCGGGGCATAGGAGCAGCAGATGTATTCACGCTATACGGGGCGCCAGGTCCGCCTGCGCCCGATCCAAAGCAAGGAGGAGGGGCTGGCGGTACACGCCGGCACCCGCACGGAACACAACCGCCACTGGGGGCCGAACTGGTGGCCGCAGGCGCGGCTGGTGAAAGGCTGGGAAGAGCACGGGCTGCTCGAGGGCGCCAGTGGTGAGAACTCCTTCATCATCGAGCGCCTCGACACCGGAGAGGTCGTGGGCCTGGAGGACTGCGGGCTCTGGGGCCCCGGCGGCATCAGCGGCTGGTTCGGCACCAGCATCTTTCCGCAGCACCGCGGACAGGGCTTTGGCCGCGAGGCCAAGCTGCTGATGCTGTGCTTCCTCTTTGAGAACTTCCCCGTCCAGCGCGTGGGCAGCGACACGGTGGCCAACCACTGGGCGGCCCGCCGCGGCATGGAGGCCTGCGGGATGCAGCTGGAGGGCTATCGCCGGGCGGCGCACCTGCAGAACGGCAAGTGGTACGACGTGCCCTGGTATGTCATCTTCCGCGAACAGTGGGAGCAGCTTGAGGTGCGTTCATACGTGAAGCGCGGCTAGGCCGCGCAGGCAGGAGCAGATGCAGACAAACTACTACAACGAGCGCATACGGCTGCGGCCTTTCCGCAGCTTTGATGAGGCCCAGGAGATCGTGTTCGCCCTGGGCCTGATGGACTTTGGCCACTGGCTGCCGGAGTACTGGAGCCTGCAGTCCCTGCGCGGCTTCTATGAGCGCGACGGCATGTTCGGCCACCCCGGGCCGAACTTCATGGCCCTTGAGCGCCAGGACGGCGCGGCCGCCTGCGGCTATATGTACCTCGAGCTGCCGCGCGTGGGCCAGGTCGCCTGCGAGATCGGCACCATGCTGCTGCCGCAGCACCATGGCCTTGGCCTCGGCGTGGATGCCAAGCAGCTGGGCATGAGCCTGCTCTTTGAGCACTACCCGCTGCAGCGCGTCTTCGCCAAGACCCTGGCCAGCAATACGCCGGCGCTGAAGAGCATGCTGCGCTGCGGCATGCAATACCGCGGCGTCTGGCGCGGCTTCATGGTCCGCGGCGGCCGCCGTATGGACGCCCATATCTATGACATCCTGCGTGAGCAGTGGCAGGCGCAGCCCTGGCTGGGCCGCGTCAGCCGTGGAGCGAACTATGCATAACAGTGTCCATGAACTGCTGCACCACAGCGACGGCCGCCCGCGCGGTTTCGTCAGCGGGCAGCACCTGACCCTGCGGCCTGTGATGGAAGCCGACCTGCAGCGCCTGGCGGATTACATGTCCGAGCCCGGCGCGCGGCCGGGGGCCGAGGCGCCCCTGACCCTGCAGGCCCTGAAGAAGCAGTTCGAAGACGAGAAGAGCCCGGGCATGTGGGGCGACGAGAAGAAGACCTATCTGGCCCTGGCCCTTGACGGCAGCCTGCGGGGCTTCATCACTGAGCGCACCCACATGAGCATGGGCCAGCACATCGCGAACTACCACATCGGCCTCAGGCATGAGCAGCGCGACGAGCTGGGCTGCGAGCTGGTGGCCCTGCACCTGCGCCTGCTGAACGACTGGCAGCGCCTGCTGCGGGTCGAGGCGCGCGCGCTGGAGGAAGACCAGCCCAAGCGCGCCTGGCTGGAGGCCGCCGGCTTCGAGCTGGAGTTCGTCGCCCCGCGCAGCGTCTTCCATCTCGGGCAGGCCGTCGGCCTGGCTTACTACTCCTGGCTCAGCCCCGAGCTGAAGGCCCTGCCGGGCTGGAGCGAGGGCGAGCCGGACTATGCCCGCCGGCCGGGCGAGGAGGCCTGAGCATGATCTGCGTCTACTCCGGCCAACTGGTGCGCATCCGCCCGCTGCGCGACGCGGACGAGTATGCGCAGTACGTGCTGGACCAGGGCATCGAGCTGAACCCCTACTGGGGCAACTGGTACCAGAGCCAGGCCCGCAGCCGCCGCGACTTCGACGAGTGCGGCATGCTCTCCACCGGCAGCTACAGCACCTTCGCCATCGAGCGCCTGGACAGCGGCGAGATGATCGGCGTCGAGGAATACGGCATGAGCGGCCCGGCCTGCCCGCGGGCCTGGATCGGCACCTTTGTCGGGACACGGCATCGGGGCCGGCGCTTCGGAGTCGAGGCCAAGCAGCTGGTCTACTGCTACCTCTTCGAGAACTTCCCTCTGGAGCGCGTCTATGCCGACACGGTTGAGAACCACATCGGCGCGGCCAAGGGCCTGAAGCTCAGCGGCATGCGTTATGAGGGCCGCCACCGCAAGTGCGTGCTGCAAAACGGGCGCTGGCTGGATACGGTGAACTATGCGATCCACCGCGAGGAATGGGAGGCCATGCCCTACCGCCACAGCGTGCAGCGCGGCCCCGCGCACTAGCGCGAGCAAAACTCTGCCCCGCGGGTCTGAACTCCACGCCAGCGGCTTTACTGCCGCGGCGTGGAGGTACAGATGAGCCAGATGAAGCAGGAGCGGGTCAATCCGCCCCAGACCCAGGACCGCCAGCCCGGCCTGACCGGGCCGATGCACCCGAAACCCGAGGCCGAGGCCAGGCAGTATCTGGCCGCCGGCAAGCTGAAGGGCAAGGTGGCGCTGATCACCGGCGGCGACAGCGGCATCGGGCGGGCGGTGGCGGTGCACTTCGCGAAGGAAGGCGCGGACGTGGCCATCGTCTACCTGAACGAGCATGAAGACGCCCGCGAGACCACGCGCCTTATCGAGGCCGAGGGCCGGCGCTGCCTGCAGCTTGCCGGCGATATCGGCGACGAGCACTTCTGCGTCAACGCCGTGAAAAGCTGCGTTCAGGAGCTGGGCGGGCTGAATGTGCTGGTCAACAACGCGGCTGAGCAGCACGAGCAAAAGAGGCTGGAGGACATTTCCGAGGCCCAGCTTGAGCAGACCTTCCGCACCAACATCTTCGCCATGTTCTACCTGGCCAAGGCCGCCCTGCCCTTCATGGATGAAGGCGATTCGATCATCAATACAACTTCGATTACGGCCTACCAGGGCCACGACACCCTGATCGACTACGCCAGCAGCAAGGGCGCCATCGTGGCCTTCACGCGCTCACTGGCCAATAACCTTGAAAAGCGCGGCATCCGCGTCAACGCTGTGGCGCCGGGCCCGATCTGGACCCCGCTGATCCCGGCCAGCTTCGACGCCGACAAGGTAGCCAAGCACGGCAGCCAGGCTCCCATGCAGCGCCCGGGCCAGCCGGACGAGGTGGCTCCCTGTTTTGTCTTCCTGGCATCCAGCGACAGCAGCTATATGAGCGGCCAGGTCTTGCACCCGAACGTCGGGACCGTGGTGAACGGCTAGCGCCTTGTACAGCGTGCAGTGTGCACTCTGCACTCTGCACGCTGCACGTTCATCGCCCTCTGGCTACAATTGCCGCGCCCAGACCGGGCAGCGAGGTTGAGCCAATGAGTGAGGGACGGGTAGCGCGCTTCCAGCGCGAGCGCAGCGAGGGCAACGAGCTGGTCTTCAAGTATGCCGGCACCAACATGAAGCGCTTCTGGACCCTGGACGGCCAGGCCTACCACGAGGGCGCGCTGGACGCGAAGACCAAGGAGCTGCTGGGCCTGGTGGCCAGCCTGGTGCTGCGCTGCGACGACTGCGTCACCTATCACACCATCCAGGCCCACGAAGCCGGTGTCAGCACTAAAGAGTATGAAGAGACCCTCAACATCGGCCTGCTGGTGGGCGGCTCCATCACGATTCCTCACCTGCGCCGGGCCTTCGCCGTCTGGGAGGAACTGCAGGGAAGCTGATACAGTAGAACGCCTAGACCCGCAGTGCGCGGGCCGTTCCTACGGGAGGTTCTGGTTCGTATGTGGATCTGTCCCCGCTGTGGCAGACAATTTAAGCAGGAAACGCGTGAGCACTCCTGCGAGGTTTACACGATTGAAGACCACCTGAAGAGCGTGCCCGAGGAACTGCGCCGGCTTTACCTGGATTTCGAATCAGCGCTCAAGCACTGCGGCCCGGTGAGCGTCACTGCGCTCAAAAGCATGATCGTCTTCCGCCGCGAGAGCAACTTCGCCGCGGTGGCCCTGCGCAGGGACCGGCTGCGGGCCAGCATGCTGCTGCCCGGCAGCACGCCTGCCAGCCTGCGCTTTGTCAGCAGCAAACCCTATGGCCGCAAGCTGCATGTCGAGTTCGACCTGCGCGACAAGGACGAGCTGGATGATGAGCTGCGGGCCTGGATGCAGCAGGCCTATGACCTCGCTGCCCCGGCGGCCTGACTTACCACTGGCGGCATTCGATGCGCCGCCCGGAGGCCAGCACCACGCGCCAGACTCTGCCCTGCCGCAGCGCTCAGCTCTTTTGCGGCGTAGGCCTTGGCTCCGGCTGATCCGGCGGCAGCGCCGGCTCGGCGCTCTCCACCAGCACGGTCAGGTTGAAGGAGCGCACGGAAGCATCATCCTCTTCCCAGCTGCGGCGGTACTCCAGGCGCAGCACAGCCGTGCCGCTGCCCAGGCCCTCCAGCAGCCAGTACTGCTCGGCGATGCTGCCCGTGGGCTGGTCAGGCAGGGGCGGGTCGCCCGGCCGCGGCTCCGGGCTCGGCGGCTCACCGGGCTGCGGCGGCAACGGGTCGGGGTCCTCATCCGGCGCCGGGTCGGGGTCCGGCGGCAGCGGCGGCTCATCCGGCTCCGGCGGGATCGGCGGGTCCGGCAGCGGCCGCGGCTGCTCCTGCCCCTGGCGCAGGCCGGAGCTGACCAACTTCAGCACCGCCTCGTCCAGACGGTAGGGCTGCTGCTCATGCATCCGCGCCAGGTCCCAGCGGTAGCCCGTGCTGGGGTTGCTGGGCAGGCTCAGCTCAATCCGCTGCCCTTGATGGATCGTTATGGTAGTGCCGTTGGCTTCCTCGCCAAGCTGTATCACGCCGTCCTGCTCCGGCGGCAGATCCGGGGGCTGCGGCGGAGGCGGCGGGTCCGGCGGGTCAGTCGCGCTGCTCCCCGGCTGCGCCGCCGCTTCGCGGCTGGCCAGCGCGGCTCCGGCAGGCTTCTTCTCGGCGCCCTGCGCCTTGAAGTAGCGCCCCGGGCAGGCCAGGGCCAGACAAAGCACAAGCAGCAGAACACAGGCCAGAATAGTACGCATACACAGGAAACTCGAAAGCGCGGCGCTGTGTTCCAGCCAGCCCGGCATTATGCCCGCCTTTGTGCCAACTTAGGCTATACATATGTTTAAGAGCATATATTACTTAAGGTATAATGGGCGCCCGCAGACAGCTCCCGGCGCCTTTTGTGTGCCGCGGCTGAGCTGTCTGGCAGCCCCTCACTCTGTTGCAAGGATACGACTTTGGCGAACAAAACCGGTAACTTTGACTTTGAGGAGAACATCCTTCCTCGACCGTTAGTAAACGAGATGGAGGAGAGCTTCCTCGATTACGCGATGAGCGTGATCATCTCCCGCGCCATCCCGGATGCGCGCGACGGCCTCAAGCCCATCCACCGCCGCATCCTCTGGGCCATGTTTGAAAGCGGCTGGACCTTCGAGAAGGCCACGGTGAAGAGCGCCAAGATCACCGGTGCCGTGATGGGTAACTACCACCCCCACGGCTCAGCGGCGATCTATGACGCCATGGTGCGCATGGGCCAGGACTGGAGCCTGCGTTATCCCCTGATCCACCCGCAGGGTAACTTCGGCTCAGTCGACGGCGACCCGCCGGGCGCCGAGCGTTACACCGAAGCCAAGCTCAACCCCCTGGCTGAGTTCCTGCTGGCGGACATCAAGAAGGAAACCGTCAACTGGCAGCCCAACTATGACGGCACCTCCGACGAGCCCCTGGTGCTGCCCGCCGGCCTGCCCAATCTGCTGATGAACGGCTCCGAGGGCATCGCGGTGGGTATGGCCACCCGCATCCCGCCGCATAACCTGCGCGAGCTGGCTGCGGCCACCATGGCCCTGATCCGCAACCCGGAGACCAGCATCGAGGAGCTGATCGAGATGGTCCCGGCGCCGGACTTCCCCACCGGCGGCATCCTGCTGGGCAACAGCGGCGCTGTCGAGGCCTACAAGCACGGCCGCGGCACCGTCACCCTGCGCGGCCGGGCGGAGATCGACCTTGACGACCGCGGCCGCGCCCGCATCCTGATCACCGAGATCCCCTACCAGGTCAACAAGAACAGCCTGATCGAGCGCATCGCCATCCTGGGCAACAGCAAGAAGATCGAGCACATCCGCGAGGTCCGCGACGAGAGCGACAAGACCGGCCTGCGCGTGGTGGTGGAGCTCGGCCCCCAGGCCCAGCCGCAGGTGATCCTGAACAACCTCTACAAGCAAACCCAGCTGCAGATCAACTACAGCCTGAACATGCTGGCCCTGCGCGACGGCACGCCGCGCCTGATGAACATCAAGGAGCTGCTGACGGTCTTCATCGGCCACCGCCGCGAGGTGGTGCGCCGGCGCAGCGAGTTCGACAAGCGCAAGGCCGAGGAACGCGCGCACATCCTGGAAGGCCTGCTCATCGCCCAGGCCAATATCGACGAAGTGGTGAAGCTGATCCGCGCCAGCAAGGACAGCGCGGAGGCCAAGCGCGGCCTGGTCGAGCGTTTCCAGCTCACCGAGATCCAGGCCCAGGCAATCCTCGACATGCGCCTCAGCCAGCTGACCAGCCTTGAAGTCAACAAGCTGGAGGATGAGCTGAAGAAGCTGCGCGACCTGATCGCGGAGCTGGAGGCCATCCTGGCCGACCCGCAGAAGCTGGACAACGTGATCGTCAAGGAGCTGAAGAGCGCGGTCGACAAGTACGGCGACGAGCGCAAGACCCTGATCGCGCAGTTCGCCGACGACGGCAGCTTTAACGAGGACGAGCTGATCCGCAAGGAGGACGTGGTCGTCACCCTGACCCGCGCCGGCTACCTCAAGCGCACCCCGGCCAGCGTCTACGAGGCCCAGGGCCGCGGCGGCCGCGGCAAGATCGGCCAGAAGACCTCGGCCGAGGACGTTGTACGCAACGTGATCCACACCAACACGCACGACACCCTGCTGCTCTTCACTTCACGCGGCGCGGTCTATGGCGTGCGCGTTTACAAGATCCCGCAGTATGACCGCGCGGCCAAGGGCCTGCCGGTGGTGAACATCATCAACCTGCAGCCCGGCGAGACGGTCAGCGCGCTGATCCCCCTGGAGGACTTCAGCCACCCCAACCTCTTCTTCTGCACCGCGCTGGGCACCGTCAAGCGCTGCGCGCTGAAGGAGTTCAGCCAGCTGCGGGTCACGGGCAAGCGCGCCCTGACCCTGGATGAGGGCGACAGCCTGGCCTTTGTGGTTCCGACCACCGGCAAGGACCAGGTGCTGATCATCACCCGCGAGGGCATGGCGGTGAAGTTCGACGAGGAGCAGGTCCGCGTGATGGGCACCAGCGCCGCCGGCGTGCGCGGTGTGAAGCTGCAAAGCGAGAACGACCGCGTGATTGGCCTTGACGTGGCCGGCGATGACGAGGACCTGCTGGTCGTCGGCGACAAGGGCCTGGGCAAGCGTTCCAAGGTGGAACTCTTCCGCAAGACCGCGCGCGGCGCCAAGGGCGTCATCGCCATGAAGGTCTCGGAGCGCACCGGCAGCGTGATCGGCGCGGTGAAGGTCACCGACGAAGACGAGCTGCTGATCCTGACCCGCGAAGGCATGATCATCCGCATGGAAGTGGGGAAGATCAGCCAGCAGGGCCGCGCCACCCAGGGCGTCAAGCTGATCAACCTCAAGCCCAACGATGCTGTCGCCAGCGTCGAAGTCATCCGCAAGGACGGCGAGGACGAAGAGGGCAGCCCGCTCTTTGAGGACGAGGGCTAAGCCCCGGGCGCGGTATCTGCTATAAGCGTCAGGTGTGTGCAAGACAGCGCATGAAGCGCAGCTGGCCGGCACTGGCCGCCGCCATCGCGGCAGCAAGCCTGCTGGCCGGCTGCGGCTGGACCCGCGACCCTGATGACCCGCAGCTCGACCGCGCGCTCAGCGGCGTGCTGGCGGCCAACGGCGTCACGCCCCTGCTGCCGCCGCCGCCGCATCCGCCGGCGAAGGTCGAGCTGGGGCGCATGCTCTTCTTCGAGAAGCTGCTGTCGGGCAACAAGGACATCTCCTGCGCCACCTGCCACAACCCGGCCTTCCACAGCACCGACGGCCTCTCGGTCACCATCGGCACGGGCGGGCATGGGGCGGGCCCCGGGCGCCAGGTCGGCACGCGCGGGCACATCGGCAGCCGCAACACCCAGGACCTCTATAACCGCGGCGACCTGCGCTTCACCCATCTCTTCTGGGACAGCCGGGTGACCAGCGACCGCAACGACCCCTTCGCCATCGTCTTTGGCGACAGCCTCGAAGTCCCGCCGGAGCACGTGCTGGGCGAGCAGGCCCTGCTGCCGATCATCATGCGCGACGAGCAGCTGGGCAGCCGCGGCGACATCGCCGTGGACGGCACGCCCAACGAGCTGGCCCAGCAGGGCCTTAACGTGCACGAGATCTGGAACCTGCAGATGGCGCGACTGCTGCAGCTGCCGGAGTACCACCAGCTCTTCGCCGCGGCCTACCCTGATGCTCAGGGCGAATACAGCATCGGCCACGCGGTCAACGCCATCGCCGCTTTTGAGGCCAGCGCCTTTGTCTCCAACGACAGCCCCCTGGACCGCTTCATTGCCGGGGACCATTCCGCCCTCAGCCCGGCGGCCAAGCGCGGCGGCCTGCTGTTCTATGGCGAGGCCGGCTGCGCCAACTGCCACAGCGGCAACCTCTTCACCGACTTTGAGCACCACTGCATCGCCGTGCCGCAGGTTGGCGCGGGCCGCCGCAGCGCCTTCGGTGAGGAGGGCGAGGACGTCGGCCTGGAGGACGTCACCAGCGCGCCGGAGGACGCCTTCCTCTTCCGCACGCCCCCGCTGCGCAATGTGGAGCTGACCGGGCCCTACATGCACGACGGCTGCTATAGCCGCCTGGAGGACGCCGTGCGCCAGCACCTTGACCCCCTGGGAATGCTGCGCTCCTACAGCGGCGCCGGGCTCAGCGCGCATATCAAGGGCGAGGTGCTGACTGACAGCGCGGCCCTGGCCCGCATCGAGGCCCAGCTCGACCCCCTGCTGCATGACCCGCCGGAGCTGACGCAGCAGCAGCTCAGCGAACTCATCGCCTTCCTGAAGGCTCTAACAGGTGAGGGTGCCCGCGACCAGAGGGAGCTGATCCCGGCGCGGGTCCCCAGTGGATTGCCGGTGGAGGATTAGTTATGAGCAGGACAGCCCCTCTGGAGCTGGACTTTGTCCAGCTCGACGTCTTCACGGATACCGCGCTGGGCGGCAACCCCCTGGCGGTCTTCCCGCAGCCCGGCGACATCGACAGCGCCACCATGCTGGCGCTGGCCCGTGAGACCAACCTCAGCGAGACCACCTTCATCTGCGGCCGCGATGAAGCCGCGCATGTTTATGACGTGCGCATCTTCACCCCGACCCAGGAGATGCTCTTCGCCGGCCACCCCGTGGTCGGCACAGCCTGGCAGATCTTCCAGCAGCTGCCGGATGATGTGCAGCAGATCCACCTGCGCGTCCCCGCCGGGCTGATCCCGGTCTGGATCGAGCGCCGCGCCTCCGCGCCGGCGCTGATCTCCTTCGCGCCGCCGCCGGTGGAAGCGCGCCAGGAGCTCAGCGACCCGCTGCTGCTCTCCAGCCTCTGCCGCCTCAGTGTGGACGACCTTGACCTGGGCCGCGCCCCGGCGCAGGTCCTGCTAACCGGCCCGCGCTATCTGCTGATCCCCGTGCGCGACCGCGCCGCCCTTGAGCGCGCCACCTACGATTCCCTGCTGCTGCGTGAGTTCGACCACCAGTACGGCGCCGACCAGCTCACGCTTTTCTGCTTCGAGCCTTACCGCGAGGGCAGCCTGATCAGCACGCGGATGTTCGCGCCCTTCCACGGCGTGCCGGAAGACCCGGCCACCGGCTCCAGCGCGGTTTGTCTGGCGCACTACCTGCGGGCCCAGGGCCTGGTGGATGACAGCGGCGAAGACTGGTTTGGCATCGACCAGGGCTACAGCCTCTCGCGCCCCTCGCTGATCCTGGCCCGCGCCAACATGCAAAACGACGGCAGCATCGAGATCCGCATCGGCGGCCAGGTTGTACCGGTAGCCGAAGGGAAGTACAGGCTGTAGTGGCGGGTCTTGACCCGCCTTTCCCCTTGCTGGGGCGGGTCTTGACGCGCCTTGCCCCTTGTAGTGGCGGGTCTTGACCCGCCTATCCGTGTCTCACTCGCGGTCCCGACCCGCCGTGACTCCCTGGTTTCAATCGGGTGCCTGTCCCCCGGCGCTCTATTACTGCCCCAGCGCCATCCGCATCACCTTGTCGAACATGCGGTCGCTGGTGTACTTGCGCAGGAAGAGCAGCGGCGCGGCATAGGCCCCGCAGGCATAGCGCGTCTTCGGCCGCCGGGCGCGCAGGGCGCTGCTGACGGCGCGGGCCACCACCTCCGGCTCCGATGAGGCCGGGCCGCCGCTGCTGCGGGGCTCGGAGCCCCTGGCCAGCAGGGCCGCATGGCTCTTCGCCAGAGCGCTATATGGCCCGCTGCCCGAGACCTTCAGCAGGTTCTCGGCGGCGATGGCGCCCCAGTCGGTGCGGATCGCCCCCGGCTGGATCACGATCACATGCAGGCCCAGGGGCTCCAGCTCCAGGCGCAGGCTGTCGGAGAGGCCCTCGACGGCGAACTTGCTGGCGTGATACCAGGCGCCCAGGGGCTCATAGATCTTGCCGCCCATCGATGAGACATTGACGATGCGGCCGCTGCGCTGCGCGCGCATGTGCGGGATGGCCAGCTGGCTCAGCCGCGCCAGGCCAAAGACATTCACCTCAAACTGCCGCCGGGCCTCCTCCAGCGGCGTCTCCTCCAGCGAGCCATAGGAGCCATAGCCGGCGTTGTTCACCAGCGCGTCGATGCGCTTGCAGTCGGCGATGATCCGCGCCATGCCGGCCTGCATCGAGGCCTCATCGCTGACGTCCATCGTCAGCAGGCGCGCCCCGGCCTGCTCCAGCCCGGCCATGCGCTCAACGCGCCGGGCAGCGGCATAGACGATATAGCCGTCGGCCAGAAGCTGGCGGGCAATCGCCTCGCCCATGCCGGCGGAGGCGCCGGTGACAAGGGCGACGGGCTGCGCGGATCCGGATTTGCTCATCTGTCTATCCTATCTGCTGCGGCGGGAATGCCGTCCCGAAGCCGCATAGGCTATATTCCCTGCCTCAATGCCGACTGACCTGTCCATTGGCATCGCCGGCTCCGGCGGCGACGGCGTGATCCTGCTGGGCGAACTGCTCGCCCGCTTCTCCGCGCGCGCCGGCCTCAACACCATCCTGCTGAAAAGCTACGGCCCGCAGATCCGCGGCGGCGAGAGCTCGGCCCGCATCCGCGTCAGCTCCAGCCCCCTCAGCTGGGCCGGCGACAGCGTGGACGCGCTGCTGCTCTTCCACTCCGAGGCCCTGCGCCGCTTCAGCGCTGAGCTGAGCCTGAAGCCCGGCGCGCAGATCCTGCTCGACAGCCTCGACGACACCGCGCTGGAGCACAGCGCCATCCCCGCCAGCCACTATGACCGCGTCCTGCGCGTGCCCTTTGACGATCTGGCGATGGAAAGCGCCAAAACCAAGCTGGCCAAGAATATGGTCATGGCAGGCGTGGCCTGCGAGCTTTACCGCTGGCCTGATGAGGGCCTCGGCGAGTACATCCAGCAGCGCTTTGCCCGCCAGGGCGAGCGCGCCGTGAACGCCAACCTCGCCGCGGTGGAGGCCGGCCGCAGCTTCGCCCGGGCCAACCTGCCCGTCGGTGAGCTGCGCATCGGCCAGCTTCGCGCTGCGCCCCTGCACTTCATCTCCGGCGACGAAGCCTTCGCCTATGGCGCGCTCTGCGCCGGCTGCCGCTTCATGGCCGGCTACCCGATCAGCCCGGCCAGCGAGATCCTGGAGTGGATGAGCCGCGAGCTGCCAAAGGCCGGCGGCGTCTGCGTACAGGCCGAGGACGAAATCGCCGGCCTCTGCATGGCCATCGGCGCGGGCTATGGCGGCATCAAGGCCCTCACCGCCACCTCCGGCCCCGGCCTGAGCCTCAAGCAGGAGGGCCTGGGCCTTGCCAGCATGGCCGAGATCCCGGTGGTGCTGTGCAATGTGCAGCGCTGCGGCCCCAGCACCGGCATCCCCACCCGCACGGAGCAGGCCGACCTGAACGCCGCGATCTACGGCGGGCACGGCGACAGCCCGCGCGTGGTGCTGGCTGCCACCAGCGTCGGCGACTGCTATGAGCTGGCCCAGCTCAGCTTCGAGCTGGCCGAGCGCTTCCAGACCCCGGTCATCGTCCTGCTGGACCAGTATCTGGGCCAGTCCGTCCACACCGTGCCTGACCTGCAGGTTCGCGTGCGCGACCCGCGCGCCGACCTGCAGCCCCTGCTGGGCGGCACGGCCGGCTCCATAGACGCCGAGCCCTGGCGCCGCTGGCCCACAGCCCAGGACCTGCAGGAGCAGTTCCAGCGCTACAGCATGGCCGGCGAGGCCGTGGCTGCCACCAGCGTGCCCGGCCTGCCCGGCGGCGAGTACATCGCGGTGGGCATCGAGCACAACGCCCTGGGCGAGCCGGTGTCCAGCCAGGATACGCACGAACGCCAGACCGCGCGGCGCTATGCCAAGCTGGAGCAGATCGCCCGCGAGCATCCCGGCCTCGCGGTGCACGGCGCGCCGCAGCCCAAAATCGCCCTGCTGACCTGGGGCTCGACTTATGGCGTCTGCTGCGAGGCGGCGGACATCCTGAGCGCCAGCGGCACAGCGGCCCAGGTGCTGGCGCCGCGCCTGCTCAGCCCGCTGCCGAAGGCCGAGCTTCAGCAGTGGCTGGACGGCCTGGCCGACAGCGGCGCGCGCCTTGTTGTGGTGGAGACATCCTTCAGCGGCCAGTTCCTGCGCCACCTGCGCGGCGAGCTGGACCTGCCGCGCGGCTATGCGCACCTGCATCGCAGCGGCGGCTATGCCCTGCGCCTGAGCGAAGTGCTGGACTTCATCAAAGATGATTCGATCTAAACAGAGTTAGCAGAGTGAACCGAGTTTCACCGAGTAAGTCATCCAATCCCCGTCAGTTCTACGGAGGCACGGCCCAGGCTCAAGGGACGACTAGGTGCTCTCCGGGTCGAGTACTTCACTTCCCTAAGCAATGATTGTTGCTGGTCTCGGTTGAACTCTGTTGACTCTGCTAACTCTGTGTTGGATCGATTTCCCTACAGAGCAGCGTGGAACAGGTCCGCTACGGCATGGCTCAGCGAGCCGTCGGGCAGGATGTGCAGCACCTCGACGTCGTGGCGCAGCAGGGTCTGCGCGATGAGCTGGTGGCGGTGGCTGCGCCAGGGCTCGGGCTGGCTTCCCAGCAGCGCGGTGCGGCGCTCATGCGCCAGGCCCAGTAGCTGCTGGATGCCGTCGTGGTAGCGGCTCTCACGCTCGCGCTCGATATAGTCCACCTTGCCGTCCGCGGTCAGCGGGCCGAGGCTGGAACCCAGCCAGAGATACTCCATCCCCAGGCGGCGCACGCTGTGCTCCAGGCGCTCGCGGTTGAACTGCGGCGCCAGCTCGCTGTAGGGCATCGAGCGCACGTCGATAAGCTGCTCCAGCTTGAAGGGCCGGATCAGCAGCTCAAATTCGTCCCAGCTAAGCTGGCCGTGGCCGACGGTGTAGACGGTGTAATGTGGCATGAGGGGCGCCCGCTGAGATTGTAGCGGATGCGTACCTCCGGTTCTTATGATTGAACCCAAAGAAGGCGACTCCTATGGTCCTAGCCTCACGTATCGCAAACTGCCCGCACTGCTCGAATAGTAGGTGATCGCAGGCGTCCCTGAAACCAGCCGCATGCAGGCATACTCTCCCGTAAAGTCTGGCCCATCAATCGTGCTGGGTAAGTCCCAGTTCTGACCACCCGCGTCCTGTGCTTCTACGTAACGCAGGTCACCGTTGGTTGTGTCATGATAGGCAATAGCAGGACGACCACCAACCAATTGCAAAGAAGTGAAAGAGCCGGTATCGCCGACAGAATCTACCGTAGTCGGCACTTGCCACACAGTTCCTGAAGCATCTTGTGCACGCACAAACTTTAGATCCGCAGCTCCGGCTCGATAGCTGATGGCAGGGAAGCCATTGATCTCCGTCAGTGACGTGTAATATCCTCCTGCGGGATCTATGCTGACCGATGTACCCCAAGTTGAACCATCCGCGCTTGTCGCTCGTATGTACCGAAGAGCGTTCTCACTTGCATCAAAGTAGCTGATAGCAGGTGCTCCACTGATTACTGTGAGACAGGTCTCGGATCCTGTTGTCCCATCTGAATCTAGAGTCTGTATGCTCCCCCAAGTTGCCCCGTCAGCATCTAAAGCACGAACATACTGAAGGTCACCATCGGTGAAATCATAATAGGCGATCGCCGGCTGTCCATCCACGAGAGACAATGAGCTGTTATAGCCGACATCGTTCACTCCACCACTATCCACGGTAACTCCCCCCGGCCAAGTGGAACCATTGATGTCGTTGGCTCTTACATAAAGGAGGTCACCATTCGATGCAAGGTAAGTGCTAATAGCCGGCCTGCCGTTAATTACTGTCATCGAGGAGAACTGGCCGGGTCCTCCGCCTGCACCAGCGGTTACAGGAGTGCCCCAACCAGTTCCGGCTGCGTCCGTTGCCCTTACATACCGCAAGCGTTGATTCGAGACGTCGAAATAGCAGATCGCTGGGTAGCCATTGACAATTGTCATTGAGGGATGTCTACCGGTGTCACCCTCATCATCGAGCGTTGCAATGTCAGATTGAGAGTTGACAGCGCTCGTATCCACCGCCTGATTCCCCGCCTCATCCGTCACGCGCAGGATTGCCGTGAAGCTGCCGGCGTTGTTGTAGGTAAAGCTGATCGTTGGGTCCTCGCCATAGCCGTCCCAGGTTCCGTTGCCATCCCAGTCCCACTCGTACTTTACGATGCTGTCTCCGGTATCGCCGCCGGCCGTGCTGCCGCTGGCGTCGAAGTTCACCGTCAACGGCACAGTGCCGCTGGCTGTCACCGGCAGCAGGCTGGCCACCGGCGGATTGTTTCCCTGCACGGTCGCTGTAATGGTGCTGGTGTCGATGTCCTGGTTGCCCATCTCGTCCGTCACCCGCAGCCGCGCAGTGAAGACCCCGGCTCCGGTGTAGATATGCGTGATGGTGGGGTCCTCGCCATAGCCGTCCCAGTTGCCGTTGCCGTCAAAGTCCCACTCATACTTCACGATGCTGTCGCCAATGTCCCCGCCGGGCGTCGAGCCGCTGGCATTGAAGTTGATGCTCAGCGGCAGGGTCCCGCTCTGACTCGCCGGGCTCAGGCTGGCCACCGGCGGGTTGTTCCCCGGCGCGCTGAAGCTCAGGTTGTCGAAGATATCCGTGCGGCCGCCATCGTTATCGGTGACCCTCAGCCGGATGTCCGGGCTGCCGGCCTCGGTATAGGTCCAGTCCAGCTCGCCCGGCCCGTCATAGGCATCCCAGATTCCGTCGCCGTTGAAGTCCCAGTCGTATTGCACTATCGTGCCGTCGGCGTCGCTGACGTTGTCCGTGCTGAAGTGCACAGTGATCGGTACCACGCCGCCCGCCACATCCGTGCTCATGAAGCCACTGGGCAGCTCGTTGGGGCCGCTGCCGGTGACAAGGATGCCCACCGTCGCGGCCGACCAGGCGCCCTCACTGTCGCTCACCCGCAGGCGCGCGTTGTAGAAGCCCGGCTCGGTATAAGTCTGCAGCGGCGGGCTGAGCGTGTCCGTGTTGTTCTCAAAGATGCCGTCGCCGTCATAGTCCCAGGCGAAGGTCAGGGCCGCCGCGGCGTCCTCGCTGTCCTCCGCACTGCCACCAAGCTGCACGCCCAGCGGCGCGTCGCCGCTCTGCGGACTGGCTGTAGCGATGCATACGGGCCGCGTGTTGGCGAAGACGATCAGGCTCACCCCGCCGTGGGCGATGAAGCTGCCGCCGTCCTCGCGCACGTTGGCCCGCAGCAGGCCCGGATCGCCGGTGTTGATGGCATAGTCGCCGGCCCCCTGGCCGGTTTGCTCATAGATGCCGTCACCGTCCAGGTCCAGGTCAAAGCTGCCGCTGCCCTGTACGCTCAGCGTGATAGCGTCGCCGCGCTGCGCCGATACCGCGCTCAGTTCCAGCTCCACGCCGTCCACCGGCGCGCCGGAGACCGGCACATCTCGCAGGAAGATCGCCGCGCTCTCATTGCCGCTGGTGTCCACCGCGCTCAGCGCCACATCCCAGGTGCCGGGGCCGCAGTCCAGCGCCGCGCGCGTCAGGCCCTCCAGGGAGCTCAGCCGCCTGACACCCGCGCTTTTGACATCATCAATGTGTGACTGGCTGTAGTAGATCTGATAACCGGCCAGGTCGGCGGCAATCACCGAGTTCCACTGCAGCTCGATGGCGCCGACAAAGCTCTCGGCGCTCAGGCCTGTTGGTGCTGGCGGAGCCGTGGTGTCAGCGCTGTCGCGCGGGTTCACCGCCACGCCCACCACATCCAGCTTGTTGCCGTCGTATGCCAGCACGCAGACAAACATGTTGCCGCTGTCGGAGGTGTAGTCGCTGCCGGCCAGCAGGTCACCGGCCAGACGGATGTTGTTGTTGCGGCTATAGGGGCCACTCCAGACCCAGCGGCCCTGGGCGTAATCGCTCAAGCCGACGTAGTAAGCGCTCTGGCCGCCGCCGCTGTGGGCGCGATAGTTCACATCAAAGCTGAGAGCTCCAGGCTGCGCCCCGCCCAGTGGCAAGCGATAAATGGCCCATGCCGTCTGCCCTGAACCGGCGGCGCCGGAACTCAGCCGGCTGGCCTCTCCCAGATCAGTCACGCTGGCCCCGCTGCCCGCACCTTCCAGGAAGCGCTCGATGCCCGCGGTGAAGTCGCTGGCGGCGTTGATCGCTACTGCTTCGCGTCCGCTGCCTGCCGCCTCCCAGGGCTGCCCCCGGTCCTGCGGCAGTGCGCTGGGCCAGCCTGCTGCCTGCTGCTGCGGCGCAGCGGGGCCTTCGGACGGGGCCGGGCCTTCCCCCATGCCGGAGCAGGCCACCAGGCCAGGCATTACGAGCAGCAGCGCCAGTCGCGCCAGAGCACGAATAGTCATTTCCGCCTCCACAGCTAGTAGGCAGATTGTACGGTATCTGCCCCGGCCGCGGAACTTGCCGCAGGCTCTGACGTCAAACGGCGGTGGACAAGATTGCCGACGAAGTGAAGCCTGACGACCTGAGCGCGCCGGATGTGCTTCCGGCGCAGGAAGCAGCCGCGGCCCCAGCCGCCAGGGTCCGGCCGCGGGGCCCGCAGCCCTGGCACGCCGCCCTGCTGCTCTTCTTCCTCGCCCCGGCCATGGTGCGCCTGCTGACCACCGCCCTCAGCCCGGCGGAGTACTTCAGCCCCATCGTCTGGCTGGGCCTGCATGCCTCGCTGGGCGCAGGAGCTGTGCTGCTGCGCGAGATCGCCGTCCGCCGCCGCCTCGACTCCTGGGGCCGCCTGCTGCTGGGCATCGCGCTGGGCCTGCTGTATGAAGGCCTCGTCACGCGCAACCTCTTCATTGGCGAGGGCGGCGAGCTGGGCACCCTCAGCGGCTATGGCCGCGCCCTCGGGATCAACTGGATCTGGGGCTTTGTGACCATCGCTCTATATGCCACGCAGGGCTTCCTGCTGCCTCTGCTGGTGACTGAGATCGCCCTCCCGGGCCAGCGCACGGCCCCGGCGCTCAGCCGCAAGGGCATGCTGCGCCTTGGCCTGCTGACCAGCGCTGCGGCGCTGCTGGGCTTCTTTGGCATCAGCGCCAACATCGGCGATCCGCAGCAGAACTACCATCCCGGCCTCTTTGAGCTGCTCTTCTGCCTGGCCGGCGTGCTGGGCCTGCCCTGGCTGGCGGTCTGGCGCGCCCGGCGCAGTGAACTGAAAGCCGCCTTTGCCGCCACCGCTTCCGCCGGCCCGGCGGAGGAGGATGCGGCTGCCGAAACCAGCGGCCCGGCCGCTGTGGGGGACACAGGCCTCGCCGGCCAGTTCCGCCTGCAGGCGCGCGGCAACACCCTGCGTTTTGTGCGCAGCGTGGACGAGCCGGTGCGGCCCTCGCCGCGCGCCCTGGGCTGGCTGGCCGGCCTGGCCACCGCCCTGCTGCTCTTCATCCTGCCGGCCCTGTGCAAGGACGTGCTGAAGATCCCCGACTACACCACCCTGCTGCTGGTGCTGCTTGGCCTTGGCGCCGCGCTTCATCTGGCCCGCCGGCTCAGCGGCAGGCTCAGCCAGGCGCACCACTTCGCGCTGCTGGCCGGCACCCAGGGCTGCTGGATCGCGCTGTGCCTGCTGCTGCCGCTTGATGACGGCCTGCGCCCCGACGAGACCGCCGGCATGCCCCTGCTTGGCCTGGCGGCCCTCGGGATGCTGATCTATACAGGCCGCAGGCTGCGCCGCCCGGCCGCCGCCAGCGTGCAGCTTGCCGCCGCGGCCGGCCCCGCCCAGACCTGTGGATAACTTGCGGATAATTGCCTATATCCGGAAAGGCGGATATTCCTGAGACTAGCTGCCATGCGCGGCCCCGGGTGTCAAGTCTGGCTATGCACAGAATTTAAGCGGTTCTTTTCCTTGACAAGGCCTCTGGAACAAGCTATATAACGGCGCACCAATATCCCGAGGAGGATGATATGGCAACCACGACAGGCGCTGCGGCGAAGACTACTGCCACAGCTACGAAGCCCTTTGGCAAGATTGAACTGATCGACGCGGTGGCGAAGGTCACCAAGCTTGAGAAGACCAAGGTCAAGGCCGTCATCGAGGCTACCTTTGAGACCATCGAGGCCCAGCTGAAGAAGAAGAGCGGTACCAACCGTGTCCAGCTGACCGGCTTCGGCACCTTCGCCGTCGCCAAGCGCAAGGCCCGCACCGGCGTCAACCCCAAGACCGGCGAGAAGATCAAGATCGCCGCCCGCAACGTGCCCAAGTTCACCCCGGGCAAGGCGCTGCGCGACTCCGTGGCCTAAGCTGCTGAGCAGCCGGCCCGCGGGCCGGACATAAACATGAGTGCAAACCCTCGGCGGGAGCTGTCCGGCAATTGCTGCCAGGCAGACTGGGTGCTGAGTGGGGCAAAAAGTGATCCTGCACCGTAGTCACGGTTCAGGTTGTATGCAGAGGGGGGCGGTCCTATCCCGCCCCCTTCTCTGTTTATGGGGGCGATGTCCTGGTTGCTCCCTGCTCCCCTTCTGCCTTCTGCCTTGAGCCTTGAGCCTTGTGCCTTGAGCCTTATGCCTTGTGCCTTGTGCCTTTCGCCTTGCGCGTCAGGCCGGCCTTCTGCTCAGGGCGAAGCTGACGGTCCAGGGCATATTGCCGTTGAGCGGGTCGAAATCGACCAGGCGCTCCAGACGGCCCAGGCGCTCGGCTTCCCAGGCGGCATGCCGCGCGCGGAAAACTTCAATATCCTCGTCCGGGAAGATGAAGGTTGTCATCTTCAGGAAGGTGGAGAGGATCTCCACATCAAAGCAGAAGTTATTCTCCGAGGCGTTCATCAGCTGCCGCGCCATCATGAAGCTCATTCCCTTGCGGTAGGGCCGGTCGCTGGTCAGCGCGTCCCATACATCCGCCACCTGCAGCACCCGCACCAGCGTGGACAGGTCGCGGCGGCCCTCCGGGTAGCCGGAGCCGTCGATGCGCTCATGGTGGTGCAGGGTGATATCCAGCAGCTCCGGGATCTCCAGCGGGCGCAGGATGTTGTAGCCATAGATCACATGCTGCTGGACCTGGGCGTATTCATCGGCGGTCAGGGTGCCGGGCTTGTTCAGCACTTCCTTGCTGACGCCCAGCTTGCCAATGTCGTGCAGGATGCCGCCATCCTGCAGGAACTGCAGCTCCCGCGTGCTCAGGTTCAGCTCCAGGCCCAGGGCCACAGAGAGCGAAGCGACTCTTTCACTATGGCCCTTGGTGTAGGGGTCGGATAACTCCAACACCTCCACCAGGCTGGTGAAGATCGACTTCAGCTTAACGGTCCGCTCCTTCAGACTCACGGGCAGATTGTACCGGCGCCAGGGTTCAGGCGTGGTTAAACCGGCCCGGCTTAACCGCTATTTCTCCGCAGTACTTAGATTTAACTGCCCACTGGCTAAAGACTGCAGGCCCATTGAAGCGAATTCGCTAAAGTCAGCCGCAGCGGCGCCTCAGCCCTTGACCAGCCGCACCTGGCCCTGCTCCACGCTGTATACGGCACTGGCCAGCGGCGCGATCAGCTCCACCTCGCGCTGGCTGGCCGAGCTGATAAAGACCTGGCTGCGGCTGCGGCAAAGCTTAAGCAGGCGCTTCTTGCGCTCGTCGTCCATCTCGGACAGGGCGTCGTCCAGCAGCAGGATCGGGTCGTCGCTGAGGCGCAGGCGCGACAGCTCGCACAGGGCCAGGCGGAAGGCCAGCACGGCGGAGCGCATCTGCCCCTGGCTGCCATAGCGGCGCAGGTCATAGCTGTCGTTGAGGATGAAGCCCAGGTCGTCGCGGTGCGGGCCCACGGTGGTATAGCGCAGGGTGCTTTCCTTATCCGCGGCCGCCGCCAGGCGCTGGGCATAGTGCGCGGCCACCTGGTCGTCAGGCGAAAGCTCGACCGAGCTCAGATAGCGCAGGCTGACCTTCTCGCCCCCCGGGGGCGCCAGGCTTTCATACAGCGGGCTGAAGTGCCCGTCCACCACGCCAACGAGGCCGCGGCGCTCGCGCATGATTTGCGTCCCGGCGCTGACAAGCTGCTGGGTGAAGGCCGCCAGGGCTTTGTCCAGGCCGCTGTCGCGCCGCCGCTGGCCCGGGGCCGGGTGGATCAGCTTGAGGGTCTTGTTGCGCTGCAGCAGCGCGCTGTGGTACTGCTTGTAGACCGGCGCCAGGGCCGGCTTGAGCCGCAGCAGCTCCAGGTCCAGCACCTCGCGGCGCAGGCCGGGGTCGCCGGTCAGCAGCGCCAGCTCGCCGGGGTAAAAGAACTGGCTGGCCAGGCGGCCGATGAAGTCCTGGAACTTCGTCACATCGCTGCCGTTAAGCCGCACATAGCGCTGTCCGCCCTTCAGCACCAGGCGCGCCTCGAAGGGCCGCCCGGCATCGTCAAGCAGCTTCGCCTCCACGGCGGCGAAGGGTGTGCCAAAGCGCACCACTTCGCGGTCCTGGCCGGCGCGGAAGGAGCGCAGATAGCTCAGGTAGTGGATCGCCTCCAGCAGGTTGCTTTTGCCCGCGCCATTCGGCCCCGTGAGCACGATGATGCCGGGCGGGAAGCTGACATCGGTCTGCTCATGGTTGCGGAAATCCTTCAGGCGCAGGCGTTCAAGGCGCACCCGGGGATTGTAGGGGCAGGGAACAACGGATCAGCCGCGGCCCCGAATTGACTTTGCCTCTGCAGCGGGTTATCTTTTCTGAGTTCGGCTGAAACGCGGCGTGGCCGCAATGGTTAGGAGGACGCAATGTCTCTGCAAAGGCGAGTCTTTATCCTTGGTCTGCTCTGCCTGCTGTGTTTTTCCCTTGCGGCATGCTCCAACGCAGGGCACAGCAACGGACCCGCCCCTGATGCTTCCCGCCCCGCCCCTGATACTTCTCTCCCCGCCCCGGCTTCATCCGCCGGCCAGGCACTCATTTCCCCCGGCGCGGCGCGCCGGGAGTTGTCCTTTGATGACGCAGCCCAGTTCAGGTATGGCCGGCAGTATGAAGACAGCCTGCCCCAACACTTTGCTGCCCGGACGGGCGATGCTGTGCAGCTCTGGCCTGAAGGCGCCGGGCTGGAGCAGCTTGCCTTTTGTATCTACAGCTTCAACCTGGCCGGCTATGACGAGGAAGCCCGACTCTACTTCAAGTGGGCGCAGCAGCCGGTATCCGGCAGCTTCAGCCTCGCCCTGGCCAACTGGGCCCTCGACCGCTGGGAGTGGTACTCGCCCGCCAGCCCCGACAGCCTGGAGCTGCCGCAGCTAGCGAACTACATTGATGCGGACGGCAGCTGCCTGCTGGTGATCGCCATCAGCGGCCTGCAGCCGGCCACCCTGGAGCAGCTCAGTTTCGGCGAGATAGAGGGTGAGCTGCAAGCCCCGCAGATCCTGCTTGTGGCGCCCCAGGGCGGGCCCAGCGGCAAGCTGGTGCGTTTCAGCGCCCAGCTTGAGGGCAGCGAGGAACTGCTTTATGCCTGGGACTTCGGCGCTGGCGCCACGCCGGGCACCAGCACTGAAGCGCAGCCCCAGGTGACACTCGGCGCTGAGGGCAGCTATCCGGCCAGCCTGACCGTCAGCAACGGCCTGGGCAGCGCTAGATATGACTTCAACCTGCAGGTGCTCGCGGCCTCAAACTGGACGCGCAGCATTGGCCACACTTTCAGCGACAGCATTGTCGATGTCGCTGCCGCGCCCGACGGCAGCGTTTACGCCGCCCTGCGCTTCATGCACTTCTCCTCGATCATGAAGCTCGACTCGCAGGGGCAGCTGGTCTGGAACCGCACTCCTGGCGGCGAGCTCTGGGACGCCAAGATCATTGAGCTGCGTCTTGCCAGCGACGGCAGCCTGCTCATGGCCGGCAACATCGACAGCGATACAGCCGACTGGAACGAGAATCATGGCGGACGCGGTGTACTGGCCGTCCTCGACAGCGCCGGCCAGCCCGCCGGTTACCACATGCTTGCCGATGACTATGCCGGGCCGATCGGCAGCTTTGACCTCGCCGCCGACGGCAGCATGCTGCTTTCTTCGCATGACCTCTCCTGGCTCACCCGCCTCGACAGCAGCTTCACGCCGCAGTGGACGCTTGGCCTTTTCGATCCTGCGCCGACGGCATCCCACCGCCTGGCTTCCTGCTTCGCCGCCGATGGCGCAGTCTGGTGCGCCGGACTGGCGGACTTCGATGCCAGCGGCACGCAGCGCAGCTTTATCTGCCGCCTTGACGGGAACGGCGGGCTTGAATGGGCCCGCGCCAACCTGGCCAGCGATGGCAATGCCCCGGCCAGCCTCTGCGCCCTGCCCGCCGGCGCCTTCCTGCTGACAGAGGCGGCCAATGGCTGGACCAACCAGGCCGGCATGCAGATGTCCGTGTTCAGCGCTGCGGGCGACACTCTCTTCAGCCGCTACCGGCCGACATACATGGAGGGGCAGCAGATCGAGGCGCGCTTTTTCGACGGCGGGATCCTCGTCGCCGGCGGCGAGCGCCGGCTGGACAGTCTGTCACGGCAGTACTTCACCGCGCTCAATGCCTACAGCCTCGGCGGCGAGGAACAGTGGTCCCTGCGCCTGATCGGCAACCCCGATTATGCAGGGGCTCTGTGCCTGGATGTCAGCTCGGATGGGTCCGTGCTGCTGGGCGGCTTCGCCGGCAGCGCGAATGTCAGTCTCCAGCCACCGGCTGAAGCGCCGCTTGGCGGTGCCAGTGCAAGCTACAGCGCGGCCACGCTCAGCCCGCAGGCCTTCTCACTGGCCTGGACGGCGGGCCAGTTCAGCCTTGCTGACGCGCCGGCTTATCTTGTCCAGGACAGCGGGGCCGGCGAGGAAGACGGCCTGTTGATGAAACTCGATCTGCCTCAGTAGGCTGCGCGGCAGCAAGCAGCAAGTTGGCGGAAGGCCCGCAGCAGCACTCTGTGCAGTTCAGCAATGCGCGGCCTAGTCCCAGCCGAAGCTGAAGATGCGCCAGGGGCCGGAGTTGTCGCCTTCGCTGAAGAGCCAGTCGAAGTGGTTCAGCTCGCCGCCCTGCGCCGGCCCGCCCTGCGCCGCTGCTGCTGCGCCTGCATCCGGCCCGGCCGTGCTGTCACCGGCCGCGCTCTCATTGGCCGCGCTGTCCGCGCTTAACTCAGCGGCCTCAGTGACCGCCTCATCCGCCACCTGCAACTGCGTGTCCGCCACCAGCTCCGCGCTCTCGCCTGCGCCGGCATCCCCTGCTGTGTCCGCGCTGTCTGCCGGCGGGAGCACATAGCCCGGCTCCAGCTCAGTCCCGCCCGCCGCCGGGTCGTCATCCGCGCCGCCGGCGGCCAGTGCTGCCGCGGCCTGCTCGGCCTCGCTGGGGCCTTCCACCGCCGCCACTGTGCGCAGCGCGGCCTCTTCCTGGCCCGGGCCAAGCTGGCTGTCGCGGGCGTCCGCCAGCATCTCCAGCATGTCATTCGTGGGCAGCAGGGCGCTGGCCGGCCCGGCGGGCTCAACCGCCGCGGTCAGGCTCAGCTCGTCGCCGCTGCGCTCCAGCCAGAACTCGGCGAAGCGCGCCGCCAGCTCGGCCTGGCTGCCGTCCATGTCCGCGTTGGCGATATAGATCGTGTCGTGGCCGCTGAAGTAGAAGTGCTCCGGCACCTTGCCATGCAGCAGCAGCCAGTAGTCGTCGGGCTCGCCGTCGCCGTTGTTGTCCAGGCTGTAATAGCTGTAGTCCCCCGAGCTCTTCTCGCCGAAGTCCTGCAGCTTCATCGGCTCGTTGTTGAAACCGTTGGTCGGGTAAGAGCCGGTCAAATAGCCTTCGCTGATCAGCTCATCGCGGCGGTTGTCGCCGCCCAGCAGGCGCAGGGGATAGCGGCCTTTGGCGTTGCCGAAGGAGCCCAGGGCCCACTGGATGCGGAAGAAGCCCTGCTTGGAGCGCAGCTCGCGGCCCTCGTCCTCGGGCCAGGCATAGCGGGTGCCAAGGTAGGCCCGGCGCCGCGCATCCGCCAGGGTGTCAAAGGAGATGGCGTCATAGATATCGATGCGCCAGGCCCGGCCCTCGCCGTCGCGGCCCGGGGCGCCGCCCGGCACCTTCTCGCGGATCAGGTAATAGTGCAGGCGTTCGGTCACCGTGCGCACGGCCTCTTCCCGCGGGTCGTTGAAGTCCACGGTGATGCGCATGGTCTCGCGCTGCGCGTCGGCCAGGGGGTCGACGGCCACCACTTCATAGCCGGCCGTGAGCTGCTCGCGCCGCGTGCTGTAGTAGGTGTTGATGTCCTCGACATCCGCCTTGAAGGCGCCCAGGAAGTCGGCCGAGAAATACTCGTCCGCGCCGCGATAGTCCTCGGCCAGGATCGCGGCAAAGTGCGCGCGCACCGATTCCTCAGGCTCCGCCGCAAAGGCGGCCGCGCGAAAACCCAGCGCCAGCAGCAGCCCTGCTGCGGCGGTCATGACTGCCCGCAGTCGCATCTCAAATCCCTCCGCTGCGATTATAGACGGAAGCCAGCGCCCCCCACGTTCGCTAAGCCGGCGCCGGATAGCAAAAAGCCCGCCTCCAGGGCGGGCTTCAGCTGCCCGCGGCCCACCGCCGCAGGCAATCCATCCTTTCTGTTACTGAGCCGGCTGAAGTTCCATCAGCTGCTCATAGGCTTCTGATCCCAGAAGCTCCGGGCTGAGCCCGATATCGCCAAGGGCCTCCTGCAGGTGCCCGCCCGCCACATTGATGTCCATCGTGGCGGAGACCTCAATCTTCAGACCGCCGTCGGCGGTGCGTTCGATGCTGATGCTCTCGGGGGCCAGGCCGGCGCTGTGCAGCTGGCGCAGCACCTCGGAGCGGATCTGGGCCTCGCCCAGGCCGCGGTAGCGCCCGGGCTCACGCAGCCCGGAAAGCAGCTCCTGCAGCCGGTTCTCGAAGACCTGGCTCTGGATGTCATGGTATTCGGCCACGCCGGTGCTGAGGCCGGGGAAGCGCTGCGCCAGGCCCTCAAAGACCTGCTCAGCCTGGGCGGAGTCCACGTTAAGGAAGGCAATGGCCAGTGTGGGGTGCGCATCGCCGTCACTGGACTTGAGCGGCAGGAAGTACATGTCCGCCTGCTCGGAGTGCGGCAGCTTGCTGAAGCTGGCCTCTGCGGCGGCTTCAACCTCGGCCAGCTCCGCGCCGCCGGCCTCCCAGGCCATGGGGACGCGGGCCAGCACCACGGTGCCGATCTGGTCCGACTGCGCCGGCATAACCGCCAGACCCGCCGCCGATCCCACCGCCAGGGCCACCGCGGCCAGGGCGAAGCGCGTCTGGCGGCTGACCCGCGAAAAGAGCAGGTCGCTCCAGTGCGGCTTCACGGGCGGTGCGGCTTCAACCAGGCTCAGGACGCGCTGCCAGGGCAGGACGCTGTCCAGCAGCTCCTGCCGCGGCTCGGCGCAGGCCAGCAGTTCGCGCCACTGCGCGTCGCGCTGATCCTGGCTCCCGGCCGGGTTGTTACCCTTCAATTTGTTGTCGCTATGATCCATTTGTAAACCGGGTCGGGCTTTCACCCTTCCCCTGAGCCTTGTCCAGATGGATTCTTAGCTCCTGTCTTTCAGCCAGGCCTCACCGGCCCTGCACCCGAAGGTGCCACATTAATCTGTATCAGCTACTTCAGCTCACCCAGGATATCGCTGTCCATCCCCAGCAGCCTGAGCTGCTGGGCCAGACGGTCGCGGGCCCGGGTCAGCATGACCCTTACCGCACCTTCCTGCTTTCCCAGGACATCGCTGACCTCGCGGCTGCTGAGTCCATGAACATGAAAAAGCCACAGGGCTTCCCGCTGCTCCGGCGCCAGTTTCTCCAGCGCCTGGCGGACTGCCCGGGCCCGTTCATCCCGCAGGTATGCATCCGGCCGCTCTGACTTGACATGCCCAAGGTCTGTCGGGTCGACAAGGTCAACCGGCCGTTTGCCCCGCCGCAGTGACATGCGGTAGGTGTTGTTGATGATGCGGAACATCCAGGTTTTAAAGGCGCCATCGTTCTTCAACTGGCTGAGGCTGGTCAGCGCTGATGTGAGGGCCTCGGACAAAACGTCCTCCGCCTCCACCGGGTTGCGCGTAAGGTGCATGGCCCAGCGCTGGCAATCCTCATAAACAGGCTCCAGCAGGGCCAGAAAGCGCGAGTTGCGCTGCTCCGTCAGCTCCTGCTGTAAGTCCATTCAGTTGATCCGCCTAACAGATGCATCGAAGAGCCCAAACGTTACCACTGTTTCACGGAAAATTTCCGTGTTACCCCTAAACAGATAAATAGTGCTTCCGCAGCGACTCTGCCAGACTTCTGCAAGTGCGCCATTGTTTTGCTAGAATATCCGCTGGAGGGTTGTAAGCATGCCGCGGTCGCAGCAAGAGGGCGAGGGACGCTCTGCGCGCGGCTCTTGGCTCCAAAACGGGGGAAAAACGTGAGACTGAGAGAGGATACTCTCGGGCTGCCGGAGTCTGTATCCGCTGTTGAAGCAATGCTCACCGGGCTGGGCCATGCCGTTCTTTGGCTGGACAGCGAACTGCGGATCGTCTGGTGTAACTCCATCGCCCAGCAGGAAGCCGGGGGGGCGAGCCTCTTTGGCCAGCATGTCTGCGCGCTCTTCAATTATGCCGAGCACGGCCCCGAGGCCTGCCCGGTGGTCCGGGCCCTTGGCAGCGGCCAGCCGGTGGAGATCGAGCGCCTGCGCCAGGGCAGCGAGGGTGGCAGCGCCGCGCGCTGGCGCCTCACCGCCCGCCAGCCCAGCCCCTCCAGCCCCGGCGTGATGGTCATCGCCGAGCACATCTCCTCCAGCCTCGCCGCGGCCAACCAGGCCCTCAGCACGGTGGAGGACCGCTATCTGGCCCTGGTGCAAAGCATGGGCGAGGGCCTGTGCATTGTTGACGAGAACGAGCGCTTCATCGTGGCCAACCCGGCCGCGGAAAAGATCTTCGGCGTCGCCGCCGGCAAACTGGTCGGCCTGAGCATCGAAACCTTCACCAGCCCCGAGGAGTTCGCCCGCATCACCGAGCAGACCGGCAAGCGCCGGCGCGGCGAGCAGGGCAGTTACCGCATCCAGATCCGCCGCCCCAGTGGCGAGCTGCGCACCGTGCTGATCTCCGCCGCCCCCAGCCTGAACAAGGAAGGCCTCTTCAGCGGCGCCGTGGCCCTCTTCCAGGACGTAACCGAGCAGTCCCAGGCCGAGCTGGCCCTGCGCTCCAGTGAGCAGCGCCTGCGCCTGGTATACAACAACGCGCCGGTGATGCTGCACAGCATCGACGAGTCCGGCTGCTATGTGGATGTCAACGAGCAGTGGCTCAAGGTGATGGGCTATTCCCGCGGCGAGGTCATCGGCCAGCCGCTGGACACCTTCATGACCCCGGACATGAAGGGCCCGCGGGCCTTCGCGGCCCTGGCCCAGTTCTGGAAGCAGGGCTTCCTGAACGACTTCCGCACGCGCTTTGTCCGCTCCGACGGCAGCGTGCTGAACGTGATCGTCAACTCGGTGGCCACCCGTGACAGCGAAGGCCGCCGCATCAGCATCGAGGCCGTCACCGATGTGACCGAGCGCCTGCGCGCCGAGGAAGAGCTGCGCCAGAGCATGGCGCGCTATGAGTCCCTGGTCAAGTACATGGCCGAGGGCCTCGTCATCTCGGACAGCGAAGGCCGCTACAGCTATGCCAACCCGGCCCTCGGCCGCATCTACTGCGCACCGGTGGAACGCATCATCGGCAAGCGCTTCGAGGACTTCCTGGCCCCCGGCGAGCAGGCCAAGATCGAGGCCCAGCGCCAGCGCCGCCGCGCCGGTGAAAGCTCCACCTATGAAATCGACGTAATGCGTTTTGACGGCGAGCGCCGGACCCTGCAGGTCACGGGCACGCCGCGCTTTGATGATGAGGGCGCCTATCTCGGCGCCATCGGCCTGGTCCAGGACATCACCGAGCGCATGAGCTCCGAGCGGGCCCTGCGGGATTCCGAGCGCCGCTATCGCGAGCTGGTACAGAGCCTCGGCGAAGGCGTGCAGGTGATGGCCTCCGACGGCCGGATCCTGTATGCCAACCCGGCCGCCGAGCGCCTGCTGGGCCTCGAGCCCGGTGAGGCCGCCGGGCGCTTCTTCAGCGAGTACCTGCACCCGGCCAGCATGGTCAACTACCAGCGCCTGCGCCAGCACAGCGGCGGCGTCCCGATGAACGCCGAGCTGCAGATCATCCAGCCCGGCGGCTCCGTGCGCCTGGTCCAGATCACGCTCACCGCGGGCCTCGGCGGCCCGGGCGCCGGCGACAGCTCGGTGATGGTCCTGCTGGACATCACGGAAATGTCACAGGCCCAGCGCGAGACCCGCCGCCTGGCGGCCGCCATTGAGCAGTCCGCCGAGAGCATCGTCATCCTCGACACCAACGGCGTCATCGATTACGCCAACCCGGCCTTCGAGCGCTCCAGCGGCTACCAGCGCCGCGAGGCCGTCGGCCAGCACCTGCACACCCTGCTCTATCCCGGCGACAGCAACGAGCTGCTGGCCGACATGGAAGCGGCCATGCATGCCGGCGAGGCCTGGCACGGCCGCGTGAAGTCGCGCCGCCGCGACGGCATCATGCGCGAGGAGGACGTCTCCATCTCGCCGGTGCGCGACGACAGCGGCCGCATCGTCTCCTATGTCTCCGCCCGCCGCGACATCACCGACGAGGTCAGCCTGCATGAGCAGCTGCGCCAGGCGCAGAAGATGGAGGCCGTGGGCCACATGGCCGGCGGCCTGGCCCATGAGTTCAACAACCTGCTCACCGCCATCATCGGCAACCTCTCGATGGCCGAAAGTGTGAACACCCAGGCCGGCCTGATGGCCGCCTGCCTCAACGACGCCACCGCGGCGGCCCAGCGCTGCGCCGACCTGACCAAGCAGATCCTGATGTTCAGCCGTAAGACCGCCGGCACCTTCTCGCCCTGCAGCCTCAACGACCTGCTGCGCGGCGCGGCCAAGCTGGCCAAGCCCATGTTCGACCCGGACCAGGAGCTGATCCTGGAGCTGGACAGCGACCCGGCGATCATGGGCGACACGACACTGCTCAACCAGGTGGCCATGAACCTGATCATCAACGCCCGGGATGCCACGCGCTCCAGCGGCGGCCGCATCCAGGTGCGCAGCGGCGTCCAGCCCGGCCAGGCCCAGGACGGCCAGCCCGGCGGCTTCGCCTACTTTATGGTTGAAGACAACGGCGTGGGCATGAGCGACGAAACCATCGAGCGCATCTTCGAGCCCTTCTTCACCACCAAGCCCTCGGGCAAGGGTACCGGCCTCGGCCTCGCCGTGGTCTACGGCATCATCAAGCAGCACGGCGGGCGCATCGCGGTGGACAGCATCGTCGGCCGCGGGTCCAGGTTCACGGTCTACCTGCCGCTGACGGACCAGAAGCCCGAGATCCAGGTCGTGCATGAGCGCGCCGTCACCGGCGGCTCCGAGTGCATCATGGTGGTCGAGGACGAGCCGGTTGTTGTGCACCTCCTGGAGGAGATGCTCAAGGCCCACGGCTATAAGGTGCTGGTGGCCCAGGACGGCCTCGCCGCCTTGGACCTGTACCGCCGGCACTGCGAGGAAGTCGACCTGCTGATCCTGGACGTGGTGCTGCCCGGCATGAGCGGCGTGGAAATCTGGCGCTGCCTGCAGCGCGAGTACCCGGGCCTCAACGTGCTCTTCTCCAGCGGCCATGCGCCGGACGACGAGATGATGGCCATCTCGGAGGAAGGCGGCCCGGCCTTCATCGGCAAGCCCTACCGCGCCGGCGAGCTGCTTAAGGCTGTCCGCGAGGCCCTGGCCCGCCGCCCGGCGCGTCCCGTGGGCGCCTGATCCTTTAGGGGCGGCGCATGGCCTCGGCCCAATGACGGTGGAGCGGCGTTCCCGCCTGTGTGCTGGTCCGGCGGGCAGGCATACCCGCCCCACTCATCGGATCGCGGACTTCAGTCAGCATTTTCTCGCCCGGAGGGGCGCGGGCTTGTACCCGCGCTTCAGTAGCGGCGCGGCCCTTTCCGCGCGTCGTCTTTCCAGGACGGCACTACCTCTTGCGGTGACTATATATGCATTCACGCACACTATTCGAGCAAGCTGCAGCAAATCACAAGAATTTCGAACAAACAGCTTTCAAAGCACATGCGCGGCGGTAGACTTTCATATCCCGAAGGGATATTTGCTTCGGGCTTCAATTTTTTCTTGCGGAGGTAGTTGTATGAGGATGGTCACTTTCAAGAGAGCGGTCTCTCTCTCTCTCTAGCAATGCTAGTCTCAGCATCCCTGTGGTCCTGCGGCGGCGGCACAGCAGGCACTCAGCGCGGCAGTCAGGAAAGCAGCGCGGGAGGACCAAACACAAGCACAGGCGACAACATTGCCGCAAACGCGGCGTTCGCAGTCTTCGACAAGGGCTTCGGCCCCGGTCGCAGTACGTCCACAGCCCCGGAGCTCTTCGACGAAGAAGACGCCTGGGACATCGTTGAATTCACCGACCCGCGGGATGAACAGGTCTACGACATCATCGACGGCCGGGTCATCATTGCACTGGTCGAAGACCCTGAGCTGCCGGAAGTAGCAGCGAACTACTTCATTGAACCACTCTCACCGACAGATCCTTATTGGGACGACTTTGCTGCGGTGGTTCCAGAGTCGCTGACGGAGAACGAGGATGTCGCGGATTTCCTCGAGACAGAGGAGCTTACAGTCTACGCAGAATGGCCAGAAGTGGGCGGTCTGGCCGTATTGCTTCCGGAAGGACAGAGTGTTGAAGACGCAGTTGAAAACTGGCCGACTGAATATAGTGCACTAATCGAGGCTGTTGACGCCGATGTGGTGTGCCCAGGGGCCGTGTGGCCCGCCAGTGGATCGCCGAATGACGAGCACTTCAGCAATCAGTGGGCGATTGACGACGCCAACTATCCTGGCTCAAGTGCAGAGACTGATGAGTTTGATATCAACATTGAACAGGCCTGGCATGATGACGCTGACAGCTTCGGTTCGAGCGGCATATACATTGCGATCATTGACACCGGAGTTGACTACAACGCAACATACCTGCGCGACCTGAACGACAATTCTTCAGCATTGGGTTGTAACGTCGGTGATCGGCGCGCGGCAACTTCATTTGCTTCGCGTTCGTCTGGGGGCGGGCGTCCGTGGCAGTGGCTATTGGATGAGAGTGAAGACAACGCACACAGTCTCGGCCACGGCACGCAAGTAGCAGGTATCGCATCCGCCGCAATCAACAACGATGGCGGCACGGCAAATGATGATAGGGACATCTGCGGCATAGCACGCTACTGCAGGTACTTTCCAATTGCCTCAAAGGCGCGTGGTCGTGAAGATGGAGTGCCCTTGTTCTCCCTTTCAGCTAATCTCAATGCCTTGACTGCAGTGGGCTGTGTCGCCCAGAGGTACGATCCCAAGATTCTCTATGGACCTAGCACGAACTGCCCGACCTACAACATCCGCGTTGTCAATTGCAGTTGGATGCACGGCAAGTCGGGGACGGGGCCGGCGGTCGGACTGCGCCATATGGCAAAGCTGTCACCACACATGCTGTTTGTGTGTAGCTCTGGCAACAACGATTCGAGTACCCGCAGCTGGTTCCCGGCCAATTACAGCGCTAACGTCTCCGTCTGCAATTACGACAGCGATGGCGATCGGGTTATGGGCAATTACGATGCGACCGTTGACATCAGCGCACCCGGTGTGAGCTGCTGGAGCATCGACATGTATGGAAGCAACGGCAACAGTAACTACTTAGGTAAAGCACCGGGGCCAATAGCCTTCTTTGAGGGAACTTCCTGCGCGGCTCCGCATGTGGCAGCCGTAGCAGGCATCATTGCCTCGCTAAGCGCCGAGCCGACTGCATCTGAAGTCAAGACGGCGCTATTGGCAACGAAAGCTGCAATGAGCGGGGACCTTACGAGCATAGACCGCGTCGATGCTGGCCCAGCCATCGAGTACTGGCAGTAAGGCTGTTGTGTATAGACTCGGTAACAGGAGGACGTTCATGCGAGCAGCAAGCGCATTGAGACTGAGCCTATGCATGGTGCTAATGTTCTGCTCATGCGGCGGTGATGGGGTTTTTGTTGGCGCGCCAATCAATGACACCCGCTGGGTACTGTCACTGACATACGGCGTTACCACTGTCGAGTTCTCGGAGGGAGTAGCCGTTGGTCCTATAGGTACACAGGTTGGCGCAAAACTGAACTATTTAGTGGCAGTTCAGGGGAGCCCCGGTGACCACGCAGTCATCAGCAAAGCAGAGATAAACTGGGGTGACGGCGGTGGGTTTCAGGACTGTACCGATGATGCTCGCAACAAGTGGTGGAGCAATCCTGCCGCCTCCGAAGACAATCCCGCATATCTCACCGTTCATACCTACAACACTCCGGGAGAGTACACCATCACCGGTCGTGTTACCTACTGGGATGGCGTAGTGGTGACCGAGGACGAGTCAACGCGCTCGAAGCTGCGGATTGTGGAGTAGCAGCGCCTGCTTATCAAGATGTTAGCGGAACAAGCGGCGGGCATGGAGGCCCGCCTTCTTTGTAGGGTGCACGCGTGCTTGCACCTTCAAGATTGGTGCAGGCACGCCTGCACCCTACCGCCCTACTCCCCGCACAGCCAGGCGACCAGCAGGTCGATGCTGACCTGCAGGTCTTCCTTGTGCACGGTCTCGACGACCGTATGCACATAGCGGCAGGGGATCGACAGCGTGATGGTACGGCGCGGCTGGCCGAAGCGCTGCAGCGCGCCCTGGTCAGTGCCGCCCATGCTCAGGATCTCGTACTGGTACTTGATCTTCTTCTTCTTCTCGGCCAGCGCGACGAAGTCCTCCAGCAGGCTGCGGGTGCTGATGCTGGAGCTGTCCATGATCTTGATCGCCATGCCGTCGCCGGGGGGCGTCCCGTGGGCGCCTGATCCGCGCCTGGCGTACAGCAGACACATAAAATCGCGCTCGGAAATCTTTGACTTGCAAAGCCGTCAACTGATACGTCGTTATGCCAGAACTAGGTCCTCATCGCAAAGATTCGGCAGTGTTTTAGGTTCGAGCAGGGTTAAGGTGGTCTGTGTAACGGTACAATGCAAAAGTGCTGCCGATTACTACAGCTGAGATGCCTAATACTGTAACAGTTGGGCAAGAAGTGCAATCCGTGACCACTACCCGCCATGCTGGGGAGTACAGCGCGGTGCGAATGCGCGGCTGGCAGCGTCGCAATGAGACAGCACCAAACCTCTTCACCGAGCCCCGCACTATGACGCCTGAAGAGCGGAAGAATGTCGCGAAGTCTGTCTTTGAGCGGATTCGTGGTGCCCTGAAGCTTCTCGCCGACGACTAAATGTGGATGAGATAGTCTTCCTGACGGTAGAAGACGCCCTTGAGGCGCACCGACTGGTCCAAACAGTCACACCGCTAGAGCCTACATTACTGCTTAATCCGGAAGGACTTGATTCCGCAATTGCCATGGCGCAGCAGTCGGCATTTGGCGAATATGTCCACAAAGGTATTTTTGAGATGGCAGCCGCTTACCTGTATCACTTAGCGCTTGCCCATCCGTTCCAGAACGGCAACAAGCGCGTCGCGGCAATGTGCGCGCTAATGTTTCTTGAGGCCAATGGAGTCTATCTTGCACCAGATGACAAAGAACTTGAGGCGTTGGTCTTAGACGTGATTGCGCACAGGATAGACAAGGCGGGGATCGCCAGGATTCTTGAGATGTGGACAAGCCCGCAGATTTTTGATCTTTAACCCTACAGCTTTGAGTTTATCAAGCCCATGTCTCTGTCCGCGCATTTTTCTCCGTGCTGTTTAAGCTGCACAGCAGCGGGTAACACAAGCGGTTTGGGGCAGACCCGGCCGCATCCTGTCGCTGTGGAGTCGAAATGATCAAGCCCGCCTTTCTGGCCCTGACGGCCTGCGCAGTCCTCTGCTTCACTGGCTGCTCCGCCGGCCTCTCTGACACCCTCGCCCCCGCCGCTACCCCCGCTGCGTCTGAGGCGCAGCAGGGCCAGCAGGGCGGCAGCGGCCCCGCTGTCCCGCGCGCTGCCTCCGCCGAGGGCATCAGGTCCCTGATCACCGTCACCCAGGCCAAGGCGGACGCGGCCAGCGACGAGGCCCTGCAGGGCCTGGTGGAGTCAATCCTGGACCTGCTCGGCGGCAGCGAGGCCCTCGAGCGCAACCTCGACATGCATGAGACGGCCGTCATCGGCCAGATGCCCTACACGATCTGGAAGGTCGTGGAGTGCAGCACCGGCGCGGCCCTGGCCCAGCTCCCGCCCGCCCCCGGCCAGCCCAATGCGCTTACCCTGGTGCTGGAGTCGCTGCCGGAGCGTACGGCCTATGCCACCTACGGCATCAAGGAGATGCCCAGCGCCTGGCGCATCTTCAACCTGCACATCGAAGGCCGCGGCGAGCGCTTCTATGTCGCTGTCACCGACCGCAACCGCCAGGCCTGGGGCTGGGCCGGCCCCTTTGAGCTGGGCAGCGGCGAAGGCACAGAGCTGAGCATGGCCAGCCTCAACATCCAGCTCCCGGCGGTGCAGAACAGCGGCGCTGATGGTTTCGCCTACTTCACCCTCGTCCCTGCCAGCGGCACTGAGCTTTATGTAAAGGGCCTCAGCGCCGGCGTCGGGGATACCAGCCTGGTCATTGACCCGGGCTTTGACGATGACGATGTCCTGGCGGACTTCTAGGCCGCCCGGCCCGGCAGCCGCCGGCAATTAACAAGGAACACAGGGGCCCCCGGCAGGGGGCCTTTTGCCGCATCCGGGCGAATTTTGCGGGATTTCCGGGAAATCCCGCGATTTCTGTTTAGCCCTCCGGGGAACGGGTATTACTAGCGGTTTCACCAAGGGCCCCGGAATCTCCAAAGGCCCTCAGGGTGAGCCCCCTTCAGGCAGGACGGACCTGAAGCTCCTTCAAGTAAAGG
>JADZFO010000008.1 GCA_020849855.1 bacterium | reverse complement strand
TCCCCGTGGCTTTCCAGCACCAGCCTGACTGCCCGATCCTTGAACTCAGGGCTGTAACGCGGATTTGCTTTTCCCATGGCTACATTCTCCTCGTAAATGTAGCCTCCGGAAAACCCGGGACGATTCAGAGTGAAATGACTCTTACTCTGTGTCTCTGTGACTCAGTGTGAGTCTTTTGCCTTGGGTTGGAGCCTAGTCCTCAGCTTCGCCGCGCACGTGCAGATCGCCGGTGCCTTCCTCGGACTGCAGTTTCGCCTCGGCTTCCTCCGCCTCGGCCTTGAAGCTCTGCGGGCGCGGCGGCAGGTCCCCAAGCGAGGTGAGGCCGAAGACCTCAAGGAAGGTCTCGGTGGTCTTGTACAGGAAGGGGCGGCCCGGGGTCTCGGCGCGCCCAGCGACCTTGATCAGGCGGCGGTCCAGCAGAGTGCGCACAGCGGCCTCGCTGTTGGCCTGGCGCAGCTCATCAACGCGGACGCGGGAGATGGGCTGCTCGTAGGCGATGACGGCCAGGATCTCCAGCGCGCTCTTGGACAGCCGGGCTTTGCGCACCTGGCGGTGGAAGAGCGAGAGCCAGGCGTCCCAGTGGCTGGCGGTGACCAGCTTGTAGCCGCCGCCGAGCGGCAGGATGTCGAGGCCCAGGTTGCGCAGCTCGCCTGACTGCTCCTCGACCAGCACGGCCAGCTCGGCCATGCTGAGGCCTAGGTAGTCGGCGGCCTTATCGCTGTCGAGGGTCTCGGTGGCGGTGAAGAGCAGGGCGGTGAGCAGCGCGCCCTTCTCGCGGCGGCTCAGACTGGCCGGGCTGAGCTCGTCAGCGCCCACATCCTCCGCCGCGTCCGCGCCGGCCTCCGGCTCATCCAGGCCGCTGCCGTCCTCCAGCTCGTCCAGGTCCTCGCCGGCGTCCTCTGGCTGCGCGGAAAGCGCGTCGCCGGGCTCAGGCTGGTCCTGGGCGGCGGGGATATCTTCGTCGTGGCGCTCCTGCTCTGACTGCATCAGGGCGGCGATTCTAGCATGCACGCGGCAGGGCCGCAGCGCGGGCGGGCGGCGGCCCGGAGCCGCCGGGCTAGTCCTTCAGGCCGAGCTTTTTGGCCTGCGCTTCGTGTTCGCGCCGGGTTGCCTCAACCTGCCGGTAGTACGGCTGCTTGTCCGACCCGCTGGCGATGGTGCTGCGCAGGATGAAGTTGTACTGCGTGGGCGCGCGGCCGGCGGTGCTGTAGATCAGATGGCAGATGCCGATCTGCCGGCCGGCCTTTTCGAGCGCCGGCAAAAGCAGCGGGCCGCTCTGCGGCAGGTCGCCCATGCCTTCCGGCACCGCCAGGCCGACCGGGCCGCCGATCACGATGTCGAAATCTGTCTTGCCCTCGAGGCTCTTGTAGAAGCTTGCCGGCATGCCGGCGGCCATAAGGATGCGCATCTCGCATCCGGCGCCGTTGATCACATTGGCCGCGTTGCTGTAATCCTCGTCCAGCGGGGCGGTGGAGGGGTTCTGCGGCGTCAGTTCATCCGGCGCGGGCACAGGGATGCAGGCGATGCCCCACTTCTGCCCGTGGCACTCGCGGGTGATCAGATCCACTATGGGCAGAGTCTCGCTGCTGTCCACCCCGTCGCGCGGCGTGCCGCTGCTGAGCAGCAGCGTCGGGGCGTTCTGCAGGCCGCGGTAGGACTTCCAGAGCTCGGACTTCAGCTCCTGATAGCGCATCCCGCCGACGGCGGTATAGGCGAAGTCCTTGAAGTAGTTGCAGTAGAGCTGCTCATAGGGCCGGCCGATCACGTCGTTGGGCCGCTCCCAGCCGCCGTAGTCCAGCAGCAGGCGCGGGTGGGGGCCCAGCGTGCCGGCGTCGAAATCGGCGCGCACTGCAGAGGGGTCGCCGCCTTCGTTCTCGACACGCTTGGCGGTGAACTCAACGATCTCGCGCTGGTAGCCCAGCACGGTATCGGCCAGGGCGCAGAGCCCGCCGCGGGGCGGGTCGTTCTGGGTCTGGCTCTCCATCGCGGAAATGGTGTCGCCGGTGTAGATCAGGATGACCTGGCGCACATCGCCGCTGGGCACCGGCATGGCCTTGCTGCCGTCGATGTCCTTGCCGGACTCGCTGCCCGCCTGGCCCTGCGCCTGGCCCTGCGCCTGGCCTGCGCCGCCTTTGGCTTCCGGCTTCTCGCGGCAGGCCGGCGCGCAGGCGAGCAAGAAGAGCAGCAGGGCTGCGAGCAGGCGGGGGAATTGCATTGCGGTAGCTGTGGCCACGCTTAGATCACGCCGGGCTCAGGCAGCTCCGCGGCCATGTCGCTGAGCTCCATCGGGCTGCGGGTGCCGGGGGTGGGCAGGGGCATAACCTTGCCGCTGAGCATCTGGCGCACGTCCTCGCCGTCAATCACCACTTCGCCGCCGGCCTTGGAGCTGGGCGCGCTGTACATGATGTCCAGCAGCAGCTTCTCCACGATGCTGCGCAGGGCGCGGGCGCCGGTCTTGCGGGCCTTGGCCATGGTGGCGATCTCGGTCAGCGCCGCCGGGGTGAACTTGAGGTTCACGCCGTCATCCTGCAGCAGGTACTTGTACTGCTTGACCAGGCTGTTCTTGGGCTGCTCGAGGATGGTGACCAGGGCCTCGGTGGAGAGGTCCTCCAGCCAGGCCAGCACGGGCAGGCGGCCGACAAGCTCGGGGATGATGCCGAACTTGACCAGGTCCTCGGGCTCGACATGCTTAAGCAGCTTTTCGCGCGGGGCTTCCTTTTCCGCCGCGCGGGAGCGGAAGCCGATCACCTGCTGGCCGAGGCGCTTGGCGATGACGTTCTCTAGACCATCGAAGCTGCCGCCGCAGACGAAGAGCACGTTGCTGGTATCGATCTGGATGAACTCGTCGTTGGGGTGCTTGCGCCCGCCGTGCGGCGGGACATTGGCCACCGTGCCCTCGAGGATCTTCAGCAGGGCCTGCTGGACGCCCTCGCCGCTGACGTCGCGGGTGATCGAGGGGTTCTCGCTCTTGCGGCCGATCTTGTCGATCTCGTCGATGTAAATGATGCCGCGTTCGGTGCGGGCCAGGATCTCTTCGTGGCTGGCCTTGGGGCCGCACTGCTCGGCGGCGACCTGATAGAGGCGCAGCAGGATGTTCTCCACGTCCTCGCCGACATAGCCGGCTTCAGTCAGCGCGGTGGCGTCGGCAATGGCGAAGGGCACATCCAGGATGCGCGCGATGGTCTGGGCCAGGTAAGTCTTGCCCACGCCGGTCGGGCCGATCAGCAGGATGTTGCTCTTGCCAATCTCCACCAGGGGGTTAAGCAGGCTGTTGACGCGCTTGAAGTGGTTGTAAACCGCGACCGAGAGGACCTTCTTGGCATATTCCTGGCCGATGATGTAATCGTTCAGGAAATCCACGATCTGCTTGGGCGTGGGGAGCTTCTTGACCTGCACGCTGGGCGCGGCGCTGCGGTGCCGCGGGCCGTCCAGCAGCTCCTTGCAGATGTTCACGCACTCTTCGCAGATGTAAACCCCGGGACCTTTGATCATGCGAACTGCGCTGCTCTGCTCTTCTTTGCAGAAGCTGCAGCGCGGGTTGCCCTGCGGGTCCGATCCTTGACCACCTCTGTCTCTGCTCATATCGACAGGCATTATACCGCAGGCGGACTAAACATAGGTTTACCTTTAGGCAAAAAGCGGGACTGGAATCAGGGATCAACGATGAGCGATCAGGGATCAGGGACTAGTCCCCAGTCCCTAAGCCCTAGTCCCTTCTTACTGTCACCTGTAACCTCCTGCCTGCTATTCTCAGCCCCATGCACATCTACCGCTATCGCGCTGACGGCCAGGTCTGGTATGGCGAGCTTAATGACCAGGGCCGCCTGGCGCGGCATCTGAAGCTCAGCGCGGACAAGTTTGAGCTGAAGCGCGCCGGGATGGAAGAGGACGAGATCGGCGCGGTCGAGCTGCTGGTGCCCTGCACGCCAAGCAAGGTTATCTGCGTCGGGCGCAACTACCGCGAGCACGCGAAGGAGCTGGGCAACATTCCGCCGGCGGATCTGGGCGCAGATGCGCGGCCGCTGCTGTTCTTCAAGCCGCCCTCCTGCCTGATCCCCCACGGAGCGCCGATCCGCCTGCCGGGCGAGGCGCTGGGAGGCCCGACGCGCATCGACTTCGAGGGCGAGATCGCGCTGGTGATCAACCGGCGCTGCAAGGATATCCCAGAGGCCGAGGCTTATGACGTGCTGCTGGGCGTGACCGCCTTTAACGATGTCACCGCCCGCGACTGGCAGAAGAGCGACGGCCAGTGGGCCCGGGCCAAGGGCATGGACACTTTCGGCCCCTGCGGGCCTTACATCGACACGACGGTGGCCGAGGCCCTGCGCAGCGGCGCGCAGCTGCAAAAGAGCTTCATCGCGCAGACCGGCAACAGCGCGGTCAATGCCGAGGCCCAGTTGCCGCTGAGCGTGAAGACTCTGGTCAACGGGGAGCTGAAGCAGGAGTGCCATGTGCGCGAGCTGAGCTACAGCCTGGCTTATCTGATCAGCTACATCAGCAGCCTGTTTACCCTCGAGGCCGGCGACCTGATCGTCACCGGGACCCCGGCCGGCGTCGGCCCGCTGGCCAGCGGCGACGAGGTGGTGGTGGAACTGAGCTGCGGCATCAAGCTGAGCAACCCGGTGGAGTAGACTACGCGAGCATCACACTCGGTGGTTGCACAAATCTCGTGCTTCCTAGTCATCTGGTAAACAGAAAGAATGGAGACATTGCGGATAGAATCTGAAATGGAAGCGACAGGGCAATGGTACCCGGGACGTTGCGGCAGACAAGTCTACTACCCGTGGGCTGATGGGTGCTGGGCGCCGATGCCGCCCGGCAAATTCGATTATTCACCAGAGGACGAGGAGCTTGTTCAGGCATGCGAGAAGGACGACCGCGCGGCGGTCGCTCGGTTGCTTGAATCAGGCCTAAGTCCCGACACGGACTTCTATCTTGAAACACCCATTCACCAAGCTGCGAAGTTTGGACATGTGGGCTTGGTGAGTATGCTCATTGAAAGAGGTGCAGCCGTCTCGCCTGAGGCGCGCAACGGGTTGACTCCTCTACATCTGGCGGCATGCTATGGACAAGTGGAAGCAGCTCGTTTGCTCATCAAAACCGGAGCAGATGTGAATGCAAACGGAAGAGGCACTTTTGGACCAGGATTCTCCCCGGCTTATTTTGCAGCCAAAAACGGTAGTGTTGAAGTGTTGGAACTCCTGTTGAGCGCTGGTGCATTGCCTGACGGCCCCGACGGCTTCGGCTTTCCACTCAGCGAAGCTGGTTTCTACAATGACATCGAGATGATGGAGTTACTGTATCGATTCAACGCGAACCTAAATGCTAGGGACCATGAAGGCAGAACAGTGCTTGCAGGACTTCGTGCTTACGGCTGCCAGGAGGCAGTCAATTGGCTTGAGCGTCGCGGCGCTCGTGTATGACAAACAAGATGACTAGGTTCAAAGAAGCAGATACTCCAGCCTATCCAGCCTATATCGCGCGCTGCGAACACGGGCCGGTTACCCGCGAGTGGCTGCAGCGCGACCTCGCGGCTCTCGGCCTGCGGCCGGGTATGCTGCTGATGCTGCACTGCAGCCTCAGCGCCCTGGGTTATGTGCCCGGCGAGGAAGCGGCGGTGATCGCTGCGGTGCGCGGCTGTCTTGGCGACAGCGGCACATTGCTGATGCCCAGCTTTTCCAGCGGCAACACCGACCCCGCCAACTGGTGCAACCCGCCGGTGCCGGAAGAGTGGTGGGAGACGGTGCGGGCGGAGCTGGCGCCCTTTGACCCGCTGACCAGCCGCACGCGCCAGATGGGCCGCGTGGCGGAGTACTTCCGCAGCCTGCCGGGGATAGTGCGCAGCGGGCATCCCTGCAGCTCCTGGGCCGCGCTGGGGCCGCTGGCGGCTGAGGTCACCGCCAATCATGAGCTGGACATGACCATGGGCGAGGGCTCGCCCCTGGCGCGCTGCTATGAGCGCGACGCCTGGGTGCTCAGCCTTGGCACCCAGCGCACGACGATCCTGCATCTGGCGGAGTATCGCGCCGACTGGCCCGGCAAGCTGGTGGTAAGGACGCAGTCGGCGATGTTCAGGGATGGCGAGCGCGTGCTCGTCGGCTATGACGATCTGGACAGCTTTGACGAGGACTTCGAGACGATCCGCCAGGAATTCATGGCGGCCTTTCCCGGCCACAGCGACGGGACGAGCATGGGGGAAGGCGATGCCTGGGCCAGCGGCCCGGCGGGTTATGGCGAGGCGCGGCTCTTTCGCGTGCGTCCGCTGGTGGATTTTGCGGCAAAGTGGATCGGCGCAAACCGCGACTGGTCAGATAATGGCTAAAGGTTAAGGGGGTAGGGGCGCACAGAGTGCGCCCGGCCCTGGGATAGATTTTGCTACAACGCCATTCTCGCCCGCGCATCTGAAAAATGCCGGGCGCACTCTGTGCGCCACTACGAAAATGGGTAGCACCGTGCCAGTTGTCTATTGCCTATCACCCGTTGCCTCATGCCCATTGACCATTGCCTGTTGCCCATTGCCTAACGCCCGTTGCCTGTTGCCCCGCTCTAAGAAAATGCATGCGAGGACGCAAGCGCTCCGGTTCTTCCCGCCTTCCACCTTGCGCCTTCCCAGGCGCACGCAGTGCGCCACTACATTTTCCTTCGGTCTTTCCATTAGCCATTAGCCATTAGCCTTTAGCCATTCTTCGTTCCCCTGTAACATCTGCGTGTTGACACCTGTCCACACAGACGGGATGCAGGAACAGATGCAGCGGGAGCGTTTCGAAAGGGCGCTGAGCAAAGAGGCCTATGAAGCGGCCTGGCGTTACAGCTGCCGCCTGTGCCGCTCGCGGGAGGACGCCGAGGACTTGCTGCAGGAGTCGCTCGCGCGGGCCTTCACACGGCACGGGCAGCTTAAGGACCCGCAGCGCTTCAAAGGCTGGCTGCTGAGCATTGTGCGCAGCGGCTTTCTGAACCGCTATCAGCGGCAGCGCCGCGAGGATGAACAGCAGAGCAGCTACTGGTATGAGCACGCCCTGCAGCAGCAGCATGAGGATCCCCTCGCGCTGCAGCTGGCGGACGCGATGGCCAGACTGCCGCAACAGCACTGCGAGGTGCTGGGCCTGTTCTACCTTGACGGCCTGAGCATTGAGGAGACGGGCCAGGTAATGGGCCTTAGCGCCAATGTGGTGCGCCAGCGCCTCTTCAGGGCCCGGGCCGCCATGCGCAGCCTGTTGAATATCGACCCCGCCATTGTTGCCGCATCCCAGGAGAACTGATATGCCAGCCCAGGACGACATCCTTATCAACCGCAGCGAGGGAGTGGAACAGCTCAGCGATGCCGAGCTGGAACTGCTCAAGCGCAAGCCGGAGATGCAGCAGTCCCTGCGCGAGAACCAGGCGCTCAGTGCGCTGGCCGCAAGCCAGCCGCCGGCCCCGGTGCGCGAAGCTACGCTGCAGCAGGCCTATGCCCGGGCGGGCGCAAGTAATGTGGAGGACAAGATGACTCTCTTCAGCCGTATCCTCGGCGGACGCCCCTGGTATGTCCAGGCCGCCGCCGCTCTGGCCCTGCTTGCCGGGCTTTTCGCCCTGGCCACCCTGCTGCCCCCGCAGCAGAAGAGCTACGCCTCCCAGGACGGTTTCGTCCTGAGCTATGACCTCGGGCAGGCTGGTACGCCGGGAGAGGGCGGCGACCCGCGTGACGCGGATCCGCGCATTGCCGAAGTTCAGCGTGTACTGGAAGAGTTCAAGAAGGAGAGCCAGGCCAGGGCGCAGGCTGAGGGCAAGGAGCTGACCAACAAGGTGGCGATTCAGGTCCGCAACGAAAACGGCAAGCTGAGCATGTCGGTGGCCGTGATGAACCCTGATGCGGAGCTGCTTGAGACGATCAAGCAGCGCCTGGCCCAGGTGCCCGGCCTGCCGGCGCCGACCGAGCAGCCGGCGACCTGGTTCGCGGCCGAGGGCGCGATGCCCGGCGACGGCGAGGGCCTCAGCCTGAACCTTGATGGCCACTTCTTCACCTTTGGCCCCGGCTTCACCGCCGAGGAAGTTGAGCGCACGGTCAATGACTGGCTGGCGGCCAACAAGCCCGGTTCGACGGCGCGGGTGAAGGTTGAGCGTGGCACTGGCCCCGACGGCGAGGAGCGCGTCGAGGTTCGGATCGAGATCGGCGACCCCGAGCATGCCGACAAGGCCGAGGGCGGAGAGGCCAGGTAGCCTGAGCGCTGACGAGGGTTGGGACAGCCTGCGGCGGAAAGAGGCCTGAAGGCAAACCAGATAAACAGATGACAGGGCGGGAGCAATCCCGCCCTCTTGCTTAAGCCTGCTTCATCAGCGCGGATCGCCCATCAGCGGGCCTGGATCTTCAACGGGCTTCGTTCATCCCCTTGGTGGTTACTGTGCTGTTCTCTTCGTCCACCAGCACCACCTGGGTGCTGACGCAGAAGGTGCCCAGCTCGGGCTTGTCCGGTGCGTCGGCCCAGACGGTGACGTAGTAAGCCCCTGGTGGCCAACGCTCTGGCATATTAATCAGCGTGCTATATTCGCCAGTGTCTGGGTCGTAGCGCACACTGCGCCCGGCGTACTTGACGCCCTTGGGGGCCGAGCGCAGGGCGGCCAGCACGCCGGCCCTGGGCAGCAGGGCCAGCACCGGGGCGGGCGGGCTGTAGCCCCCGGCGTGGGTATTCTGGTACTCGCGGTCTCGCTGGAAAGGCAGGTCCTCGGAGGAAAGGCCGATATAACGCAGGCGCGCCCGCTGCACATCCAGCCGGCCTTCCAGCTCCAGTGTTTCGCCGGTGCTCGCGCTCAGCGGCAGCTCCTGCGCCTCGCCCCAGTCGGCGACGAACTCGCAGACGGCCGCGGCGTAGGTGGTGCCATCCTTTTCTTCAATCGACAGCCCGCAGCCGATGTGGGTATGCGCGGGGTCAAGGATGTTGGCGCGGTGGCTTTCACTGTCCAGCCAGTGCTGGTAAACACGGCGCACTAGCTGCGGCGTGATGAAGACCTGCAGGTTGATCTCGTAGTAGGCGATGTTCTCCATCACGTTGTCGGTATGGCCCAGCATATTGAAGCGCCGCTCGCACTTGAAGCCGTCCAGGCTGTAGTGGTTGATATAGCGGTGCAGGGCCATGTCCTGGGCGTGCTCGCCGGCCAGGCGCTCCGCGGGGCCGGACCACTTGAGCTGGCTCAGGCCGGCGCGCTTGCGGGTCTCATTGGTCAGCCGCGTCAGCAGGTCGCGGGCCTGGTCCACCGTGATGGCGTCCTGCGGCCCGCCGTAGATCTTCTCCACCTCGCTGACACGGGAATAGCTCTCGCGCCAGACCTCGGCCGCCCTGACAGGTTCAGGCATGAAGGCCAGCAGCAGCAGGGCCGCGCAGAGCCCGCGGACAAGCAGGCAGGCGCCGCCGGGGCCGGATTTGCGGGTCTGAGGGGACATCAGCATGCCGATTATGTCAGACGCGCTAGCGGCCCGGGCTGTTGAGGGCGCAGCCGCTGCGCCTTTTGTTGCCTGGCTGTCAGGAGGCCTGGCGGCGCGGCCTGGCCTTAGCAACTATAATTAGATTGATGGCGCAGCGGCCAACCCTGATCCTGGACATAATGGGGGCGGATCTCGGCGCGGCGGAGATGCTGCGCGGGGCGCTGCTTGCCGTCAGGCAGGGCGGCCGCGAGCCCTTCAATCTGGTCCTTGTCGGGTCAGCCAGCCATGAGCTGCGCACCCTGATGGACGAGGAGCTCCTGCCGGCGGCCGAAAGGGCCAGCGTGGAGGTGGAGCTGCTGGAAGCGCCGGACGAGCTGCCCAAGCACTTCGACAGCCCAATGGAGGCTTACCGCAACTACCGCCAGAGCTCGGTGCGCCTGGCCATGGAGCGCGCAAGGCAGACGCCCAGCAGTGCGGTGGTCAGCCCCGGCTCGACGGGCCTGGTGATGATCGCGGCGATGATGACCCTGGGGCGCGTGACGGGCATCGACCGCGCGCCGATCGGCACCCCGATGCCGACCAAGCTGGGCGAGCTGTTCTATGTGGACGGCGGCAGCAATGTGGAATGCCGGGCCGTGCACCTCTACCAGTTCGCGGTCCTGGCGCACCTGTATGTGAAGAACATCAAGGGCATTGAGCGGCCGAAGGTCGGACTGCTGAGCAACGGCAGCGAGGACTACAAGGGCACGCCCCTGCTGAAGGAAGCCTACGAGCTGATTGCGGCGGACAAGGACCTCAACTTCATCGGCTATATCGAGGGCCACAGCATGCTGGAAGGCGTGGCCGATGTGATGGTCTGCGACGGCTTCATCGGCAACGTGATCCTGAAGTTCGCCGAGGGCGCCGCGGACCTGATGCTGAGCATCATCCGCGAGGAAATGCGCCGCAATCCCCTGGCCGGGCTGGCTGCCCGGATGCTGCAGCGCAATGTCTGGAACGGCGTGCGCCGGCGCCTGGACTATACCCAGTTCGGCGGCGCGCCGCTTCTGGGCCTCAACGGCAATGTGGTGATCTGCCACGGCCGCTCCCCGGCGGTCGCGATCAAGAACGCGCTGGGCCTGGCCTACAGCCTGGCCACCAGCGACATCGCCGGCCAGGTGGCGCAGTATGTTGCTTCGCACGAGAAACTAAATAAGCCAGCGGCCGCCGCCGGCGGGTAGAAGGCTAAGCGGCGCCCGCGCCGCGAAGGACACCAAATGGGCCCACAGCGTCAAATGATGGATGTGGTGGTGCGCAGTACCGGGCGCTATGTGCCCGAGCGCGTCTTCCTCAACCATGAGTTCGAGAGCTTCCTTGACACCTCTGACCAGTGGATCACTGAGCGCACGGGGATCAAGGAGCGGCATCTGGCCGCGCCGGGCGAGAGTGTCAGCGATATGTCACTGCATGCCGCGCGCCAGGCCCTCGAGCGCGCCGGCCTCGGCCCTGAGGATATCGACCTGATCGTGGTGGCCACAGTCACCGGCGACACCGTTTTCCCTTCCACCGCCAACTGGCTGCAGGGCAAGCTGGGCAATACTCGGGGCTGGAGCTTTGATATCAACGCCGCCTGCAGCGGCTTTATCTACAGCCTTTCGACGGTCACGGCGCTGCTGCGCAGCGGCCAGGCCCGCCGGGCCCTGCTGGTGGGCGCCGAGAAGATGAGCGCGATCCTGGACTTTACCGACCGCGCCAGCTGCGTGCTTTTCGGCGATGCCGCCGCGGCCCTGGTGCTGGAGGCGGTTGAGCCGGAGCAGAACGGCGAGGGCTATGGCATTGGCGAGTTTTATCTGGGCTCTGACGGCTCGCTGGCGGAGATCCTTTACCAGCCCTGCGGCGGCTCCTCCAGCCCGCCTACCTTCAGCTCCGTGCAGCGGCACGGGCACTATGTGAAGATGCAGGGCCAGGACGTCTACAAGAACGCGGTCCGCCGCATGGACGAGGTGGTGGACGGCGTGCTGAAGAAGCAGGGCGTCGCGCCGGAAAGCGTGGACTGGTTCATCGCCCACCAGGCCAATGTGCGCATCATCGACAGCGTGCGGGAGCGGATGAAGCTGCCCGCCGAGCGCTTCTATGTGAACATCCAGCGCTATGGCAACACCACCAGCGCCACCATCCCGCTGTGCCTGGACGAGCTGGTCTGCGATGGACGGCTGAGCGCCGGGCAGAACCTGGTGCTGTTCACCTTCGGCGCGGGCCTCACCTGGGGCAGCGCCTTCCTGAAGTGGGGCGTGCCGGCGGGCCTGGCCCCTGCACCGGGTGATATAGCAAAGCGTGATATATCAGATAACGAAGAGGCTGCCGCGGGAGCACCGGCGGCTCCGGTTGAGGTGCAGCGATGAAACTGGCGCTCGTCTTTCCGGGCCAGGGCAGCCAGTACGTGGGCATGGGCGCCGACTGGTATGAGCACTATCCCGCCGCGCGGGCAGTCTTTGAGCAGGCCGATGCGCGCCTTGGCGAAAGCCTCAGCAGCATCTGTTTTGAAGGCCCTGAAGAGGCGCTGAAGCTGACGGCCAATACCCAGCCGGCGATCCTGAGCGTGAGCTACGCGGTCTACAGCGCCGTGGCCGACGAGCTGGGCATCCGGGCCGCAGCGCCGGGCTCAGCCGTGGCCTGCCTCGCCGGGCACAGCCTGGGCGAGTACACGGCACTGGTGGTCAGCGGCGCGCTGGATTTCGGCGACGCGGTTGAGACCGTGCGCCGGCGCGGCAGCCTGATGCAACAGGCCGTGCCGGTCGGGACGGGGGCGATGGCCGCCGTGCTGGAGCTAGGCGCGGAGGAGATCGGGCAGATCAACCGCGAGGTGGCCAGCGAGCTGAACCTGGCCCTGGAGATCGCCAACTACAACCACCCGGGCCAGATCGTGGTCAGCGGCGCGGCGGAAGCGGTGCGCGCGGCCACGCCGAAGTACAGCGCGGCGGGGGCCAAGCGCGTGGTGGAGCTGCCGGTCAGCGCGCCCTTCCACTGCAGCCTGATGGTGCCGGCGGCGGACGGGCTGCGCCCGAGCCTGGAGGCCTGGGCCTGGCGCCCGGCGGCGACGCCGGTGCTGGCTAACCTGACCGCCCAGCCCTATCCGGGCGACCCGGCGCAGTATCCCCTGCTGCTGCACGCGCAGATCTTCAACTCTGTGCGCTGGACCGAGACCGTGCAGTACATGGCGGCCGAAGGCGTGACGCATATCCTGGAGATCGGCCCCGGCAAGGTTCTGCGGGGCCTGCTGCCGCGTATACTTGCCAGCGGCGAATATACTGCGGTAAAGGGTATGAACCTGGACAAGCTCAGCCAGTTGGATGAAGTCCGGGAGTTCCTGGCCAGCCCGGCCCGGGAGGCCGGGCAGTGACAGACGGACACCTTGCCCCTGCGGCCCTGATGGACCTCAGCGGAAAGATCGCGCTGGTTACCGGGGCCACCCGCGGTATCGGTGCGGCCTGCGCCCGCCAGCTCGCGCTGGCCGGGGCGCATGTACTGCTGAACTGCCGCCAGGAGGACGAGGCCGCCCTGGCACTGCTGGCCGAAATCCGGCAGGACGGCGGCGCGGCGGAGCTGCTGCGCTTTGATGTGGCCAGCTCGGCCGAGATCAACAGCGCCTTTGAGCAGCTGCGCGAGCAGCATGGGCGCCTGGACATCCTGGTCAACAACGCGGGCAAGCGCAGCGACGGCCTGGCGCTGCGGATGAGCGACAGCCAGTGGGACGAGGTCATGCAGGTCAACCTGGACGGCGTCTTCTACTGCTGCCGCAGCGCCCTGAGCCTGATGCGCCAGCAGGGCGGAAGCATTGTGAACATTGCCTCGGTGGCGGCCTTCGCCGGCAGCGCGGGGCAGGTTAACTACAGCGCCGCCAAGGCCGGGGTGGTGGGCCTGACCCGCAGCCTGGCCCTGGAGTACGGCGGCAAGAATATCCGCGTCAACTGCGTGATCCCGGGCATCATCGAGACCGCGATGACCGAAGGGGTCAAGGATGAACTCAAACAGCAGTGGATTGGCCAGATCCCGCTGAAGCGCCTGGGCCAGCCTGCTGAGATCGCCAGCGTGGTGCACTTCCTGTGCAGCCCGGCGGCGTCATACATTTCCGGAGCCATGCTGCACGTGAATGGCGGCGGTTATCTGTGCTAGGGAGAGGAAAGCGATGAGCATGCTGCGTGAAGACGGCAGCCGCCGCGTGGCGGTGACCGGTATGGGTGTGGTCAGCGGCTATGGAGTCGGCCTGGATGCCTTCACCGAGGGCATCTTCGCCGGCCGCAGCGCGGTGACGAAGATCACGGCCTGGGACGCCAGCGCGCTGCCATGCCAGATCGCCGCCCGCCCGCCGGACTATGACGCCTCTGTTTATTTCAAGAACCCCAAGGACGCCCGCCGCTTCGAGCGCGTGACGCGCTATGCCGTCACCGCCACGCGCCAGGCCCTGGAACAGAGCGGGTTGAGCATCAGTGAGGAGCTGGCCGACGACACGGGCGTGTATATCTGCTCCGGCATCGGCGGCCTCGACACCTTTCATGAGCAGCTCTACCGCGCCAAGGAACTGGGCGCGATGAAGCTCTCGCCCTTTTTCATCGTCAACGCCATTGGCAACATGCCCGGCGGCGTGGTCTCGATCGAGACCGGCGCGCGCGGGCCGAGCTTTTGCGTGGTATCCGCCTGCGCTTCATCCGGCCACGGGATCGGCGAGGCAATGCGTGAGATCCGTTCCGGCCGGATGAAGGTGATGCTGGCCGGCGGCACCGAGGCCTCCTGTAACGAGATCGGCATCGGCGGTTTCTCGACCATGCAGGCGGTGACCTTTGACTTCAACGATACGCCGGAGAAGGGCAGCCGGCCCTTCGACGCCCGCCGCTCCGGCTTTGTGATGGGGGAGGGCAGCGCAGTGCTGGTGCTGGAAGACTGGGAACACGCGCAGGCCCGCGGCGCGAAGATCCTGGCCGAGGTGGTGGGCTATGCCGCCACCAGCGATGCGCACCACTTTACAGCGCCGCCGCCGGACGGCCGCGGTGCGGTCAGCGCTATGCGCAGGGCCCTGGCGGATGCCGGTATCAGCGCCGGGCAGATTGGCTATATCAACGCGCATGGAACCTCCACGCCGCTGGGAGACAAGGCCGAGACCCAGGCGATCAAGACCGTCTTTGGCGAGCACGCCTATAAGCTGAAGGTCTCCAGCACCAAGTCCATGCATGGCCACATGCTGGGCGCCGCGGCGGCGATTGAAAGCGTGGCCTGCATCAGCGCCTTCCAGCGCGGCGAGGTGCCGCCGACGATCAACCAGGAAGAGGCCGATCCGGAGTGCGACCTGAACTATGTGCCCAACCGGGCGCAGCCTTTTGACGGCGAGTATGCGATGAACAACACCTTCGGCTTCGGCGGTCACAACGCTGTTGTGATATATAAGAAGGTGTAGGTAAGCACGTCGCGCCTGCGCCTCCGCGCAGGGGATGAAGCCGCTAGAGAGTGCAGGCGGCAGAATGCGCCGGCGCCTACTCGAAGACCAGCACCTGCATCTGCTGGCCGGACTTGCCCAGCAGGTAGCCCACGGGGTAACTGCTGATCACTGCCGGTGTGCGGGCGCGCCCGGGCAGGGGCTCAAGGTAGTCAAAGGCCGCCCTGACCAGGTCCAGACAGCTGTTGCTCTCGGGGATGAAGCGCTGGATCTGGCCGCCCTTGTACAGCAGCAGACACTCGTTCTTGTAGGGCATCAGCCAGACCACCGGCTCACGCCGGCCGGTGACCTCCCACACACTGCCATCCTGGCTGCGCGCGCGGTAGAGCGTGCCGTTCCCGCGGGGCTGGCCCTGCTCGTCTAGGCTGGCCGCCAGGGCCACCATGAACTCGCCGGCGGCGCCGGGGACCGGGGCGATATCGATCGCGCTGCCGGAGGCGAAGCGATGGTTGACCAGGGCGTTGCCGCGCCCGCTCTGGAAGCACAGCAGCTGCGTGCTGAGCTGGCCCTCGCTGACCGCCTGGGCCTTCTGCTGCTGGCTGGCGGCCACCCGCACCTGATGCGCCACGGCGACAAAGCCGCCTTCCGCCAGCAGCAGCAGGTGGTCGGAGGCGGCTTCAAAGGTGGTCACGGTGGCTGCCTTGGGAGTACGCTTGCCGCCGATCGGGATGGCGGTCAGTTCATAAACCTCCGGCCGCGAGGCAGCGTGCAGCAGATACAGGGTCTTCACCGTCACGTCATATGCCAACGCGTAGATATACCCCGGAGCAGTATATGTTGCGATGGAGTCCCCCGTGCCGCTGTGCAGCAGGCCGGCGACGTTATAGCAGGTATAGACCGTCAGGCCTTCCCAGCACTTGACCTCCAGTTTAAGCCCCTCGCTGTTCTGCTCCAGCTGGTCTGTCTGCAGGCTTTTCAGCGCGGGCTGGCCAAACCAGGCCTTGTCACCAGTGCGGGCATTGAAAGCGGCGAGGCGCAGCTGGCTGGCCAGCTGTGTGGTGGTGTCCGTTGGCGCGCCGCCCGCGGGCCCGCTGCCCATGGGCAGGGCCGCCGGGGTCGCCGTGCTGTCGCGGTAGGCCACTACGACGGCCTTGGAGTCCATGGCCACGCTGGCGTCCACCGCCCCGGCGATGCTCTGGTTCCAGGCCAGGTGCCCGTCCGCGGAGTTATAGGCCGTCAGCATCAGGCCCAGGTTGGGGGGCAGTTCCGCGGCCTGGCTGGCCCGGCGCTTTTCAGAGGGCTTCATGGGATAGGCTTCGTAAGGGTTGAAGAGCACAAGGTTGCCGGCGGCCAGGCCCATCTCGCTGAAGCTGGCGTCAAGCGCAGCCTCCCAGGACTTGCGCTTGCCGCCCAGCGCCGTGCAGCTCAGGCTGTCCAGCTGGTAGAGGTTCGCGTGCTCCTTGCGCGGCGCGCCAAAGAGGCTGAAACTGCTGTGTTCCTGGGCCAGGTAGAGGTTCTTGCCGTCATGCACCATGGCGAAGGGTGCTGGTTTGTAGCGCCGGCGGGCGAGCTGCTTCAGGGCCGCCGAGCGCGCGGGGCTGCTCTTCTTATCCGCGGCGGCAGCGGGCTTGTCCTTGCCGGACCCGGCTTCGCTGTCGGCGGCCGGTGTGGACTGCGGCTGTTTGCCTACTGCTCCCTTGGGGGCAGTGCGCCGCGGGCTTTCGGCCTGCACCAGGCGCCGCGAGGCCGCGCAGGAACGGATGCCCATGATGCTGAACACGATGATCGCCAGCAGCAGGCCCAGCAGCAGCAGCATCGCCACCAGGCGGGCCTGCTCCTGCCGCCGCTGGCTGCGCCTTCTGGACAGCGCGCTCTCGCCACGGTTGCGGGCCGGGGGGCGATAACTCATGCGCAGGCTCCGGCGCGGGCATGCGCGCGCCCGTGGGTCCTGGCTGTTGGATTGCCCCGCTTAATCACCCTGCGTCCTGAAAGAATCGAATAGGCACCGGGAGAGTGTAAATGCCCGCTTTACCCTTCCTCTGCTCAGGGGCTGCCTGCGCTGCCCGCAGCAGCGGCTTCATCAGCCGCGGGCTGCGTGTCTTGAGGGCTGCTTTGCGCCCCGGCCGGGACGCTGGGGGATGTCTCCAGCGCCACCTGGGTCAGGCCGGCCTGCGCAGCCGCATCGAGGGCCCGCACGACATAGTCGTAGCCCACATCCTTGTCGGCCGCGATGCGCACCTGGGTGCTGCCACCCTCCGGCGCCGCGGCGATGCTCTGCAGCAGCGGGCCAAGGTCTTCCCACTGCGTCAGCTCGCCGTCCAGCATCAGGTCGCCGGCGGTGTTGATGCTGATGGCGATGCTGGGCGGGTTGTCGGTGGGCGTCGCCGCATCAGCCTCCGGCAGGGCCACGCTGAGGGCCGGCGGCAGGTTGCGGCTGATCAGCATGAAGAAGAGCAGCAGGTTGAAGATGACGTCGATCATCGGGATGACCGGGAAGCCCTGGCTGGGAGCGGTCAGGTAGTTGCCGCGGCCCCGCATCAGCGCTTCACCTGTGTCTCAGGCGCTGCCCCGGCAGAAGCCGGCGCTGTGCCGGCAATCATCTGCTTCACGTCATCCACCATCGTGTAGAGGTGCGTCTCCCAGGACATCAGGCGGCTGCGGAAGTAGCGGAAGGCCAGGAAAGCCGGGATGGCCACCGCCAGGCCGGAGAGCGTGGCGATCAGCGCCTCGGAAATACCGTTGGCCAGGGTGGTGGAGATGCCGGCGCCCTGCAGGCCGGTCACATCGCTGAAGGCCTTGATCATGCCGCTGACGGTTCCGATCAGGCCGAACATCGGCGCGGCCTGGCTGACGGTGTCGAGGCTGTTGACCATCTTGGCCGCCGACTGCATCTCGTGCTCAACCGCCAGTTCGGCGCGGCTGTTGTTCAGCTTGCCGTCGCGGACGGCGCGGGCCAGCATCGGCGCCAGTTCGCCCTCCAGGCGCTCGGGGGGCAGGGCCTGGCCGCGGGCGATGTTGTCCAGCTCGCGGTTCAGCTTGGGGATGTAGCTGGAATAGTGCGCCAGGCGGCTGAAGACAACAAAGAGGGTCCACACCGACAGGGCCAGCAGGGGCCACATGGCCCAGCCGCCCTTGAGGAACCAGTCGATGCCGCCGGGCATGGCCAGCGCAGGCGCGAGCTGCGCCAATGAGGCGTGGACAGCCGCGGACAGGGAGTCTAAATCCATGGGAAAGGACCTCCGAACACTCAAACCTCCGGGGACGCGCGTATTCTACAGCATGTAGTATCGACGGAGGAAGGGTCTCAGTTGTTTCGGAGCGCGGGTTAAGAAACCCGCGAATGGCTAATGGCTAATGGCTAATGGCTAATGGCTAATGGCTAATGGGAAGGGGCGCGAGGCGGAGCGCCGGCTTTAGCCGGCATCCATTCTTCTTTGTAGCAGCGCGGCCCTGTCCGCGCGTATTACAGCGCATCCAGCCTGCCTATATCAAATCAAGTCCTTTGCTCGCCATCGTTAGAAGCTGCCAAGGGTTTATCCGGCGCGCCGCCAATGGTCAACATCATGCCCATGCAGGCAAGAAAAATGAGCATTGACGCGCCGCGGGCGAGTACGGTCTTCCAAGGTACGAACAGCCCAAACAGAATCAGCAGCGCCATTTCCATGAAGAATAGAGTTGTGGCCCAGGAACAGCCCAGCTTGCGCAGCCCGAACAATGCCAGACCGTGAACGATCGGAATGAACAGCTGCCATAGTCCGTGAATAGGATCAGTCGCAAACCAGCACAGCAGAAGGATGGCAGCCAGACTGCTGGCGGCCAGAGTCAGCAGGCCGCCGATGGCAAGGCCGCGGGGCAAAGAAAGCAGGAATACTGTATAGCGATCAAGCAACTCAATGAGAGTCTAGCGCAAGCAGCAGCCTTATGAGCGTTTGGGATAGATCGAAGAATTTTGACAATGCCTAATCACTTGAAAGAGCCGCAGAGTCACGGAGCAGATGCAGAGATGAAGCGAAGAACCCTGAATACTGACTTTCTATCAAGAATTGCGACTTTGCTTCGTGTAGTCAAGGTGATTCAGAAGTCTCTGCAACAACACAAAAATCAGGATTAATGCCGCAATGCCGAGACCAATCTTTCCGAGAACGAGAAAACTACGATTCATCTCCAGTTTCTCGATCGCGGTCTTGTCGCCGGCTTCGGCAAGTGGTTTGAAGCCCTGGATACTAAGCAGGATCATGCTGTTATACAGCAGCATGAAAACGACCCCAACCAGAGCTCTAGCGATGCAGCTTGGCTCCGGTATCTGGATTTTGTGGTTTGGACTCTCATCCACCTTACTATTCCTCTGGTGGAATGCTAATACAGCGGAAACTTCAGAGTCATGCTGAAGGTCCACTTCTCCACGCTGACCACGCTTTTCGGGAAGGGCGGGAAGGTACCCGCCGCGACCCTGGTGGCCTCGCGCGCTTCCTCGTCCAGCTCGCCATAGCCTGAGCTGTCGGTGATGCTGACCCCAAGCAGCTTGCCCCGGCGGCTAACGGTAAAGCTGAACTTCACCGGCCCCTTATGGCCTTTCTCGCGGGCGATCTCCGGGTTGCGGGCCATCTGGCGGATCTTCTCGCGCAGCTTGTCGCCATAGCTGCCCAGCGCGTCCAGCTCGGCATCCGTCGGGCCGGCGGGCAGCGCAGGCGGGCCTTCCGCGGGCGCGGTGGCCGGGCCGCCGCCCGAAGGCGCGCCGGAGCCGTCGCCGGAGCCCTTGGGGTCGCCATCCTTGGGCGCGGAGGGCTTGGCATCCCCGGGGCTGGCGTTGCCCGCGTTCTGCGGGGCCGGGCCCTCATCCTTCTTGTCGTTTCCGCCGCCGCCATCACCCTTGCCCGGCTGGGGCTTTGTACCCTTGTCGCCGGGGTTGGGCTTGGCACTGTCGCCCTTCTTGGCGGGCTGGCTGTTATCCGTCGGCTTGGTCTTCACCGGCGCGGAGATGGGCTCGCGCACCACCACATCCGTGGCGTCGCTGGCATCTTTGGCCGGCGAGCTGCTGCTGGGGCTGGCCTTGGGTTTGGCGGCCGGCGTGTTGGGCGCAGGCTTGTTTGAGGGCTGCTTGCTCGGCTTCGGCGAGGCCGCGGCCGGCTTGCGCTCGCTCTTATCCTTGCCGCTGTGCTTTGTAGTCGGCGGCAGATTCGGATGCGGCGGTGTGTCGGGCCGTACCAGCTTGTCGATTGTCGGGGCAGTGGCTTTGCTGGCTGTGCCGTTCTCCGGCAGCGGGGTCGGCGGCGGGGGAAGCTGCTGCGCTATCCGGGGCTCCTGGGGCTGGGGCGCCTGCAGGGTGAAATGGACGACCTTGTCCACCAGCTCGGGTGCGGCAACACCGGGGATCATCAGCACAAGCAGGGCATGCAGGGCGATGGCCGCGCCAAGCAGCCAGCCGTCCCGCCGGAGCTCGTGCGCCGCCTGGGCCGCTCGCCTCAGCTGCCTTTGCGTCTGCAGACTCATCTCAACCTCATGCCGCATCGCTGGGGATACGACTGTCTATATTCTACTCGTTGTTCACCGCTCCAATGCTAAACGCGGGGCTCAGGAAGCGCCGCCGGCAGCGGCCAGCGGGGCAGCTCCGGCCAGGCGGCCGATGGCGGCCAGGCAGTCCTGCCAACCCTTGAGGTGGTCCTCATACTCCGCGTCCCACTCCGGGCCCTGGCCAAATCCGCCGTGGCGCAGGCCAAGCTGGCAGCCCCCCTCGCCCCTTGCGCTGAGGCTGAACTCGACCCAGGTTGGCACCAGCACGCGGCCGGCGCTGTACCAGTCCCAGCTCAGGCTGAGCAGGCGCGGCTTGTCGCAGTACATAAAGCGGCCCTGGCCGGTGCCGTGGCGCGGGCTGCGGATCTTCCAGCAGCCGCCCTGGCGTGCGTCCCAGAACTCCGGCTCTTCCAGCCACTGGGCCACGGAGGCCGGCTGGGTCAGGATGTCCCACAGCGCCGCTGTGCTGCAGGCGTACTGCGCCGAGGTTTCGATGACCCGCGTGCTCTGGGTGTCCGCGACGCGCATCAGCCTGCCAAAGCACTCGTCCCAGCCGCGGCTCTGCTCGTCCAGTGCGTGGTCCCACTCGCGGCCATCGTCAAAGCCGGTCTCGCAGAAGACCAGGCGCGTGCCGCTGCCTTCGGGGTAAAGCACAAAGGAGGCGATGGTGTCCCTGGCCGGCAGCTCGCTGTCACTGGGCCAGGCGGCCTGCCAGCGCAGGCCAAAGCGCGCGGCGGCGGGGCCGGGGCTGCCGCCCGGGGGTGCGCTGACCCTGCGCGGGGGCTCCATCTCTTCAACGACGGCTGCGTCGATGCGCTCCACGCCGCCTTTAAGGTCGAACTCCAGGTGCAGCACACGGCGGCCTTCAAGGTCGCGGTGCGGCTCCTCGCGCACACGGCTGCAGAACCACTGCTCCATCCCGCGGCCGCTGCTGAGCAGCTCAAAGACCCTGTTCGCGTCGCTGGCCAGCAGCAGGCTGCGCTGGATCGCACGGTTGCCGCAGCTGTAGCGGTTGTTCATGCCAGGCCCTCCCGCCAGGCCGCCCCTGCGGCCCGGACAGCAGATGATAACGCGCAGAGCGGCCCTGTCTCAAGCCGCCGGCGCAGAGCGGCAGCATGCGAAAGGCAGTCGCGAAACTGTATTAATGTCAGTAATACATATTTGATAGTGTCAGCAATGACTATAATCTGCGCACCTTTCCTTTGGAGGAACACATGCACAGGAACTTCCTTTTCCACGGCCTCGCGCTGCTGCTGGCCAGCGCGATGATCATGGGCGGCGTGAGCCGCGCGCAGGCCTATGGCGGCGGCGAGATGCCGGCGCACACTGAACAGGCCATGGACGACAGCCTCTACGCGCGCCTGGGCGGCACGGATGCAATTGCGGCGGTGATCGACCGCTTTGTGGATGTGCTGGCGGCTGATCCGCGCATCGGGGCGAACCCGCGGACGGTGGAACGCCTCTCGAAGCACAGCCTGGCGGGCATCAAGTTCCAGGTCACGGCCTTTGTGATCATGGCTACCGGCGGCCCGATGGTGTATCACGGCAAGGACATGAAGACGGCGCACAGCGGCCTGCTGATCAGCGAAGAAGAGTGGAACGCGGGGGCCGAAGACCTCGTCACAGTGCTTAAGGAGCTGAATGTGCCGCAGGAGCTGCAGGACGAACTGCTGGCCCTGGTGGGCAGTACGCATGACGACATCGTCGGCCAGTAGCTGAGCAGATTTCTCATTTCCACTATTTTGAGCGGATTGGACGCTTTTTCAGAACAAGCCGGGGCCCAGGCAGTCATAGGCAGTGTTGGCAGCCTGCCGGAAGCAGATAGCCGGCAGGAGGCCCGGGCCCAGCAGTGGTGTACCACCCTGTCCGGCCAGAAGATGGTGGTGCTTATCTACGGGTAAGCACCACCACATTCGCCTTGAGGGAGCCGGCGTCGCTGATCAGCTCGATCGGCAGCACCGGTCCCCGGCTGAAAACCTCAGGCCGGAAGTACTGGTCTATCACTGCCTCGGTCACCAGCACAAAGCTCTCATCGCCCTCCTCGCGGCAGCCGCGCAACATCAGCCTGCCACCGGGCCGCAGCACCCGCGCAACCTCTTCGGCATACTGCATGCGCAGCATGTCGGCGATGTGGTGGAAGCAGCCGCGGTCGTTGGCGAAGTCGATGCTGGCGTCCTCGAGGGGCAGCTGCAGGGCAGAGCCGAGGCGGAAGTCCACGCTGACCCCGGCCTGATGCGCGCGCTCAGCGCCAATCTTCAGGGCCTCCGCGCTGAGGTCGACACCGACAGCTTCATAGCCGCAGCGGGCCAGGAACACGATCTCGCGGCCGGCGCCGCAGCCGATATCCAGCACGCGGCTGCCGGGACTGATGGCCCCGCTGGCCACCAGGCTGACCAGCTCCTGGCTGGGGAAGCGGTAGTCCCAGTGCTCAAGGTATTCGCCGGAAGCGTAGGCCTGGTCCCACCAGCTGTCCATGGCCTGCGGCGTGTCGTGCTGCTCTGCGCTCATGCCTGCAATCTAGCACACAGCGGCGCAGGCGTGCCGAAGGAGCCGTGCCGGCTTAGCCGTTGCCTTCCGGCTTGGGCTTGGGCTTGTCGCCGCTCTTCTCGCCGCTCTTGGGCTTGCTCCCGCCGCCCGCCGGCTTGCTGCCGCCCGCAGGCTTGCTGTCCGCGGCCGGCTTGGAGCGCGGGGCGGAAAGGTCGCCTTCGTCGGGGCGGAAGAGCTCAGCCTGGATGTTGAAGCGCGGCAGCTCGCGGCCCATCAGCTCGTCCATCGCGTCAAAGTAAAGCGGGTCGATGCGGGCCTCGAGCATGTCGCTCATCAGGCGCTCACGGATCTCCTCAAAGCCGGGCTCGACGCTGGGGTAGCGCTTGGCGCAGTAGAGGATGTGGTAATTGGTGCCCTTGATGACATCGCTGTGCCCGCCTTCCTGCAGCTTGAAGGCGGCATCCTCAAGCGGCTTGGGCAGGCCGTCGCCCTTGCGGTAGACGCCCAGCTCGCCGCGCGCCGCGCGCATCTCCTCGTCCATGTTCACTTCGGCGGCGATGTCGCCGAACTTGTCGCCCTTCTTCAGGCGGTCCAGCACCTTGCCGGCCTGGGTCTGGTTGTCCACCGAGATGATGGACAGGCTGACGCCCTCGGGCAGGTGGAACTGGTCGATGTTCTTGAGGAAGTAGTCCTTGGCCTCCTGCTCGGAGACCTTCAGGTTGTTGTCCTTGCGGATCTTGTCGCGCAGCCACTGGTCATAGCGCTCATTGACCAGGGTGTACTCCACCAGCTGGCGCACGGCGGACTCGCTGAAGAGCTGCTTGAACTGGTTGTAGACCTCCGGGGTCATCACCGTGTCGATAAACTTCTGCACATCGGCATCGCTGGGCTTCAGGCCCTGCTTGAGCCCTTCCTGGTAAATCACCATCTCCTGCAGAAAGGCCAGCAAGCCGTCCTTGCCGGCGTTGCGCAGCAGGTAGATGCTCAGGTCCTCCAGCTTGTACTGGTCGCCGTCCTTGGTGGCCAGCGCGCTGTCCATGGCGGCCGCGGAGGGCTGCGGCGCGAGGGCCAGTAGCAGCGCAAGGGCAGCGCAAAGGCCAAGGGCTGCGCGAAGCATATACAGGCGAGTCTTCATGAATGTTCTCCCGGGGTGAGCCCTAAAGGGCACAAACAGGATTGCCAAAGCTATGCCGATGTTCAAGCCCGTCTCAACCCCGGCCAGAGGATATCACGAGACGACACCACAGGCTGGCTGTCACACGCTGGCCTTCAGCCGCGCTGCAACAGCGTCCGCCAGAAGGGCGGCGGCGTCTTCCTTGCTGCGCCAGTCGTCCGGTGCCAGCACGCCCTCGCCGCTGACCAGCGCGCAGTGCATGCGCTTCTCGCCGAAGGGCAGCTCCGCGCTGAGCTCGACAGCCAGCAGGACGTCCGCACCTTTTGCGGCGGCCTTGCGCTGCCCCCGGGCCAGCCAGTCGGTGTCCTCGAGGCTGACGGCGGCAATTACCTGGTCGGCGCGCCGCAGGGGCCGCAGGGAGGCCAGCACATCCTCGGTCTGGGCCAGCTCAAGGTTCCAGGCGGCGCCATCCTTTTTGCGCTTGGTGCCGCTGTAGCGCGTCGGGCCGTAATCCGCGACGGCCGCCAGCATGACCAGTCCGTCCACCTCGGGCAGGCGCCCCTGCAGCAGGAGCTGAAGGTCAAAGGCGGTCATGGCCGTGTCGACGCTGGCCAGGCGCCTCAGCAGCGCCGCCGGCACATCCATCCCGCCGCAGGCCACCAGGTCCACTACGGCGCCGCGGGCCAGCAGGGCCTCGCAGACCTTCAGGCCCAGGGTGCCGCTGGAGGCATTGGTGATGAAGCGCACCGGGTCAAGGTACTCGCGGGTCGCACCGGCGCTGACCACGAAGCGGCGGCCGGCAAGGGGCTTGGCGGCGCTGTCCGCCAGGTCTGCGCCCTGCGCGGCGGCGTCCATGTCAATGCTCTGGATCTGTGTATCAGAGTTGATCAGGCCGCCGGTCATGGCAGCGATGAAGTCGATATCCGCCAGGCGGCCCTTGCCCTCATCGCCGCAGGCCAGCATGCCCGTGCCTGGCTCCATAACGAGGTGCCCGCGCCCGCGCAGGGTTTCAAGGTTGGCCTGCACGGCGGGGTGCTCCCACATCCGCACATTCATCGCCGGGGCGAGCACCACCGGGGCGGCGTTGGCCAGGTAGGCGCTGGACAGCAGGTCGTCGGCCAGGCCATGGGCCATCTTTCCCAGCATGTCAGCGGTGGCCGGGGCGATCACCATGCAGTCCACGCCCCGCGGCAGGTTCAGGTGCGAGTAGACATCCACGGCCGGGTCGGGCTGGCCGCCCGGCGCTGGGAACTCGTCCATAAGGGCGGGCTGGCCGGTCAGGGCGCTGAAGGTCAGGGGCGTGACAAAGGCGGCGGCTCGGCGGGTGAGGATCACCCGCACCTCGGCGCCGGCCTTGATGAAGAGGCGCGCCAGGTCGCAGGCCTTATAGGCCGCGATGCCGCCGCAGACGCCCAGCAAAATAGTGCGCCCGCGAAGCTGCATTTCGGCAGTCGCGGGCGCGTTTGTTTCAGTCATATCAGCCTCGTCGGCAGTCAGAGATCAGCGGGCAGGTGCCGCTGTCTGCCTAGGGACCCTCGGGCTCCTCATCGTCGGTGAAGGAATCTTCCCAGTCGATGCCGTCGTCGTCGTCGTCGTCCTCGTAGTCGTCCTCACCCATGTCCACAGCCTCGGAGGTGAAGCCGGCGGGCTGGCGGTCATAGGACGGGCGCTCGTAGCGGTCCAGTTCGCTGTGGAACTCGTTGTCGGGATCGGGATCGCTGAAGTCGATGTCGGCCGCCAGCAGCGCGTCCTTGTCCAGCTGGCCGGAAGCGATCTCATGCAGGGCCAGGGTGATCGGCTTGGTGCGCATCTGCTCCTGGCTGAACTGGCCAGGGTTGTGCCGCATTTCGATGATGAGCTGCTTGGCCCGCTTGGTGGCGGTCAGCACCAGCTCATACTTCTGGGGAATCTTCTCCACCAGTTCCTCAACCGGAGGGAACATCAGGCTCCCGTCGTCACGCCTCATTATCAGTCTCCTTGGGTACTGCGCATCTCAAGATGCAGCCGTCGGATGCGGCTGTCTGTCACGTGCGTGCCCCGCTCCAGCAAGTTTAACAGCTGCAGCAGGTCTGATACCGCTTTATCCAGATCGTCATTAACAATTGAAAAGTCAAACGAGTTCATCCGGGTGAGCTCGATATAAGCTTCGGCCAGGCGCTGGCTGATCTCCGCCGGGCTTTCATCCCCGCGGCTTGCCAGGCGCTGGCGCAGCACTTCCATGCTTGGCGGCAACAGGCCCAGCAGCTTGACCTCGGGGTTCAGCGCCCGGATCGAGAGGCAGCCCACCGTGTCTACCACGATGATCAGGCGCTTATTCTCGGCGCTGGCGCGCTCAATCTCCGACAGCGGCGTGCCGTAGTGCCGGCCGTAGACCTCGGCATACTCCAGAAACTGCCCGCTGCAGACACGGCCCATGAACTGCTCTTCACTGAGGAAGTAGTAGTCGCGACCGTTAACTTCATGCTCGCGAGGCGGACGGGTGGTGCAGGTGATGCACTGGATCCAGCCGGGGTTCTGCTTCAGCGCCGCCTGGACGATGGTGGTCTTGCCGACCCCGCTGGGGCCGGAGATGACAAGGCAGCGCTCCTCAAGAGACGCGGGCCAGTCGCTGTCGGGCTGGCAGCCGCTCATCAGGCCGCCTCCACCGCGGCCATTTCCCAGCCGAAGACATAGCTCAGGCTGGCAAAGATCTCGGCCTCAATGTAAGGACGGGCCGCCTCCAGCTCGCCGCGGTTGTCCGCAAGCCAGTCGTCGATACCGCAGCGGGTGTGGATATTCACCCGGCCATCACTGGCGCGCTTCATAGTTCCCGTGATCCAGCCCGGCGAATTGGGTGCGCGGTCCTGGTCGGTGTTCAGCACAAAAGCGAGGTCGTCGATGCGGCTGCTCAGCGGGGCATCAAAGCTGCTTTCCAGCAGCTGGTCCTGGGCCGCCAGGCTGGCCAGGCGCTCCTGGGTGGTGAAGAGCCAGTGCTCGGGCTCCACGGCTTCATGGTTGAAGAAGGTGGCGCGCAGGACGCTCAGGCCCTCCAGCACGCTGACATGGCGCATGGTGCGGCGGAGGTAAAAGAAGAAGAAGGCCTCCAGCTTGCGCTCGATATGCGTGTCGCGCAGATCGGGCCAGAAGGTCTCGGCCATGTTCTTGTCGCTGTCGGTGAAGAAGGCTGAGGGCCGCAGAAGGGCTTCATAGAGGTCGCGGTGCAGCAGCTCCAGGCGCTTGCCGGTCCGCGGCTCCACCTGGTACTGCCCCAGCTCAGAGCCGGCGTCGGCGGGGTAGAGCGGGCTGCGCTCGTGGCGCTCCGCCGCGGCAAGCTCGCCCAGGGTGCGGGCGCCGAGGCTGTGCTCACTGAGGCTCGGCTGCGCGCCGAGCTTCGCGATGAAGACCTCGAAGTTACGCAGGACGGGCCAGACATATCCCGCAGGTGTAAACAGGGCTAGCTGCATTTGAGGCCGGTAAGGATATCAGATATCTGACTGGACGGGAATCCGGGCCTTCTGTTACGGCCCGCCGGGCAGGCAAACAAAAAGGCCCCCGGATTGACCGGGGGCCTTAGCTTTCTCAGTGAACTGAGAGTTAGTTGCTGAAGTTGTAGGTCACAGCGCCCTGGAAGCCCAGGACTTCGTTGCTGGGGAGGTAGTGGACATACAGGTCCACGCCCCAGTCGCCGCTGCGCCAGCCGCCGCCAATGTTGGCGCCGATCTCGGTCTCATCCAGACCGCCGGTGGTACCCGTGACGAAGAGGTCGCTGTAGCTCATCAGGGTCGCACCAGCGCCCAGCCACCACACGCCGCCCGTCGGGCAGGTCTCGCACTCGTCGAAGTTGTTGGCGAAGACATAATCAACGGTGCCGCCGAAGACGCTGGCGTCGCTGCCGAAGCCATAGAAGGCCTGCCAGGAGACGTAGTCGCACAGGCCGCTGACATTGATCGTCGGGATGAACTCGCTGTCGCTGTCGCCACCCGGACCATCGCCGCTCAGGAGCAGGCCGCCGACACCAACGTTCGGGCCCTCCCAGGACGTACCATCCAGGGCGCTGTACTCAGCAGCCAGCGCGGTGGTGCCCCACACCACAACCATCACCACGAGCACAAAGGCGATAAGCCTGTGCATACTTCCTCCTTTACCGGCCTTCCGGCCAGACCTTGGTAGTTGAAAGGTTGACTGAAATCATATAACACCCGGCTGTATCTGTCAAACAGTTATGAACGCCGCTTCTTAACATTGTTCCCGCTGGCGCCGATTAAAGCCTCTCTGCCGCCGGAGGGCGCCAAATGCTACCCGGGGTGTCCTATAATCCCGCGCATGCTGAAGGTAGGTGTCATCGGCGCCGGCTCCATGGGGCGCCATCACGTAAGGGTTTACAGCGAGCTGGAGAACTGCCGGCTGGTCGGCGTGGCCGATCCGGACCCCGGCAAGCAGGAGCTGGCGGACAAGCACGGTACGCAGCTTTTCACCGACTACCACGCCCTGCTGGAGCAGGGGCCGGACCTGGTTTCCATCGCCGCGCCGACTGTGATGCACTATCAGGCGGCCAGGGACGCGATTTCAGCCGGCTGCCACCTGCTGGTGGAAAAGCCGATCAGCGACGACCTGGCTAAGGCGCAGGAGCTGGTGGAACTGGCCCGCGCGGCCGGCAAGATCATCGCCATTGGCCATATCGAGCGTTTCAACCCGGCGGTCAGCGAGCTCAAGCAGATCATCGCCAGCGGCGAGCTGGGCGAGGTGCTGACCGTGAACAACCTGCGCGTCGGCCCCTACCACGGACGCATCGCCGACACCGGCATCGTGCTGGACCTGGGCACCCACGACGTGGACCTGATCAGCTACCTGCTGGATGCGCGGGCAGAAAGCGTGTTCTGCAATGCCATGCAGCGGGTCCATAACCATGAGGACCACGCGGTACTGCAGATGCAATTCCCCGCCGGCCGCACGGGCATTATCGAGACCAGCTGGCTGGCGCCCTACCGGGCCCGCAATATCTTCTGCGTGGGGACAAAGCACTTCGCGCTCTGCGACCTGATGAACCAGCTGATCCTGGTCTACGAAGACAATCCCGAAGGCAACAACCTGCTGGCCGGGCTGCGGCATGTGGAGCGCGGCGAGCCGCTGAAGCGCGAGCTGGAGCATGTGGTGCAGTGCGTGATGGACGGCAGCCAGCCGCTGTGTACCGCCGAGGACAGTATCTACGCGCTCAGTGTCTGCCTGGCGGCGCTGAAGAGCATCGAGATCGGCGCCAGCGTGGCTGTCGGCGCGGCTCAGGCCGCGGGCTAGCTGTGGCCGCCAAACAGGTTATTCAGTGCCGGAAGGCGCGATGTGGGTGGCAGATGGCCGATAGCACTGTGTGGTCGAGTGGAATTGTATCTTGAACAATAACTCTTCAGGGCTTCACATCTT